>NZ_JBVJNZ010000014.1:21613-118148 GCF_055583445.1 Streptomyces sp. NPDC104761 | reverse complement strand
CCGGGAAAAAACCGCCCCGAGAGAGACCCCCCCCCCCCCCCCCTCCCTCCTCCCCCCCCCCCCCCCCCCTCCCCACCCCCCCCCCCCCCCCCCCCCTCCCCCCCCCCCCCCGCCCCCTTGGACATCCGGAAATGCGGAAATCCGGCAATCCGGCAATTCGAAATGAGGAATGCCATGCGTACGTGTTCTTGGAAGGCCCGTCTCGGACTCACGGCCTCGGCCGCCCTCGCCGCCGGTGTCGCGGCCGGCGCGCTGGCCCCTGCCGCAATGGCGGCGCCGGCACCGCAGAGCCGGACGTCCGTCGCGGCCGCTCGGCAGCTGCCCGCCGACAGCGCCGGCCCGGGCAGCGGCCGCATCCAGTTCGGCGCGGTCCGGGCGGCCGACGGCAGTGTGCGCATCGGCGACCGGGTCTGCGCGGGCAACTGCAACGCCACCGTCAACGGCAGCAGCGGCGGCCAGGGCGGGGGGATCTGCGCCGGACTGTGCAACGGAAGCGCCAACGGCGGCACGGGTACGGCCGGTGCGCCCGGACGTGAGGGCGGGATCGGCGGCGCGGGCGGTATCTGCGCCGGGATCTGCAGCGGCAGCGCCAACGGCGGCACGGGCGGCACGGGCGGAGCCGCCGTGGGCACCGGCGACGGCGGCCGCGGCGGCACCGGCGGCATCGGCGGGATCTGCCTGGGGCTCGGCTGCACGAGCGGCGGCCGCGGCGGCACGGGCGGCACCGGTGGCGCCGGCTGACGGACCCGCAACAACCGGCGCCGGGAACCCCGGAACCCAACTGATGCCCCGAACCCCGCCCCCCCGGTGCCCCGTCGGCCGCATTCGAGTCGGCAAGCGAACGTCGAGCCTTCCCGATGTGAGGGGCCTTGCGCTACGACGCGCTGGGCTCCGCCGCCGCGCCGAACCCGCGCAGTTCCCGGATCGTGCCGCCGAGCTTGTCACGGAACCCGGCCAGCATCTGCGGCTGGGCGCTGACGATCCAGCGGTTGCCGACCAGGTACTTGCCGCCGTACCCGGAGGCGGAGTCCAGCCAGGTCTCCTTGAGCTCGTCGGTGGGGAACGTGGTGATGAGGTAGTCGACCTCCTTGGTGTGGCACAGGCCCTGGCGCAGTTCCGTGGCCTCGATGCGGATCTTGGGCTTGCAGTCGATCAAGCCGGCGATCACCTCGACCTTGGCCGGAGCCACGACCCCGTTCGCAGGGGCGTCCGACACGGAGACCTTCGACTGCCTGCGCTTCTGGTCCCCGTCGTCGCCACCGCCACTGCAGGCCGCGGTCAGCGGGACGACCGCCAAGGTCGCGGCCAGGGTCGCGCCGCGCATCAGGCGCCCGGTGTGCTGGACTAGTGGCTGCTGTGGCACGTTGCGTCTCCGTTTCCGGGTGGTCCAGCCCGCGGCCGACGGGCAGGCGTACGACAAGGGGTACGCGTCAACGCCAGTGCCTGTTCACCCCCTACGCGCCACGGGCACCGCCAATGCTCAGGCGCCGGTCCCCACCCAGGCGTGCCGCAGGCACCGAAGCCCGTCGCGCCCTACTGTTCCTTCTCTGTCATCTAAGATCGCCGCACAGGAAAACGGTGCGGGGTGGCGGCGTGCTCTGGTGGGCTCTGGACGAGATACGAGTGCAGGTGACGGGACGCGACGCCCGTTACTCGCAAGTGGTGTTGGAGCTGGCCTGGAATCCGGGCCCGGGGGCGGATGCGTCGCTTGCGGCGCAGGTCCTGGCCGGTATGACGGAGCGGGCGTGGCTGTCGGCGCCGATCGGGTCGGTGGTCCTCGTGGCACCCGGAGCCGGTGCACACCCGGGGGTGGAGCTGGCCGTGGACAAGGTCCAGGAGCTGTGGCCGGCGGCGGTGGTCACGGTGGTGGACGAGACAGTGGCCGCCCTGGCCGGTGCCGGCCAGGACCCGGAGCCGGCCGCGTGTGTCGTGGTGCACCAGGACGGGCTACGCACCTCGGTCGCTGTCGTCGCCGGGCGCGAGGCGATCGCCGGTGGTCTGGCGGCCGGTGGCACGCGAGGTCTGGCCCAGGCGGTGGTGGAGCATCTGCAGGGCGAGCACCGGCTCGATGCCGGCCTGGAGGAGGCGTGGGCCGCGGTCGTTCACGGCGGTGCGTTCGCGCCATCGCCCACGGTGCCCACCCCCGGGCCCGTCCTAGGGGTGATGATCACCGAGGATCGTGTCTTCCCTGCGCCGCCGGGCAAGGTCACCTTGTCGCCGGCCGAACTGCGCGCCGTCGTAACCCCTGCCTATCAGCCGGTGGTGGGCCTCGTGCAGCAGGTGTTGTGTGAAGCGCCGCCGGAGACCGTCCGGCAGGCGACCGCCGGCGGGCTGCTGCTGACCGGCCCGCACCCGCCCGGAGCGGAGGACCATCTGACGGATCTGACCGGGCTCCCCGCTCGCCGGGTGGTCGAACCGAAGGCAGGGCATCACCGCCCCCAGGTCCTCCTCCACGGGGTGGCCCGTCTGCTCGCCGAGAAGCCGCCTGCCCCCGTGATCGCCGAGCACCGCATCGACCTGGCGCAGAAGCTGCAGATGCTGGAGAAGCTCGGCCTGCGGCCACCACCTGATCTGAACGCCGACGACAGGTAAGTCCCGTGCGGAACGCTCCGGGCCAGGACTTGTGCGGCTTCGCGGAGCGATCACCACACCAAGGGGTGGGCATCACACCGGAACAGAGGTGGGGAGGAACCGGTGAGCACTACCGAGCGGAGATGGCTCGTGCGGTTTTCGTGGGCGGCACTCGCGGTGCCGGCGAGCGCGATGCTGACGGCGATTGCGCTCGGCCTCGTCTACGGTGCGTCGCTGACGCCCGTCGGATGGCGGAACACGTTCGTCATGGGCTTCGTCGGGATGGTGCTGGGCGGGGGTCTGATCGGGTTGGCGTTCGTCCTGTACGACTTCCGGACGGAGAACCCGGAGGAGAGCGTCCATGTACAGGAGATCGCGGTGGCCATCTGCGTCGCTGTGACCATGTTCGTGGGGTGGATCGCCCTGGAGGACCACGCGTTGCACGAGCGTGGCCGACCCGTCCGAGCGGTCGTGACGGCTCTGCAGGCCAGCGCCGGCCCGTTCGACGCCGGAACGGAAGCGGTCCTGGCGGATGCCTCCCACCACCCGCTCGGCGCCATCGGCGCGGGGGACCTCGCTGTCGGTGACCACATCACCGTCACCATCGATCCCCGGGGCAGGTACGGCGTCAGTGCCGGCCCGCCGCCCGCCAATCCCGAATGGCTCTGGACGCTGACCGCCCTGATCGCCGTGGTTCAGGCCCTGCTCACCGCCTCCATCGGTTTCAGTGCGGCCAGGGCACGGGAGCACTGGCCGCCTCGGGCCAGGTGAGCCGACTCGGCTGACAGCGCCCGCCCACGCCGCTTCATCGGCGACGTGGCCTGCGGCATCGGCCATGTTCCCGTCTCGGAAGATCTGGCCGACGGCCGACTTGCCGCGCCGCGGGTAACGGGGGTCCTGGCGAGGCTGCCGGCACGAGGGACGCGGCCGCCCCCTCATCGCCCAACGGCACGGGAGCCTCGTGCGTTGCCCACCGCCGCATGGGCGAGCGGCACTTCATGGTGCCCGCCCGCCACCCTCGACGGCTTCATGAGGGGCACCGGACTGACCCTCGATGACCCAGCATCACCCTGCCGAACCGAAGTCAGCAGACACCAAGGTCAGTGGTCGGCCGGGTGGTTGCGGAGCTGCGTGATCGGCGCGAGCTCCTCTGGTTCACTCCGTGACGAAGTCGGCCATCATCGCCATGTCCTCGTGCTCGAGGTTGTGGCAGTGCAGCAGAAACCGCCCCGGATAGTCGGTGAAGCGCGTGACGATCTCCACGGACTCGGCGGGACGCAGATCCACGGTGTCCTTCCAGCCCGCGTCGTACGGTCCGGGCGACCTGCCGTTGCGAGCGGTCACCTGGAAGTGGTTCAGGTGCAGGTGCACGGGGTGGTGGAAGTCGGTGACGAACCGCCATACCTCGGTGGTGCCGAGGCGGACGGCCGCCAGTGGCCTGCCGGGCTCGTAGGGACGGCCGTTGATGGTCCATCCTGATCCGCCCCGCCGCTGGAAGTGGAAGGTACGGGTCGCCGCGGCCTGCTCGGCCCGTGGCGTGGGGATCGCCGAGAGCCGGTCCGGTACACGGGAGTCGTCGGCCGGAGGCCGGGCACCGGAGACGTCGAACCGCATGACGACCGCCGTGCCGCCGCTGCCCAGGCGGTTGACCAGCCGCACCCGGGCGCCGGGCCGGTAGCGGGCGAAGTCGACGACCACGTCGAAGCGTTCGCCTGGGGCGATGTCCAGGGCGTCGTGCGCGAGCGGCCGCTCCAGTAGGCCCCCGTCCCCGCCTGTCTGCACCAGAGCGCCGCCGCCCGGCGGCGCGGGGTCGAGCGCCAGGCGGTAGCGGCGGGCGTTGGAGCCGTTGAGCAGCCGCAGCCGGTAGCGCAGGCGCTGGGTTTCGAGCACCGGCCAGGGTGCCCCGTTGACCAGGATGACATCGCCCAGGACACCGTCCATGTACGGGTCGGTGACGCCCGCCGTGCGCTGTCCGGCATCGAGCGCCGGGTACTGGAAGGAGCCGTCGGCAGCGAAGGAACGGTCGGCGATCAGCAGCGGGACGTCGCGCTCCCCGGCAGGCAGGGGCAGGGCCTCCTCCTCGTCGTCGTGGACCAGATGGAATCCGGCGAGCCCGTGCCAGACGTTCGGTCCGGTGAAGCCCATGCGGTGGTCGTGGTACCAGAGGGTCGCGGCCCGCTGCTCCATCGGGTACGTGTACGTCCGCTGCCCGGAGGCGGTGTCCTGCGCGCCGCCGGCTCCGGGCATGCCCGGCATCCCGTCCGTGCCTGCCGTGCTGTGGTGAGGCAGGATCAACGCGGTCGGGTAGCCGTCGCTGCCGTACGGGGTGTGCCCGCCGTGCAGGTGGACCACGGTCGGACGGGGCAGCTCGTTGCGGTGCCGCACCACCGTCCGGCGTCCGGAACGGGACACGATGGTCGGTCCCGGGAACGTCCCGTCATAGGTCCAGGCGTCGGTCTCCAGACCGGGCAGGATCCTCAGCCGCGCCGGCCGCTGGGTGATCTCGTACACGTCCGCCGCGGCGCCCGTGCTGACCGGTGCGAGCACGGACGGCACGGGCAGCGGCACCTCGTACGGCCTCGGCAGCGGGGCCCGGCTGCGCAGCAGCAGCCCCGGCTGACCGTACGTCAGCGCCCCTCCCGCCACGGCCCAACCGCCCGCGGTGAGCGCGCCGCCGCCCACGGCCGCCGCTGCGAGGAGCCGGCGCCTGGTGATGCCGCCGGTCACGCGGATCCCTCCTCGGCGGCAGAGTCCTCGCTACGCCCGGCGCCCTCGGTACGGGAGGACGGGGTCCATGCGGCCGCCGGGCGCCATGCGCGGACCAGCATCAGGAACGTGCAGGCGATGATCGCCACGCCCAGCGGGACATGGACGGCGAGCACGCGCCCGTACCCCATGGCTATCTGCCCGGCCTCCGCGCCGAAGAGCGCGACGGAGGCCAGGGCCGGCCAGCCTGGTCCGCCGCCGGGCCGCCACAGCAGCAGCGCGGCCGCGGTCTGCGCCACGGCGGTGAGCCCGGTGGCGGAGGCGTTGAGCGCGTGCAGGTCGAGGGCCGCGTAGTGACCGGACAGGAAGCTTCCGGCGAGGACCGCCTGCCCCAGAGCGAGGACGGCCTCGCAGGTCACGACCGTCCGGAAGAGCAACAGGGCCCAGCGCCGCACCGGAGGACGTGCGTCGTTCGCGGGTGGAGGCGGCGCCTGGACCGGGGGCGAGGCGGACGCAATCGACTTAGGCATGCTTGAGATAGTGCCACATGGAACCATCTTATCGGAACCAATCTCACCTTGCCCTATGCTGATGCCGATGAACACGCCCGACTCCACCCCGCGCCCACCCGGCACCGGCCGCGTCCGCGTCGGTCCGCTGCTCCGCCGCGCCCAGCGGCGCGCCGCCCAGACCTTCGCCGACGCCCTGCGCCCCCTGGGCATCGAGGGCCGCCACTACGGCGTCCTGCTCAACCTGGAGCTGCACGGACCGCTCAGCCAGCGCCGGCTCATCGACCTCACCGGCAGCGACAAGTCCTCGATGGTGCGCACCGTCGACGATCTGGAGACCCGCGGCCTGGCCGTACGCCGCCCCTCACCCACCGACCGCCGCGCCTACGCCGTCGAGATCACCGCACAGGGCACGGCGTTGTTCGCCAAGGCGTCTGCCGTCGCCGACGACGTGGCCGCACGGCTCCTCGGCCACATGGACGAGGGCGACCAGGACCTGCTGTGCACCCTGCTGGAACGCTTCATCGCCGCCCCGGAAGCCTGACAAGCGCCAGGCGCGCCCCTGGAAGCACGGCGGTGAAGCCGCGGGCAGGTGGGGATCCCGCTGCCGGACGGCTGCGTCCGACGCCCCAGGGGTGGCCGCAAGCCCGCCGAGGGACCCTCGCCCTGCGAAGTGATCGTCAGTTGGGCGAGCCAGGAGCCGTTCCCGGACTGAGGGGGACAAGGCGGCGGGCGAGTCCGCCATTGCAGCCGAAGGCGTCAGTCGGTGTATGCCTGGAACACCTTGAGCGTGTCCTCATAGAGATGGAGTTGGACAATCCGGTCGCCTTCCACGCGGAAGTGCATGGCGACAGGCATGTCGTAGGTTCGGCCGGTGCTCTTGGCCACGCGCGTGAACTGCCCCAGCATGACCGCGTGTTCGCCGTCGACCAACAGTCCGAAGAACCGCTCCACCACCTCACGTGTTGTCATGATCGAGAACCTTCCATGCGAGAGGTAGGTCGAACTCCCCAGGGCGGCACCCCAGTTGGTGCCGAGCGCCGTGCGGAGCGAATGGTGGCGGTCAGGAACGGACCGTCGGCGAACTCCCGATAGCCCGCGGGTTTCCCGACACGGACCCCGACGTCACCCACCTCCGCCGCCCCGTCGGATCACAGGGGGCTGCGCATACCGACGTCGGCGGCCACGTGGCCCATTCATCGCAGGCTGCGCCCCGTCCAGGAAGACCGCCAGTGCGAAGGTGGCTCCCGTCGGCGGCCAGGTCTAGTGTGAAATCGAACAATGCGGCCGGGGGAGCATAAGTTGAATTCAGATTCAGCATTTCTCCCTGGCGTCGCGCTGCCACATGTACCACCAAGTAGTTCATCGTCGCTCGGGGTGACCGCCGGAGGCCATTGTGCTCCCTACGCATCATCGGACCGCGACCGTCGACGCCCAGCAGGTGTTCTATCGTGAGGCCGGCCCCGAGGAAGCCCCGACAGTTCTGCTTCTGCATGGATTCCCGAGCAGTTCGCACATGTTTCGACACCTCGTTCCCGCCCTCGCCGACCGCTATCACGTGATCGCCACCGATCATGTCGGATACGGGCACTCGTCCATGCCCCAAGCCGGTGAGTTCACCTACACATTTGATCATTTGGCGGCCGTCACTGCGGGATTGCTGGAGAAACTGGGGATCAGCCGTTTCTCGGTCTATGTACATGACTACGGTGCGCCCATCGGCTGGCGCCTCGCCTTGAATCCTGCTTTCGAGGTGACCGCCATCATCTCGCAGAGCGGCAACGCCTACATGGAAGGCTTCGCCAAACCCTTCTGGGACGATCTGTTTTCCTACGCGACGTCACCCGGTCCCGACACCGAACCCGGCGCGCGGGCGAAGTTCAGCGCCGAGACCACGCGCTGGCAGTACGAGAACGGGGCCGAGGACCCGAGCCTGGTCAGCCCGGACAACTGGCTGCACGACCAGACCTTGCTGGACAGGCCGGGCAACGACCAGGTGCAGCTGGCGCTCTTCCGGGACTACCCGACGAACATCGGGGGTTACCCGCAGCTCCACGAGTACTTCCGTGCCAGCCAGGTGCCACTGCTGGCCGTCTGGGGTGAGCGCGACGAGATCTTCGGGCCGGACGGCGCTCACGCCTTCTCGCACGATCTGCCCGATGCCGAAGTCCATCTGCTCCCAGCCGGTCATTTCGCCCTGGAGACGCACCTGGATGCCATAAGCGGTTACATCCACGGATTCCTCGGCCGTCTGACCGGCTGAGGGTGGACGAGGAGGGCGAGCGGTGGCCACTTTGATCTCAGTCAACGTCGGGATGCCGAAGGACGTCTCCTGGCACGGCAGGACCGTGTACACGGGGGTGCACAAGCAGCCCGTGTCGGGGCCGCGGATGGTGCGGCGGCTGAACATCGACGGTGACGGGCAGGGCGACCTGGGCGGTCACGGCGGGGAAATGCGGGCCGTGCTGGTCTACCAACTCGACTCCTACCGCTTCTGGTCCGAGAAACTGGGCCGGGACGACCTGACGCCGGGCAGCTTCGGGGAGAACTTCACGGTCGACGGGCTTGCCGACGACGAGGTGTGCATCGGCGACCGGTACCGGGTCGGCGGAGCCCTTTTGGAGGTCTCGCAACCGCGAGTGACCTGCTACCGGGTCGGCATGCGCCTGGCCGAACCGCGCATGGCGGCGCTGCTGGTGGCCCACCATCGGCCCGGCTTCTACCTGCGCGTCATCGAAGAGGGCGAGGTGGAGGCCGGGCAGCGGATCGTCAAGGTCTCCACCGGCCCGGAGGCCATGACCGTCGAGGAGATCGACTCGGTCCTCTACCTCTCCGGTCACACCCCCGACCAGGTTCGCCGTGCTCTGCGCATACCGGCTCTCAGTCCGGGCTGGCAGGGCTCGATGCGCGACCTGCTCGAACAGGCCGACAAGGGCGCGACCGCCTCGTCCGGCAGCGCCGGCCTCACCGCCGTGGCCGGTATGCCGCCCCCCGCATGGCGCGGCTTCCGTCCTCTGACGGTCACGGACGTTCACCCCGAGAGCGACGACGTGATCTCCCTGAGGCTGGCCGCGGCTGACGGCTCCGTCCTGCCCGCCGCGCTGCCGGGACAGTTCCTGACGGTGAAACTGCGCACCGCGGCCGACGAGACGCCCCTGATCCGCAGCTACTCGCTGTCGGGCCGGCCCGGCACGGGTACGTACCGGATCAGCGTAAAGGCGGAACCCCATGGCCTGGCGAGCACGTATGTGCGCACCCACGTCCAGGCCGGCGACAGCCTGGAAATCGCCGCACCGCGCGGCACGTTCTACCTCCCCCCCGGCGACACACCGGTCGTTCTCGTGTCCGCCGGCATCGGGGCGACTCCCGTGCTGGCCATGCTGCACGCACTGGCAGACGCCTCCACCGGCAGGCAGGTGTGGTGGCTGCATGCCGCCCGCAACGGCCGCGAGCACTCCTTCGCCCAGGAGGTGCGGGATCTGCTGGCCACTCTGGACAACGCACGGTCCGTCATCTACTACAGCAGGCCCGACGGCGCCGACGAGCCGGGCAAGGACTACTCGGAAGCGGGCCGCATATCCAGCGAACGGATCCTCGCTCTGGGCCTTCCCTCCGATGCCGACGCCTACGTCTGCGGACCGGCGGCCTTCATGGACGGCATGACCGACGCGCTGGTCAAGGCTGGCCTGCAGCCGTCTCGCGTGCACACCGAGAACTTCGGCGGCGGCCCTTCCCTCACTCCCGGGATCAAGGGCACGCCCGTGGCGAGGGCGCCGCACCGGCCGGAAGGCGCCGCGGGCACCGGGCCCTCCGTCTCCTTCGCCCGCAGCGGACTGACCGTCCCGTGGAACGACGACCAGAACTCGCTGCTGGAACTCGCGGAAGCATGCGACGTCCCGGTCCAGTGGTCGTGCCGCACCGGCGTCTGCCACACCTGTGAGCTCGCCATGATGTCCGGCACCGTGGACTACTCCCCGGACCCGGTCGAGCCGCCGGGCGAGGGCAACATCCTCATCTGCTGCAGCAGACCCGCGCAGGACGTCGTCCTGGATCTCTGACACCTGACCGCATCGCGGGTGGCCCTGCTCGGCACAAGGACGAACGGACGGTTCCCAGGACGGCAGCGGTGGATCCGGATCGGTCGGAGTGGGACGTGATCGTCCTCGGCGGTGCCGCGGCGGGCGAGAACGCCACACAGTACGCGGCGGCGCTCCACGTCCGCGGATCATCTGTTCCTGAACGACCCACGCGTGCCGGCACGGAGCCTCTCGTCACGTCCCCTGTGGCTCTCCGCCGACGGTGACGGAGCCGAGGAGCGTCGATCGCAGCCGTTCCGTCCGCCGGCCGAACGGGCGGGTGAGCCCCGGAACCTGCTCGGCGACAGACCTGCGCGAACAAGAGCCTGCTGCGCGGACGAACCAGGGCCTTCGAGGACGGGCGGCTGGGAGGCAAGCCGTCCGCGCCGTCGAAAGATTCTTCCGCCGGGGCGACGGTTTTCCCTCCTCCCGCTGGTCTTGATTGGCGACCGAACCCGACCAGCATGTGGAGCCTCCGATGCCAGATCACCTCCAGACCGCCGTCGTCACCGGTGCGAGCCGCGGCTTCGGGCGCGCGATCGCCGCCGCGCTCGTGGCCCGTGGTACCCATGTCATCGGTATCGCCCGCGACGGGCAGGAGCTGCACGCCGTACGGGGCGAGCTCGGCCCGATGTTCACGCCCGTCGCCGCCGATGCCGTCGGCGAAGCCCTCGCCGAAGAGGTGATCCGTACCCACCGGCCCGGTCTGCTCGTGCTCAACGCCGGGGCGACGCCCCACATGGCGCCGGTGCACGAGCAGACCTGGGAGACCTTCAGCCGCAATTGGGAGGTCGACACGCGGCACGTCTTCGCCTGGACCGGGGCTGCTCTGCGAGCGCCGCTGAAGCCCGGCAGCGTCGTGCTCTCGATGTCCAGCGGAGCTGCGCTGGGCGGCTCCCCGCTCAGCGGCGGATACGCCAGTGCCAAGGCTGCCATCCGGTACCTGCGCCAGTACGGCGCCGAGGAGTCGCAGCGGGCCGGGCTGGGCATCCGGTTCGTCACACTCCTGCCGAACATGACTCCGGTCGGCGGGGTGGGCGACGCAGGGGTCACGGGCTACGCCGCCCGTGCCGGCGTAGCCCGTGAAACCTTCGTCGAAGGGAGGCAGCCGATCCTCACCCTGGAACAGATCGGCAAGGCTGTGGTCGAACTCGCCGAGGCCCCGGACAGCGGTCCGGAGTACCGGGTCGACGGCGCCGGGCTGAACCCGATCGACTGATCCACGCCTACGGTCGTCCCGCCGCACTCCGAGGAGAACCCATGAGGCCGTCCAGCGCCGAGTTCACCGCCCTGGCCGAGCAGTTGCGGCCAGAACTGCTCGCGCACTGCTACCGGCTCCTCGGCTCGATCCACGACGCCGAAGACCTGGTCCAGGAGACCTATCTCCGTGCGTGGCGCGCGCTCGACGGCTTCGAAGGCCGTTCCTCGGTGCGGCGGTGGCTGTACAAGATCGCCACCATGGCCTGCCTGACGGCCTTGGAGACGCGATCCCGGCGGCCTCTTCCCTCGGGGCTGGGCGCGCCGTCGGACGATCACCGTGTGGCGGTGGCTCGCCGCGAGCCGGCAGTGCCCTGGCTCCAGCCGGCGCCGGACGCACGGTTCGGCGCCGGCGACCCCGCGGCGATCGTGGCCACGCGGACGGGAGTGCGCCTCGCGTTCATCGCCGCACTGCAGTTCCTGTCCGCCCGCCAGCGCGCCGTGCTGACCTTGCGCGACGTGCTCGGGTTCCGGACGGCCGAGGTGGCCGAGATCCTGGACACCACGACCGCTGCCGTGGACAGCGCGCTCCGCCGCGCCCGGGCCCGCCTGGCCGATGCCGGACCGGTCGCCGACGACCTGGGCGAGCCGGACCAGGAGACCCGGCGCGGCCTCCTCGACGACTACGTCAACGCCTTCACCCGCGCCGACCCCGACGCACTGGTGCACCTGCTGCGCGCCGACGTCGAGCTGGAGATGCCCCCGACCCCGACCTGGTTCACCGGCCGTCGGGCCGTCATCGGCTTCCTTTCCGCCCGCGTCCTGCACCCGCACCTGTGGCGGCTGACCCCCACCCGCGCCAACGGTCAGCCGGCCCTCGTCGTCCACAAGCACGCTGGCGGTGGGCGGTACGAACCGTACGGCATCCAGGTCCTGACCCTTCGCGCGGACCGCATCGCCCGAATCACCGCCTTCAACGACCCTTCCCTGGTCGCGGCCTTCGCCCACCACCTCGCAACGCGCTGACGCGCGACACTGGGTATCCGGTCGGCGATGTCACGCAGGGTGTCGCAGCGCCGCCCGCAGTTCCGACGCCGGCCGCACCGCGGCACCCGCCGGGCGCCATGACCCGCTGCAAGAGGGCACTGGGCGTCATAGGCTGACCTTCAGGGGGCCGGCTGTGCCTTCGTGGAACGGGGCACGGACGGAATGGCCCGGCGGCCAAGCGGTGACGTCCGTGGCAGGGAGTGAGAGGCCCGTGAGCTCTCCGTACACCCTCGCGTTCGACAGCTCTGCCGAGGTCGGGACGAACGGCCTCGGCGGCAAGTGCGCCGCGCTCATCGTGATGACCCGGGCCGGTGCTCCGGTGCCGCCCGGGTTCGTGGTGACGATGGATGCCTTCGAGGCGCTGCTCGACCGCGGCGGGTTGCGCCGGGCCGTCGACGCAGCCCTTGCCGGGCTCGTCGCCGATCCGGGTGCCGTGACGGCGCGCGCCGCCGAGATCCGCCGCACGGTGATGGACCAGCCCGTGCCCTCACCGGTCGCGTCGGCGGTGACGGCGGCGTACGAGGAGTTCTGCCGGGCCGTCGGCTGCCCCGATGTCGCGGTGGCCGTCCGGTCGAGCGCCGAAGTGGAGGACCTGACCGAGGCGAGCTGCGCCGGTCAGTACGACACGTTTTTGTGGATCCGGGGTGCCGATGCCGTGGTCGAGGCCGTCCGGCGTTGCTGGGCGAGCCTGTGGACCGACCGGGCCATCATCTACCGCGTGGCTCGGGGGCTGCCGCAGCGGGGGCTGCGCATGGCGGTCGCAGTGCAGCAGATGGTCGATGCCCGTGCCTCCGGCGCCGCCGTGACCGTCAACCCGGCTGACGGCGACCCCTCGAAGATACGGGTGGAGGCGGTCTGGGGACTGGGGCAGCTCATGGTGTCCGGCGAGGTGACCCCGGACGCCTACCTGGTGGACAAGGTCCTGCTCAGCACGGTGCGGACGACGGTGTCGCCGAAGCACCAGGAACTGGTTCCCTCCCCTGACGGGCACGGGCTCGCACGGCGGGCGGTCGAGGAGGGCCGTCAGCAGGTCCCCTGCCTGGCTCAGAGGGAGCTCGTGGAGATCGCCCGCCTGGCCAAGACCGCCGAGCGGCACTACGGCTGCCCGCAGGACATCGAGTGGGCCGTCGACAAGCACCCGAACGGCTCCACGGATACGGCCGCATCCGTGCGACTGCTCCAGACCCGGCCCGAGACGGTCTGGAGCAGTCGGCCGAGGACACCTGCCCGGGCCGGCCACGGCGCCGGCGTCTCCAGCATCCTCGACACCCTCCTTCGCCCTGGGAGGTAGCCGACATGCCCCCTCGGCTCGGCCGCCGTCGAAAGAGTCGAAAGACTCGTCCACGCCGGGTCGGCGTCGCCCGCCTGCGAGCCGCGTGTCGGCATCGCCCGCCTGTTAGCCGGTAAGGAGCACGTCAAGATGACGGTCTCGCGCACGGCCTTCCCGAGCCCCTACGAGATGACCTCCCCCGCGGACGCGGAGGGGTGGGAACGGCTGTACCCGTACTACACGCTCTTCCAGCCCTGGCGGCGGTCGGCCGAGGAGGAGCGCTTCTGGTTCCGTGACAGCCAGCACTGGCCCACCGTGGTCAAGCCGTTCGAGACGGTCATCCCCGAGCTCTCGTTCAAGTGCCTGGGTCAGTTCAACACCCGGCACTTCGTCGTACCGCCCGCGTACGGCGTCATGTTCCGCATCCACCAGGGCTACGTCTACCTGAGCCCGGTGGCCGCGCCGGAAAGCCGGATCCCTGACCGGGCACAGCAGTTCCTGGACCGCGCCGGCTACTACTACGCGAACTGGGACAGGCTGCTGGAGAACTGGAAGGGCAAGGTCCTCGGCACCATCCGTGAACTGGAGTCGATCAGCTTCAGCGAACTGCCGGAGGTCCAGCCGTACGAGGACGTCGAAGCGGGCTCCGGCCTGGGCGCCGCCGACGACCTGCTCGCCGGGTACGACCGGCTCCTCGCCCTGTGCCACCGCGCCTGGCAGTACCACTTCGAGTTCCTGAACCTCGGCTACGCGGCCTACCTGGACTTCTTCCACTTCTGCAAGCAGCGGTTCCCGGACATCCCGGACCAGGGCATCGCGGCGATGGTCACGGGCGTGGACATGGAGCTGTTCCGGCCGGACGAGGAGCTCAGGAAACTGGCAAGGATCGCTGTCGAACTGGGCGTCGACAGGGCACTGACCGTGCCCGACCCCGGCGAGCACACCCTGGCCGCCCTCAGCCGCGAGCCACGGGGCAGCGACTGGCTCGACGCCTGGGACGCCGCCCGCGATCCCTGGTTCAACTTCACCTCGGGCAATGGTCTCTACAGCGACGACCGGTACTGGAGGGACACTCCCTCGCTTCCCCTGGGGTATGTCCGCGACTACATCCTGCGCCTGCGGCGGGGTGAGGCCATCGACCGGCGCCTCGTCGAACTCGCCGCCGAACGCGAGCGGATCACCTGCGAGTACGCCGCGCTGCTCGACGCCCCGGCACGTGCCGACTTCGAGGCGAAGCTGGGCCTCGCGCGCCAGGTCTACCCGTATGTGGAGAACCACAACTTCTACATCGAGCACTGGACGATGGGTGTCTTCTGGCGCAAGGCCAGGGAGCTGTCCGCCCTGCTGCACCGGGCGGGGTTCTGGCCCGGCACGAACGACATGTTCTACCTCACGCGCGACGAGGTCCGGGCCGCGCTGTTCGACCATGTGTCCGGCTGGGCGATCGGCGTCGAGCCGGCCGGCCCCGGTCACTGGCCGGCGGAGGTGGCACGGCGACGCCGGATCGTGGCCGCGCTCGCACGGCAGCGTCCGGAACCGGCGCTGAACGAACCGCCGCGAGCCATCACCGAGCCGTTCAGCGTCATGCTGTGGGGCATCACCAGCGAGCGCATCCGGTCGTGGCTGGCACCCCCGGGCGACCTGGGCGACCTGACCGGCATGGGCGACCTGACCGGCATGGCCGCCTCGCCGGGCGTCGCCGAAGGCACGGCCCGGGTGATCCGCAGCCCCGACGAGCTGGACCTCCTCCAGGAGGGCGACATCCTGGTCGCCCCGGTCACCGCACCCAGCTGGACGCCGGCCTTCGGGAAGGTCCGCGCGACCGTCACCGACATCGGGGGAGTCATGTCCCACGCCGCCATCGTCTGCCGTGAGTACTCCCTGCCCGCCGTCACCGGGACGGGCTCGGCGTCCACCCGCATCACATCAGGCCGTCGGATCCGTGTGAACGGCACGGCCGGCACGGTCACCCTTCTGGACTGATCAACCCCGCACGACAGGAGACGTCATGACGTCCGACCGGGCGCCCCGCAATCCGCTGCCGACGCTGCCGCTCGCAGCCTCGGAGACTCCCCTGAGCCACCCCCCGCCCCGGCCCGTGCCGTTGACCGGCGTCCGGCGGGAGACCGTCGGTGCGTGGTTCGCCCTGGACCCGGACCGGACACTGCGGCTCCTGGCGGCACGTACCTACGAGCGGCTGCTCACCGAATCCGCCCGTGCCGTCGGTGCCGCATTCACCGTGCCGCCCCGCACCGCCCTCAGCGTGCGGCGAAGCGGCCTGAACGCACCGCCGCATAAAGAATGACCTCTTTCGGTTGATTATGGATATTTACGGCGCAAGTCTTGACTGCATGGACGCCTGTCCGACACTCGGAGTGGTCGTGACCGACCGGCAGGGCCTGGTCGTCGGGTGGACGCCCGGAGCGGAACGCCTGCTCGGTCACACCAGCGCCGAGGCCCGCGGCCGGTCCGTGGCGGAGCTGCTGGATGCCCCCGTACTCGCGAGCGGGGAGCCTGCCCGGGGTGAAGGGGCTGCCGAGCACGGTGAGCAGCATCCGGACGTGAGCGTACGCCACAAGGACGGGCACCGGCTGGCCGTGGCCGTCTCCCGCCACCGCATCGCCCCGGGGGCGGACGGCACCGGAGGAGGACCCGGCACCGTCCTGCTCATCGCCCCGCCGTCCGGGCCGGCGGCGGAACGACTGTGGCAGGCGCTGTCCGGCTGGGTTCTGCAGGACTCGCCCCTGGCCCTGACGGTGTACGACACCGACCTGCGCCGCGTGTGGCAGAGCGACGCGATGCGCCGCCTCGGCGGCCTGCCCGACGGGGAGCGGTGCGGACGCCGGCCGACGGAGATCTTCGCCGGCCCCGAGGCAGTGGAGTGGGAGGAGGCGATGCGGCTGGCCATGGCCACGGGCGAAGAGCAGGTCAGCGAGCTCAAGGGCACCGGCCTGGCCGGCCTCGGATCCCGTCTCTTCAGTGTCTCGGCGACGCCGCTGCGGGACGCGGAGGCCCGTACGCTCGGAGTCTGTGCTCTCGTGGGTGATGTGACCGAGAGGCGCCGTGCCCGCGAGCGGCTCTCCCTGCTCAACGACGCGAGCCTGCACATCGGCAGCACCCTCGACATGGTGCAGACCGCACGGGAACTCACCGAGGTGGCCGTACCCAGGTTCACCGACTTCGCCCGCGTGGACCTGCTGGACGTCATCCTCCAGGGCGACGAACCCGCTCCTGGGCCGCTGGCCGGCCCCGTGCGGCTGCGGCGCATCGCGGAACTGTTCCTGTGCGAGGGGGTCACCACGGCACAGCGGACTGTCGGCGAGGCGGACGTCTACCTCGCGAACTCACCGGCCGCCCTGTGCCTGGCCACCGGCCGGCCGACGCTGTACCGGGACAACACCTCCCCGCCGATCCGCACCTACTACGAGATCGACGCGACCCCCGAGCGGCGGGCGAGGGTCCGGCGGATGGGCCCGCACTCATGGATCATCGTGCCGGTGAAGGCCAGGGGCACGACCCTCGGCGTGGTGTGGTTCACCCGCATGCGGGAGACTCCGGAGAGCTTCGACGAGGACGACCTTCCCCTCGCCGAGGACCTGGTGGCAAGGGCGGCGGTCTGCCTGGACAACGCCCGGCGCTTCACCCGCGAGCGCGCCGCCGCTCTCACTCTGCAGCGCAGCCTGCTGCCGCAGCGGATGCCGGAGCAGTCGGCGGTGGAAGCCGCCTTCCGCTACCTCCCCGCCGAACAGCGTTCCGGGGTGGGCGGCGACTGGTTCGACGTGATCCCGCTCTCCGGAGCCAGGGTCGCGCTGGTGGTCGGCGACGTGGTCGGGCACGGCATCCACGCGGCCGCCACGATGGGCCGGCTGCGCGCCGCCGTACAAACCCTCGCCGATGTCGACCTCGCTCCCGACGAACTGCTCACCCACCTCGACGACCTGGTCCTCCGGCTGTCGGCGGAGTCCGGGGCCGACATGCAGCCGCCGGGGGCGGAGGCCGCCGGGGACATCGGGGCCACCTGCCTGTACGCGGTGTACGACCCGGTCTCCAGGCGCTGCTCCATGGCGCTCGCCGGCCACCCGCCGCCCGCCGTCGTCGGTCCGGACGGCACCGCCGAGTTCCTGGACGTCCCCGTGGGACCGCCACTCGGCCTGGGCGGGCTGCCCTTCGAATCGATGGAGGTCACCCTCCAGGAAGGCAGCCTGCTCGCCCTTTACACCGACGGCTTGATCCATTCCGGCCACCGCGACTTCGGGGAGGGACTCGAGGCCCTGCGGGAGGCGCTGGCCGTGCCGACGGGCACGCTGGACTCCCTGTGCGACCACGTCGTACACAAGCTGCTGCCGGAGGGCCCCGCCGATGATGCGGCCCTGCTCCTGGTGCGGCCCCGGGCCCTGGACGCGCGCAGGGTCTGCGTGTGGGACGTGGAGGCCGACTTCGCCGCGGTGCCGCGGATCCGGTCGGACGCCGTCCGTACCCTTGACGAGTGGGGACTGGAAGAGACCGCGTTCGTCACCGAACTGGTGGTCAGCGAACTGGTCACGAACGCCATCCGGTACGGCGCCCCGCCGATCCAGTTGCGGCTCATCCACGACCGCGGGCTGATCTGCGAGGTCTCCGACTCCAGCAGCACCGCGCCGCATCTGCGGCGGGCCCGGATGTTCGACGAGGGCGGACGCGGGCTGTTGCTGGTCGCGCAGCTCACGGAGCGCTGGGGCACCCGGCAGACGGCGGCCGGCAAGACGATCTGGTGTGAGCAGACCCCGGCCGCGGCCGGCGGCCCACTTCTCTCCCTGGAGGTATTTGCCGCCATATGACCGCGCCGTACGCGGCGCGCTACGAGGCGATCGTTGAAGCAGGCGATGAAGAGGGCTGGGCGCATGGTGCTTCGTGACCGGCCGGGGAGCCGATGACGGTCAGGCCGTAGGTCCGCAGTGCGGTTCCGGTGACGACCTCACGGCGTTCGGTGAGGTGGAGTGCGGCCGCCAACTCCCTTGCTGTGGCAACTACTTCGGCGTAGGTGGCGGCCGGTCGACAGACGGGCCAGCCGGAGCCGAACATGAGCCACCGCGGGCCGAAGGCATCCAGCACCGGTCCAGTAGATCCGCCAGGATGACTGCGCTGCCCCGGCGGGGTGCCATCGCCACCCCCTCGGCCCCTTCGTCGGTGCCTATGCGCAGCACCGCGGCCTCGCCGTCCGGCGGGCTGCCCTGCAGACCGTCACGCCAGACGAACGGCGGACTGACTCCTGGAACGCGGACGGAACAGCTCTCCGCATCGGCCATGCGCACGGTGTTCGCAACGGCAGCTGCTGCTGCGAAATTCTCGTGTAACGTAAGTCGTCATACGAATGCTGTCAAGGTGTTCGGAGCAGTAGAATCGGCGATCGTCCACAGCGGAGAGGGGGCCATATGGCGAAGAGCGGTCGAAGCGGCGTCGAGGATCCGTCGGCCCTGAAGCCCTGGCCCAGGCGCCCGGCGCGACTGGCCCATGCGGTGGTGGAGTCCCTCACCGACAGCATCGTCTCGGGTGCCATCCCGTCGGGCTCCACCTTGCCGGTCGAACCCGAACTGTGCGAGACGTTCGGCGTCAGCCGCATCACGATCCGTGAGGCGGTCAAGTCGCTGGAGGCCAAGGGGCTGGTTCGGGCCCGGCAGGGTTCCGGCACCACGGTCACCCAGGCCGAGGAGTGGAATCTCCTGGATCCTGTCGTGCTGGCGGCCACCGTCCAGCACGACGACGAACTCGTCGTGCTGGACCAGCTCGTCGGCGTACGTTCGGCCCTTGAAGCACAGATGGTGGCCCAGGCCGCCGAGCTCGCCACCGATGACGATCTCCGGGAGGTCGAGAGGCTGCTCGGCCGCCTCGACGAGGAGATTGCCACTCCCGCCCGGTTCATCGAGACCGATGTGCTCTTCCATGACCGGATCATGCAGGCGTCCCGGAACAGGCTGGGGCGTTCCATCATCCGGACCGTCCACACCCAGGCCCGCAGTACGTTCCTGTACAACGGCACTCCTGACAGCCACTCCTGTGAGCAGGCGAACGCCGAGCACCGCCGGGTCGCCGAGCGGCTTCTGGCCCGCGACCCCCAGGGTGCGGCGCAGGCCATGACGGCCCATATCGAAGCCGCCTGGAGCCGCCGCCGTATCCCGCACCCCGGTCTCACCGCCGGTTGAGCGCATCCCGCGCCCTTGCGTGCGCCAGGAACCCGCCCTCGAGCCTTCAGGCCCGGGGGCGGGTTTCTTTCGAGGTGCAGATCTATTTCCGCGGCACGTCTTGACGGCATACGTATGACGACTTACGTTACGTCGCCGTATCACCTCCGCAATCACCGCAGGGCCGCACCCCCATGAGTCAGGTCTGTCATCCCATGAGTGGGATGCCGCCCCCGCGCGTGCCCTCTCGCACCATCGGAAGGTGTCAGATGCGCCCAACTCGCTTCCGCCCCGCCGTGCGTGACCGGCTCAGACCATGTCTGGCCGCACTCGCGCTCCTCACCGCCTCTGCCGGGGCCGTCGTCGCCCAGGCCGTCCCCACGTTCGCCGCCACTTCCGCGACACTCCACGTGTCGCCCAACGGCACCGGTACCGCCTGCTCGACCAGCCAGCCGTGCTCCCTCACCCAGGCCAGGACCAACGTCCGGGCCATGAACAGCTCCATGACGGGCGACATCGTCGTGGAGGTCGCCGACGGCACGTACCGGCTGACGGACCCCCTCACCTTCACCGCGGCGGACTCCGGCACCGGCGGCCACTCGGTGATCTGGAAGGCCGTGCCGGGCGCACGCCCGGTCATCACCGGCGCGCAGCGGGCCACGGGCTGGACGCTGCACGACTCGGCGAAGAACATCTGGCAGGCCAGCGTCGGGACCGGGTTCGACACCCGGCAGCTGTACGTCGACGGCGACCTGGCGACCAGGGCACGCTCCTCGATCAACCGCTCCGACCTGACCGCGACCACCAGCGGCTACACCTTCACCAACACCGCGCTGAACCACCTCAACAACCTGGCCGCCCCGAGCCGCACCGAGATCCACGGCATCGGCTCCTTCACCGACCGCTACGCCCCGGTGTCCGGCATCGGCAACGGCACCATCACCATGGAACAGCCGGCCTGGGACGACAACACCTTCGGCTACGACACCCTGACCCAGCCCTTCCGGTCGGGGCCGCTCTACCTCGAGAACGCCTACGAATTCCTCGACGCGGCCGGGGAGTGGTACCTCGACACCGGCACCGGCACCCTGTACTACAAGCCGCTCGCCGGGCAGAACATGAGCACCGCGGACGTCGAGGTGCCGAAGCTGCAGTCGCTCATCGACATCGGGGGCAGCTACGCCTCTCCCGCCACCCACATCACGTTTGCGGGTCTGCAGTTCTCGGGCACCAGCTGGCTGGGCCCCAACACCACCGGCTACGCCAGCCAGCAGACCGGCGCGTACCTCAGCGGTACCTGGGACCGTCCCTCCGACGCGTTGACCTCCTGCCAGGGCGGCTGCCCGCTGTTCGAGGCGACGCGTCCGCACTGGGACCAGATGCCGGCTGCCGTCCAGGTGTCGGCCGCCGACCACATCACCTTCACCGGCGACCGGTTCACCCAGCTCGGCCAGGTGAGCCTCGGCATCGGCCAGGACGCCGACGCCCACGCCACCGGGGTCGGCCTCGGTGCCGACACCGTCACCGCCACCGGCAACGTCTTCACCCAGGACGCCGGCGGCGGCATCGTCGTCGGCGGGGTCCAGGCGGACGCGCATCACCCCAGTGACAGCCGGATGACCAACAAGAACATCACCCTGAGCGACAACGTCATTCACGACGTGGCGCTCGACTACCGGGACATGTCGGCCATCCTCGCCACCTACGTCAACGGCGCCACGGTGTCGCACAACGAGGTGTACAACCTCCCCTACTCGGGGCTCACCATCGGTTACGGCTGGGGCGTCAACGACCCGGGCGGCAGCCAGGACTACGTGAACCGCGGTCTGTACAGCTACCAGCCCGTCTACCAGACCCCCACCACCGCCGCGAACAACCACATCACCGACAACTACATCCACGACGTCATGCAGCAGATGAACGACGGCGGCTGCATGTACACCCTGTCGGCGTCGCCCGGCAGCACCTTCGAACGCAACTACTGCCACACCAACAACAACTACTTCGGCTTCTACCACGACGAGGGATCCAGGGACTTCACGGACACCAACAACGTCTTCCGTAACACGGGCCGGTGGTCCCACCAGAACGGCACCTCCACCAACAACACCGGTGCCCTCACCCTCCAGGACAACTGGACGACCACGTCCTCGACCGACATCTTCAACGGTGGCCGCGGTGATGTGGTGAGCGGCACGGTGGTCGTCACCGACGGCAACTGGCCCTCCGGCGCCCGCACGGTCATGGACAACGCGGGCGTCGAACCCCTCTACCGGCCCCTGACCACCGACCCCGTCACGGCCCCCTACCGCGGCTACTCCTCCACTCCGGCCCTGACCGGCCAGAGCGGCGGCCGCTTCACCGTCACCGACGCGGGAGCCGACATCTGGGGCGCGGGCGGACAGCACGACGACGCCTACGGCACCGCCTACCTGGCGAACTCCGCTGTCGCCGGCACCTCCGTGACCGCGCGGGTCGACAACGTCGACAACACCAACGGCTGGGCCAAGGCGGGCGTCGTCCTGCGCAACAGCCTCACCGGCAACGGCTCCTCCCCGGGATACGCGGTCGTCGCGGCGACCCCGGGCCACGGCGTGTGCTTCCAGTGGGACTCCACCGCGGACGGCTACCTGGATCAGATGTCGTGTACGTCCTCGACGGTCAAGGCGCCCGTGTGGGTGCGGCTCACCCGCACGGCCACCCAGGTGTCCGCCCTGTATTCCACCGACGGATCCAGCTTCACGCAGATCGGCTCGGCGGTCACCCTGCCGTCCATGGCCGCCACCCAGGACGCCGGTGTCATCCACAGCGCCCACAGCACCACCGTCGGCAGCGCGGCCTTCAGCAACCTGCGGATCGTCACCTCGCCCTTCAAGGCCTACGGCTCCATCCCCGCCGCAGTGGGCCAGAGCCAGGGAGTGACCTCCCTGACCAACGCGGGCATCGACACATGGGCCACGAGCTCGCAACACGACGACGACTACTCCGCGGCCTACCAGTCGGGCGCGGCGGGAACGTCGTCGACCGTCACCGTCCATGTCGACAGCCAGGACAACACCAATGCCTGGGGCAAGGCCGGCCTGATGCTGCGCAACGACATCACCGGCAGCGGTTCCTCCACCGGATACCTGGTCCTCGTCGCCACGCCGGGCGAGGGTGTCACGTTGTCGTCGGACTCCGACAGTGACGGCTACCTCGACTCCAACACCACCAAGACCGGCAGTGCCGCCATCGCCCCGGTCTGGCTCCGTCTGGTCAGGAACGGTGACTCGGTCACCGGCTCCTACTCCGCCGACGGCACCACCTGGACCACGGTGGGCACCGCGACGCTGACCGGTGCCGACAGCACCGAGGACGCGGGGGTGTTCTTCACTGCTCACGGCGCAGCGCCCGGCACCGCGAAGTTCAGCCAGTTCTCCGTGAGTTGACGAAGCAGTTCGGGGCACTGGCGCCTGACGAACTGGCGGGCGCGGCCACGCACGGCGCCGAGCCCGGCCGGAAACCGGCCCCCGTTCGCTATGCCTGTGCGGTGTTTGACCGCAGGTGCTCGCGAAGCCAGTGCTCCGTGTTGCTGACGTGCAGCAGGGCCGCGGCCTGGCTCACCGCGGCGTCGCGGGTGCGGAGGGCGTTGTAGATCGCCTCGTGCTCGGCGAGAGTCCGCCCGGCGGACTGGTCGTCCAACCGGCCCCGCCAGATCCGGGCGCCCAGGGTACGGCCCGAGATGCCCTCGAGCAGGGTGAGCAGGCTCTCGTTGCCGGTGGCCGCCACGACCGAGCGGTGGAAGGCCGCGTCATGGACGTTGAGCCGCTCCACGTCGTCGCACGCCTCCCGCATCGCATCCAAGTGGCCCTTGACCTCGGCCAGTTGGTCGTCGGTGATCCGGGCGGCGGCCAGTCCGGTGGCGAGCGGTTCGAGCAGCCGCCGGACCTCCATGAGATCCAGCAGGGCGCCCGTGTCGCTCTGGAGGAGCTCCACGGCGCCACCGAGTCCCTCCAGCAGCAGGCTGGGCTGGAGACTGGTCACGTAGGTGCCGTCGCCTCTTCGTACCTCGAGCACCCGGGCCACGGCCAGTGCCTTGACCGCCTCGCGGGCGAGGTTGCGGGAGAGGCCCAGCTGCGCGGCGAGCTCCGGCTCCGGGGGCAGCTTCGCGCCCGGCGGCAGTGCGCCGGAGCGGATGAGCTCACGGATCTGCCCGATGGCCCTGTCTGTCAGGGACAACGTGAGCTCCTTCCGTGAGCGCGCGCTGTGGTCCGGTGCGCGAGTGACCGGGGCGGCGCGTCGAGTGCGGCGCCGATCATACCGGGGAGGCCACCGAGGGGCCGCCGTCGGCGTGTGCCGCCGCCACGTGGTGCGTGCCGGGACGTCGGTGAGGCCCTTTCCGGCCCGGAAACATTGTATGTTTGCCGGTGAATAAATGGGAGTAAACGGCTTATATCGGTACAAAATCCAAAGTGAAGAACCGTTTTCATCCCTGCACGCCTGTTGACATGGCGAGGACACATGGCGGACCTTCTTCCGTAACAACCGGCGCAACGGGTGGTGACTGTCGCGCCGGGTCCCCACCTTCCGTCTGCCTCCGTCCGACACAGGGATGCCCCATGCCCAGTTCGATCAACAGACGTCAGTTCCTCGCCGGCGCCACCTGCGTGGCCGCGGCGGCCGTCGCGGGGGGAGTGTTCGGTGCCGGCAGCGCGCAGGCCGCTCCCAGCACCTACACCCCCTCCTGGGGTTCGGTGAACCAACACCCGCCCGCCCCGGAGTGGTTCCAGGACGCCAAGTTCGGCATCTACTTCCACTGGGGCGTCTTCAGCGTCCCCGCGTACGACAGCGAGTGGTACCCCCGCAACATGTACATCGCCGGGAGCAACGCCAACACGCACCACATCGCGACCTATGGCGACCCCTCGGTGTGGCCGTACCACAACTTCATCAACGGAGCGAACGACAAGTCGGGCCACTTCACCCAGTTCGCACCCAAACTCAAGTCCGCCGGCGGGAACTTCGACCCCGACGAGTGGGCCCAGCTGTTCGTCGACGCCGGGGCGAAGTTCGCGGGACCCGTCGCGGAGCACCACGACGGATTCTCCATGTGGGACTCCCAGGTCAACGAGTGGAACTCGGTCGCCAAGGGCCCCAAGCTCGACCTGCTGAAGCTGTTCACCACGGCGATCCGGGCCAAGAACCTGAAGCTGCTGGTGGCGATGCACCACGCGTACAACTTCAACGGGTACTACGACCACGTGCCCGCCCAGACCGACCCCAGCCTGAAGAAGCTCTACGGACAGCTGGGCTCCACCGCCGAGAACCAGCTCTGGTACGACAAACTCAAGGAAGTCATCGACCGCGCCCAACCGGACATCCTCTGGGAGGACTTCGACCTGACCAAGGTCGACGAGACGCAGCGCCTGAACTTCCTGTCGTACTACTACAACCAGGCCAACTCCTGGGGCAAAGAGGTCGTCGCCACCTACAAGGACGGCTTCAACGGCCACGGCGAGGTCTTCGACTACGAGCGCGGCGGCCCGGCCGACCTGACCGCGCCCTACTGGCTCACCGACGACAGCATCTCCAGCTCCAGCTGGTGCTACACGCAGGGCATCGGCTACTACAGCACCCAGCAGATGCTGCATTCGCTCATCGACCGGGTCAGCAAGAACGGCAACATGCTGCTGAACATCGCGCCGATGGCCGACGGCACGATCCCCCAGGGGCAGAAGGACGTGCTGCTCGGCATCGGCGACTACCTGAAGCGCTTCGGGGAGTCGATGTACGCGACCCGGGCCTGGACGCAGTACGGCGAGGGCCCCACCCGGATGGGCGGCGGCTCGTTCACCGCCCCCCTCGTCGGCACCGCACAGGACATCCGCTTCACCCGCAGCAAGGGCAACACGGTGCTGTACGCCACCGTGCTGGGCTGGCCCGGCAGTTCACTGAAGATCAAGACCCTGAGCTCTGACCGCATCAGCCTCTCCTCGCTCACCTCGGTGAAGCTGCTGGACTCGACCGCCGGCACCTACATCAACCTCGCCGCGCCGACGCAGGACTCCACCGGGCTCACCGTCACGCTGCCCTCCTCGGCGCCGTTCACCGCGGGCGCCTACGTCCTCAAGCTCAGCTTCTCCGGCCCGATCCCCCCGCTGCGGCCGGCGGTCGGTGCCGTGGTCCACCAGGACGTCAACTACTCCGCGAACTACGCGGTGCTCGATCCCGGCACCTACACGGCCGACCAGCTGCAGCTGGCCGGGGTGGACCCCCAGAGCATCTCCTCCCTCAGACTGGCCGCCGGCAACCAGATCGTCGCCTACAGCGGTGACAACTTCACCGGCACCTCCTGGACCTTCACCGCCGACAACCCCGACCTCAGGGCCACCGGCCAGAACGACCAGATCACGTCCCTGAAGGTGCAGTTCGATCCGGCCACCTACTTCCGCATCACCAACGTCACCGACGGCCTGGCCCTGGACAGCGGGGGAAACGTCGCATCGGGATCCAACCTCAAGCAGTACACCTGGGACGGCAGCCCCAACCTGCAGTGGCAGCTCGTGGAGGTCGGCGGCGGCTACTACAAGCTGGTCAACCGCACCAACGGCATGGTCGCCGACGGCTGGGGCGCCACGTCCAACGGCTCCCCGGCCCAGCAAGCGGCGTGGAACGGCGGCAACAACCAGCAGTGGACGGTCACCCACCGCGGCGAGGGCATGTGCACCATCGCCAACCGGGCCACCGGCCTCGTCCTGGACGGCGGCGGGAACGTGGCCTCCGGCTCCGTCACCAAGCAGTGGGGCTACGGCAGCAGCACCAATCTGCTGTGGACCCTTACCGCCCAGTGACACGGGCGTGAAGGCGGCGAACCGGGGGACTGCCCGGACGGTTCACCGTCCGGGCAGTCCCTCTTCCACCGTTGCGGCGGCGCGGACGCCGCGGCCTCATTCGAGGGATCCCGTCACCGGCAAGGCCTCCGTGGACTTCAGGTGCTCCCGCAGCCACTGCTCGGTGTTGTTGACGTGCACCAGGGCCGCGGCATGGCACAGCACGGCGTCACGGGTGGCCAGTGCGGCGTAGATCGCCTCGTGTTCCGCCAGCGTACGGGCCGCCACCCGGGTGTCCACCAGACCACGCCAGATCCGGGCCCGCAGGGTGCGGCCCGAGATGCCCTCCAGCAGGGTGATCAGCGTTTCGTTGCCGGTGACGTCCACGATGGCGCGGTGGAACGCCACATCGTGCGCGTTGAGACGCTCGACGTCGTCGCGCGCCTCGCGCATGGCGTCCAAGTGCCGCTTCACCTCCGCCAGACTTTCGTCCGACAGCCGGGCGACGGCCAGGGCGGTGGCGGCGGGCTCGAGCAGACGCCGCACCTCCATGAGGTCCAGTACGGCACCGGGATCGCCCTGGAGCAGTTCCACCGCGCCCCCGAGGCCCTCGAGCAGCAGGCTCGGCTGCAGACTGGTGACATATGTGCCGTCGCCCCGTCTGATCTCCAGCACGCGTGCCACGGACAGCGCCTTCACCGCCTCGCGCGCGAGGTTGCGGGAGAGCCCGAGCTGGGCGGCCAGTTCGGGCTCGGGGGGCAGCTTCGCGCCCGGAGGCAGCACCCCGGAGGCGATGAGCTGGCGGATCTGGGCGATCGCTTTGTCGGTCAGGGACACGGCTGGCTCCGCTCGTCGGGCGCGAAGGGGGTCTCGGCGCGAAGGAGCCCTTGGCCGCGCAGGTCGTGCCAGAGCTCCCTGGGGATGAACTGTTGGTGCAGCCCCACGTTGCGCCGGACCTGTCCGGGGTCGCGCATGCCGAGCGTGACGTTGATGACGCTGGGATGAGTGAGGGGGAAGGCGATGGCGGCGGCGGGCAGGGTGGTGCCGTGGGCCTGGCAGACGTCGGCGATGGCACGGGCGCGGTCGACGAGTGCGGGCGGGGCGGCCTGGTAGTCGTACTTCATGCCTTCGGAGGGCCGGTCCCGCGCGAGCAGGCCGGAGTTGAAGACGCCGACGGCGACGACGGCCTTGCCCTGTTCCTGTGCGGCGGGCAGGACGTCGTCCAGGGCCGACTGGTCGAGGAGGGTGTAACGGCCGGCGAGCATCACCACGTCGGCGGCGGTCTCGCGCAGGAAGCGGGCGAGCAGGGCGGACTGGTTCATGCCGGCGCCGATGGCTCCGATGACACCCTGGTCGCGCAGTTCGGCGAGGGTGGGCATGGCCTGGTCGGCGGCTTGTTGCCAGTGGTCGTCGGGGTCGTGGAGGTAGACGACGTCGAGGCGGTCCAGGCCGGTGCGCTCCAGCGTCTCCTCGATGGAGCGCAGTACGCCGTCGCGGCTGAAGTCCCACTGCCGGCGCAGGTCGTCGCGGACCACGAAACCCTCGGTGTCGACGCCTGTCGGGTGGTCGTTGGGGACGAGGAGGCGGCCGACCTTGGAGGAGATGACGTACTGCTCGCGTGGCCGGCCGCGCAGGGCGGCGCCCAGGCGGCGCTCGGAGAGGCCGAGGCCGTAGTGAGGGGCCGTGTCGTAGTAGCGGATGCCCGCGTCCCAGGCGGTGTCGACGGCGGCCGCCGCGTCCTCGGCTCTGGTGGTCCGGTAGAGGTTGCCGATGACGGAGGCGCCGAAGCCGAGCTCGGTGACCTGGACGGCGGTGCTGGGGATCGTACGGCGGTGCAAGGGTGCTCCCGGGAGGGGTGGTTCAGCGTCGGACGTGTGCCGTGGCGCCCGCGAGGAGCGCCTCGACCTCGGCGAGGGTGGCCATGGAGACGTCACCGGGCGTGGTCATGGTGAGGGCGCCGTGCGCGGTGCCGTAGGCCAGGGCGCGCTCCAGGCCCGCACCGGTGAGCAGGCCGTAGACGAGTCCCGCGGCGAAGCCGTCGCCGGAGCCGATGCGGTCCAGGACGTGCAGTCCGGGCAAGCGGGGGCCGCTGACCAGACCGGTCTCGGGTGACCAGGCGAGCGAGGACCAGTCGTTGACCCCGGCCGAGGGCACCGCGCGCAGAGTCGTCGCCAGCACGCTCGCCTGCGGCAGCAGGGACGCGACCGCGGTGAGCGCGTTGGGCACCTCGTCGTCGGTCAGCCGCACGGCGCCCGGATGCGGGCCCGCGAGTCCCAGGGCACCCACGACGACATCCGCGTGCCGGGCCAGGCGCAGGTCGGTCTCGCGGGCGCGTTCGGCGCCGCCCCGGCCGTCCCAGAGGCTGGGCCGGTAGTTGGGGTCGTAGGAGACGGTGACACCGTGGCGGCGGGCGGCCGCCATGGCCTCGTCGGCGACGTCGGCGGTGGTGTCGGACAGCCCGGCGAAGATGCCGCCGGTGTGGAACCAGCGCACTCCGGCCGAGAACACCGCGTCCCAGTCGACGTCCCCCTTCCGCAGCT
Organism: Streptomyces sp. NPDC104761; assembly: GCF_055583445.1. NCBI lineage: Bacteria > Bacillati > Actinomycetota > Actinomycetes > Kitasatosporales > Streptomycetaceae > Streptomyces > Streptomyces sp. NPDC104761. The sequence goes on along the minus strand of NZ_JBVJNZ010000014.1, from coordinate 89,265 downwards.
GGGAGACGGCCGTGTTCGCCCGGTCGCTCACGCCCAGCGCCCCGCGGATGCCGAAGCCCCGCTCGACGAAGTTCAGGCCGTTGCGGGCCGTGCGCCCCGTGCCGTCCGCCGCGGCCCAGCGGATGTGCGACGTGTCGACGCCGCCCTGCAGGATCAGGTCCTCCACGAGCCGGCCGACCGCGTTGTCGGCGAGGGCGGTGACGACGGCGGTGCGCAGGCCGAAGCAGCGGCGCAGTCCGCGTACGACGTTGTACTCGCCGCCGCCCTCCCACACCTGGAAGGTGCGGGCGGTGCGGATTCTGCCCTCGCCGGGGTCGAAGCGCAGCATGACCTCGCCCAGGGCGATCACGTCGGTCACGGTGCCGTCCTCTCCACCGCCTCGGCGGTCAGCCGGCGGATCTCGTCGTACTGCGCGCGTTCGAGGTGGCCGGGGGTGGCGATCCAGCTGCCGCCCACGGCGAGGACCGACGGATGGGCGAGATAGCCGGGCAGCTGGTCGAGTCCGATGCCGCCGGTCGGGACGAAGCGCGCCTGCGGAAACGGCGCCGCGAGTGCGCGGAGCATGCCTGTGCCGCCGAGCGGTTCGGCGGGGAACAGCTTGACCGTGTCGAGGCCCGCCTTCAACGCGCGCATCAACTCGCTCGCCGTCGCCACGCCCGGCACGACCGGCACCCCCAACTCGCTTGCTCTTTGGATGACTTCGTCGTCGAGTCCGGGCGAGACGAGGAACTGGGCCCCGGCCGCCACGGCCCGCTCCGCCTGCTCGGCCGTGAGCACGGTGCCGGCTCCGACGGTCAGAGCACCATGCCCCGCCATCGCCTTCACGACCCGCTCGGCGTCCGGCGTGCGGAAGGTGACCTCCGCGCAGCGGGCGCCGCCCGCCGCGAGTGCGTCGGCCAGGGGGCCGGCACTCGCGACGGACGCCACGGTGAGCACGGGCAGGAGCCGCGCCCCCGCCAGTACGGAGGCCAGGCCGGCGGTCATCGGCCGAGCCATCCGCCGTCGACGGGCAGGGTGGTGCCGTGGACGTAGTCGGAGGCAGGGGAGGCGAGGAAGACGGCGGCGCCGGCGAGGTCGTCGGCGGTGCCCCAGCGTCCGGCGGGGATGCGCTCCAGGATGGCCCTGCTGCGGGCCGGATCGTCCTGGAGGGCCTGGGTGTTGTCGGTGGCGATGTAGCCGGGGGCGATCGCGTTGACGTTGACGCCGTGCGGCGCCCACTCGTTGGCCAGGGCCTTGGTCAGTCCGGCGATGCCGTGCTTGGCGGCGGTGTAGCCGGGGACGGTGATGCCGCCCTGGTAGCTGAGCAGGGAGGCGGTGAAGACGACCTTGCCGTGCCCGCGGGCCACCATGGTGGCGCCCACGGCCCGGGTGAGCGCGAACTGCGCGGTGAGGTTGACCTGCAGCACCAACTCCCAGTCCGCGTCGCTGTGCTGGGCGGCCGGCGTGCGGCGGATGGTGCCGGCGTTGTTGATGAGGATGTCCACCGGGCGCTCGCGTCCGGCGAGGTTCTCGCCCAGGGCGCGTACGGCGGCGGGGTCGGCGAAGTCGGTGCGGATCGCCTCGAACGAGCGCCCGGCGGCCAGCACCTCCTTCTCCACCTGGCTGCCGGACTCCTCCAGGTGGGCGCTGACACCGATGATGTCGGCACCGGCCCGGGCGAGGGCGCGGGCCATCGCCTGACCGATGCCGCGGCGGGCGCCGGTGACGACGGCGAGCTTCCCGGTGAGGTCGAAGATGCTCATACGGCGGCTCCCTGGGTGCCGTCGGTGCAGTCCACGAGGATCTTCATCACGTCTCCGCCGCTCTCCAGCGCTTCGAAGGCGGCCGGTGCCTCGGTCAGCGGCACGATCTTGGTGATCAGGCGCTGGGCGGGGATCGTGCCGTCGGCGACCAGGGCGACGGCCCGCTCGAAGTCGCCGCGGTCGTACAACCGGGCCCCGACGAGGGTGAGTTCACGCCAGAAGAAGCGGTGCAGGTTGATCTCGCGGGGCCGTGGGTGGATGGCGACCAGGCACAGCCGGCCGCGCACGCCGAGGACGTCGACGGCGGTGTCCACACCGGCCGCCGCGCCGGAGACCTCGAAGGCGACGTCCGCTCCCGCCTCGCCCGTCCACCGCTGGACGAGTGCGGTGATGTCGGTGGCGGCGGGGTCCCAGGTGCTCAGGCCCAACTCCTCGGCGAGCAGCCTGCGGTGGGCGTTGAGTTCGACCACGCGTACCTCGGCGCCGGCGGCACGGGCGACCAGGGCGATGAGGATGCCGACGGGTCCGCCGCCGACCACGACGACCTTCTCGCCGTCCTTCACCGCCGCCCGGCCCACGTCGTGCACCGCGACCGCGGTCGGTTCGACGAGCGCGGCCCGGTCCAGGGGCAGGGTGGCGGGCAGCCGTATGAGGGTGGAGGCGGGCACCGTCCAGCGCTGCTGCATGGCGCCGGGGGAGTCGATGCCGATGAAGTCCAGGTGCTGGCAGACGTGCTGGTGACCGGCGCGGCAGGCGGGGCAGATGCCGTCCCAGCGCAGCGGCATCACGGTCACCGCGTCCCCGGGCCGCCAGCCCTCCACGCCGGGCCCGACGCGGACGATCCGGCCCGCCATCTCGTGTCCCAGGACGGCGGGCGCGGCGACCCGGGCATCCATGTCGCCGTGGAAGATGTGCAGGTCGGTGCCGCAGATGCCGACGTAGGCGGGGGCGAGTTCCACCTCGCCGGGGCCGGGCTCGGAGCCGGCGGCGGGCGCGGTGTCCAGGGTGCGGGCGGAGGTGTAGCGGACGGCGAGAGTCATCGTGGGGTCAGGGTCCCTTCCGCGCGGACGCCGATGGTCAGCAGCAGGTTGGCGTAGGTACGGGTGTCGCCGGTGACGACGGCGAGGGCCAGGTCGGGGGAGCGGGCGGCGTCGTAGAACGCGAAGCGGCCGAGTGCGTCGACGGGCACCGGCGCCAGTCGGGAGCGGTACTCGGCGATGGCCGCCGGCTCCGGCTCGCCCTCGGGCGGCACCATCACCTGCGCCGACTCCACGGGCAGGGCGCGCAGCAGCACGTCCAGGACGGTGGTGACGTCGAGAATGCCTGGTGCCAGGTTGAGGTGGACGGTTCTGGCTCGTTCGCCGACGGCGGTGCTGGCGGGGTAGTGGCCGTCGGCGAGCAGGACACGGGCACCGTGCCCGGCTCCGGCCAGTGCTTCGAGGATGCCGGGGTGCAGCAGTTCGGTCAGCAGCACGCAGTCCTCTCCTTACTTCTGGGTCTCGTGGTCGGACACGCGGTAGAAGGCGGTCGCCGTCTCGCAGAGCACCGCGTGCCTCTCCTGCGGCGAGCAGTCGTCCAGCAGGTGCTCGACGGTGGCCGCCCAGCGGGACCAGCCTCCGGCGAGCACGCAGACGGGCCAGTCGGAGCCGAACATCAGCCGCCCGGGACCGAAGGCGGTCAGCAGGACGTCCCAGACGGGGCGGATGTCGTCGGTCGTCCAGGTGCGGTGGTCCGCCTCGGTGATCAGTCCGGAGACCTTGCACCGCACCTGCGGGTGGCCCGCCAGCACGCGCACCTCGCGCACCCAGTCGGAGAACGCGGGCTGCCCTATGGGCGGTTTGCCCGCGTGGTCCAGCACGAGCGGGAGGTCCGGGAAGCGCTGGGCGAGGCGGATCGCCTGGTCGAACTGGTGGCTGCGGATGAGCACGTCGTAGCCGAGGCCCCGGTGCTGTACGGCGCGCAGGCCCCGCTCGACGGACGGCTGCTGCAGCCACTCCGGGTCGGACTCGCCCTGCACCAGGTGGCGCATGGCCCGCAGATACCCGCCCCCTGGCTTGGAGCGCAGTTCGTCGAGTACGTCGCCGACCGCGGGCGAGGTCAGGTCCGCCCAGCCGACCACCGCGCCGACCAGCGGGTCCCGGGCGGCGAGGTCGAGCAGCTCCGCCGTCTCCGGCACGGAGGCGACGCACTGCACGACCACCGTGCTCGTCAGCCGGCGTCCCGCCAGGGGCCGGTCGGCGGCCCGGCGCAGGTCCTCGATGCCGTGGCTGCGGCGGATCGGCTCGAGGCCGGGCTCGTCGAGCCAGGGCTGGGGCCGGCGGTCCAGGTCCCACACGTGGTGGTGGGCGTCGACCAGGGGCAGCGACTCAGACACGGGCGGACCAGACCGGGCCGTCGGGGTAGCTGTACTCCTTGAGGGAGGCGGGGTGCATCTGCGCGCTCAGTCCGGGCAGCGTCGGCGCGAGGTAGTGGCCGCCGACGATGCGGACCGGGTCGACGAAGTGCTCGTGCAGGTGGTCGACGTACTCGATGACCCGGTCCTCCGTGGTGCCGGAGACGGCGACGTAGTCGAACATCGACAGGTGCTGCACCATCTCGCACAGGCCGACGCCGCCGGCGTGCGGGCAGACGGGCACGCCGAACTTCGCGGCCAGCAGCAGGATGGCGATGTTCTCGTTGACGCCGCCGACGCGGGCGGAGTCGATCTGGACGATGTCGACCGCGCCGGCCTGCAGCATCTGCTTGAACACGACACGGTTGGCGACGTGTTCGCCGGTGGCGACCTTGATGGGGCTCAGCGCCCTGCGGACGGCGGCGTGGCCGAGGATGTCGTCGGGGGAGGTGGGCTCCTCGATCCAGTACGGGTCGTAGGGGGCCAAGGCGCGCATCCAGTCGATGGCGGGCTGGACGTCCCATCGCTGGTTGGCGTCGACGGCGATGCGGATGTCCGGGCCGACGGTCTCGCGGGCGGTGCGCAGGCGCCGTATGTCGTCCTGCAGGTCGGCGCCCACCTTCAGCTTGATCTGGGTGAAGCCGTCCGCGACGGCCTCGCGGGCGAGGCGGGCCAGCTTCTCGTCGGAGTAGCCGAGCCAGCCCGGGGTGGTGGTGTAGGCGGGGTAGCCCTGGTCGAGGAGGTGGGCGATGCGCCGCTCACGGCCGGGCTCGGCCCGGCGCAGGATCTTCAGCGCCTCCTCCGGTGTGAGGGCGTCGGACAGCCAGCGGAAGTCGACCTGCGCGACCAGTTCCTCCGGCGACATCTCGCCCAGAAGACGCCACACGGGCTTGCCCGCCCGCTTGGCTGCCAGGTCCCAGGCGGCGTTGACGACCGCGCCGGTCGCCATGTGGATGGCGCCCTTCTCCGGGCCCAGCCAGCGCAGTTGGGGGTCGTGGACCAGGGAGCGGGAGAAGGCGCCGAGGTCGGAGCAGACCTGCTCCACGGACAGGCCCACCACGTGCGGGGCGAGGGTGGCGATGGCGGCGGCCTGGGCGTCGTTGCCGCGTCCGGTGGTGAAGGCCAGGGCGTGGCCCTCCAGCCCGTCGCCCGCGTCGGTGCGCAGAACCACGTAGGCGGCGGAGTAGTCGGGCTCGGGGTTCATGGCGTCCGAGCCGTCGAGGTGTTCGGAGGTCGGGAACCGCACGTCCAGGACGTCCAGGGCGATGATGCGGGCTGACGGGGGCACGGGGGAGGACATGGCGGCAACTCCTGTGAGGGGCAGGGGAGATGGTTCTCCCTGCGACGAGACGTGAACGCGGCGGAGGCGGGGCGGCCGGTGGGCCGCGCGGGTCACTCCTGGACCTTGCCGCCGGTGATACGGGAGATGGCGAGCGCGACCAGGATGATCAGGCCGTTGAGGGCGCCGATCCACTGGGCCGGGACACCGGCCAGCGTCAGCACGTTCTGGATCATGAAGAGCAGCAGGATGCCGCAGAACGCGCCGAACATGGTGCCCCTGCCGCCGTTGAGGCTGATGCCCCCGATGACGGCGGCGGCGAAGACGGTGAAGATGTAGCCGTTGCCCTGCGCGGAGGCGACCGAGGCCAGGCGTCCGGAGAGCATCAGCCCGGCGAGGGCGGCGAGCACGCTGCCGGTGACGATGACGATCCACAGCACCCGGTCGGTGCGGATGCCCGCCGCCTTCGCCGCGTCGACGTTGCCCCCGATGGCGTACAGGGAGCGGCCGAAGCTGGTCCAGCCGAGCACCACGATGGCGACGGCGAACAGGGCCAGGCAGATCCAGATCGAGGCGGGCATGCCGAACCATTCGGCGGTGCCGGTGTAGAGCATCGACTGCGGCAGCTGGAAGAAGGTTTGACCGCCGGAGATGCCGGTGAGGATGCCGCGCAGCACGATCAGCATGCCGAGCGTGACGATGAAGCCGTTGAGGCCGAAGCGGATGATGAGCAGTGAGTTGATCACACCCACGAGCGCGCCCACGGCGAGAGTGATGGGGACCGCCCAGGCGCCCGGGAGCAGACCGAGTCCGTGTCCGGCCCCGGCCGGGACGACCAGCCAGGCCGCGACGCCCGGCGCCAGACCCATCGTGGACTCCAGGGAGAGGTCCATCTTCTTGACGATCAGGATCATCGTCTGGGCGAGGACCAGCAGGGCCATCTCGGACATGGTCTGCAGGACGTTGATGAGGTTGTCGGCCTGCAGGAAGACCGGGTTGACGATCTGGCCGACGATCGCGATGACGACGATCGCCGGAACGAGCGCCAGATCGCGCAGCCGGGCCAGGGGGATCCGGCCGCCGAGCAGCGCGGTGCGCTTCCGCCCGGCGTCGACGGACTGGGCGGCGGCGTCCGCGAGGACGGTTTCAGGCATCGAGGTCCACTCCTTCCATCGCGGCCACGAGGTCGTGGTCGTGCCAGCCGCGGGGTATCTCGGTCGTGACCCGGCCCTGGAACATCACCAGGATCCGGTCGCACATGCGCAGGTCGTCCAGCTCGTCGGAGGCGATGAGCACGCCGGTGCCGGACTCGGCGGTCTCCTCGACCTTGCCGAGGAGGAACTCCTTGGAGCGCACGTCCACGCCGGCGGTCGGGTTGATCAGGACCAGCAGCCGGGGGTCGTCGGCCAGGGCGCGCGCCATGACGACCTTCTGCTGGTTGCCGCCGGACAGGGCGGAGACGGGCAGCTCCGGTCCGGGGGTCTTGATCGCCAGGTTCTCGATCATGCCCTCGGCCAGCCGGTCGCGCCGTCCGCGGCTGAGGAAGCCGTTCCTGCCGAGCCGCCTGGGCACGGACAGGGTCGCGTTGTCGGCGATCGACATGTCCGGCACGAAGCCCTGGTGGTGCCGGTCCTGCGGCACGAACCCGGCGCCGGCCGCGAGCGCGGCCGGCACGCTGCCCGGCCGGGGCCGGCGCCCGGCGATCTCCAGCTCCCCGGTCGCCGCGGCCCGCAGTCCTACGACGGTCTCCGCGACCTCCGTGCGTCCACTGGCGGCGGCACCCGCCAGGCCGACGATCTCCCCGGCGCCCACCCGGAAAGTGACGTCGGTGTAGGTGTCGTCGCTGCCCAGGCCCTGCACGGTCAGTGCGGGCACGGTGCTCTCGTCCAGGCTGCCGGTGCGCTCCTGGCGCCGGTCGGCCGCTGCCTCGCCGGTCATGGCGGCTACCAGCTCGGTACGGGGCAGTTCGGCGACCGGCGCGGTCACGATGTGGCGGGCATCGCGGAACACCGTCACCATGTCGCAGATCTCGTAGACCTCCTGCAGGTGATGACTGATGAACAGGAAGGTCACGCCCTGGCGTTGCAGGTCGCGGATGCGGTCGAAGAGCCGGTTGATCGCCGCCGCGTCGAGCTGCGCGGTCGGCTCGTCGAGGATGATGAACCGGGCCCCGAAGGACAGCGCCCGGGCGATCTCGACGAACTGCCGCTGCTCGACGCTGAGATCGCCGGCCGGGGACTGCGGGTCGACGTCCACCGACCAGGCCGACAGCAGCTCCTGGGCCCGGTGGCGTACGCCGGTCCAGCTGATGAGCCGGTGCGGGCCGTGGTGGTGCCGGTTCAGGAAGAGGTTCTCGGCGACGGTCAGCGTGGGGATGATCGTCGACTTCTGGTAGACGCAGGCGACGCGCCGGCGCCAGGCGTCGCGGTCACTGAGCCGCGGTGCGGGGTCGCCGCCGAAGGTGACCGTCCCCTCGTCGGGGGCGTGCAGGCCCGTCAGGACGGACACGAGGGTCGACTTGCCGGCTCCGTTGCGGCCGACGAGTGCGTGGGTCTCGCCGGGCCGGATGGTGATCCGGGCGCCGTTCAGGGCCACCGTGGGGCCGAATCGTTTGACTATGCCCGTCGCCTCGACGACGGGCGGGGCCGTGGAGGCCCGCCCGTCGTCCGCCGGGGCGGGCGCGGGGGTGACAGTACGCTCCCCGTCGCTCATCTCAACCGCCTTGTTCTGGATAGCCGTTGGGTCCCTGACCGGGCAGGTCAGCCGAGGTGGTTGCCCCACAGCGACGTGTCGTCGCTCTTGACACTGGGAACGCCGCCGTAGGTCCCGCCGTCGGCGGTGACCAGGGGAGCGGAGAGCTGGTCCTCCAGCAGACCGTCGCGGACCTGGATGATCGTGCTGTCGTGGTCCGTCTTGCCCGGCTTGAACGTCTTCCCGTCGATCGCGGCCTTGAGGTAGTACAGGGCGTACTTGGCGTACAGGTCGGCGGGCTGGGAGACGGTGGCGTCGATCTTGCCCGCGGCGATGTCCTTGAGCTCCTCGGGGATGCCGTCGTTGGACACGATGAACACGTGCTTCTTGTCCTTCGGATCCACCAGCAGGCCCTTCTGCTTGAGCACCTGCAGCGTGCCGGACAGGCCGAAACTGGACTCCATGTAGACGCCCTTGATGTCCGGGTTGGCGGTGAGGTCCGTCTGCAGTTTCTGTGCGGCGACCGCGCCGTCCCAGTTCGTGGCCTCGCCGAACACCTTGATGCCGGGGTAGTTCTTCTTCATGCAGTCGTTGAACGCCTCGGTGCGGTCACGGCCGTTGATCGAGTCGAGGCCGCCCTCCAGCATGACGACCTTGCCCTTGCCGCCGAGCTTCGTGCCGAGGAACTGGCAGGCCTTCTCGCCGTAGGCGCGGTTGTCGGCCCGCACCACCATGAACACCTTGCCGGTGTCGGGGCGGGTGTCGACGGTGACGACGGGGATCTTCTTCGCCTCCAGCTGGGCCAGGGTCGGCGCGATGGCGGCGGTGTCCTGCGGCGCCATCGCGATGCCCTTGACGCCCTGGCTGATGAACGTCTGCGCGTTGGCGGTGAGCTTGGCGACGTCGTTCTGAGAGTTCGTGGTCTTCAGGGACAGGCCGAGCTGCTTCGCGGAGTCGGGCGTGTACTTGATGTAGGAGTTCCAGAAGTCGGTGTCGGACCGGGGGTAGTCGACGCCCACGAGCGGCTTGTCGCTCGACGAGGCGGAGGTGCCGGAGCCGCTGCTGCACGCGCTGAGCAGCGTCAGCGCACAGACGACGGACGCGGTGGAGCCGAGTGCGGTTCTGATTCTCATGGGTACTTCCTCGCGCTGGTCCCGTAGCGGGGTTGTTACACCGATGCGACGGTTGGGTGTCGCTGACAGAGAGATGGGATGTTTATAGGGGGGGCGCGAGGGGGCTGTCTAGAGGTCGGGAGCAAGGTGCCGAAGAATTCCGCCAGAACACGCGATTGGAGGGTCACGTCATGGGATGTCGATGACGGATCCATCCCATCAATGTTGTGAACCTGTGATGGGATGTCTCTTGCGCTGGATGGCTCGTGGCTGCGCCGGTGCGCGTCGGCGGTGCGACACCCGTGTTCGCTGGTCACGAGAGGTGACGGCGCCTGGGCCCGGGGTGGTGCATCGCTCCGCCGTCAGTGCTCGCTGAAGAAGACCTCCTTGGCCTCGCGCAGCGCGTAGTGGACCAGCACGTAGCCGGTGGCCGGGTCGGCCCACCAGAGGCCGGCCAGGGAGTTCAGCAGGAGGCCGAACAGCACCGCGCAGGCCAGCACGCCGTCGATCAGGGTCACCCGCCCCTCGGTCTTCAGCACGGGATTGTCCAGCGCGGTGCCGGTGCGCGCCTTGCCGGCGGCGAGCGCGAACATCACCGCAGCCGTCACCGCGGTCCAGCCGATGCCCAGAGGCGAGTGGTGGGGGCGGAAGCCGGAGGCCAGCACCCATGTGGACTGCACCAGCAGGTACACCGCCAGGAGCGCGAAGCCGACGCCGATCAGCCTGAGCGCACGGCGCCGGCGGTCCTCGCCGGTGCCGGACAGTTCCCAGATCACCACGGTGGAGGCGCCGATCTCGATCAGGGAGTCCAGCCCGAACCCGGCCAGCGCCACGGACCGGGCGGAGAGCGCGGCGACGGCGAGCACCACGATGCCGATCACGTTCCAGCCCAGGGTGACGTACTCCAGGGCCAGGCCGCGGCGGACAAGCGCCCGGCAGGCGGCGTCATCAGTGCTGTCCACCGCGAGATCCTCCCAGACCCGCCCGCCGGACGCGAAGACGCCTCAGCCGCACAGCCACCCCACCCTCGCCTCGGACGGACTCGAACTGCGGCCGAGGCGGTGCCCCACGGTCGGTGATCACTGGGGGCTCGGGGATCCGGCTGCGGCTGTGCCGGTCGAAGGGGTCGTCAATGTGCGCGCGGAGTCTGCCGGGAGATCGCCGGTGCATCCCCGGACGAGGATCGGTCCGGCGACGTTGCGCTGTTGGATTTCGGTGTGCCAGGAGGCGTGGCGTCGGTACGGCGGGTCACTCCCGACGGGGTGGTACGGCCTCGGACGCGTCGGTGCGTGCGGTATACCGGCGGATCGCCTGATGGAGCTCGCCGAGTTCGTCCTGCGGCAGGTGGCCGCCCTGGGCGAAGGCGAGGACGTGCTCGGCCACGGTGCGCAGCTTGGTGTTGGTGCGCTGCGATACGTCCCGCAGGACCCGCCACGCCTCCTCGACCGGCAACCGGCCCATGGCGCAGACGGCGCCGATGGCCTGGTCGACGACGGCATGGGAGGAGACCGCCTGCCGGAGCTGTGCGCACTCCGCTTCCAGACGTTCGTTCTCCAGCACCAGCGCGGTGACGGACCGGAGTATCAGGGGCTGCGAACGGGAGATCGCAAAGAAGGTCATTGTCCGCCAATGGAAGAGGGTCGCGTCACGGCACTACGTTGTCATATGACAACTTCCCTCGTAAGCGCCGAGCATGTCCCGGCGAACGAACGCCTAGTGCCGCTTGGGGCGCAAGGTGCTGTCCGGGTGCAGGGTGCCGTCGTCGTCGAGGTCGTCCAGCACGGCGGGCAGGCCCTTGGTGAGCATCTTGGTGCGGACGGCGCCGAGGATCTTGGCCATGAAGAATCCTCCGGTGCCGGTGAAGCCGGTGTGGTGGTAGGTGAAACGTGTCCCGCCGTCGTGCGGGGCGAGTTGGTAGGCGACCTCCGTCACCTCGCCGCCGCCCTCGTCCTGCCAGGAGTAGCGCAGCAGCGAGGGCTCACGAGCCTCCAGCACCTCGCACAGCACCACGCCGCTCCACCCCGGCTTCGGCTTCGCGACGAACTTGAACGTGGTGCCGGGCGTGGCCGTGAAGCCCTCCGGGCGTGCGCCGGCGCCGGTGGCCGTCCATAGCGGGATCAGCTCGGGATCGGTCACGGCGCGCCAGACCTTCTGCGGCGGGTGGGGGTAGTCGCGGACGATGTGGATGGTGCTCATGGCGGGCTCCTCGGGCACGGGCGTCAAGCGCAGCATATTCTTACAGTGAATGAAAATTTATAGCAACAGAAGTTTTGTGGAGGCTGGACTACGCTGCACCAATGAGCATGCGCACTGTGGACTGGACGGCCTTGCGCCGTCGCGACGCGGAACCCGCCGCCGAGGGGCTACGGGAGCGCAAGAAGCGGCTGTTGCGGCGGCAGCTGTCGGACACGGCCACCGAGATGTTCATGGAACGGGGCTTTGACGCCGTGCGTGTCTCCGAGATCGCCGAAGCCTGCGGGGTGTCGGAGAAGACCGTGTTCAACTACTTCCCGACCAAGGAGTCCCTCGTCCTGGACCTGGGCGAGGCCACGTTGGACTCCCTGCGGACCACGCTCGCCGATCCAGATCTGTCGCCGGTCGAGGCCGTGCTGAAGATCTTGTCCGGCGAGCTGGCGGGCATCACGTCCTGGCTGACCGAACAGGACGACCTGGCCCAGGCGAAGAACATGCTTCTGCGGTTCGGCATGCTGATCGGATCCACCCCGTCCCTGCGGGCCTATCAGCGCGACATGGCTGATCAGCAGGTCGCCGCGGCCGCCGAAGTCCTGGCTCGGCGCAATGAGATGAGCCCGGACGACCCTGAACCACAGATCGCCGCAACCGCCCTGCTCGCCCTGTGGCCCATCCAGTTCCAGGCGCTCCGCAGGCACCTGAACCGAGCCCAGAACCCCGAGCAGTTGCACGACATGGTGAGCGCCGACGTCCAACGCGCAGCCCGGCTCATCGACACGGGACTGACCTCGCTCGCCCCCGCCCGGCCCAGCAAGTGAAACGGTCAGACGGTCTCCCCAGGTCAGGATCAATACCCGAGGCATCTTGAGGCGTGCCGGACAGCCGGTGGCCGCTTGGCACGGGCTCGGCCGCGGCCGGGCCGGCCCCGCACCGGTCGGTGACCCACCAGGACTGGCGGGCAGTCAGTTCGCCTGGGAGCGGCGGGACTCAGAGCCAGCCGCGGCGAGCGGCCTGCCAGGCGAGCTGCATCCGCGTGTCGGCGCCGGCGAGCGTCATCATGCGCTGGATGTGGCGCTGCACGGTACGCCTGCTCAGCCCCATCTGACTCGCGATGGCCTTGTCGGCGACACCCGCCACGAGCAGCGAGAGGAGCCGGCGGTCGGTCTCGGTCAGCGGGTCGGCGTCGACGATCCCGTCGCTGCCCTCCACCCCGCCGGACGCGCTGACCTTCAGCGGGACCGCGGTCTCCCAGTAGCGCTCGAAGAGCGAGATGAGCGCCTCCAGCAGGCTGCTGCCCCGCACCAGCGCGGCCGTCGCCACCTGGGGACTGCCCTGGGGCCCACCGGGGACCAGCGGGCAGATGGCGATGGCGCGGTCGGCCACGGCCAGGCGCAGCGGCAGGTGCGGGACCGACCGGGCCACCTCACCGGCGCGCACACCTTCCACGACGTTGTCGACGGCGCCCTCGTCGTCGAAGAAGGCCTGCTCGTACAGGACGCGGTAGCGCACCCCGCGGGCGAGGGCGTCGTACTCGGCGCGGTTGCTGCCCGAGGGCATCGCCACGTACTGCGCCTTGCAGAACCAGAGCATCTCGTGGCACGCGTTGTCCTGCATCTGCCGCAGGTGCTGGCGCAGCGCCTCCGCTCCGGTGATGACCTCGATGAGCTGGCCGGGGTCGTGCCTGCGGCGCGTGCTGCGGTAGCTGTCGAGGAGGTCGGTGACGGCGGTCCGGGCCTTGTCGAGCGCGTCGGCGTTGCGCTGCAGCCGCGGCAGCAGCGCCACGTCGGGCGGCACGGCGGCGTAGTGCAGCGGATCGAGGTCGGTGGGGCTGGCGAGGCCCTTGCCACGCAGGGCCGCGAGCACGGCCTCGGCGGACTCGCGCGGGAGCCCGGTCCGGTCGGCGACCTCCTGGGCCGACGCGGTCGCGGTCCCGACCAGGAGCCGGTAGACCGTCTCCTCGATCGCCGTGAGACCTGCCGCCTCCAGCATGCCGTGCCCCTCCCTCGCCGCGGCCGGCCCCGAGAAGCGGAACGGCCCGTTGAAGTTTGCACCGCGAGCCACCACCGGGCAAGGAAACGGCGGGTGCCAGGGCTTCCGCCCGGGCACCCGCCGTCGTTCAGCCGTTCAGCCGTTCAGCCGTTCCGCGGGGCCGCCGTCACCGCCCGGAGGAGGGGCCGCGGTGCAGGTAGGCGCGGTCGACCGTCTGCCGCACGGTGTTGCCCGCGGCGTCCACCGCGGTCACCCGCAGGCTGACGTACGCGTCCCCGCGCACCCCCGAAGGCCGTTCGACCGCGGCGGTGAACCGCGTGCCGCCGTGCCGCGCGGTGCGGGCGGTGTGCCAGGTACGGCCGTCGTCGTACGACGCCTCGACCTTGAGCGTGACCCCGCGCGGGGCGGCCACGCCGTCCGGCATCCGTACGTTCAGACCCAGCATGTGCGACCGGCCCGGGCCCACCGCGTTGCGGAGGTCCACCGGCGCGCTGTAGTCGACCTGGAGCAGCGGCAGCAGCGTGGCCGTCGCCGCGGTGTCCGAGGTGAACGTCCAGGACGTCCTGGTGCCGGTGCCGAACTGCCAGTCGGCGGAGGTACGGGCGGTGGTGAGGTCCAGCCGGTAGCCGGCCTTGCCCGCGGGCACCTCGAATTGGCCCCAGGCCCCGGTGCCTGACTGCGCCACCAGCCGGCCGTTGCGGTACACCTCGGCGTGGGCCACGTCGCTCGGGTCGCCCACCGCGGACACCGCGGCACCGGAGCCGACACCGCCACCCAGCGAGCTGGCCTCCGCGAACGACCAGTGGCCGGACTGGGAGTCGGTGAACTCCGGGATGTACAGGGACAGGGTGTCGCCGTTGCGCACCGAGCCGGGCCAGCCCGTCACACCGTGCGGGATCGACGGGCGCACCGGCCCCGCGAACCACTTCTCCGCGGCGTGCTGCCCGGGCCGGTAGGTGTGGGCGGCGTCCTGCATGCCGACGCCCAGCTCGAGGTCGCGGTCCATGACGGTGTCGTGGTGCACGGTGTGGCTCCACAGCGTGTCACCGGCCGTCACGTACTCGGTGCGCTGCTGTCCCACCGGCACGTCACGGGTGTACTGGTTCCAGGCGAACTCCTGGTAGGGGCGCCAGCCGAACCGCTGCTCGCTCCCCCAGGCCGAGGCGCCGGTGCGGGTGTAGGCGGCCTTCACCACCGCGCTGTTGCGCTCGCTGACCGTGTACACCAGCTTCTCGGGAACACGCTGCTGGGACACTTGCATCACGTCGTACAGGTAGGGGCTCTTCACCGTGCCGGAGAAGTCCACCGTGGTGGTGCGCTCACCGGCGCGCTTCAGCAGGCCGGTGCCCTCCGTCGCGCCGGCGCGCATGATCGGCAGCGCGAGGCGGTCGCCCTCCGGCTGCCAGCGCGTCCAGGGGAAGAAGCCCTCGGGCATGACGAGCATCAGCGCCTTGGCCCCGGCGTCCGCGGCGGCCTTCGCCAGCTCGGCGTCGTTGCCGAAGTCGTAGCGGACGACAGCAAGCTTCCCGCGCACATGGGCGGCCTCGAGGTCCGCGGCGGTGCCCGCCCCGGCGTCCACCGCGGTCAGCCGGACGCCCCTGTCGTCGAAGACCGGAGAGGTCGGCAGGTAGTACGGGGTGAAGGGCGCCGAGGTGCCGGACACCTTCGCCCGCAACTGCGGGGCCGTCATCTGCCAGCGCGAGGCGAACTCGAAGGTGCCGTCGGTGACCTGCGCGGTCGGGCTGACGTAGATGCGCTTGGCGACGTCGAAGAACATCACGCCCTGGATCAGGCCGTGGCCCTCGATGCGCCGGTACGTCTGGTAGCTGAGGATCCCCCGCTGCTCGGCGGGCTCGGGCGTGCGGATCCGCACCTGGGTGACCTTGGAGGCGTCCAGTGTCACCGTGGTGTCCTTGGTGACCTTCACCTGCGGGTTGATCACCTCGACCAGTTCCTGGCCGTCCGAGGCGTTGTCCAGGGTGCTGAAGTCGACCTGGTAGGTGCCGTCCTCGACGACGGCGACCGCGGGGTCGGCGCTGGTGTACGAGACGAAACCGTCCTGGCCCCAGATCGTCGGCAGCCAGCCCGGCAGCACCTTGCCCGCGCGGTCGCGGGCGATCACGGTGAGCCGGTGCTGCGGCGCGTGCACGACCAGGGAGAGCGTGGTGTGGGCGAGGACGGTGCCGTCCGCGCCGGTCGCGGTCGCGTAGCCGTAGTAGGCGCCGCGCCTGGCGTCCTTCGGGTCGGTGCTCAGCGGCACGTCGGCGGAGGCGCCGGGGGCGAGGTGGACGGTGCTCGCGCCGGGCGTGACGACACCGGCCGTCAGGGCCACGCCGTCGGAGGTGGCCAGGGCCACGCTCAGCTTCAGGTCCACCGCCTTGTCACCGGTGTTGGTGTAGTGCAGGGTCGCCGACTGCTGCTTGCCGCCGCCCACCTGGACGGCGGGCAGCAGCACGCTGCCGGTGGCCGTGACGGGGCCCATGGCCGCGGCGACGTCGATCCGGCCGCCGCCCTGCTCGGTCACCTTCGTGCCCGGCACGGTGTGCGCGGTGCTGATCAGCGCGTCCTTCAACTGCTGACCGGTCCAGCCGGGGTGCTGCTGCGCGATCAGCGCGACGGCACCCGCCACGTGCGGGGTCGCCATCGAGGTGCCGGACGCCGCCGTGTAGTTCGCGTCGACCGGGTCGCCCATGGTGGTGCCGGACGCGCGCGCGGCGACGATGCCGACGCCGGGGGCGGTCACGTCGGGCTTGACGGCCTTGTCGCCGAGGCGCGGACCGCGGCTGGAGAAGGAGGCGAGGGAGTCGTCGCGGTCCACAGCGCCCACCGTCAGCGCGGCGTCGGCCGCACCGGGCGAACCGATCGTGGAGTCCCCGTTCTCGCCCGCGTTGCCCGCCGCGACGACGAAGAGGGTGTCGCCAGAGGCGGACAGCGTGTTGACGGCCTGGCTCATCGGGTCGGTGCCGTCGGTCGGCTCGTCGGAGCCGAGGCTCATGTTGACGACCTTGGCGTGCTCGGCGGCCGCCCACTCCATGCCGTCGATGACCTGCGACTCCGAGCCGTAGCCGTCGTCGCCGAGCACCTTGCCGATCAGCAACTCCGCCTTCGGCGCCACACCCTTGCGGGAACCGGACGACGCCGCGCCCGTACCGCCGACGATCGACGCCACGTGCGTGCCGTGCCCGAAGTGGTCCACGGTGTTCCCGCTGCCCGAGAAGTCCTTCGACTCCGCGATCCGGCCCGCCAGATCGGGGTGGGTGGCGTCCACGCCGGTGTCCAGCACGGCCACCTTCACGCCCTGGCCCTCGTACCCGGCCTTCCACGCCGCAGGCGCGTTGATCTGCGCCGTGCTGCGGTCCAGCACCGGGGCGACCCGTCCGTCCAGCCACACCCGCGGGGTCGCCGCGGCGCGGGCGGTGCCCTCGGCGTCGCCGGGGTTCAAGGCCTTCCAGAAGCCGCCGAGGTCGGCGTCCGCGACGCGCAGCGACCGCGCGCCGATACTGGCGAGGGTCCGCACCGGGGCCGATGCCTCGTTGAACGCGGCGACCCGGTCGGCGACGGCGGCCGCGGCCTTCTCGCTCTTCGCGGTCGTCCTGGCCACGCCGCCGCGCGGGGAGGCGGAGACGATCAGCGGCAGTGCGGAGGTGCCGGCCTCGTCGTAGCCCTGGGCGATCAGGGCGGAGACGTCGAACAGACGCCGGTCCAGCGTCCCGGCGGAGACCAGGTCCGCGGCGTCCGACGGCAGTACCGTCAGGTCGCCGCCGTCCTCCTGGTACGTGCGGAAGACGATGCCCTCACGGCCGGGTCCCGGCTCGACCGAGGCGGCGCGGCGGCCGTCGGCCCCCGGCGACACCGTCACGCGGTCGCCGGTCACCAGGCGTACGGTCACAGGCGGCGCGTCCTGGCCGGCGGCGGGTCGCGCCGCGGTGTCCTGGGGCGTCCGGGCGGAGGCGGCCGGTACGCCTCCGGCGGCCAGCAGCAATCCTGTCGATATCGCCGCCGTCAGGCGGATCCATGCCATCAGCCAAGCACCTCTCGTACAGCGGGGAGTCACACGCTGTCCGACAGAATCTGCTGTGGCGTTGAGCATGTCACTGGCCTCTGGTGTCACACCTGCGACATGTCTCAACGGCGCCACGGGTGCGGCCGTGACCCCCGCAAGGCCTCGGCGCGGCATTCCGCCGTGAGAGCGAGCGCTCAGGCCGCCGCACCGCGGATGCCGGGCGCGCCGACTCCGCCCGCGGCGCACGGACACCATGATGGGTACGGGACTTGACCGCCCCGCGCGGAACGCCCGGCTGTGCGGCGACGTCCTCGCCCGCCTGGCCCACGACGTGGACGCGGACCACCGCTTCGCGGTGCGCGGAGGCGAGCGCGCGCAGGGAGCCGACCAGTACGGAGCATTCTTCGACGGCGTCGGCACGAGCGCGGTGCCCGCGACGCCGGCGGCGGTCACCCCACCGGTACGCAGCGGTGGCGGCGGCGGTGACGGTCGACGGCGACGTTGCGGGCACCGCGGGGATCCTCGCTCGTCTGGGCACCGCAAAGGTCTATTCGTTCGACATGACGCTGTCGTACCCCCGCGACCCGTTCTGCTGCTTCACCACCGGCCAGGATCTTCAGACCTTCTTCGACAGCCACCGGCGGGCGTTTGCCCACTACGGCGGGGTGCCGATGCCGATCGTCCACGACCGGACCACAACAGTCGTCCGCCGGCACGTCGCGCCAGGCGAGGCGACGTACTGGCCCGGAGTGCCGCATGGCAATGGATCGGTGACCGCCCCCGGTCTGGGCCCCCTGGAGTTCGTCTCAGGCGACCGGCTCGTCGGTGACTGGGCCGCCCCCAAGAGCAAGTATTTGAAAACTCGTACGGTTCACGGATCCGGCTTCCGCCTACGAGGACCGGAATGCGCAGTTCACCCGCGCCAAGAAAAAATGCGACAGATGTGAAATCCGTTTAGTCGAGGCATGTTTCGCGCAAGTGGTGAAGTGCGGACGCGCAGAAAAACTCGGAGACCCTCAATGAGTTGTCGCAGCGGTTGAAAGGATTGCAGGCGTCGCGTCTGCCAGTGTGCAGGCACTCCGCTGCTCCCCGCGGCCACCGCAGGGTCTTCAGTCTTCACAGAGCCGGGTATTTTGCGGCAGTTGACGCGTGAGTAGGCTCACGGAACACACGGTAGTCGCATGAAGGGGGGCGGCGATGAACGACGAGGAACGAGCCGTGTCCCCCCATGAACCCAGTGCGCCAGCCGAGGCTGCCGAGCGCGACGACGTGGGCGGTCCATCCGCGGCGGCCTCGCTCGGGCACGGAACCGTCGTGCTGTCGCGGGCGCACGGAAGCTACCGCGATGCGCTCCGCGGCTATGCCGTGCTCATCGATGACACCCAAGTGGGCAGCATCCGGCGGGGGCAGACGCTCCGCTTTGAGATGCCGACAGGAGAGCATCGACTCCAACTGAAGATCGACTGGTGTACCAGCCAGCTCCTCACGGCCCTGGTCGAAGAGGGCAAAACAGTCTGCTTCATCTGCTCTCCGGCGGGCGATGCGTCCCATGCGCTCGACGCCGTCAGCGTCAACAGCGGTGACTACATCACCCTGCAGCAAACCTCGGAACCGATCGTCACAGCCAAGACCCCAATGGATCGGGACACGCGCCTGCGGGTGGCCACGGCCTTCGGCTTTGTCGCGGGAGGCATCTCGCTCCTCGGAGCCTTGATCTGGCACTGCACAGGCATAGCCGCCGAAGGCAGACGACGTGGTCGCTGGCGCCAGCCTGGCCGTCACGCTCGTCTCCGTGATCACCTTCAGGCTCCGACGTCGGAAGGCCGGACAGCATCCTCACCCGTGACCACACCCGCTCAAGCCAACTGCGGCTCTCGCCGCGCACTCACCAACAAGATCACGATCTGCGGCTGGAGTACTGGGGAGGCCCCATTCAGATCGTCTCCTGCCACGCCGCCTTCGGCTCCGCCGAAGAACTCGCGGAAGCCATGGACGTGAAAGTCACCGGTATCAGCCAGTACCAGGTGGATCGAGCCCGCCACGGGCACTGTGCGCGAGTGGCTTGACGGCCCTTGACGTACCGAGACCGGTGGGTTCGCGGCGACAGACTCTCGGCCTGCTCCTAACGGTCCACGTTGTGGCGGCGAGCGTCCAGGACCGCGACGGTGTCAGGCACCCGCTGTTGTGGACTCGCCTCGACCACCCCGGCGTGCGGAAGATCTGGGCTGACCAGGGCTTCGCCGACACCTTCTCGTGGCTCACCGACCACCTACGTCTGGCCCGGGATTGCGAGGCCGGCCGGGCCCGATCGGAGACCGTGATCCGATGGGCAATGATCGGGATCATGGTCCGCCGAGTCACCCGCGGCCGTCCCGCCACGCGGCCGGACCCCAAAGCATTCGTCCGGGTGCGGCCGGACGAGGGTACGGTTCGGGCGTGACCAGTGACACTGCCGCCCGGAGCGAGGCTTGGAACGGCGCCTCTGAGCGCTCTCGTGTTGCCGCGATGGCTCAGGAAGATCCCGAGCATCACCGCTTCGGCGCCTCTCACCACCGGTACCGGCTTCACCCGCCCCTGGCGGAGGAGGCGATCCGCTCGTTCGAGCAGCTGCACCGCGTCACCCTTCCCGCCTCTTACCGAGGCTTCCTGAGCTCGGTCGCCGGCGGCGGAGCGGGACCGGACTACGGACTCCTGGGCCTGGCAGAAGAAGTAGACGATGAAGAGGCCCTGCACGACCTTCGGGCCGAGTGCTTGCACGTGGGCTTCCTGGCCACCCCGTTCCCGCACTCCACGGACTGGCCGGGGCCGGGCAGGGGAGGCGACGCTGACTACTCGGTCACGGGGACCCTGGTCCTCGGCGAGATGGGCTGCGGTACCTTCTCCCGCCTGGTCATCACAGGAAGCAATGCCGGACAAGTGTGGCTCGACGACCGCTCCTGGGGTGGTCTGACCCCAGGACCAGACTTCGGCACGTGGTACACCGCATGGCTGGCATCCCAGCAGATCTCAAAGGCGGTCTGAGACCGAGTAGGTTTTGGGAATCTGGTGATCAATGTAAGCGGGGGCTTCCTATCCTGGCTTGATGGCGACACCAGATTTCATCCTCGCGCTGCGAGAGAAGATCGGGAACGATCCGCTGTGGCTGTCAGGAGTGACCGCGGTGGTCCTCAGGGAAGGACGTGTCCTGCTGGCGCAACGCTCGGACAACGGCGAGTGGACCGCAGTGACTGGAATCATCGATCCCGGAGAGCAGCCGGCGGACGCCGCGGTCCGGGAAGTACGGGAGGAGACCGGCGTCGAGGCGGTTCCTGAGCGCCTGGCGATGGTGCATGTCACCGATCCGGTGGTCTACGGCAACGGAGACCACACGCAGTATCTCGACTTGGTGTTCCGGCTCAGCTGGCAGTCCGGTGACCCGTATCCAGCCGACGGTGAGAACACTGCGACCCGGTGGTTTCCCCTGGATGCCTTGCCTCCCATGACAGGCGACATGATCGCTCGCATCGCCACTGCTGCAGCCGATGAGGCCGCCGCTCGGTTCGTCGTCTCTCCGCGACCCGGGCACGGTCACCCCGTAGCGGATTCGGCGGCAAGCTGAACGGCCTTCGCTGCCCATGAACCCGACAGCGGAACAGGAAGGCTGGTCTTGTCTCCTTCGGTCCCGCTCTGCAGGTGGCTATGGGTGCGGAGGGGCGCTTCCCCCCGGCAGCGGAGCTGGTGCGGGGTCTGTCCCCGTCCGGGGAGGGCGCCGCGTTCCGGTTCGGCCGGCGCTTGACGGCCTGGGCACGGTAACCGCACGCGGTCGGGAAGCAGCCGCGCGCGTGGTCAAGGATGTGTCGCCACCAGCTCGTCGGCGTGTTCGCCGGTGACGAGGAAGATCACGCGGCGGGCGACGGAGACGGCGTGGTCGGCGAAGCGTTCGTAGTAGCGGCCGAGCAGGGTGACGTCGACGGCGGTCTCCACCCCGTGGTGCCAGCGGTCGTCCATCAGGTGCTGGAATATCGAGCGGTGCAGTTCGTCGATCCGGTCGTCGTCCTGCTCCATCTGGAGCGCGGCGTCCAGGTCGCGGGTGACGAGGACATCGGCGGCCTGCGCCATCAGACGCTGGGCGAGCTGGCTCATTTCCAGGATGGTGCGGCGCAGGTCCTGGGGTACGGCCTGGGCGGGGTGGCGCAGCCGGGCCAGCTTGGCGACATGCTGGGCCAGGACCGCGCAGCGTTCCAGGTCCGCGCTCATGCGCAGGGAGGTGACCACCAGCCGCAGGTCGGTGGCGACCGGCTGCTGGCGCGCCAGGACCGCGATCGCCCGGTCATCCAGGTCGCGTTGCAGGTCCTCGACCTTGCTGTGGGCGGAGATCACGCTTTCCGCGAGCTCGAGATCGGCATCCAAGAGTGCGCTGGTGGCCCGGCCCAGGGCCGAACCGACCCGGTTCGCCATGTCCACCAAGGCCTCGCCGATCGAGGCCAGCTCTTCGTGGTACGCCTCGCGCATACGAGCCCACTCCCCTTTGTATGTCGCCCCCGATGTGCTCCTTTGCCAGAATCCCACACCCTGCGCGAGCAGGGACAACAGCGTCAGGCCGGACGTCGGATGCCGGATGCCGGATGCCGGACGCCCGAGGGCCTGCGGGCTCCGGGCGCCGCGCCAGTGGCCCAGAGTGGCCGTGGCAGGCCAGGACGTGAGCAGACTCGAAGGGCGGAGGTCACAGCTGGCGATGCGGCCCAGACTTGCGCCGATGAGCCCGGCTGGCTGCGCACGGGCCGGGCTCACCTGCCGCGCGAGCGCTGCCTCGCGCGGCCACGCGGCCAGGGCACGGCGAGCCAGGGTCGTGCCGATAGCGGGTCACCAGGGTGATCGCGACTTCCGGGATCAAGGTTTCGGAGCGCTGGACGAGACGTTACGGTCCTGGGGCACTGCGCAGCCTCTCGCTGCCCGTGCTTTCTCGGTCGCCGCAACCGGCTGGGCTGTGATCGAATGAGCGCTCGGCTACGGGGAGGATGCTGGCGTGAGCGGCGAGTGCCTTGCGTGCGATCTCATGGAGGGGAGGACCCCGCTGCCGGGTGGGAACCTGTTGCGGACACGGATGTGGGTTGTCGAGCACTGCGTCGGCCCTCTGGGCCTCGGTGCGGTCGTGGTCAAGCCGGTCCGGCATGTAGTGCACGTAGCCGACCTGACGGCGCAAGAGTCCATGGAACTCGGACCTCTGCTGCAGAAGGTGAGCGCCGCAGTCACTGAGGTGATGGACCCTGAGCAGGTGTATGTATGCCTGTGGTCCCATGCCGACGGTGTTCCCGGACACATCCATTTCGTCGTGCAACCCGCCGGCACAGAAGACATGGAACGGTTCGACGCCTTCGGTCCCGCGCTGCAGGTGGCCATGGGGCAGGCGCGGTGCTTCCCGCCGGCGCTGGAGGTGGAGCGGGTCTGTGTTCGGCTGAGGGAAGCTCTCAGTTCCAGTTCAGCCGACGCTTGATGGTCTAGACCATGCGGCGGGCGATGGGCACGGCGTGGTCGACGAACTCCTCCTCCAGGCCTCGGTCCTCGTCATCGCCCAGGCGCTCGGCCACCACGACAAGAGCACACCCGCTCGGGCGTCGTCGGCGCTCCTCGCGCGCGACGGCGGGGCCGCGCGCGACGCCGGACAGTCGTGCGAGGGCAGCGGCACGAGGAAGACACCTACGTGCGCGGGCGCCCCGTGCCGCCTCGCCGCCCGGGTCCGGCCCACGCCGTCTACGCCTCGCGGCGCTGTGCTTCCTCCCGTGTGGGCTGGGACGGGATTCTCGTCGTGAGCGGTGTGATGGGGCGGGTGCTGGTGCGCGGGGCTCCTTCGTAGCGGCTCGGGAAGGGGTATTTGCGGTCCAGGAAGCTGCGGATGGCGGCCTGGGCAGCCGGTCTGGCCTCCGGGGATGTGTCCACGTCGTTGAGGCAGAAGAAGTCGATGTCCTCGCCGGCCGCGAGGCGGGCCAGGCGGCGGTGCATGTCCGGTGTGCCCAGCTGGACGTAGCGGAAGCGGTAGTCGGCGGGGACGGCCCGGCCCGTTGCGATCGCCCAGTGGTGGTGGAGCGTGGATGCCGGAGCGACGTCGGAGGTGGAGCGGAAACGGGAGGAGGACGTCCGTTCGAGTTCCTCGATTCCCAGGCTCTCCATCTCGCGCATCACGGACAGCAGTTGGGGGTGGGGGGTGTGCAGCGACTTGTGCGTGATGTGTCTGCCGTGGAAGCGCCTGATCACCTCGCGGGCGTTCTTGCCGGCGGAGTTCGGGGCGGGTTCGAGTGGGTGCGGAGCGCCTACGCCCAGTTTCAGCGGAGACAGGGGGATACGGGCGATGCCGTTGCCGTGGAAGAAGTGCTCGGGGCGTACCGGCCGGTTGATGAAGACGTCGTCGTTGAAGTAGAGGTAGTGCTCCGACAGGCCCGGGATGTGGTGCAGGCGGCTCTCTATCGCGTGCGAGTTGAAGACCGGGAGTGCGTCGGGCGGGAGGATCTCCCGGTGGTCGATCACCGTCAGGCCTTCCGCATCAGGGTCCAGCCAGGACGGGATCTGGGAGTCGGTGACCAGGTAGACGTGCCGGACGAACCCGGCGTACATCTCCAGCGAGCGCAGTGCGTATTTCAGTTCGTCATGGCTGGTGTAGCGGGAGGCGCCGGTCTCGCGCGGAGCGATCGCGTTGTCGGAGAGTTCCTGGTGGGCCCGGCGCTTCGCGGCCATCGCCGGGTCGTCCCCGTCCACCCAGGTGTAGACGGCGTCGACGGGGAACAGCACCTCGTCGATGCCGGGCCCGGCGAACGGGGCGAACGTCGGGACGGTGCGGCGGCGGACCGCCACCGCCGCCGGTTGCCGCGCCGTCACCGGGAGCACTTCCGCCACGGGGTTGCGGCGCGGGGCGACGAGCGCCGGCCCGAAGACGTCCGGGAGCCGGCTGCCGGGCACGGTGAGCCAGGCGGGGTCGGTGCCGCCGGCGCTGCCCCCGGCTGGATCCGAGGGGGCGCCGAGGTCCCGGCCGTGCCGCCAGAACTCGATGTCGCACCCCGACTCCAGGCCGCTGAGCACCTGCCCTGCCGGGCCGAGGCGCACCACGCCGGTGCGGAGTACGGCGGCCCCCCGCAGCGCCCGGGGCAGCCTGCCGTCGGCCCACAGCACCGCGGTCGTCACGGCGCCGCCCGGTCCGACGGCGCCGACGTACCCGGCGGTGCCGGCGAAGCGCTGGGCGGCCCGGGCGAGGATCGCGTCGCGGTACGTCTCCTCGACGCCGACGACCTGCCGCGGCGCGCCGTGTCCGTGCTCCGAGGGGACCAGGAAGTACGGGACGTGCAGCCCTTCCAGGAGGGTGCAGACCCGTTCGAGATCGGCTTCGGCGGCGTCCGCGGCCGTGTAGGCGTCGACCGTACGGCCGTACAGGCGCGTCGGTCCGAAGGTGATCGCGCGCCCGGGGACGGCGGCGCGCAGGCGTCGTCGGGCCCGGGCCGCGCGCAGCGCCCAGAGCCTGGCCGACAGCCAGGCGCACAGGCGAGCCGGCAGGTCCCGGACCGCGCGCAGGCCCGCGGGCGCCGTGAACGTGAAGCGGTGACGGATGTCCATGCCCCCCAGCCCCCGTCAGCTCTGCTTCTCGGAGAGCGTCACGGAGGGCGTCGCGGAGGGCGCCGCGGAAGGCTTCTCGAAGGGGCTTGCGAAGGGGAAGTAGTCCTCCAGGAACTCGTGCATCCGCAGGCCGACCCGCTCCCGCTCCTCCGGCGGCACGTCGACGTCGTTGAGGCAGAAGAAGTCGAAGCGGCGGGTGCGGCGCAGGTCGGCCAAGCGGGCCTCGGCGTCGGGACGGCTGATGTTGACGTACCGGAAGCCGAACCGGCCCGGCACACCGCGGCCGGTCATCAGCGCGTACTGGTAGAGCAGCGGCGCCGTCACGGCGATGTCCTGCGGCGAGCGGAAGCGGGAGGCCGTGGTGCGGGCGATGTCCTCGGGGAAGAGGTCCTCCAGGTCCCGCAGGGTCTCGCGCTGCTGCGGCAGCGGGGTGTGCATGAAGTTGTGCGTGGTCATCCGCCCGAACTTCTCCAGCAGCAGCCGGCGGACGTTCTTGCTCGCGGAGTTGGTGGCGGTCTCCTCGGCGTGCGGTTTGCCGGCCCCGATCTTGAGCGGGGACACCGGGATCTTCATCAGACCGCTGCCGTGGAAGAAGTGCTCCGCGGTGACCCGGCGGCCGACGAACACGTCGTCGTTGAAGTAGAGGTAGTGGTCCGACAGGCCGGGGATGTGGTGCAGCCGGGTCTCGATCGCGTGCGAGTTGAACACCGGCAGGACGTCGGCCGGGAAGATGTCGCGGTGGTCGACGACGGTGATCCCCGGGGCCGTGTCGTCGAGCCAGTGCGGCTTCTGGCCGTCGGTCACCAGGTAGATGTGGCGGACGAAGTCGGCGTACATGGCGAGCGAGCGCAGTGAGTACTTCAGCTCGTCGTGGCTTGTGTAGCGGGAGGCGTTGGTCTCCTTGTCCAGGATCTCGGCGGTACCGCGCTCCTGGTAGCGGGCGCGCTTGGCCCGCATCTCCGGCTCCTCGCCGTCGACCCAGGTGTAGACGACGTCGACGGGGAAGGTGACGTCGTTCACGGTCGGCAGGGTGAGCGCGGCGAAGCTCGGCAGCTCCCGGTCGCCGATCCGGACCACGGCCGGTGTCTGCTCGGACGCCGGCAGTACGTCGGTGATGCCGTTGTTGCGGGGTGCGACGAGGGACTCGGCGAAGACGTCCTCGGAGGCCTGCGGCTGGACCGAGGCCAGGCGCCCGGGTCCTGCGGTGGAGGCGAGGAGCTGTGCCCCGTCCTCCCAGAACTCGACGTCGCAGGCGAGTTCCGGGCCGGCGAGCAGCTGGCCCGCGGGGCCCAGGTGGTTCTCCCCGATCCGCAGGACCGGGGCCGTACGCAGCGCGGCCGGCAGGACACCGTCCATGAACAGGGCGGGGTGCTTGAGCCTTCCGCCGGGCAACGGTCTGCCGATGAAGACCGCCTTCCCCGCGTTCTGGGCCTCCAGGGCGGTGAGGAGACGCTCCCGGTCCACGGCATTCACACCGACCGTGTGGCGCGTGCGCGAGGCCGGTACCAAGAAGTAGGGGATGCCGTCCTGCTCCAGCGCGGCGAGGACCAGGGCGAGGTTGGCGGCGGCCGCCTCGGCGGCGCTGAACCGGGTCACGACCCGTCCGTAGAGTTGCTGGCCGCGCACTGCCACGGGGCGGAGCACCGGGTCCGTGACCGCCGCCATGCGGCGCCGCCGCATGGTGCGCAGCTGCCAGACCTTCTCGGCGGCCTTCCGCTCGACTCGCGGTCGCATCCGCCGGGCAAAGGAACGCACGGTCACGTTCTGAGCTCCTCTACATCAACCTCTACACAACCTTGCGTTAACCAGACGGACATCTGGCCCGGATGGTTGTAGAAAATTTCTCAGAGAATTAAGGAAACCCCGAACGCGCACACAACCAACTCACACCTGACTGTGCTAGGCCTTACCAGCGGTACGTCCCGGGCTGCTGGAAGGCGCTTCACTGCCGGTTCCCGAAGGCCGCCGCCACTGAGGACGACGGCAGAGCCTCGCCACCGCCGCCGAGCAGAGCGGCTCGGCGAGGCCCGCCGCCTGCAGACACCCTTCTCCGGAGCCGGCGTCCTGCGACCGACGGGGGACATCGGAGTAGGACACCGACGGGGGACCCGGCCTGTGCGCAGCCACCCCTTGGGGTGGAAGTCCCCGCCTTCCGGTCCCGTGATCACCATGCACGGCGGGCATCGTGATCAATGTCCGTGACTTCTGCTGCCGCTCGGGTGCTGTGGGGTCACTGCGCCCGGTTCCGGACTTCTCTGAACCAGCCGGTCGTTCTGACGTGCACGAGTCGCCTCGGACTGCTGCTGCGTGTTCGGCTCTCGCTGCCGTGCGTAAGGCTTGACCTTCACGTGGCGTCAGGCTGCACAGTCGGTGCCGTGGAGGACCACTGGACCGTGGGACGCGTGGCCAGGCTGGCCGGCGTGAGCGTCCGCACGCTGCATCACTATGACGAGATCGGGCTCGTGCGTCCGTCGGGCCGGACCGCGGCCGGATACCGGGTCTATTCGGCGGGCGACGTGGAGCGGCTGCGGGAGGTGCTGGCCTATCGGCGGTTGGGCTTCGGGCTGCGGGAGGTCGCCGAACTGGTCGGTGACCCGTCCACCGACGCCGTCGCGCACCTGCGCCGGCTGCGCGGCCTGCTGCTGGAGCGGCGTGATCGCGCTGAGGCCATGGCGGCCGCCATCGACAGGGAACTCGAGGCACGGGCGAAGGGACTGAAGGTGACACCGCAGGAGCAGCTGGAGATGCTCGGTGCACGGCTGTACGACGCTATCGGCGGCGCTTACACCGCGACACGGTGTACCGAGCCGCGGATCGCCGCGCAGATCTGGGACGCGCTCGGGGACGCGCGGACGGTGCTGAACGTCGGGGCCGGCACAGGCTCCTACGAGCCTGCTGATCGCGACGTGACCGCGGTGGAGCCGTCTGCGGTCATGCGGGGGCAGCGGCCTGCCGGCTCGGCGCCGTGCGTGGCAGCCGCCGCGGAGAGCCTGCCGTTCGAGGACCAGTACTTCGACGCCGCGATGGCCGTCTCCACCGTTCACCACTGGGAGGACCCGATAGCAGGGCTGCGCGAGATGCGGCGCGTGGCACGCCGCGTGGTGGTGCTCACCTTCGACACCGACGAGCCCCGATGGCAGGACCGGTTCTGGCTCACCCGCGACTACCTGCCCGAGTTCGCCGCCGTCCTCGCGGAGTTTCCGTCGCTTGCCACGATGGCCGGCGCGATCGGCGCCCGCGCCGAGCCGGTGCCTGTCCCGTGGGACTGCGCTGACGGCCTGTTCGAGGCGTACTGGCGCCGGCCGGGGGCGTATCTGGAGGATCACGTGCGCCGTGCGATGTCGGTGTGGACGAGGGTCGGTCCGGAGGCCGAGCAGCGGGCGGTGCGAAGCCTCAGCGACGACCTCGACTCTGGCCGGTGGGCCGAGCGCAACAGCGACCTCGCCGGCCTCGACGCCGCAGATCTCGGCCTCCGTCTGCTCATAGGCTGACCTGCTCCGCAGCTTCAGCTTCAGACCTGTCCGGCTCGGGCCTTGGCGTGGGCGGCGGTAGGACTCGGTGCCGGTCTGGATGCCGGCGCCGCTGAAGGCCGGCCGACCGACCATGTACAAAAGATCGACACGCCCGTGACGGGCGATCGTCTTCGACAGCTGCTTCTCGTCCGCAGCCCCGGCCGGCTCGTTGACGAGATCGGTGGCCGGCATGGAGCGGACACCGAAGCCGTGCATCGCAGCCTCGGTGCCCCGGAACGATCAGCCGGTGCAACGTGCCGGTGCCGGCCCGTCGCGCCAGGCCCCTCCTGCGGCTGATCGGAAAGGGCAGGGCCGGGCTGCGACGTGCAGGGCGTCCTCCGGCTCGAAAGCTTCCCGTCAGTGGCGCCGACGCGAGGTCACCGTGAACTGGGCGCCGTCGGGGTCGCGCAGCACGGCCTCGTGCTCGCCTTCGTGCAGGACACTGCCGCCGTGCTTTCCCGCGCTCTGGACGCACGGTCCCACGTCGGCCACGGCGAAGTGGACTTGCCAGTGCGGCCGCACCGAAGGGTCGGGCGGTGCCTCCACCGAGCCCGACTCGATGCGGGCCACGATGTCGCCCTGGCTGCGCAGCAGCACTTGGTCCGCCGCGTACTCGACCTCGCAACAGCCGGGCAGGCCCGAGGCCCAATCGAGGATCTCGCCGTAGAAGATGGTCGCGGCGAAGGCGTCCCGGGTGTGCAGGGTGATGAACGTCGGCGCCGCCTGTCGCCATGCCTCCCACTCGGTGACGAGTTGCCCCTGCCACACCCCGAAGCGGGCACCGTCGCGGTCCGCGAGCAGCGCCGCCCTTCCGGGCGGGAAGGAGATCGGTCCCACTGCCACGGTTCCACCACGTTCCCGGACGCGGCCGACCGCCTCGTCGGCGTCCGCCACGGCGAAGTACGGCGTCCAGGCCACGGCCATCTGCCAGACGGTGGCCGCCTCGGCGATCCCCGCGACGGGGGTCCCGTCCGCCAGTGCGGTCCGGAAACGGTCGCCGAGTCGAGCCGTGCGCCACCGCCAGCCCAGCACGGCCGTATAGAAGTCCTGGGTCGCGTCGAGGTCGCGGCTGCTCAGACTCACCCAGCACGGCGCACCGAAAATGGAGCGCGTGGAGACGGTATCCGCCGCACCGGAGGAGTGTGTCGTGCCGTGGATCATGGCCATCGTGCCCTGGTTCCGTACGCCGTCGGCCGCCGCTCTGACCTCCAGTGTCCGACCGGAGTTCGCGTCCCGCACCTCTCTCGCGGCGGGCTCGCCACTCCACCCGTCCGGCCCACATCGCTGTCCAGCCGCAATTCGTTGGCTCTGCCGTGACAGCACAGCGATATGGCACGGGTGCGCAGTACACGGAGTTACGCCTAGCGCTACGGCGCGTCCTGGCGCGCAGCGAGCCCGCGTTCATCGGGCGCCTGGGCCTTGCCGACGACGCGAAGCGCGCGAAAGTTGTTGAGCCGCCCGGTTCACACGGTTCCGCGCAGACGCGCGCGATGGACGGTGATCTGTACGGCCGACCAGCCGGAGGTGAACCGCGATGACGCTGTCCGTACGACACCGGCGGGGGAGCCCGCCGGACAGGCTTTTCACCGGCTTCCGGTGGGGTGGGCCGGGCGCCGCCGAGTTCAAGGACCTGTGAACTGTTCGAGCGCATGAGCCGACTGATGCAAGGCGTCGCCGCTCCCGCCGCCACACTGGCCTGGCTCCCGCGATCAGGACCCGTCCTCGTCTCCGGGCTGGGCCTGGCCGCCGTCGGTCACCCGGGGATCTCCTTGCAGGACCCCTGCAGGACCCGCTGATGGCGATCTTGCATGGCTTGGCGCGCTCGGCGATCGGGATACACGGACGTCCTGGCCGAGCGGACTGATGCCGGCGCCGGCGGCGCGGCCGTACTCGGGGGCTCGGGGTGCCCCAGGGGTTGTGGTGTCAGCCCGCCAGATCGGCCTTGCCGAACAGGACGGCGTAGCCGGAGGGGAGCTGGCTGATGATCTGGTTCAGCTCTCCGCCGGAGACGGCGCCGCCCAGGGTGGTCAGGACCGCGCCGGCGTCCCACTCCGCGGTGCGCGGCCGGGCGCCGGTGCGCTCGGCGACTCGGCGGTAGAACTCCTCGATCCCGAAACTCTCGGCCTGCGACTGCTTGGCCTGGGCCAGTGCCTGTCCGAGCGGGGCGGGCAGCTGGGAGGCAAGGTCGTCGACCTCACCCGGGCTGATGTGCTGGGCGAGCACGCTCAGCACCGCGTCGGTGACCTTCGCGGCTTCGTCCTGGCTGGCGTATTCGCCGAGCTCGCGTACGCGAGCGAGGAACTCGTGGTGCTGCATGGTTCATCACCTCCGCTTGCCGGTGATCTCAGGGCATCGACGGCGATGCCCTCTTCCCCGGTACCCAGATGGGGCAAGCCTGTCAGTTCCGCGTGACAGGCCACGGCGGCTTGTCCGGGCGGGGCGGTACTCGGGGGCTGCGGAACGCCGAGGTGCAGCGGGCGAAGGAGTGGAGGTTCGCGGGCGGCCCGGACAGCCACGGGTAAGCAGACAGCGGGGTCATCCTGCGAGCACTGCGGCCGCCGCTGGGTCGGACGTCTGGTGGCGCGCCGGCCGGTGCCGCTGCCCGGTAACGCCGAGGCGCCCCGCACCCGTCTCCCGGCCGCGTGCGGCAATCGCCCCGAGCGGCCCACCGCACCGATGTGCATGCCCCCGCTACCCGCAGCCGCAACCCGGCGCACGAGCAGCCCAGCCGTCCAGGTGATCCGGGTAGTGCGCGCCCCTCCATGACGGCGGGCGCGCACTGTCGGAGCAGGGACCTCGTACGGCGATTCCCTGGGCGCTGGTGGCGGCCTCCGAAGGGCGGCACGATCGGCGCTCACGTGTGAGCTGCGGCATTGCCGGTCCACGCGGCCGGCCTGCAGTATGACCGGACCAGATGAGGTCAAGGAACGGCCAGCGGATCAGCTGGCCTGCTTCACCACGTGCAGGGAGCCGTTGAGGGTGCCCTCCTGCTGTTCGTAGTGGGAGAGTGCCAGGCCGAGGCCTATGAAGGTCGGTGCCCACTCGCCGACGAAGATTCCCCACCGGTCGGCTCGCTCGATGCCGGCCTGTTCGGCTTTGAGGCTGGCGAGCCAGGACGCGAAGCTGAGACCGATGGATGCCAAGCCGGCCAGGTAGGCGTGCTCGCTGCGGATGCCCAAGTCGTGCATCTTCTTGATCACCATGGGGGTTCTCCGATCTGTGGCGTGTTCTGTCGGGGTACCACAGCGAATTCCTCCTATACATCCCTTATGGATGCGTTTGAGGCGATGTTCCTTGCCGTGGAAACAGTCGGACGCCCTCAAGCTGCGGTCGCGGGCCGGAGGGCTGTTCACGACGAGGAACAGTCGACACCTGTGGATCGGCTTGTCAGGCGACTTGTTCGGTCGCATCTGATACTCAGCTGACTTCTTCGGTTGGTCATTCAAGGAGGACGGGCTCGGCGGACCACCTAGACTCGGGCCATGAGCAGGACCGACCGCGCCAGCCGGGTTATCGCGGCACCACCGGCGACTGTCTACGGCGCTCTCCTCGACCGGGAGTCCCTTGAGGCCTGGCTGCCGCCGGAAGGCATGCGCGGGCGGGTCGAGCGGTGGGATCCCCGGCCCGGTGGCGGATTCCGGATGATCCTCACTTACCTCGACCCCGTCGACAGCCCCGGCAAGACGTCGGATGCGACGGATGTCGTCGACGTCGGGTTTGCAGAGCTGGCGCCGCCGGAGCGCGTTGTGCAGAGGGCCGTGTTCGAGGCCGACGACCCCTCGTACGCGGGCACCATGACGATGACCTGGCACCTCGCTGCCGCCGGTGACGGAACCGAGGTGACCGTCACAGCCACGGACGTGCCACCTGGCATCGAGCAAGCGGTCCACGAGGCCGGGATCGCCTCCTCGCTGGCGAATCTGGCCTCGTACGTGGAAGCAGTCGACTGAGTCGGGTTGGGCTGCGACCCCGGCATGGCCACGGCGCCGTGAGCACTGTCGAGCACTCACACCCGCCGTCGCCGATCGCCGTCTCGCCCTCGCCGCCGCCCACCCGGGCCGCCCTCTACCGCGCGAGCTGCCTACCGAAGCTTCAGGACCCGGTGGAACCAGGCTGGTACTGCCATGCAGGGCTCCCCAGGGATGGGTACGTCGGTGAGTTCGGGGAACGGATCTCGCTCGGCGACGGACGATATGGCCCGGCGTCTTGAGCGGGCGGTGGATCCGGAGCGTTGTGGGTGACTCCGTTGTGCGGCTCCTGGGGAGGAGAGGAAGAACCGGGACACCTGTGGGGCCACGGGGGTGTGCGGGCGAGGGCCGGTCAGCGGCCTTCTCGGTACGCGTGCGCTTCCGCGAGCAGGAGGTAGCTGCTGGCGGTCCAGGTGTAGGCGCGGTCGCGCAGGCCCGTTCCGGTGAGCGCGTCGAAGTTCTCGGCGAAACCGTGGGTCTCGCACAGGGCGCGGAAGCGGGCGCTGATGTCGTCGGCCAGCCGGTGGTGGCCGGCGCGGCGCAGGCCGTCCTCGACGAGGACGGTGGCGGGTGCCCAGATGGGGCCGCGCCAGTAGCCGTCGGAGAGGTAGTGCGGCGAGTTGGTCAGTTCGGTGGCCAGGCCGTACGGCGTGAGATGAGCCCTGATGCGGTCGGCGAGCGCACTGCCGACCTCGGCGGGGAGGCGCTCGCCCAGCGCGATGGGCATCAGGTCGAGGAGGCTGGTGCTGCTCCAGGTCGCCCCGGTGCCGAGCCCGCGGGTGACGAAACGGTCGCCGGTCCAGAGCTGCTCGAACAGCGCCGTCTGGATCTCCTCGGCCGTACGGGTCCACCGCCCCGCCTCTTCTGTCCGGTCTATCTCTGTTGCCAGGTCGGCGAGTTCGTGCAGTTGCAGGACGAGGAACGCGGCCAGGTCGGCGCTGACGACCACTCGCTCGGGGTCGAAGGTGGTGGCGTTGTCCCAGCCGCTGTCGTTGCCATGCTGGTAGTAGGGGAGTTCGTCGGCGGGGGCACGCCTGGCTGTGAGCCAGAAGTTCGTCCAGCCCTCCAGCCGCTCGTAGGCCTTGGTCAGTTCGGCCCGGCTCGGTGGCGTCGGCAGGCGACGGCGCAGACGGCCCAAGGCCCAGCCATGGATGGGCGGCTTGACGAAGTTGCGCAGGACCTCGGAGTGGGCGACGGAGTCGGGCAGAGCGCCGGTGGCGTCCTGGTGGTCGAAAGGCAGGTGGAACTGGTCCCAACCCAGGTCCGGCCGACCCGGCGTCAGGGCAAGGGCGTTGAAGCAGTGGTCCCAGCTCCAGACCTTGTCCATCCAGTGCTTGGACATCAGCACGGCGGGCCGGGTGACGAGACCCGTCGGCCGTACGGTCGCCGACCAGATGACGTAGGCGGCGAGCCCGGCGGCCGGGGTGGCGGCCGAGCGCCAGGGGGCCACCGCTTCGACGAAGCTCGCGAACGCGCCCTGTGCGGTCTCCACGATGTCGTCGAAGGCGGCCGAGGTCGTGTACCGCGGGCGGGCAGTGTCGAGTTCCTCGATCGCCATCTCCCAGGGCCCGTCCGACGTGACCGCGACGCCGCGGTCGGCGCTGCCCAGGGCCTGGGCTCCGGTCGCCTCGGCGAGGGCTCCGGACAACAGGGTCACGCGGTAGCGGCGCCCGGTCTCGTACGACGTGAACACGTGCGCGCCCGCCGCCGGATCATGGAAGAGATACGTGCCGCTGAATGGCGTCAGGGTCCGCGCGGCGGCGAACACGCCGATGCCCAGGCCGCTTCCCCGCAGCCGGACGGTGTCCGGCGACTCGTAGGCGAGGTCGACGCGCCCGCTCTCGCCGATCCAGCTCAGCAGGCCCGGTGCCGCCGTGACACGGGTCTCGGCGCGGTCGCCCGTCGTCGGGTTCGAAGGAACCAGGCGCAGGACGCCGTGCATGCCGTTCTGGTGCGAGACGAGGTGCAGGTCCTCGGCATATGTCTTCTCCGCGATCACGGGAGAAATGTCGAACCATGATCCGTACGTGCTGAACGGGATGTCGTGGACGGAGAATGCCGGGCCTGGTTGGGCGGCGGTCATGTGGCGTGACTCGTTTCTTGGGCAGGGGGTTGCGGCCGGACGACGCACGAGAGGGGCGGCCGGCGTGGCAGGGGTGGGCGGCTCAGTCCTTGACGGCGCCGGCGGTCACGCCTGCGGCGACGTAGCGCTGGGCGAGGACGAGGATGACGGCGGCCGGCAGGGAGGCGACGACGGCGGTGGCCATGATGGCGTTCCACTGCTGGTTGTTGTTGCCGATGTAGTGGTAGATGCCGAGGGTGATCGGCTCGTGGGCGCCGCCGTTGACAAGGGTGCTGGCGAAGACGAAGTCGGACCAGGACCACAGGAACGCGAACAGGGACACCGTGACGACGGCGTTGCGGCTGATCGGCAGGACGATGGACCAGAAGGTGCGCAACGGCCCGGCGCCGTCGGTCGTGGCGGCCTGGAGGAGTTCGCCGGGGATGCCGGACATGAACGCGGTGAAGATGAGGACGCCGAAGGGTACGGCCAGGGTGGAGTCGGCGACGATCAGGCCGGGGACGGACTGGAGGAGGCCGAGCTGGAGGTAGATGGCGTAGAAGCCCATCGCCATGATGATGCCGGGGATCATCTGGGCGGCCAGCAGGACGAAGCGGAGAATGCCGCCGCCGCGCGGGCGCAGCTTGGCCAGGGCGTAGCCGGCCGGGGCGGACAGGGCCACGGTCACTGCGACGGTGCCCAGGCCGATGACGAGGCTGGTGCCGAGGTAGGGCAGCTGCTCGTCCAGGACGGTGCGGTAGCCGGCCAGGGTGCCGTGCAGCGGCAGCAGGTCCGGCGGGCTCTTGCGCATGTCCTGGTCGCGGGTGAGGGAGACGTTGACCATCCAGTAGACCGGGAAGAGCATGATCGCGCTCAGCAGGACGCCGATCGTGGTCTTCATCCGTGTACGCCTGCGGCTTCGGCTCATGACAGGGCCTGCTTTCTCTGGACCCGGACGTAGACCAGGCCGAAGACCAGGGCGGTGACCACGAGCAGGTTGCCGACGGCCGCGCCAGGGCCGAAGGCCGGCAGAAGGTTGCCGAAGCCGAGCTGGTAGGACCAGGTGGCGAAGGTCGTGGAGGAGTCCGCCGGGCCGCCCTTGGTCATGATCCAGATGATGTCGAAGACCTTGAGCGTGTAGACCAGCCCCAGGAGAAGGGTGATCGCGGAGACCGGCCGCAGCAGTGGGAAGGTGATGCTCCAGAAGCGCCGCCAGGCACCCGCGCCGTCGATCGCGGCCGCCTCGTACAGGCCGGCTGGGATGGACTGCAGGCCGCTGTACAGCACGACCAGGTTGAACGGGACACCGATCCAGACGTTCGCGATGACGACCGAGGTCAGCGACCAGGACGGCGAGGTCAGCCAGTTGACCGGCCCGATGCCGACGGCGTGCAGAGTGGCGTTGACGACGCCCGACTCGCTGTTGAGCATCCAGGACCAGGTGGATGCCGAGACGATCAGCGGCAGCAGCCAGGGCACGAGGAACAGGGCGCGGAGCGTGGCCGAGAGCCGGAAGTTCTGGTTGAAGAAGACCGCGAGGGCGAGTCCGATGGCGTACTGGAAGACGAGGCAAACGGAGGTGAAGACCGCGGTGTGGAGCAGGGCCGGGGCGAAGGTCGGGTCGTCGAAGACCTTGCGGTAGTTCGCCAGGCCCGTGAAGGGTGCGTCGCCCTGGACGAAGGAACGGACGGTGTAGTCGCGCAGGCTCAGATCGAGGTTGCGGTAGAGGGGGTAGGCGTAGAAGAGGCCAAGGTAGAGGGTCACCGGGGCGAGAAACCCCCAGGCGGCCCAGTGGGCGGAGGGGGACCGGCGGCGTTTCGGGCCGCGAGCCGGGGACGGGGAGGCGGCCGCCGCCCCGCCCGGGACGCCTGCGGACCGGTGGTCCGGCGGATGTGTCGTCTGCTTCACCGGACTCACGTCACTTGGCCGCGGCCTGCGCCGCAGTGAGGGCGTCCTTGGGCGACCGGGATCCGCTGAGGGCGGACTGGACGGCCTTCCACATCTGCTCGGAGATCGCGGGGTACTTGGTGCCCAGGTCGTCACTGGTACGGCCCTTGGCCGCCTTGACCGCGTCGACCCACGGCTTCAGGCCGGCGTTCGAGGCCACCTGCTTGTCCTGGACCTCCGCGGTCGGGGCCACGTAGGACAGGGTGGTGTCGGTGTCGTAGAGGTTGGCGGTGCTGGTCAGACAGGTCGCCAGCTTCTGGGAGGTGGCGTAGCGGCCGGTGTCCTTCTGGACCGGGATGGTCACGAACTCGCCGCCCGTCGGGGCCGCGGCGTGCCCGCCGTTCACTCCGGGTATGGGCAGTACTCCGTAGTCGAAGCCGGCCTTCTTGGCGTTGGCGAGCTGCCAGGTGCCGTTCTCGCTGAACGCGTAGTCGCCGGTGGCGAACTCCTGCCAGCTGGTGGTCTGGGTGTTGTTGAGGACCGAGTTGGGGGCGTAGCCGTTCGTCAGCCAGTCCTTCCACAGGGCCAGCGCGGACACTCCCTGGGCGGAGTCGAGTTCGGTCAGCTTGGCGCCCGCGCCCCAGAACCAGGGCAGGAACTGGAAGCTGCCCTCCTCCGTTCCGATCGCCGAGAAGGTGATGCCCTTCTCGCCGGCCTTCTTGACCTTCGCCAGGGCCGCCGTGAGCGAATTCCAGTCCCTGACCGAGGCGATGTCCACGCCGGCCTTCTTCAGCACTTCCTTGTTGTAGTAGAGGGCAAGCGTGTTGGCGCCGATCGGAGTGCCGTAGGTCTTGCCGCCCGACTGACCGGCGGCGAGCAGGTTGGGGTCGACCTTCGAGGTGTCCAGCCTGCTGTCGTCGGTCGTGGTGAGGACGCCCGCCTCGGCAAGGGTCGACACCACCGGGTTGTCGACGATGAGGACGTCCGGGGAGTTGCCCTGCTGGGCGGCGAGCAGCGTCTTGCTGCCCAGGTCACTGGTGTCGAAGCCGGTCCGCTTGATCTTCACTCCGGCCTTGGTGCCGCACTGGTCCAGCAGCTTCGCCCAGGCCGAGGTCTTGTCGAACTGCGGGTACGGGTCCCACATCGTGTACGTGCCGCTGCCGGCGCTCTGGGTGCCGGTGCTGCCCGAGCCGGAGGAACAGGCGGTGGCGGTGACGGCCACGGTGAGGGCGGTGACCGCTGCGGCGGTCAGCCGGCGCTGTCTGGAGGAGCTGTTCATCGCGAGGGTTCCTTTGTTCTGGGCATGCCGGTGCCGAGGGCATGGGGTGGTGAGGGCGCGAGGGGTGAAGTCCTGAGGCGCGAGGAGAGACGGACACGGCGAACAGCGCTGTCGAGCGGTTCGGGCGTCCGGTGAAGTGAAGGTGAAGTGAGGTCGGGAGAGCTACGTGGGTCGGTCAGGACTGGGTGACGTTCAGGTCGCGGTACTGGTCCCGGCGGGCCCGGTGCTGGCCCGCAGCGAGATGGGGGGAGCGAGGAGGTGGTGCCGGGGCGGAGCCTCGGGGTGGTCGAGCCGCTCCACCAGCAGGTCGACGGCGCGCCGGCCCATCTCCTCCGCCGGCACGTCCGCGGCGGTGAGCTGCGGGGTCACCGTCTCCGCCCACCGGCTGGCGACCACCCCGGTGACGGAGAAGTCGCGCGGCACATGACGGCCCGCCCTGGCCAGCCCCCGGTACAGACCGCCCAGCGCGGCCTCGTTCAGCGTGACCAGGGCCGTCGTGGCCCGTTCATCGTTCAGGATCCGATCCAGGCAGGCCTCGCCGGAGGCGGCGTCGTCCTCACAGCAGTACGTCCGTACTGTCAGCCCCCGCTCGGCCGCCGCCTTGGTGAAGCCGTCCAGGCCGCGGTGCGCGGACTCGTATCCGGCCCGCAGCAGCTGCTCGGGCCGGTTGACGAAGGCGACCCTCGTGTGGCCCAGGTCAGCGAGGTGGTGCACGCAGGCCGCAGCGAGCGCGGTGTGGTCCAGGCCGACCCACCAGCCGCCCTCCGGGTGGGCGGTGCGGCCGATGGCGACGGAAGGAAAGCCCAGGTCGGCAAGGTGGTCGACCCGGTCGTCCTCCAGCCGGATCTCCATCAGGATCGCGCCGTCGACGCGCTGCTCTCCCAGCAGCCGCTGGAACGAACGGTCGCTGTCCACGCCGCTCGGGGACAGCAGCACGTCGTAGTCGTGGGTGGCGGCTGCCTCCACCACGCTCCCGATGAAGTCGAGCTGCATCCCGGTGTAGTGGTTGCCGGCCGGTGGGAACACCAGGCCGATCGTGTTGGTCCGGCCGTTGGCAAGGGCACGCGCGCTGGCGTTCGGGCGGTAGCCCAACTCGTCGATGACCTGCTGGATCTTCCGGCGCGTGTCGTCCGAGACCGGGCGCTTGCCGCTCAGGGCGTACGACACGGTACTCCGCGAGACACCGGCCCGCTGTGCGATCTCACCGATGTTCACGGCAGCTCCTTGGTCGAACCGGTTCGGTGCCCCTGCGGAGCAGAGAGCCCGGTCGCGTGGATTCCAGGGTGAGGAAAGAATCGTCCACCGGTTGTCGAACCGGTTCGCGTGAAGTGAAGTTAGGAACAACCCGGGCGGCTGTCAATGCTCGAAACGCCCCTTCTCGTAACAGCCTTGAGATCCGGGCGTACCGTCCCGCCCGCTCTCGTCAGAGGGATTGCTGCGACATTTCCCCGGTGCTAACTTCCTGCGAACCGGTTCGACGAAGTGATCCTTCCGGCCGTCGAACGCCTTTTTATCCGTGGCCTGTGGTGATCGAACCGATTCGACAGACCGTGAGCCTGGCCCTCCCTCGCTGGTCACGGCATGCAGACGAGCAGCCGGCCGAGGCGGTCCTGTCGGACCCCGCTACTCAAGGATTGAGGACGCGATCCCATGACATCCGCTGACAGTTCCACCCGGCGCCGGGCCCCGGCCGCAGTGGCGCTGGCCCTCGGTGCGGGCCTGCTGGCCGCACCTGCCGTCCCCGCTCTGGCGGCCGACACGCCCCAGCCCGCCGCGCACTACACCTTCGACCAGGACGACCTCGCCTCCGGCAAGATCGCGGACACGTCCGGCAACGGTCTGACGGCGACCCTGGTCAACGCCTCCACCGCCCAGGCCGTCGCGGGCGCCGACGGCGGCAAGGCGCTGTCCCTGCCAGGCGGGGCACCCACCTCGAACGGCGCGTATGTCCGCCTGCCCCGGGAAGTCCTCGGCGACGCGAGCGACCTGACGGTCTCGGCCCGCGTGAAGTGGGGCGACGACAGGTCGGACTGGCAGCGGATCTTCGATCTGGGCACCGACACCGGGAGATACCTGTTCACGACGCCGTCCAACGGGAGCGTGCTGCGCACCGCCGTGACCACCGGCGGCTCAGGCGCGGAGGCCCAGGTCTCCGGCTACGCACCGTTGCCCGCCGACGGCTGGCGGACGGTCACCGTCACCCTCGACACC
Organism: Streptomyces sp. NPDC104761; assembly: GCF_055583445.1. Classification (NCBI taxonomy): domain Bacteria; kingdom Bacillati; phylum Actinomycetota; class Actinomycetes; order Kitasatosporales; family Streptomycetaceae; genus Streptomyces; species Streptomyces sp. NPDC104761. The sequence continues at coordinate 49,367 of NZ_JBVJNZ010000014.1, read as the reverse complement.
GCCGCCCACCGGGTCACCACCTACCTCGACGGCGTGGCGGTCTCCTCCGCCGAGACGACCGTCAGGGCCAGGGACCTGCTGGGCGGTTCGGCCACGGCGGCCGGCTACATCGGCAAGTCCTTCTACCAGGACCCGCTGCTCAAGGGCGTGATCGACGACTTCACGGTCTGGCACTCGGCCCTCACCGCCGAGCAGGTGGCCGCCACGGTCGGGGCCCTGCCCACCCTTCAGCAGCTCTCGCGGACGTCGTTCGACGTCCGTACGACGACCGGGACCGCCCCGTCCCTGCCCGTCTCGGTCCGCTCCACCTTCTCCGACGGCTACGACCGCGACACGCCGGTCACCTGGGACGCGGTACCACCCGAGAAATACGCCGGACCCGGCACGTTCACGGTGGCCGGAACGGCGGCCGGACAGGCCGTGCAGGCGACCGTCACCGTGGTGCGCGAGGGTGAGCTCACCGTCGACCTCGGCTCGGGCACCGGCGCCTTCCACGGCGGCGCGTCCGGCACCCTCTACGGCGTCTACGGCCCGGACGTCCCCACCGACAACCTCATCGAGGGCATGGGCCTGCGCACGGTCTCGACCAAGGCGCAGGACGGCCCGCAGCACCCCGGTGCCGACGCGCTGGACGTGGTGAGGCCGCTGGCCGACTCCACCGACGGTGACGTGTACATCTACATGACGGACATCCACCGCGGGTTCCCCTACGAGTGGCCGGGCGACACCCCGCAGGAGAAGCTCAAGCTCTACGAGGAGAAGATCGCCAAGCAGGTCGACCAGGTGCTGCAGCTGCCGGGGCAGTACCAGGACAACATCGTCTTCGTGCCGTTCAACGAGCCCGAGGGCAACATGTTCGGCACCGGCGAGTGGAGCTACGACAAGGTCAGCTGGCTGACCGACCCCACGGACTACTTCGCCGCCTGGGACTCCGCCTACAAGCTGATCAAGGGCAGGATGCCGGACGCCCGCATCGCCGGACCCAACACCAGCGTCCTGTACGACCAGGTGAAGGGCTTCCTCATCCACACCCTGGCCGCCGGCACCCTCCCCGACGTGGTCACCTGGCACGAGCTGAGCCACCCGGAGGCGGTGCGCCAGAGCGTCGCCAAGTACCGGGCGTGGGAGAAGGACCTGTTCAAGGGCACCGACCGCGAGGGCACCCAGCTCCCCATCAACATCAACGAGTACGCCTTCAACTACCACACCTCCGTGCCCGGACAGATGATCCAGTGGGTGTCCGCGATCGAGGAGTCCAAGGTGGACGCCGACATCGCGTACTGGAACATCGACGGCGACCTCTCCGACTCCGCGGTGCAGTCCAACCGGGGCAACGGCCAGTGGTGGCTGCTGCACTCGTACGCCTCGATGAGCGGGCACACGGTGACGGTGAACCCGCCGTTCCCGGGCCAGAACTACACCATGCAGGGCGTGGCCACGCTCGACACGAAGAAGAGGCAGTCCCGGCTGATTTTCGGCGGGTCCACTGGCAAGGGCCGGATCACCTTCGCGAGCGTCCCCAAGGAGGTCTTCGGGGACCGCGTGCACGCCTGGGTGCGCGAGATCGACTGGAGCGGCCAGGTCGGCGACAATTCCGGCCCGAAGCTCCTGACGGAGACGAACCTGCAGGTCGGTGACGACGGCAAGGTCATCGTCGACTTCGGCGACGGCACGCTGCCGATGCTGAACGAGTCCTCGGCGTACGAGATCGTCCTCAGCCCGGCCGGCAAGGCGAAGGGCACGCGGTCCGCGCCCGTGCGCTGGCAGGGGTCGTACGAGGCGGAGGGCGCCGCCCACACCGGGTCCGGCTACTCCAAAAACGGCCCGGAGGGTTCGACCAGCGACGTGTCGAAGTTCTACACCTCCGGCGGCTACGACGTCGGCGGGCTGCGCACCGGCTCGGACGTCACGCTCGACTTCACCGTGGACGTGCCCGAGGACGGCACCTACGACCTGAGCGTCTTCGCCAACTCGCTCAACACCTTCGACAGGGTGAAGGACCAGGGACCCACCAACGTCTTCCTGCGCGTGGACGGCCGGGCGGACACCGAGCAGGAGCTGTACATGCCGCTCGGCTACAAATGGGTGGTGTGGGACCACACCGACACCAAGGTCCACCTGACCAAGGGCAAGCACACCCTGACACTCGCCGCGAAGAGCCTCGACGGCAAGCGCGCCACCAAGGGCGACGCCATCGTCGACCGCCTCACGCTCTCCCTGCCGTCCCCGTCGGCGGCCACCGAGGTCTACGAGGGAGAGCTGGCCTGGACAAGCGGCGGCGCGCAGCCCGTCTACGACCTGCCGAAGCACACCCCGGCCCCCGCCACCGGCTCCGGAGCGGTCAGGCTCGCGAAGAACCAGACGGCCACGTTCTGGGTCTACTCGCCGGCCGACCGCGAGGCCACCCTCGGGGTCGGCACCCTCGGCAGCGCGGACGCCCGGCTCTCCGTCAACGGGCACGACGTACTGCACGTGACCAAGAGCAGGCACGAGGTCGCCGTCTCCCTCTCGGGCGGCATCAACAAGGTGACGGCGACCGGCGGTTCGACCCCCACACTCGTCGACCGGCTGACCGTCACGCCCACCGACGGCAAGCTCAAGGCACACACGTACGAGGCACAGGAGGCCACACTCACGGGCTCGGCCACGCTGACCCCACTGCCCCTGGCCACCGACGGTACGGCGATCACCGGGATCGGCGGTGACCCGGGCAACGACAACACCGCGACGTTCACGGTCGCCGCGCACAAGGCCGGCCTGTACGCGCTGCGCATCCGCTACTCCAATCCCGAGCAGTCCGAGGCCACGCACTACAACCCGGACCCGCTCGCCCGCCACGCCGACATCAGCGTCAACGGCGGCAAGACACGGCGCGTCGGCTTCCCGCACACCTTCCACCAGGACAACTTCTGGGAGCTGACCGTCCCCGTCGACCTGAAGGAGGGACAGAACACGATCACCTTCCGCTCCGAGGAACTGCCGAACTTCGACGGCACCACCTACGCGTCGGACACCTTCCCTGGAGTACTGCTCCGCTCGCGCCACGCGCCCCTGATCGACCGGATCGTCGTTGCGCCGTACGCGCGAGAGGTGCGATGAGGTGACTGACCACCGGCGGCGAAGCGACGCGCACAACGGTCGGACACCGGGGGACTCCTCCCCGGACCCCGCCCGCTTCGACGCCGGTGCATCCGGCTGCGGTTCGGGCCGCCCGCCGGCCCAGTACCGGGGGTGCCGGCGGAATTGCCGCGAGCGGCTCCCGCCGAGACGCGTCGACGGACTCACGACGCCACGAGGTCAGCGCGAACCGATTCGACGCAAGCGATTCGACGGGACTTCACGTCCGGCGTTGCGCGGGCCGGTCGCGTAGTGCGAAGCGCAAACGGCTTCAATCCCCGTGCAGGGGCGTCTGCTTCGACGAGTGGCCTTCGCTCCGGTGCTCCGTGATCTGGTTCTGCTCGGAGACCTTCCTGTTCAGTGGCCTGATGAAGGGGCATCCGTAGGTTCGGTGGCCGGGCGTCGGCGACACCCGCGCCGCCCCCGGCACCGTCGCGGCAGTAGGTCGGGCCGCGGTCCGGGCCCGTTCCATCGCAACTTTTCGTGCTTCCCAGGAGCTTGCGAACCGTGGCAATCAGCAGTCGAATCGATTCCGCACCAAGCACCGCAGGAAGGGCCTCCCGACCCTTGGCCGCCCTGCGAGACCGGTCACACCGCCATCCCCGATGTCTCTCGGCAATCCCACTGCACCACGGCACGTTCAGACGCTTCGGCATGTGTCACCACCACCACCGCGACCCGACCGGGTTGCACCGGCACGGTAGGGAGTCCAGATGGGAACCACACGTACAAGGCGCCGTCTGTTGCCCGGGCGCGACAGCGTCGAGCGGTTACTCGCGGCGGTACGCCACCGTGGCGCGCCCCGAAACGCATCGCCTCGGACACAACTTTCTCCGTCGGCGGGCCCGGCCCGTTCCCGGTGGAAGACGTTCGCCCGGGCGGGGGCCGCAGCCGCGCTCGTCGCCGGCGCTCTGGCCGGCGCCACGGCCACGGCCGGCACAGCCCGGGCCGCCACGTCCGGGCCCTGTGACCTCTACGCGGCAGGCGGCACGCCCTGCGTGGCGGCACACAGCACCACCAGAGCGCTGTACGCCTCGTACAACGGGCCGCTGTACCAGGTCCGGCGCGCCTCCGACAACTCCACCCGTGACATCGGGGTCCTGAGCGCGGGCGGGTACGCCGACGCCGCCGCCCAGGACTCGTTCTGCTCGGGGACGTCCTGCCTGATCACGGTCATCTACGACCAGTCCGGCCGCAACAACAACCTCACCCAGGCACCCGGCGGCGGTGCCGCGGGCGGCCCCGACAACCTCGCGAACGCGACCGCCGCGCCCACCACGGTGGGCGGACGCAAGGCCTACGGCGTCTTCGTGGCGCCCGGTACGGGCTACCGGAACAACCACACGAACGGCATCGCCACCGGGGACAACGCCGAGGGCATGTACGCGATCTTCGACGGCACGCACTACAACGGCGGCTGCTGCTTCGACTACGGCAACGCCGAGACGGACAGCAACGACGACGGCAACGGCACGATGGAGGCCATCTACTTCGGCAACATCAAGGTGTGGGGCTACGGTTCGGGCAACGGTCCGTGGATCATGGCCGACCTGGAGAACGGCCTCTTCTCCGGGGTGAACCAGCACTACAACGCCAACGACCCGACCATCAACTACCGCTACACGACCGCCATCATCAAGGGCGGCCCGAACCACTGGGCGATCCGTGGCGGCAACGCGCAGTCCGGCGGCCTGTCCACCTTCTACGACGGGGTACGCCCCAACGTCTCCGGCTACAACCCGATGCGCAAGCAGGGCGCCATCATCCTGGGCACCGGCGGCGACAACAGCAAGGGTGCCCAAGGCACCTTCTACGAGGGCGTGATGACCTCCGGTTACCCGTCGGACGCCACGGAGAACGCCGTCCAGGCCAACATCACCGCTGTCGGGTACGGCAACTCCGCGGGGGGCGGGACGAGTACCGGCGCGCTGCACGCGGTGGGCGCGGGCAAGTGCCTGGACGTGCCGAACTCCTCCACCACGGCCGGCACACAACTGCAGATCTGGGACTGCAGCGGCGGCGCCAACCAGACGTGGACCCGCACCTCCTCGGGCCAGCTGACCGTCTACAGCGGCAGCAGCCAGATGTGCCTGGACGCGTACGACAACCAGACGTCCGCCGGCACCAAGGTAGTGACCTGGCCGTGCAACGGGGGTGCCAACCAGCAGTGGCAGGTGAACGCGGACGGCACCGTCACCGGCGTCCAGTCCGGGCTGTGCCTCGACGTCACCGGCGCTTCCACGGCCAACGGCGCCCTGGCAGAACTCTGGCCGTGCAACGGAGGATCCAACCAGCGATGGAGCCTCAACTGACCTGAAGGGCTCCGGTCCGCGGCCGGCCCACCACCGGCCCCGGGCCACTCGTCACCGGCTGCTGACACCGGCCCCCCCCGGACGCGGCACCTGGCGGGAACGTCCCCGCCGAGCAACCGTGCTCCGGCAGCCGGCGTGCACCAGGACTTCACCCCCACCCGACCGTTCGATTCGTGTGCTCGTTCTCCCCACCCACTGTCCCGCACCAGTGAGGAACGCTCATGAAGAAGTGCTCGGTATACCTTGCTGCCGCGCTGACGGCCGCACTCGCCACCGGCGCGGCACCACCCGCGGCGTCCGCCACCGCCACCGGTGCGCTGCACTCCGCCGAAGGCGCCGCCGCCGCGCCCGCCCCCCTGCGGCTGATGCCGCTGGGCGACTCGATCACCTGGGGCGTCGGCAGCCCGTCCGGAAACAGCTACCGCGGTTTCCTTGGGAACCAGTTGTCGGCCGAGGGACATGCTCTGGACTTCGTCGGCTCGGGCCGCAACGGCACCATGTCCGACCCGGACAACGAAGGCCACTCCGGCTGGCGGATCGACCAGATCGCCGGGATCGCCGACTCCGTGCTGGCTGGTTACCGCCCCAACGTGGTCACCCTGGAGATCGGCACCAATGACCTGAACGGCAACTACCAGGTCCCGACCGCCCCCGACCGGCTTCACGCGCTCCTCGACCAGATCACCCGCGATCTCCCCGACGTGACCGTCCTCGTCGGCACCGTGATCGTCTCCACCAGCGGCACCGAGGAGGCCGTCCGTCCCGCGTTCAACGCCAAGCTCCCCGGAATCGTGCAAGCCGAGCAGGCCGCCGGCAAACATGTACGGCTGGTGGACATGAGCGCTCTGACCAGTGCGGATCTCTCCGACGCCCTGCACCCCAACGACAACGGCTTCCGCAAGATGGCGGACGCCTTCAACACCGCGGTCCAGGCCGCGGACGCGGCCGGCTGGATCAAGCCGCCGGCACCGGCGGGCGGTGAGGTGCGCTCCGGAATCGCGGGGAAGTGCCTCGACGTCAACAACGGCAGCACCGCCAACGGGACCGCCGCGGACATCGCGGCGTGCAACGGCTCCGAGGGACAGCAGTGGTCCGCGCTCTCCGACGGCACCCTGCGGGCGCTCGGCAAGTGCCTCGACGCAACGGGCCGCGGCACCGCCAACGGCACGAGCATCGAGATCTGGGACTGCAACGGCGGCGGCAACCAGCAATGGCAGGCGTACAACGGCGGCTACCGCAACCCTGCCTCCGGCCGCTGCCTCGACGACCCCGGCTCGTCCACCACCGACGGAACGCAACTGGTCCTGTGGGACTGCAACGGCGGTGCCAACCAGCAGTGGACCGCGCTGCCGGTCACCTCGGCCCAGTGACCCCACCCGGCCGGGGCACCGACCCCCCGCCCGGAGCCATCCCCCCCATCAGCGCTGGTATCTCGGGTCTGGTGATCGGCGCGAGGTAGGCCGGAGAGCGAAAACCCGCGCTCGGTACCGCAGCGGTCGCCGGGCGCGGTTCAGGCATGCCCTCGTGCGGCCTCATCATGACCAAGACATGGGATGTATCAAGCGGTGATTCCCCAAGTGGCGTCTATTGACAGGGAGTTGGACCTGTGGGATCACTATGCGACATGGGATGTATGAGCGTTCCCTGTGCGTGCTCTCGGGCACGCTGACGGGAGCGGTCGACCACCCCTCGCGCACCTTCTCGGACAGGCACGGCACTCTCCGTCCCCTTCCCCCGCCCACGCGAGGACACAGAATGCAGCCTCCATCCGCTCCGCCCTGTCGCCCCACCGCTCATGCGTCGCGCTTGTCCGCGGCAGCCGCCGTGATCGTGATGGGACTGCCGGCCGTGCTGCCGGCGACCGGGCCGACATGGTCCGCGCCGCCGTCGGCGGCACCTCCGGTGAGTTCGGCGCCCGGGAGGTCCGGCCCGTGCGACATCTACGCTGCGGGCGGTACCCCGTGCGTCGCCGCGCACAGCACGGTGCGCGCCCTCTACGGCTCGTACAACGGCCCGCTGTACCAGGTCAGGCGCGCCTCGGACAGCGCGACCCGGGACATCGGCGTGCTGGCGCCCGGCGGCTTCGCCGACGCCGCGGCCCAGGACGCCTTCTGCGCGGGCACCAGTTGCGTGATCACGGTTGTCCGCGACCAGTCAGGACACGGCAACGACCTGTGGTATCAGGGCTCCGCCCAGGTCCCGGGATCGAGTCGGAGCAGCCCGGCGAAGGCGACCTCCGAGTCGCTGACCGCCGGAGGCACCAAGGCGTACTCGCTGTACATCAACCCCGGGAACAGCTACTGGCGGGACGGCCACCTGACGGGCGTCCCGACCGGTGCGGCCCCAGAGGGGGCGTACATGGTGACCAGCGGCACCCATGTCAACGGCGGCTGCTGCTTCGACTACGGCAACAGCGAGACGACCAGGAAGGCCGACGCGGCCGGGGCGATGGACGCGATCAACTTCGGCACGGAATGCTGGTTCGGCGGCTGTTCGGGAAGCGGTCCCTGGGTGCAGGCCGACCTCGAATGGGGGCTGTACCCAGGCGGCAGCACGTCCTGGAACCCCAACCAGCGCGCGTTCGCCTCCAAGTTCGTCACGGCGATGCTGAAGAACAACGGCACGTCCAGGTTCGCCCTCAAAGGCGGCAACGCCCAGTCGGGCGGCCTGAACACCCTGTGGGACGGCGCGCTGCCCGGCGGATACAGCCTCATGAGGAAACAAGGGGCCATCGTCCTGGGCAGCGGCGGCGACTGCTGCAAGCCCGGCGGCGGCGCCAACCTGAGCGCCGGCACCTTCTACGAGGGAGCCGTCGTCGCAGGCTATCCCTCGGACGCGACCGACAACGCGGTGCAGGCCAACGTCACCGCCGCCGGCTATCGCTGAACGCCCGTCAGTTTTTTCGACCCGGTCCAGGAGTAGATGCCCCATGCCCACGACCACTCCGCTGCCCCAGCTGCCCCCGCTGCTGCCGCTGCGCAGAACCCTGGCGCTCATCCTCTCGGCCGTACTGCTCGCCGTGGCCGCACCCCTGATCGCCCTCGCCACCGCACCACCCGCCGCCGCCCTCGGCAACGGACTCGCGCCGACTCCGCAGATGGGCTTCAACGACTGGAACGCCTACGGCTGCGACGTCTCCGAGGCACTGATCAAGTCCACCGCCCAGGCGATGCACACCAACGGCATGCAGGCGGCGGGCTATTCGTACGTCAACATCGACGACTGCTGGATGACCCACAGCCGCGACTCCGGCGGTCACCTGGTGCCGGACCCGGCGAAGTTCCCCGACGGCATCAAGGGCACCGCCGACTACGTCCACTCGCTGGGCCTGAAGCTGGGGATCTACGAGGACGCGGGCACCGCCACCTGCGCGGGATACCCGGGCAGCCTCGGCCACGAGAGCACGGACGCACAGTCGTTCGCGTCGTGGGGCGTGGACTACCTGAAGTACGACAACTGCAACAACACCGGCGTGCCGGCCCGGACCCGGTACACCGCGATGCGGGACGCGCTCGCGGCCACCGGCCGGCCGATCCTGTACAGCCTGTGCAACTGGGGCCAGGAGAACGTGTGGACCTGGGGCGCCGACGTGGGCAACAGCTGGCGCACCACGGGAGACATCAGCCCGACCTTCTCCAGCATGCTGTCGATCTTCCACAGCAACGCGGGGCTGGCGTCCTACGCCGGACCCGGCCACTGGAACGACCCGGACATGCTGGAGGTCGGCAACGGCTCGATGACGGCCACCGAGAACCGCAGCGAGTTCAGCCTCTGGGCGGAGATGGCCGCGCCGCTCATCGCCGGCACCAACATCCCCCAGGCGAGCGCCTCCACCCTGTCCACGCTGACCAACTCCCAGGTGATCGCGGTCGACCAGGACCCGCTCGGCAAGCAGGGCACCATGGTGTCGTCCACCGGCGGCCTTGACGTGCTGGCCAAGCCGCTCGCGAACGGGGACGTGTCGGTCGCGCTGTTCAACGAAACGGGCTCCACGGCGACCATCACCACCACCGCGGCCGCGATCGGGAAGACCGGAGCGTCCGCCTACACCCTCACCGACCTGTGGTCGGGCGGATCCTCGACCACCTCCGGCACCATCAGCGCCTCGGTACCGGCCCACGGCACGGTCATGTACCGGGTCGCGGGCGGCACCAGCAGCGGCGGAGGCACCGGCGTGACCGGTCCGCTGCACGCGGTCGGCGCGGGCAAGTGCCTGGACGTGCCCAACTCCACCACCACCGCGGGCACCCAGGTGGAGATCTGGACCTGCAACGGCGGCGCCAACCAGACCTGGACGCACACCGCCACCGACCAGCTCACCGTCTACTCCGGCACCGGTCAGATGTGCCTGGACGCCTACAACAACCAGACCACGCCGGGCACGAAGGTGGAGATCTGGCAGTGCAACGGCCAGAGCAACCAGCAGTGGACGCTGAACTCCAACGGCACGATCACCGGCGCCCAGTCCGGCCTGTGCCTGGACGTCACCGGCGGAGCCACGGCCGACGGAACCCTCGCCGAGCTGTGGACCTGCAACGGGAGCAGCGGCCAGCAGTGGACGCTGAACTGACCCCGTGAGCCCATGCGCCCGACCCCGGGGCGGGGGCATCGCGCCGCCGCCCCGACTCAGGAGGACCCGATGAGGATGAGAGCGAGACCCGGACCTGCGGCACTGGTGAGCGGGATCGTCCTGGCACTCGTCATGGCGCTGCTGACGACGGCCCCGAGCCAGGCCGCCTCGGGCACGTCGCTGAGCGTCGACCTGGCCTCGACCCGGGGACCGTCCACCGGTGTGGGGGAGGGGTTCCTCTATGGCATCAGCCAGGACGGCACCCAGCCCGTCGACCAGTTCCTGCAGCCGCTCGGAATCAACGCGTTCCGCGGCGGCGGATGGTTCTCGGGCGGCTGGATCAGGGACGGCTACCAGTACGGGTCGGCGACCCGTGCCGACCTCGACTCGATCACCGCACAGGCCCGGCGGCTCACCAGGCCGCCCTACCACGCCCAGTACCAGGTGCTGGTCAGCGACATCTACGGCGCCAACGGCGGCCAGCCCTCAAACACCAGATACCCGTGCGACAACGGCGACTGCTCGAACTGGATCAGCTTCATCGACGCAACGGTGGGGGCCCTGCAAGCGACAGGGCTCACGTTCTCCTACGACATCTGGAACGAGCCGGACATCTCCGTGTTCTGGACCCGGGGTGTCAACGGCGCGCAGTACTTCCAGATGTGGGACACCGCCTACCGGGAGATCCGCCGCATCGCCCCCGGGGCGCAGATCGTCGGGCCGTCCCTCGCCTTCACCCCGCAGCGCAACCCGGGGGAGTGGCAGACCTGGCTCGCACACGTGAAGGCCGCCGGCACCGTCCCCGACATGATCAGCAACCACAACGAGGGTGACGTCGACGACCCCGTCACCGTCGCCCAGAGTCTGCGCAACGCCCTGAGCTCGGCGGGCATCGGCCCGCTGCCTCTGTCCTCGAACGAGTACCAGCCCGCCGACCGGCAGACCGCCGGTGTGACGGCCTGGTACCTGGCCCGGTTCGCGCAGTCCGGATACACCGACGCCATGCGCGGCAACTGGGTGTGCTGCACCACCCCGAACCTGACGGGACTGCTCACCCAGAGCGGAGGCACCTGGCAGCCGACCGGCAACTGGTGGGCGCTTCGGGACTACGCCGACATGACGGGAACCCTGGTCGACACCTCCGGCCAGGTCGGCTCCACGGCCGTAGCCGCCTCCGAGGACTCCGCCGCCGAACGCGCCGTGGCCCTCATCGGCGACTCCAACGGGTACACCGGCGCCGCCTCCGTCACGTTCGACGGACTGTCCTCGGTGCCCTGGCTGACGAACGCGGGCACCGTCCACGTCACCGTGCACCGCATCCCGGACCAGGCCCCCCTGAGTGCGCCGCAGACCGTGTACGACCAGACGGTGAGCGCCTCCGGCGGCTCGATCACCGTGCCGTTCACCTTCCAGAGCTCGCACGACGCGTTCGCCGTCTACCTGACCCCGGCCTCCTCCGGCGGCACGGGCTTCCCGGACGGCTACCACCAACTCGTCGTCGCCGACGACAACCTGTGCCTGGACGTCTACGGCAACTCCACCGCCGCGGGCGCCGCGATCGACCAGTGGACCTGCAACGGGCAGGACAACCAGCGGTTCCTGTTCGTGCCGGCCTCCGACGGCTACGGCGAACTGCGCCCCCAGCACTCAGGGCAGGACGTGGCGGTCGCGGGCAGTGCCACGACGGCCGGCACCCCGGACATCGGGCAGCAGGCTCCCGGCCCCGCCGCCAACGCCCTCTGGCTGCCCGTGCGCCAGTCCGACGGGTCCTACGCCTTCCAGAACCGCAACAGCGGCCTGTGCCTCGACGTCTACGGCGCCGGCAGCACCCCGGGACAGCAACTGGACCAGTGGCAGTGCAAGAACGCGCCGGGCACCAACCAGGACTTCGTCGTCCGCTGACACCGCACCGGACGCGGACCCCACCGACCTGCGAAAGGAACCCACCGTGCCAGCAATCGGACGGCTGCTGCGGCGCCTGCGCGCCTCGACCGCCGTGCTCACGGGCCTCCTCCTGGCCGTCGGCGGCCTTGTCGGCACCGTCGCCGCCCCGGCGCACGCCGCCACCTCGATCACCATCGACGGGTCGTCCGGCGGACGGACCTTCGACGGCGTCGGCGCGATCAGCGGGGGCGGCGGAAACAGCAGGCTCCTGATCGACTACCCCGAGCCCCAGCGCGGCCAGATCCTCGACTACCTCTTCAAGCCCGGCTACGGGGCCTCCCTGCAGATCCTCAAGGCCGAGATCGGCGGGGACACCAACTCCACCTCCGGTGCCGAGCCCAGCCACCAGCACACCCGTACCGACCTGAACTGCGACCGGGGCTACGAATGGTGGCTCATGGAGCAGGCCAAGGCCCGCAACCCGGGCATCAAGCTCTACGGCCTCGCCTGGGGCGCGCCGGGCTGGATCGGCGGCGGGAACTTCTGGTCCACCGACATGGTCGACTACCTGGTCTCGTGGCTGGGCTGCGCCAAACAGCACGGCCTCGCCATCGACTACCTCGGCGGCTGGAACGAGCGGGGCTACAACGTCTCCTGGTACGAGCAACTGCGCAGCGCGCTCAACTCCAACGGCTACGGCAGCGTCAAGATCGTCGCGGCCGACTCGGACTGGACCGTCGCCAGCGACGTCGACTCCAACTCGGCCTTCGCCGCGGCGGTGAGCGTCATCGGCACGCACTACCCCTGCGGTTACCGCTCCTCCCAGTCCAACTGCTCGGTGCCGTCGGCCGCCACGACGTCCGGCAAGCCCCTGTGGGCCAGCGAGAACGGCTCGGACGACTACAACGGGGGAGCACCCGCCATGGCCCGCGGCATCAACCGCGGATACATCGACGGCCGGATGACCGCGTATCTCAACTGGCCGGTCGTCGCCGCCATCACGCCGAACCTGCCGTACCCCACCATGGGCCTCGCCCTCGCCTCCCAGCCCTGGTCCGGTCACTACGCGATCGGCAAGAACACCTGGGTCATGGCGCACACCAGCCAGTTCACCGCCCCGGGCTGGAAGTACCTCGACTCCTCCAGCGGCTACATCGGCGGCAACCGGAACAACGGCAGCTACGTCTCGCTGAAGTCCCCGAACAGCTCCGACTACTCCACCGTCATCGAGACGATGGACGCCGGCAGCGCCCAGACCCTGAACTTCAACGTCACCGGTGGCCTGTCCAGCGGAACCGTCCACGTCTGGTCGACCGACGTGAACTCGTCGAACCCGGCGGACTACTTCGTGCACACCGCCGACGTCACCCCCTCCGGCGGAGGCTTCAGCCTGACCGTCCAGCCCCATCACCTCTACACCCTGACCACCACCACCGGGCAGGGCAAGGGCACCGCCACCGGCCCCGCCCAGGGCGCCATGAGCCTGCCGTACAAAGACACCTTCGACGGCTACGCCACCGGCACCGAGGCGAAGTACCTCATGGACTGGCAGGGCGCCTTCGAGGTGGCGGCCTGCGGCGGCGGCCGCGGCGGCAAGTGCGTGCGCCAGATGAGTCCGCAGAAGCCGATCACCTGGGACGCGCTGTCCGATCCGCACGCCCTGCTCGGCGACGTGGGCTGGAGCGACTACACCGTCTCCTCCGACGTGCTGCTCGAACAGTCGGGATATGCGGACCTGATCGGCCGCGCGAACGGCCAGGACTACAGCAGCACCGGCGGACTCGACGCCTACCACCTGCGCGTGAGTGACACCGGTGCCTGGTCGATACTGAACTCCAACACCAGCGGCACGGTCTCCACCCTCGCCCACGGCACGACCACGGCACTGGGCACCAACCGGTGGCACACCCTCGCGCTCACCTTCTCCGGAAGCACCGTCAGCGCCGTCATCGACGGCTCCACGGTCGGTTCCGCCACCGACCGCACCTGGGCCGCCGGGCAGGTGGGCTACGCGACCAGCCAGGGCGAGACGGCACAGTTCGACAACCTCTCCCTCACCCCCGGAAGCGGCGGAACCGGCGGTACGACCGGTCCGATCGTCGGGGCCGCCTCCGGCCGGTGCGTGGACGTGCCCAACCAGTCGCAGACCTCCGGAACCCAGGTGGAGCTGTGGGACTGCAACGGCGGCGGCAACCAGCAGTGGACCAGCACACCGGCCGGTGAACTCCGGGTCTACGGCAACGCCTGCCTGGACGCGGCGGGCAGCGGCACCAGCCCCGGCACCAAGGTCGACATCTCGGGCTGCACCGGCGCCGGCAACCAGAAGTGGACGTTCAACGCCGACGGCACGATCACCGGCGCCCAGTCCGGCCTGTGCCTGGACGCCACCGGCGCGGCAACGGCCAACGGCACCCTGCTGGAGCTGTGGACATGCACCGGGGCCGGCAACCAGACGTGGACGCGCGAGTAACCGGTACCGGCCGACAACGCCACCCTGGGTGGTGCGCCCGCTCCCGCCCAGGGTGCGGGCGACGGCCGCGTCCGTGCAGCCGGAGGCGAGCAGGCCCAGCAGGGCACGCGTGCCGGCGTCCGGGCCGTCGCTCCGCACGATTTTGGGCAGCACTTGTCGATCGCCGGGTCGTGAAATGTCGATGAGAACGGACGCCGCTCGGTGGCCGAGTCGACGTCCTTCTCTGCTATTCGGTGATGTTGGGGTTGTTGCCCAGGATGTCCTCGGTGGTCTGCCAGAGCCGGGGCAGGAACCGGGTCACCTCTTCGGCCCGGTGGATGAGGTCACGGGTCGAGCTGATGCCCAGATCGGTGACGGCCGCCTGGAAGGCTGGGGCGAGGGCGTCGTGCAGCTGGGGCGCATCGGCGGCCAGGATGGTGTGGCAGCGGGCGAAGGTCGCGATGATCCAGAAGACAGCCTCGTGGTGGTCGCCTGAGTCGATGAGCCTCTGGCTTCCGTCAATCGCGATCGGCCGTGCGGTGGGCGTGATGTCGCTGCTGAAAGAGAACGGGGTCTTCGCCACTTGGACGGTGGCGTCGAACGTCGTGGCGAGTTCACGCAGATGGTGCTGGACACGCTGTGCGGGCAGGTGTGAGCAGCCGAGAAGGTTCAGAAGTTCCGGGTAGAGGCTGAGGCGGCCGTAGTCGGCGAGGACCTCACGAGCGGTCAGATAGCGCAAGCGGACGGTGGGGTTGCGCAGGGCGGCGACGAGAAGGACGTGGCAGGTCACGCCGGTGGGGAACAGCCACGAGATCACCTGCTCGTGGAACGGCGCCGCGGTGTCGATCGCTGCGAGGCGGGTCTCGATCCGGTGGCGGGCATCCTGGCATCTGCGGCGGACCCAGGGCCGGGCGGCGAAGTGGCGCGAGATGTGTGCGTGCAGTTTGTGCAGGTCGCCGGTGGGGTCATCGATGATCGCGTCAGTGCGGAAGCTGCCGGCCAGATGGTAGGACGCCAGGACGGCGTCGGCGGAGGCGAGCTCGGTCCAAGGCAGGTAGCTGACTTCCAGCAGGGCGTTCTGGAAGCGAAGTTTCCCTGGCTTGGCCGGTGGGTTCTCCTGGGCGGTGACGACGAAGATGTCGATGTCGGAGGAGGGCGACAGCTCCGCGTCGTCCGGCAGCCCGACGGTCGAGCCGCTGAAGTACGCACCCCGGAAGTGAGCATCGGGTCGGGCATGCTGGGCAACCCACTGAAGCGCGGCGGAACGTGCCAGTCCGACCTTCACAGTCGCATTCTCCCCGGTGACATCTGCAAGATCTCCATTGTTCCAGTTACTGAGGTGGTGCGACGTCCCGGCGAGGAGAGTCCTGGGGGTGGTCAGCCTGCCCTGCCGTCCTGGGCACCGGCCCGGGCTTGGGTGATGGCGAGGCGACAGGACTCGGTGCCGGTCTGGATCAGGTTGCCGCCAAAGGCGAACCGGTCGACGATGGCCACGCAGAGCCGGGAACCGGTGAAGGTCTTGGCCCGGAGGAAGTCGAGGTGGCCGGGCGCGCCGCCACTTGAGTGACTCGCGCAGCGCGGTGTCCATCACGCTCATCGTGCCGCGACCTCGTCTTCGTCGTGGACCTGGTCGTCGCGGTTGTCCTCCGGCGTGTCCGGCGCTGCAAGCGGATCCGGAGGTCCCTGCGGGCCGTGCAGGAACGCCGCGACGCCTTCGTCTCCGCTGGTCTCGGGCTCGGGACCGGTCTCGGTTCCAGCGACCAGGATGCCCTTGATGGTGCGATAGGAGTGGTCGCCGACCGTGATCGCCCTCGGGCAGGCTCCCTGCAGCTGCGTCTCGCCGTACTTCTTGCACAGCCCGAGAACCCCCTGGACGGCGTTGACCTCGAGAGGTCGACGACCTCGCGGCAGGCGTCGCCGGTCTCGGACGCCCGGCTGCGGCACCAGACGGGCGTCTTCATCTGGAAAGCGATCTTCTCCGGCGGGTAGTCGCTCTTGTCCATACGCTGTTCTGCCAGCGGCAGAACACCGACCGGACCGTGCTCGACGATCAGTACCGTCCAGTCTCATGGCGACGATTACGACGCGTACGGTCGAGTACCCGGCCGACGGTTTGACGATGATCGGGCACCTCGCGCTCCCGGCCGGTGGCGACCGCCGGCCGGGAGTGCTGCTCGGACCAGAGGGCATGGGGCTCAGCGACGTCGAGCGCCGCCGGGCCGATGCTCTCGCCGAGCTGGGATATGTAGCGCTGGCCTTCGACCTTCACGGCGGGCGCTATGTGGGTGACCCCGAGGAGATGCTGGCCCGTTGCATGCCACTGCTCGCCGATCCCGATCGGATGCGGCTCATCGGCCACGCGGCACTCGACGCGTTGCGCACCGAGCCCCGGACCGACCCCGACCGGATCGCCGCCATCGGCTACGGCACCGGGGGCGCCATCGCGCTGGAGCTCGGGCGAGCCGGCGTCAACCTGCGCGCGATCGGGACAGTCAACGCGACTACCACGGGCCGACCGGGCGAGGCAGCCCGCATCCGCTGCCCGGTGTGGGCCGGGGTCGGATCGGAAGACCCGATCATGCCGCCCGCGCAACGAAACGCGTTCACCGCTGAGATGCAGTCCGCGGGCGTCGACTGGCGCCTCGTGGTCTACGGCGGCGCCCTGCACGCCTTCCACCACCCGCCGGTCGACCACCCCGTGGTCCCCGGGGTCGGCTACCACCCGCAGCACGCGCAGCGAGCCTGGCGCGACGTCGTCGACCTGCTCACCGAGTGCCTGCCAGTGACGGAGGATCAGGGGCCATGACCCAGACAAACGTGCTGGGCGTCAGGACAGGTCGGCGTCGCGCGCTGAGAGGGCGTCTGATCTGGGAAGTTGGTGTTCTGGGATGTGCGTGTGACGGTCGGTGCTGGTGGTCGTTGCCTGGTGTGTGAGGGCTCGTCGTCCGTACCGCAGTGACGTGTCCGGTGCCCGCTGGGGCTTGGTCGAGCCGGTCTTCATGATCAGTCACAGTTCCTGCCGCCAACAGGCAAGTCGTGGCCGTCAGTTCGCCGTCTTGGGCCGCCAGTCGGAGGCCCACGCATCGAGCTGGGTGAGACATTCGAGAAGTGTCCTGCCCTGTCCAGTGAGCAGGTAGCCGTCGCCGGTGTGCTCGACGAGGTCGGCCTCTCCAAGCTCGCGAAGCCGGTCTGCCAGGACGCTCGATGAGACGCCGTCGCATCGTTGCTGGAGCTGGCGGAAGGTCGGAGATGAGCCGTCCCGTAGCTCCCACAGGACTCGCAGCGCCCAGCGCCGGCCCAAGAGGTCCAGGAGCGCCATGATCGGGCGCCCCGTGTGCGAGCCGCGGACCCGCCGGCCCGGGAGTGGTGTTGGTCGTGTCATCTGCTTCCCTTTCCGAAGCGCCCATGTTAGCGTGCCATCGTGCCTCTGAAATCGAAGCAACCGCGCATCGAACCGCTCTTACCCCCCTACGACGAGCGGGCCGGCGAGGCCCTTGAGCTCCTGGGGCATTCACCCATCCAGCTGTTCCGGGTGTGGGCCCGTCGGCCCGAGCTCGCCCGCGCCATCGCGGGCTGGGGAAGCTACTACTTCTCTCGGCGCTCCGCTCTCACTCTGCGCCAGCGCGAGCTGGTCATCGACCGGACCACCGCGCTGTGCAGCGCCGACTACGAGTGGGCCGTGCACGTCGCAGGCTTCGCCGAGGAGGCGGGATTCGACGCCGCGCAGCTTGCGTCCCTCGCGCATGGAAGGCCGGCGGACGGCTGCTGGAACGCCGCTGATCGAGCCGTGCTTGAAGCGGTCGACGAGCTCCATGCGACCGGTGATCTCTCCGACGACGCCTGGGCCAACCTGGTCGCTGTCGCCGATGAGGACGCCGCACTCGAGCTGGTCTTGGTCTGCGGTTGGTACCACGCCATCTCGTTCGCCGTCAGGGTGCTCCGGCTGCCCCTTGAACCCGGCACCGAGCCGGTCGCCGCGCACTGATCGCCGGGCCTTTTCCCGACGACAGCGCCTACACCACTGCGGCGCTGGTGGGTATCGGCGCCATGACGATCACGACGCTGACAAGCCTCGCTCCCGCCCGCCGATGCCCGTACGAAACCAACGGGTACATCAGATGCACTCGTCCCAACACTGGAGGTTCCATGCCCAAGGGCTACTGGGTCAGCGTCTACCGCACCATTTCAGACCCTGAGAAGCTGGCTGCTTACAACAAGCTGGCCCCTTCGGCCGTCGCGGCCGGGGGCGGCCGGATCCTGTCCCGTGGCGGTCGGGTCGTGGCCCATGACGCCGGAATCGCCGAGCGCACCGTCCTGATCGAGTTCGACAGCTTCGAGCAGGCCGTCGCGGCGCGAGAGAGTGCGGCCTACCAGGAGGCGCTGGTCGCCCTCTCCGACGGCGTCGAGCGCGACTTCCGCATCGTCGAAGGCATCGATTGACCGAGGGCCGGTCGGATCTTCGCTGAAGATCCACCATCTTGGTTCTCGCTGGTGCGGCTGCTGGTGTGGTGGGGTTCGCCGGTGCCTGTGCTGGTCGTGACCGGCTTTCTTCGGTCTTGATCGTCTGTCAGCGGTCGAGTTCCGGGTTCGGCAGGACGAGCAGGGCGCGGCCCGGCCCGCGGCGGCGGGCTCCGCTGGGGCGGGGCAGTCGGCAAGCGGGGCGCGGCCGTCGGCGTGGCGGGGGAACAGCTGGGGCATCCGTGTCAGGGCCCGTCCGCTGTCCGGATCGCGCCAGATCAGCCGTACCGGCCGCGCCGACATCACCACCTGCGGATCGCGGTCCAGGACCATCGGCTGCGTGCACATCGCCCGCGAACCGTGCATCACGTGCCGCCGGTGGGGGCCGGCCACCACCGGGCGGCCCCCCGGCGCCCCGGCACCGCAGGGCCACCACCGCCTGCGCCGGCGCGAACGCGCGGTGCGGTCCAGCCCCGGCCCGCGCCACCCGCCTTGCCGCACCCGCCCACCTGCGCTGCGCCGCCGTCACCTCCGGCACCCCCCCACGTCCAGATACCCCAGGGGCTGGTCGGCGTCTGCGTCCGGCACCCACCGCCCGTACCCACTCTGACCGCGGCATGTACCGCACCGCCCGCACGACCGCCTTGTACGCCGGGCGGTGCACGAGCGGCAGCCGGATGCCACCGGATCGGCGGCCGCGCCGCCGATCCGCCACGCCGTCGCCGGTGGTGCGGCCTCTTCTTCGGCGGACAGGTTGGCGTCCTGCTGCGCCCAGGACGGCGATGTCCGCGCCGGCGCGTTTTCGCCGGCGCCGCACAGGCCTGCCGGGAGCTGCCGCCCGGCTGCGTTCAGCAACACCTCGGTATCGGCCCGCGCGCCCCGCCTCCGGGCCCGGGCCGGTAGTTGCGTCGGTGCCGGCATGGCCGCAACACCTTCGCTTGCGGCCCGTGGCGGCTCGCGAGGCGGCAGAGCAGCGACGAGGCCAGCGAGGAGGTCGTTTCTCCTGGCACGGGGTGTGGTCGGCAGGAGGCCCACGTGGTGGGTCGCTCCGCCGCGGTCTCGTGTCCGCTGTCCGGGGCGGGCGCTTTCGCAACAGGCACCGAGTGGATCGGGCAGGGCGGCGGGCGGTGGTGTCGCACCGTTCTCACGGCGCCCCAGGCCCCGCCTCCTTCCCGAGGCCGTGCCCCTCCGCTCACCCGGCCCCCTCCCGGCTCCACACCCGACCGACTCTCTTTTCCCCCTACTAACCCTGTGAGCTGCGAAGGCTGGTGCGTCAGGCAGGGAAACGCGGGGAGTTGGGAAAGATCTCGGTCTCTGGCACCCGGATCTGGTCTCCGGCGGCGTGCGAGGGCCCTCCCCGGCAGCCGGAGGACGCCGCGTGCCGTCCTGATGAGCGGGGACTGCGGCGTATTGGTAACTGTGCTCTCGGCGACGGATCTTCTGTGCCGCACGCGCCAAAGCGTGCGGGTCGCACATTCTCGGGCGGGTTGCCGGCGGAACCCGCGCGCCGAACGGCCTCTGTGCGGTGCGCGGGTTCGGTGGTGGTGACAGCGGTATTGGTCGGGGCCCACGAGGCTTGCGCTCTGACGCATGCCGATGTTGACGTCAGGAGACGAGTGCTTGCCAGGTGTTGGGGCCGACGATGCCGTCGGCGGTGAGGCCCTTGCTGGTCTGGAAGGTGACGACCGCGCTCCGAGTCGCCGGACCGAAGGCGCCGTCCACGTCGACGGGGTGGCTATGTGCGGTCAGTTCGTCCTGCACGGCCTTTACGGCCGGTCCACTGTCGCCCTCCTGCACTGTGATGACCAGCGCTTGCCAGGTGTTGGGGCCGACGATGCCGTCGGCGGTGAGGCCCTTGCTGGTCTGGAAGGCGGTTACCGCACTTCGCGTCGCCGGACCGAAGTCGCCGTCGACTGTCAGGGTGGAGCCGTGGGCGTCCAGCAGGTACTGAATGGTTGTAGTGCTGTGGCCGGCGGCGCCCTGTGAGACGACGGGCCAGCCGCTGCCAGGGGGCGGCGGGGGCGGGGTGTAGACGCCGTGGGCGAAGGTCTTGAGGTCCGCGGTGGTGCCGTTGAAGAGGTCCTGATCGCCGGGGAAGGTACCGCTGTCGGCGTTCTGCCAGATGGTGTAGGTGCTCCAGCCGCCGGGGAGCGGGGTGGGCGATCCGCCGTAGTCGGCGATCCACAGGGGGTCGTGCTGGCCGGGCGTGGCGGAGTTGCCGGTGCAGGTCGACCACCAGTCCCGGGTGGAGTAGACGATGGGGTAGCGGCCGGTCTTGGTGCGGTACTCGTTGCTGAACTCGGTGATCCAGGAGACCATCGCGCTTTGGCTGAGGCCGTAGCAGGTGGCTCCGTAGGGGTTGTACTCGATGTCGAGCGCGCCGGGAAGGGTCTTGCCGTCGTCGGACCAGCCTCCGCCGTGGGCGATGAAGTAGTCGGCCTGGGCGCTGCCGCCGGCGGTGTCGGGCAGGGCGAAGTGGTAGGCGCCGCGTATCAGGCCCGCCGCTGCGGATCCGCTGTACTGCTGGGAGAACTGGCTGCTGGTGTAGTCGACGCCCTCGGTCGCCTTGACGTAGGCGAAGGACGCGCCTTTCGATGCCACCGACGGCCAGTTGATGTTCTCCTGGAACGCGCTGACGTCCAGGCCCTTCAGCGTTCCGGTGACGTCGGAGGCTGCAGATGCGGTGACCGACTCGTGAACGGTACTGTCCGGCATGCGGGCGGAGAGCCCGGAACCCATGTGGTCGGCGTCCTCGTGCCAGGGGTGGACCGATGCCGGGATCGCTGCCGCACTGGCTACGTCGAGCGGCAGACCGGCCGATGCGGCCAGTACGGTGAGGCCGACTGTGACGGCGGCGGCCAGAGTTCTGTTCATCGGTGCTTCTCCGTTTCGAAGGTCGGCGCAGGGCTGACCGGCACCGCGAGGCACGTCGTGTGCCTCTGCGGCGCCGGCCGGCAGGCGGGTGGAGATGTCGGTGATGCTGGTCGTGCTAGGGCCGGACCAGCCCGTAGAAGACGGAGCTGGACAGGGGGTAGCTCTTGTCGTAGACGCCGATCTGGCTGGAGTTGCTCGGGTTGGAGGTGTTGCCCGAGATCACGTAGACGGTCGATCCGCTGACGTGGTCGACGATCCCGATGTGGTAACGGTTGGTGGCGGTGCCGAAGATGATCATGTCCCCGGGGAGCGCCGAGTGCAGTTGGCTGGTGCCGTACCAGCGGTTGTGGCTGACGGCCCAGTCGTAGACGTCCGGCACGTAGGTCATGAACGGTATGTTCTCTCCGGCGTCCCGCCAGACCCAGGTGGCGAAGGCCGCGCACCAGTCCGCGCAGATGCTGTACGGCTTGCCGGGGACGCAGTTGCCGGAGTCGGCGCGGACGCCGAGCTGGCTCTTGGCCACGCTGACGATCTGGTCGCGCTGGGCGCTGCCGGTGTGGCAGCTCGCGACGAGCCGCGTGATGCCCATCGACTTCATGGTGTCCGGGCCGGCGATGCCGTCGACGGTCAGCTGGTGCGCGCTCTGGTAGTTCTTGACGGCGGTGGTGGTGCCGCTGCCGTAGTCGCCGTCCTGGTCGACCCCGGCCTTGCCCTGGACCTCCTTGACGACGGTCTCCAGCTCGCCGAGCGTCTGGGTGCCGATGATCCCGTCGACGCTCAGGCACCGGTCGGACTGGAAGGACTCTGCCGCTGCCTCGGTCTGCGGTCCGCTGACGCCGTCGACGGCGCCGGCGTTGTACGCCAGCCCGTTCAGGTCCGCTTGCCCCAGCCTGATATCGGCCGAATCCGCCGACGCCGCGGTAGGCCCGGCCAGCACCGCGCCAGAGACGAGTACCGCCGTGAGGGCTCCGAGTACGGCCCTTCTCGTCCGCAGAAGTGCGGAATGCTTCACATCGCTGCTCATGGTCGTGCGTCCCTCTTCCCCGTGTGGCCGTCACCGCCGCGTCTGCGGTGGTGGCTCGTTTGTAAAGGACGAGACGTTGTCCGCTGTCGGCCGCTGGACGCCGGACAACACGCTCCGCACAATGAGCACTTCGCGAGGACAGGTAGGAGGCGACGGTGCCCCGCAGCGAGCGGCCGTTAGACGACGAGGACACCCATCTGGTCAGGTTCGCGGCGGACTTGAGGAAGCTGAGAGACAAGGCCGGCGCCCCGCCGTACCGCAAGCTCGCCCAAGCCGCGCACTACTCCTCGACCACCCTCGCCGACGCCGCCTCCGGCCGTAAGCTCCCGAGCCTGCCGGTCACGCTCGCCTATGTCCGCGCGTGCGGCGGCGACACGGCGGAATGGGAGCAGCGCTGGCACCGCATATCGGCCGATCTGGCCCGAGCCGATGAGCTCCCGGACGCCGCCGAAGGGAAAGACGACTGCCCCTACGCGGGACTCAGCCCCTTCGAGGCCGCAGACGCCGACCGGTTCTTCGGACGCGAACGGCTCACCGACGACCTGGAAGGCCGCATTCGCAGCCACAGGTTCGTCGCGGTGTTCGGCGCCTCGGGCTCCGGGAAGTCCTCGCTCCTGCGGGCGGGCCTGATACCGCGGGTGTCCGGTGGCGAGACAGCGTGGACCGCACTGGTTCTCACCCCTGGCCCGCACCCCTTCGAGGAGTGCGCGGCGCGGCTCGCCGCGCACTCAGGCTTCTCCGCCGTCACTCTCCATGACGATCTGCGGGCAAACCCCCGCGGCTTGCACCTGACCGTGCTCCAGCTGCTCGCGCAGCAGCCGCCGGAGGCCGAACTCCTCCTCGTGGTCGACCAGTTCGAGGAGATCTTCACCCTCTGCGCGGACGCCGGCGAACGGGCCGCCTTCATCGCCTCGCTGCTCACGGCTGCCGGTGCGGCCAATAGCCGGACGCGCGTCGTCCTCGGCGTACGGGCGGACTTCTACGCCGCTTGCTCACAGCACGCCGACCTCGTGGGCGCTCTCCAGGACTCGCAACTGCTCGTCGGCCCGATGACCACCGATGAGCTACGCCGGGCCATCACCCAGCCCGCCGTCCAGGCCGAGTCCACGGTCGAGGGGCCCCTGCTCGCCCGGGTGGTGGCTGAGGCAACCGGGCAGGCCGGCGTCCTCCCCCTGGTCTCCCACGCGATGCGCGAGACCTGGCGGCGAAGGCGCGGCAATACGCTGACCGTGAGCGGATATGAGTCGGTCGGCGGCATCACCCATGCCCTGGCCAACACCGCCGAAGCCGTCTACGACAGCTTCACCGGGCCGCAGAAACGCCTCGCGCAAGGCATCTTCCTGCGCATGGTGTCCCTCAACGACGCCACCGAGGATTCCAAGCGCCGCCTGGCCAGGGACGAACTCGATCCCAGCGCGGAAGCCGTCGTCGACGCACTGGCCCGCGCCAGACTCGTCACCCTCGACACCGACAGCGTGGAAATCACCCACGAGGCACTGCTCCAGGCATGGCCGAGACTGAGCCGCTGGATCAGCGAAGACCGGGCCGGCCTGCTCATCCAGCAACAGCTCACCGACGCCGCCACGGCGTGGGAGCGCGAACAGCGCGACACGAGCGCGCTTTACCGCGGCTCCCGGCTCTCCGCCGCTCAAGAGTGGGCCCGAGCGCACGCGGACGACGGACGGTTGAGCCGGCGAGCGGCGGAATTCCTGGCCGCCTCCACCCGGCACCAAGGCCGGGGGGTTCGCCGCCGCCGCGCGGCAGTGGCCGTGCTCTCGCTACTGACCGTGCTCGCCGTGGCCGCCGCCGGAATCGCCCTCCAGCAGCGATCGACCGCCCGGGCTGAACGCGACAGCGCAGTCTCGGGCGAAGTGCAGGCCCAGGCCGAGCAGTTACGCGGCACCGATCAGTCGCTCGCGGCCCGCCTCGACGTCGCCGGATACCGCATCCACCCCACCAGCCGCCTTTCGACCGACCTGCTGGGCACCCAGAGCGCACCGCTGTCCACCCCGCTGACCGGGCACACCGCAACCGTCTACGCGGTCGCCTTCAGCACACAGGGCCACGTGATGGCCACCGCAGGCAAAGACGACACCGTCAGGCTGTGGGACGTAACCGACACCACGCACCCGGCGCCGCTGGGCAACCCGATCCGCGCACACGCCGGCGGCATCATGTGGCTGTCCTTCAGCCCCGACAGCCACACGCTCGCCGGAGCGGGCCGCGATCACACCGTACGGCTGTGGAACCTCACCGACCCGAAGCACCCGACGGCGTTGCCTGCACTGCGCGGACACTCGGGCATCGTCTTCTCGGTCTCCTTCAGCCCTGACGGCCGCACCCTGGCCAGCGCGGGCGACGACGGCACCGTGCGGCTGTGGAACGTCACCGACCCCTCCCGTGCGAGCGAACTCGGCAAGCCCCTGCGCAGTCAGAAGGGCGCCATCGCCTCGGCGGCCTTCAGCCCCGACGGCCGCACCCTGGCCAGCGCCGGCCACGACCACACCATCCAGCTGTGGAACGTCACCGACCCCGCGAACCCGAAGCCTTGGGGCCCGCCGCTGCACGGCCATACGGACATCGTCTACGCGGTCGCCTTCAGCAAGGACGGCCGGATCATGGCGAGTGCCGGGAACGACTTCAGCCTGCGGCTGTGGGACGTCTCCGACCCGTCGAAGCCTGTCGCCCGGGGCACGGTCCTAGGCGCCGCGACCAACACGATCTATGCGGTTGCCTTCAGCCCTGACGGGAAGGTCGTGGCCACTGCGGGCGCCGACCAGACGGTCCACCTGTGGAACGTCACCGACCCATCGGCCCCGATCGCGCTGTGCCCGCCCCTCACCGGCCACACCGGCTACGTGTGGTGGCTCGCCTTCAGCCCGGACGGCCACTCCCTGGCCAGCGTCAGTGCCGACAACACCGCACGGCTGTGGGACCTGCCCCGGACCGTGCTGCCCACCCCCAGCTACGAGAACACCGTCGCCTTCAGCCCCAACGGCCGCGTCCTGGCAGCAGGCGCCACAGACGGTGCGATCCGGCTGTGGAACACCGCCGACCCCAGCACCCCCACCCCCATCGGCACCCCGCTGCTCGGCAACGCCAACGCGGTGAACAGGCTCGCCTTCGACCGGTCCGGTCATCTGCTGGCCAGCGCCGGACGCGACGGCACGATAAGGCTGTGGGATGTCACCGACCCCGCCCACAGCAACGAGCTGAGCAGGCGCACCCCCGATCCGACCCGCGCCGCCGTCACGACGGCTGTGTTCAGCCCGGACGGCCGCATCCTGGCCAGCGCGGGCTACGACCGCATGGTGCGGCTGTGGGACGTCACTGACCCCGCACGGCTCCGGGAGATCGGCACCCCGCTCACCGCGCACAGCGACACCGTACGAGCGCTGACCTTCAGCCCCGACGGCCACACCCTCGCAAGCGCCGGCGCCGACGACACCACGCGCCTGTGGAACGTGACCGACCCCACCCACCCCCGTCCGTGGTGCCCGCCGCTGGCCGCGCACACCGGAGGCGTTGGATCAGTGGCCTTCAGCCCCGACGGCCGCACCCTCGCCACCGCCAACGACGACCACACCGTACGCCTGTGGGACGTCAGCGACCGCCGCCACCCCGCAGCCCTGTCCGCACCGCTGGCCGGGCACACCAGCTTCGTGCTGTCCGTGGCGTTCAGCCACGACGGGCGAACCGTCGTCAGCAGTGGGGACGACGGCACCATCCGGCTGTGGGACGTCGCCGACCCGACAGCACCCACCGCCTGGGGCGGCCCTGTCGGCGGCCACACCGGACCGGTCGACCAGGCAGTGCTGAGCCCCGACGACCGCACCATCGCCAGCGCGGGCGACGACCACACCACTCAGCTGATGTCCCTGAACCCGGACGCCGCCGCCCACCGGGTCTGCGCCACCACGACCGGCGTCCTGACCGCACGGGCATGGCACGGCTTCGTGTCCTCCTACCCCTTGCCGAAGGCGTGTCGCTGACGCGGACGCCCGCGGTCACTTCCGCTCGACCGGCCTCCGGCGACGAGCCGAGGGACGCCCGGCCCCGCGATTCCACGCGGCCACCGGGCCGGCAACCCGTCCGACCGTTGTCCGGCGGTTGTTGTTCTGCGCCTCGGGCCCGACACAGGACAACGACATCGCCGGTAGACCCGTGGTCGTGGGGTGTGAGCTCGCCGGCGGCGTGAGTGGCGCCAGGCGGCCCGGCCCCATCGTCCTCCCAGCCGACGACAGGGATGAGAATCCTGATGCGAACGAAGATCACGACGTTACTCGCCACGAGCCTGCTGCTGGTGCTCTCGGCCCTCATGGCGGGGAGCCCGGCCTCCGCGGCTCCCGGCTCGGCAGTCAGCTTCACGGCGCAGGCGCGAGCCGCGGGGCTGACCGCAGCCCAGGCCGGCGCGCTCCAGGACGAGGTGAACCGCGACCTGGCCTCCCTGGGCGGGAAGCAGGTGGCTCCCAACCGGATCCAGCTGGACGGCGCGACGCTCTACCTCGCGGTGCCGGGTGAGGCGCACCCGCGCGACCTGACGGCCGGGACCGGAGCGACCCCGTTCTCCGACCCCTGTGCCGGCGGCGGGGCCGACCACCTGCACATGTGCGCGTACAGCAAGACGTACTACACCGGCTCCGAACTCGACATGTACAGCTGCAAGCGCTACTACGTCAGCACCTGGGCCGGGCCGGGGTCGTGGGACAACGAGCAGAGTGACGGCACCGTGGCCTACATGTACGGGCCCACCGGGGCCTTCGTGTACAAGACGCCCCCGGCGCCGAGCTGGGACGCCACCGGGAACTGGTCCTCGGTCCACAGCATCGTCAACTGCTGACCGACCCGGTGCCCGGCTGAGCGAGCGCCTCCCACCGGGGCCGGCGAATTCTCGGGGCTCCTCGCACCAACCGACGGTCCCCGAGCAGTCGTCGGCGGACACCGCAGGGGGGGGGGGGGGGGGGGGGGGGGGGGAGAGAGGGGGAAGGGGGGGGGGGGGGGGGCGTGAAGCGTTCGAGCTGTGTTCCAGGGGGAGAGGGCGGGGTTTTGTGGGGGCCAAGAGGCGG
>NZ_JBVJNZ010000014.1:0-21603 GCF_055583445.1 Streptomyces sp. NPDC104761 | reverse complement strand
TCCTAGCCCTCCCCCCACCCCCCCCCCCCAACCCCAGGCCGGCCACCCTCCTGTCCCCCCCCCCCCCCCCCCCCCCCCCCCCCCCCCCCCCCCCCCCCCCCCCCCCCCCCCGCCCTGCGACCGCGACGGCCCTCGAGCCCTTCAACGCTGGTCCACGAGAGCAGGCGCTCGCGTCCGAGGACTCCAAGATCGCGGCGAGACCTCCCTGCGCGAGATCACCCCCGCGGACGTCCGCGCCGTACTCCCGCCGGCCGGAGCCCTCCGGACCCGGGGGGGCCAGGGACTGAGCGAGTACTCGCGGCAGTCGAGTGGTTCGGCTCGGTTGGGCTGGACATGCGGATGGTCCTTTGCTGGTTGGGTCCGGGCATGTGCAATGGCCTCATGGGCGGACGATGGTCTTGCCGTTGACCCGCTCGTCGGGTTGAAGGCGGGAAACGGGGTCGTCGAGGGCGGCCTGACCGATGTTCGTGCGCAGACGTCTCTCCCGGACCGTCGGTCGGCGGCGCGTCCGGTTCCGATGACATGGGCGTCGATCTGGCGGGCGAACTGCGTCTCCCTCGGGTCACTACCTCCACCCTAACCCTAAAGTGGACGCTAGGGTCCAGTGTTGAAAGGCGGAAACGCTGCGGAGTGATGGCGGGTGGTCCAGGGCGTGAAGGTGCCGATTGCTGTTACTGGGTCCCAGGCGCGGCGCTGATCAAGCCTGGCGTGGACGTGCTGGCGAGCGCAGGGGCAGGGTGAGTTCGGTAGGAAGTGATGCGCGCTTTATCTGGACTAAACAGTCCTGTTGATGCATGATCGACTGTCACTGCCCACGACAGAAGCCGGTGCGCTGCCCGATTCAGAACGAGAGAAGGACACTGCTCGATGCACAACATGGCCCCAGTGCCCAGTCAGGATCGCCAGGGCAGAACATCCGGGCTTGCGTTCCCGTCCGCGGTGCTCTCCCTGGCGGCCGCGTTTGCCGCGGTGGGCTCGACAATCCCCCTGTTCAACGTCTACCGGGCCCAGGACGG
Organism: Streptomyces sp. NPDC104761; assembly: GCF_055583445.1. Taxonomy (NCBI): domain Bacteria; kingdom Bacillati; phylum Actinomycetota; class Actinomycetes; order Kitasatosporales; family Streptomycetaceae; genus Streptomyces; species Streptomyces sp. NPDC104761. The sequence continues at coordinate 20,587 of NZ_JBVJNZ010000014.1, read as the reverse complement.
GTTCACCAACGCGGGCATCTCGATGGCAGTCGTCGCCTACTCCGCCGCGACCATCAGCACGCTGCTGACATTGGGGCGGCTGTCCAACCATGTGGGCCGTCGGCCCGCGGCCCTGGCCAGTCTCGGACTGCTCGTGCTGGGCTGCCTGGTGCTGTTGAACGTGCACCACATAGGCGTCCTGATCGCCGGCCGGATCCTGATGGGCCTGGGTGCCGGGTTGGCCAGCAGCAGCCTCCCCGCGTACGTCGTCGACGCCGCACCCGCAAACCCGGCCTGGCTGGCCTCCGTCGCGTCCAGCCAGACAGTCATGCTCGGCCTTGCCCTGGGCGCCATCGCCTCCGGTGCCCTGGTCCAGTTCGGCCCCTGGCCCCGCGACCTCGTCTACCTCGTTTCCGTCGCCCTGCTCCTGCTGTCCACCGCCCTCATCGCCATCAGCCCGGACACCGTAGCCACCGTCCCCGGCGCGTGGCGATCACTGAAGCCCACCGTCCGCGTACCGGTCCGGGTCAGACATCTGCTCGCCGTCACGGCCGCGGTCCTCTTGTCCACCTGGGCCACCGGCGCGTTCTACCAAGCCTTCGTGCCCGCGCTGGTCGAGGACCAGCTCCGCACGCACAGTCCACTCGTCCTGGGCCTGGTGTTCGCCGCTTACATGGCCCCCAGTGCTCTGGGCGCTCCCCTCAGCGGCCGGTTCGCGCCCGCGGGAGCCCAACGCATCGGCATGGCGGCCTTCTCGGTCGGCTGGACCGGCGTCATCACAGCGATCGCCACCGGTGCACTTCCCTTGTTCATCGCCGCAACTGTCGTCGCCGGGGCCGGTCAGGGCATTGCCATCAGCGGCACCACCCGCGGCCTGCTGTACGCCAGCAGCCTGACGGACCGGGCACCGATCTTCGCCGTGGTGTATCTCCTCAGCTACAGCGGCGCGACCATTCCCAGCCTGATCTCGGGCCAGCTGTCCAACACCTTTTCGCTGCCGAAGATCGTGCTCGGCTACGGCGCTTTCGCTCTCGTCGCCACCCTGTTCACCGTCATCGCGGCACGCGATCCGCACCCCGACACGACCGGTCGGCACGATGAGTACTCACGGCGGACCTCGACGTCGCCCTGACGGTACTCGACGCCGGTCAAGGCCGCCGCCAATACTTGTTCGTGCCTGCCGAGTCCGGTCTGGAGTGCGACCAGGTGGCGGACAAACTCTCGATCCACCTGCCCGTCGCGAGTTGGTTGATCGGCGCCTGGGGATGAGACGCGACCGTCTCTCCGCTTGGGGGCGCGTCAGGAAAGGATCTCCACGAGCGCGGAGAGTGCCCGAGGCCATGCAGCGTCGGAGGGCGTTCCGTAGCCGACGACGAGGGCGTCGCCCATGGCGTTCTGGGACTGTGGGTGGCGGTATCGAGACAGGCCGGCCACTTTGAGCCCTTGCCGGGTCGCCGATTGAAGGACGCGCTGCTCGGTCCCGGACGGCAGACTGAGAATTGTATGCAGGCCGGCCGCCGTTCCTGTGACGTGCGCATGGGGAGCGTGCTGGGCCAGGGCTGCGACCAGAGACACTCGCCGATCGCGGTAGCGCCGGCGGGCAGCACGTACGTGACGGCCGTAGGCGCCGGAGGCGATGAATTCCGCCATCGTCAGCTGGCTCAGCACCTCGCACGAGTCGGTCTGTCCCTTGGCCGCCGCAGCTTCCTCAGCCAGCGCGGGAGGCAGCGCCATCCAGGCCAGCCGCAGGCCAGGCACGAGAGTTTTGCTGGCGGTGCCCAGGTAGACCACGGAGTCTGGAGCGAGTGCCTGGAGCGCTCCGACGGACCGGTGGTCGAACTGGAACTCACCGTCGTAGTCATCGTCCAGGACCAGGCCGCCTGTCCGTCTGGCCCAGTCCACGACAGCCGTCCGGCGATCGCGTTGCAGTGTCGTGCCCAGGGGGAACTGGTGAGCCGGCGTGAGCAGGACCGCATCGGTGCCCTGAGGTGGGACCGGGTCGGTCCCGTGCGGGTCGAAGGGAAGCGTGAGGGTCTCCAGCCTCGCAGCTGCCAGCAGGCCGCGGTGCCTGTCTGGCCCGTAGGACTCGACGGCGACCCTTCGTGCCCGTCGGCCGGCCAGGACCTCGCTCAGGATCTGCAGACCGTGGGAGACACCAGCGCAGATCAGTATGTGTTCCGGACTTGTGTACACGCCCCGGGCTCGTGCGAGATGATCAGCGAGAGCGGCCCGTAGCTCAGGCCGGCCCCTGGGGTCGCCGTAGCCGAACGCGTCGTCGGGAGCCGCGGCCAGGGCCCGGCGCGTGGCCTTCAGCCAGGCTGCACGAGGAAACGCGGTGAGGTCGGGGCTGCCCGGGATCAGGTCGTAGCACGTTTCACCGGACGGTTCGGCAGCGGATCGGCCCGGGACCGGCCGAGTGATCATCGAGTCTGTCACGAGTGTGCCCGAGCCTCCGCGGGCGGTGAGCCATCCCTCGGCGACGAGGTCACCATAGGCGTCGGCCACGGTATTGCGGGCAACACCCAGGTCGGCCGCGAGCCGACGGGAGGAAGGCAGCCGCGTCCCGGGCGCCAGGCGGCCGCTGCGGACGGCTTCGCGTACGGCGGCGCCCAGTGCACGGCGCACGCCCACACCCCCCTCAGCTCGGATCACATCACTCTCGATGGCCTGTCGCAGCCGCGCTGGGTCGGCGGTACTGCGGGCACCAGGAGACTCCACGGGCATGACGACGGTCAGGCCCGTCGACCGAAGGTCTGCGGATCTACGGGTTGCTCGGACTTGGGGAGGCCGCGGACCACGAGACGGTAGGAGTCGATCACGAGTTCCTTCACCAGCTCCTCGTCCGCGGTGCCCCCGCCCTCCACCGTGATCCAGTGCCTCTTGTTCATGTGATAGCCGGTGGTGATGTCCTTGTGCCGCTCCCGCAGGGCTGCGGCGTCGTCCGGGTCGGCCTTCAGGATCACGACAGGGTGCCCCGGCATGTCGGTCATGAGCATGAATACCTTGCCGCCGACCTTGTAGAGGTCCCAGTCGGGGCCGATGCGGTGCTCCAGGCTGGCGCCGGGCAGATCTGCGGTGCTGGCGCCCGCAATCTTCTGCAGCTCCTGTCCGTCCATGGTGGACAACTCCTCGTTCGTCGAGTACCCCGACCGACCGGCCGGGGCCAAGGTGGCGTCTCCCTCGTCGCCGCACGAACAGCGGTGCTCGCACGGCGGCAGCGGTGACGGCAGCAGCCGCCTTCCTGGAACTCTGTTCAGGTCCAGAACGTCCCGTTGGCTCAGCCGCAGGCAGCTCCCGCCGGCCAGGTTCAAGGAGCAGTCGCTCCGCTCACGCGGCCAGTCGACGTAGTACCTGTGGACGTCACCGGCGGCCGCCGGCGGAACGTCGCCGCCCGGCACGCGCTCTGCCGGCTCCGTGGCGCTCGGCGGTTTGCCTGACCTGAGCAACAGCGCAGCCGAGAAATGCGTGGTCGGCTGGCCGGCTCCGGCCCCCGGTCGGCGTAGCCGGACGGGACCGGCCAATGAGAACTGGACGTCCACGTGCATGGTCCTTACCGTCCTGGAGATCCCCGTGGGGCCTGGCTGCCCGGCTGTCCGCACGACGCCGCCTCCCCAAACGTACCGCACGTCGGCCGTTTTTCAGGACTAAATAGTCCTCTCCGGTGGAATGGCTCTCCGCTTCTGACTGAAGACGTGGCTGCGCACCGCGTTAGGAGGGACTGCGTCGGTGCGTGCGGCCGGACACCTCCTCCTGCCGTCGAACCGCCGTCCGGACAGCCTGCGGCCGCCGGGAGGCGGTGCTGCGCTGGAGGCACCGGCGCGACCGCCTGTGGTGCGGCACCAGGATTTCTCGGTGCGGCACCTGTCGTAGACGGCTTAGCGCCCTGACGGGTCTTCGGCCCGCGAAGCGCCCTCGGCGGGCATGGCGTAAGCCTTTACGTGGCCGATCGCCATGTCCAGGGCGATCCGCATGGGCTTGACGTCCTGGGCCGTCTGGGCGAGGAGGTAGCCCCCCTGCAGAGCGGCCATGAGACCAGTGGCCAGCTCTCCGGTATCTGCGTCGGCCCTGAGGACTCCAGAGTCCTTCATTCGCTCGAGCCCGGCCTCGAGTAGTCCCTCCCAGGTGTCGAAGTGCCGGGCGAGCGCGTCGCGTGCCTCTTCGTCCTGATCGGCCAACTCGCTGGCAAGGGAGCCGAGCGGGCAGCCGTACGCCCCGTTTCGGAGAGCGTTGTGTTCGATCATTACGTCCCGCCAGCGCTCCAGTCCGCGGAGGGAGTTGAGCCGCTGGAGTAGCTGGTGCTGGCGTTTGAGCAGTTCGGCGGCTTGCAAGGCGACAACGTCCCGCACCAGTGCATCCTTGTCGGGGTAGTGGCGGTAGAGCTGGGATTTGCTCGTTCCGCTGGCTGCCCTGACCTCGTCGAGAGTCGTGGCAGACACGCCCCTGACGTACATCATGTCGGCGGCAGCCCTCAGAATGCGCTCCCGGGTTGCCCGCCCGCGCTCAGTCAGCCGGGAGTCGTTTCTGTCGCGCGTCTGTTCCGCCACATGGGCCAGATTACCGCTGCGTACGCTAGCAGGATCGAAAAGGGACCTCAAGGTCCTTTTTTTGTGCCTGGCGGGTCCGGCCGGGAGGCGCATCCGGCCGAGTGCGCCTGGTTCCGGGCCGGCACTACCACGGGACGATCTGGCCCCTGGCGCAGCCTCTGAGACCGAAGCGGCCCCGTCCCTCTGTCTGCCCCCTACTCCATGGACCAGGCGCACGTGACCATCGGCAACGTCCCGACCCGCGATGACGCCTTCGACCCGACCGAGCGGATCACCGAGAGGACGATCGTCGGCGTTCGTCGATACACGCAGTCGGCCGGTGCCGCCCCAGAGTGACCGGCCGCGTGGACGAGGCCTGCCCTGCGGCAGATGATGATGAAGGACGACGAGGTCATATCGCTCGACGATGAGGGTGAGCGGCAAATGGACGCCTCGGACGAACTTCTTCAGACGGCTGCACCGTCGGCCCTTTTGACCCTGGACGGAGCGATCCGCAGCCTCAACGCGGCAATGGCCAGGGCACTGGGCAGATCCGTGGAGCAGTGCGTGGGTCGTGGCTTCGGTGATCTGTTGCCCGCTAGCCAGCTGACTGCGGTCAAGAGTCTCGTGGCTCACGCCGCCACGACGAAGACGGTTGCGATGCGGGTGCTGGAGTTCCCCGGGCCAGGTACAGCACCTGTTGTCTGCCTTGTCGAGGCACGACCAGTGAGTGATCCCGTACGTGGCGAGTCGCTGGTGTGGGTGCACTCCTTGAACGCGGGAAACGACTTGGGCGCCCTGCTGATTCCGTTCCGTCTGGCAGTCAAGGCCGCCAACCTCGGTCTGTGCATGTATTCACCCCAGGAGCGCGAGCTGGAGTGGCTCGGTGGCGCACCCGCATTGGCGGCGCTGTTCCCGAAGGCCTCCATGTCGTTGTCCGAGGTGGTCCGGCGAGTCCACCTCGATGACCGCGGGGCGCTGCGGCGGCTCGCGGGCTCGACGGCCGCCCGGTCCCCCTGGATCAGGTTGCGGTTCCTTACCGAGCGCGATGGCTGGCACCTTCTGGTCTGCCGGGCCCGTCGGCTCATTCTGGGGCCTGGCGGCCCTGAGCGGGTCTTCGGTGTGATCCGCGATGACACCAGGAGTGAAGCGCGCAGACGCAGAGCGAAGGACGCGCTGAGTGCTGAGCGTCAGCGCGCCGACGAGATCGCAGCCTTCTCCTCCGCCCTGATGACTGCAGTCACGGAGCAAGAAGTACGGCAGGTCGTCCTGACCCGGCTCGCCGCGACGTTCGGTGGTACCGGCGCCGCGATAGCGTTCATCACGCAAGGCCGCCTACGCGTTTCCTCCGATGCCGGGATCCCGATGCCGGTGGCCGCCCTGCAAGGCCTGCCGCTGGACGCCCCCAGCGCGCTGCCCCATGTGATCCGCACTGGCGAGCCGCAGTTCATTCCCAACCAGGAGGACTACATCCGCCGCTGGCCGCACGGGGCCATGGCGCCGTACTTCGACCAGCTCGACTCCGGCTACGCCATCTCGATCACCTCCCTCAGCCCGGCCGGCGATCAGCCGCTCGGGGCCTGGTTGGTGACCTACGACAGCGAACACCACTCGTCCCCGGATGAGCGCGCCCTCATGGGTACTCTTGCCGATCTTGCAGGCCAGGCACTGAAACGCGTCAGGTTGCAAGAGGCACGAGTCGAGCTGGCCACCGCGCTCCAACAGACCATGCTCCCCACGCTGCCCGAGCACCTCCCCGGCCTGGAGGTCGCCGCCCGATACCGGCCGAGCCGCGACGGGCTCGATATCGGCGGAGACTGGTACGACGCCTTCGTCATGCCTGACGGTGCCGTCGCCCTGGAGATCGGCGACGCCCAAGGGCACGACGTGGACGCCGCCGCCTTCATGGGACAGGTGCGCGCATCCATGCGCGCGATCGCCGCCCACGAACCTGGTCCCGCAACCGTGCTGGCTCGCACCAACGAGCTGCTCGTCACGATGGGCGCAGCACGATTCGCCAGCTGCACCATGCTGCGCATCGACCCAGGCGACGGACGGGTCACCGGTGCGAGCGCCGGCCATGTGCCGTTGCTGTACGCACGCGGCGACGGCAGCCACAGCATCCACGAGTTGCCGGGAGGCCCGGTGCTGGGAGTCGTGCTCGGCACTGAGTACGGCGAGGAGACCTTCGCGTTGCAGGAGGACAGCGCGCTGGTCATGGTCACCGACGGCGTGGTCGAAGGACCGGGCCTCACATTGGAGGCCGGGCTGGAACGAGCCGGAACACTGGCTGGCGCGGCCCTCCACGACGGGCTGAATGCCGAGGAGACCGCTGACCGCGTCCTCGACGCTGCTGTCGCGGTGGACCACTTGGACGACGTGGCTGTGCTGGTCATCCGCCGCGCATGAGGCTCGATGCGTCCGTGCGCCGGGCGAGGTCATGCCGGTAGCCGCTCGAAACGTGTGGCGGCGGAGCCGAACGCGCTCCTCGAACCGCGCAGCCGGGTTCAGGTGCGAGCGAAGGACGCGATGTGGTCCAGTGCCATGTCCAGCGCGACGGCCATCGGCTCGGAGCTGTGAGCGTTCTGCGCAAGCACGTAACCTCCCTGCAGGGCGGCGAGCAGGCCGGTGCCCAAGCGCTGTGGGTCGGCGTTTTCGGAGAGCACGCCGAGGGTGCGGAGCCGGGTCAGTGTCTCGATGAGCATCCGCTCCCAGGCGTCGAAGGACGCGTTGAGCGCCTGCCGGGACTGCTCGTCGTTGTCGGACAGCTCGATCGACATCGCACCCAGCGCGCACCCGTACGAGCCGTCCTGCAACGAGTTGGCGTGGACCAGTGCGTCACGCCAGCGGCGCAGACCGGCAAGGGTTTTCACGCCGCGCAGGTGCTGCTCCTCGCGGGCGAGGACAAACTTCGACTGCACGTCGATCACGGCGTGGATCAGCGCGCGTTTGTCCTCGAAGTGGTTGTACAGCTGCGACTTGCTTGTTCCGCTCGCCAGCCGGACGTCATCGAGCGTGGTGGCGGTGACGCCCCTGACGTAGAACAGCCTGGCTGCCGAATCAACGATGCGTGAGCGGGTCTCCAGGCCGCGTGGCGTACGGCGAATATCGCTGGTTGCGGACACGGTGTCTCCCTCGGGCACGTTACTCGTACTGCTCGGCCGTTCGGTGCATGTCAAGCGTGGCGCCATCGTTCTCCGGGTGAATCAGTTGTGACACCGATACGACCATAAAGGCTGACTGATTGAAGATGGCGCCCATGTGATTCTTCACGCGCGCAGCGATCGCGTCGCGGCCTGTGAGCAAGGGCCCGACCTGGCCGATATCGCCCAGGCCCGTGTTCCTGCCGCTGCGGCACCGCCCCGGGTCGTACCTCCTCGTGGACGGATGCGGGATCGAGGGGCGCATGCGGAGTCGGCAGGCCTTGTCGTCGTTCCCACTGAGTCTTACCCAGCGATGGACTAAATAGTCCACTAAGGAAGTCGATGCGGACGAGCGAGGCTTACGTGAGGCCGTTCGATCCCCTCGCGGTTCGGCCAGCGAAGTCGCTCGTCATGAGGCTGCACTTTCGGCTTTGAACTGCACATTTGAGAGTCTGACTCCAGCTCGATCCGCGCGGAGGCGACCTGGCGGACGCATCCCCTCCGGGGGAGGGGTTGCACACCAGATTCTGGTCTGTATAGTCCTTTCTGTGAGGTGCCGGAGGTGATGGAGAGATCCGGAACTCGGCACCGGAGGAGTCACCGCCCTCAATGGAGGCCGCCGAGTGCGACCGACGCGACCGTCAAGGTCGTGGCGGGCGCTGGAAGAGCCTGCGGTGGAGCTCCGAAGCACAGCGAGCCCGGCTCGGGCTCGACGACTGTTCACACCCCGATCGGAGTTCGATTCGCCGTGTCACGACTGAACGTTTCCGCTCCAGAGGATGTGTCTGCCGGCGCGCAGCAGATACTCCACAACATCGATGCGCAGCTCGGCTTCGTCCCGAACATGTTCAAGACCCTCTCGTCGAACCCCGCGGTTCTCGAGGTCGTCACGACTCTTCAGGGCACTTTGGGCCGGGCGCTCGACGCGAGGACGCGGCACAGCATCGCCTTGGCCGTTTCACAGGCCAACGACTGCAGCTACTGCCTTGCGATGCACACCTACGTCGCCACCGAATTCGGCGGCATGTCCCGCGACGACATCGAGCTCGGCCGCGTCGGAAGCTCGGTCGATCCCAAGCGTGCCGCGGCCGCCCGCTTCGCTCAGCAGGTGGTCGAAAGCCGTGGACAGGTCAGCGACACCGACCTCGCGGAGGTACGGGGCGCCGGATACACCGACGCTCAGATCCTGGCCATCGTCGCTGTGGCGGTGCAGTTCCTGCTCACCAATTTCATCAACAACGTCAACCAGACCGACCTCGACATCCCCGCCGCCGACTCGGCCGGTACGACCGTGCGCCAGTGAACCCGCGCCCTGAGTCGTCGGCCCTGCGCGGAAGTCGTCTATGGCCCGCTTCATCTCGCCTGTTGAGGCCGGCGCGGCGTCAGAAAGCGTCGTGCGGCCGCCGGCACCCCCACTGAGTCAACGATCATTCAGGAAGGCTCGACATGCCGGGCTCCGAACTCTACGAGAAGTTCTTGGCGCTGCACACCCGCGACGGTGGCCTCGTCATGCCCAATGCCTGGGACGGCCTCTCGGCTCTGATACTGGCCGATGCCGGGTTCGAGGCGATCGCGACCTCGTCCGCGGCGATCGCCGCCACGCTCGGCCGCCTCGACGGGCGGCACGAAGTCACCCGCGATGAGCACCTTGAGCATGCGCGGCTGCTCGGCAGTCTCACAGGACTGCCCGTCAACGGAGACTTCGAGGACGGATACGGCGACACACCCGAAGACGTCGCCATGACCGTCGAGGCCGCCGTGGAGTCCGGCCTGGCCGGCATCGGAGTGGAGGACACCTCAGGCGATCCCGCCATGCCGATCCGTGACTTCGACGAAGCGGTCCGCCGGGTACGCAGCGCCGTCGCCGCGTCAAAGGGACGCATCGTTGTCACGGGCCGCACCGACAACTTCATCCAGGGGCGACCCGACCTCGACGACACCCTCCGGCGACTGACGGCCTTCGCCGAGGCAGGCGCAGACGTGGTCTACGCGCCGTTCCCACCCGACCTCGACGCACTCGTCGCGATCGTCACCGCGGTCGCCCCGACACCAGTCAACGTCCTGGTGTCTCCGTCGGACAAGGTGCTCACCGTCGCTGAACTGCAGCAGGTGGGGGTCAAGCGCATCAGCTTGGGGCCGTTGCTCTACACCCACGCGATGGGGGCCGTCGAGGAAGCCACGAAGGCACTCCTTGCAGGTGACCTCGCCTCGGCGACGACAGGCATGAACTTCGCCCGTGTCAGCGAACTGCTCGCCCACAGCAAGAACCAACCCGATCAGCACGAATCACAGACTCTTCACTCGTGATCACACACCACGAAGGCAGGATGACATGGACCTCGGCAAGCTCATGGACAAGCACCTCACCAGGTACTTCGACCCCAGCAAGACGATCCCCGACGAGATACTCCAGGAATTGCTCGGGTTCCTGCGCTCGACGCCGTCCTCGACGAACGTGCAGCCCAACCACTTCTACGTCCTCGCCACGACCGAAGGCAAGGAGCGGCTGGCGGCCAACCTCGGCGAACGGTTCCAGGACAACAGCGAGAAGATCCTGAACGCCTCGCACACCGTCATCCTCACCACCAGGGCCGACCTTCCCGAAGGCCACCTCCAGGCCGTGTTCGACAAGGAGCGGGCCGACGGCCGGTTCCCCGACCCGGCGAAGCAGGCGCGGTGGGAATCCATGACCCGCGACTTCCTCAACCTGCGCAACTACGGCTACAAGGACCTGAACCACTGGATGGAGAAGCAGACCTACCTCGCGATGGGGCTGACCATGATGGCGGCCGCTGAGCTCGGCGTCGAAGCCATGCCCCTCGAAGGATTCGACCCCACCAGCGTCGACAAGGCGTTCAAGATCCGCGAAACCGGCCACACCACGACCGTCCTGCTGGCCCTCGGCTACCCCGATCCCGCGAAGGTCTACAACAGCCCGATCTCCCGCTTCGAAACCGACCAGCTGTTCACGTTCCTCTGACCGGCCACCGCCCCCGGTGGCCTGTGATCCGAATGGTCCAACGGCGTCGGCGGACGTCCGGCAGGCCACCCTCGGCCAGCCACGGATCTGGAACAGGTCGGTCGGACCGAGCGCCAGGACAAAGATCTAGCGTGAAGGCGGTGCGGAATGTCCCTATTACGCACCGCCGCCGGATTTGGGTTTCCGGCCCGTACTTCGTTGTCGGCCGGACCGAGTGAAAGGACAACGATCCACTGTGAAAGCGTGCGGTGTGACCAGGGCAGAGACGGAAGTCGCCCTGCTGGAACTGCCCGAACCGTCATCTCCCGAGCCGGGCCAGATCCTGGTCGCGGTCGAGGCCGCCGGGGTCGGACCGTGGGACGAACTGGAAATCGACGCTCGCTGGGACGTGGGGCTACGCCTCCCGGCGGCGCTGGGAGTGGAGGGCGTAGGCAAGGTACTGGCCGTCGGCGCGGGTGTCAGCCAGTTCGCGGTAGGCGACCGGGTGCTCGCGCATGAAGCCCCGCTGCCCGGGGGGAGCGGCTTCTGGGCCGAGCGCGTCCTGATCAACGCGGACCACGCGGCGGCCTGCCCACCAGACCTGGACGCCGCACACGCAGCGGCGCTGCCCGTCAACGGGCTCACCGCGCTGCAGGCTCTGGAGAAGCTGGACCTCAGCCGAGGTCAGCGGCTCCTGATCACCAACGGAGGCGGAGGCACCGGCGCCCTGGCCGTCCAGCTTGCAGCGGCCCAGGGCATCGAGGTGACCGCGACCGCGTCTCCCGCCGCCGCGGAGCGTCTGCTCGGGCTGGGAGCGAAGAACGTCGTCGACTACCACGACCCGCACTGGTCGACCGAGGTCCGCGGCGGGTTCGACGCTGCCCTCATCATCGCCGCCGGCACGGCGGCCGAGGCCCTGCCCCTGGTGCGCGACGGCGGCCGGCTGTGCTCCCTGACCTCCGACGCGCCGCCGGAGGAACGAGGCATCACGAGTTGGGACCTCTACATCGAGCCCAACGCCGCGCAGCTCGCCCGGCTGGCCGAGCAAGCCGCGGCGGGAACCTTGGAACTCGCACCGGAACCCCTGCCGCTCAGCGAGGGACCGACCGCGTTCACCCGGGTGGTTGCCGGACGGGCCGGAGGCAGGAAGATCGTGCTCATTCCAGCATGACGCGCCCCGGCACCGATCCATCCCGGTGCCGGACTGCAGTGCGCACGGGGCACGAGCGGCCAGACCGCATCGGACCAGCAGGGGCGCGGCCTCCCCGCCACCGCCTGCAGCGGGGCGGGAGCGGGTTCGAACGGAGCTTGATCAGAAAGAGGACACTCAAATGAAAGCGATCGTGGTCACGGACCCCGCCGCCGGAACCGCGGGGATGACGCTGACTGAACGGCCCGGGCCGGATGCGGCCCGCCTTGCCGGCCTTGACGGCGCGAACTACGGCGACGTCGTCGTCGAAGTGCATGCGTCGGGATTCACCGGGGACGAACTGGAGTGGCCCTCGACCTGGGTCGATCGCCTCGGCCGGGATCGGACGCCCTCGATCCCCGGACACGAGGTGGCAGGCGTGGTCAGCTCTCTCAGCTACGGAACGGCAGGGCTGTCGGTCGGGCAGCGCGTGTTCGGCCTCACGGACTGGACCCGTGACGGCACCCTGGCGCAGTACGTCGTCGTCGAGGCGCGCAACCTCGCGCCGCTGCCCGGGGACATCGACTTCACGGTCGGCGCGAGCGTCGCGATGACGGGCCTCACAGCCTGGCAGGGACTGTTCGAGCACGGGCACCTCTCGGTGGGGCAGAGCGTGCTCGTGCACGGCGCCGCAGGAGCGGTCGGATCGATGGCGGCTCAGCTCGCGCGAGAGGCCGGTGCGTACGTGATCGGCACCGGACGTGCCGCCCACCGCCAGAGCGCACTCGATTTCGGCGTGCACGAGTTCGTGGACCTGGACAACGACACGCTGGAAGACGTCGGCGGAGTCGACTTCGTCTTCGACGTCTTCGGCGGCGACATCGGCGCTCGATCGGCCCGGCTGGTGCGAAGTGGAGGAACATTCGTGACCGTCACCGGCCCGCCGGAGGTGCGGCCGGCCGGACAGCCTGACGGTGGACTTCGTGGTCGTCTCCGACCGCGCCCAGCTGGGTGAGATCGCCCGGCGGGTACGAGAGGGCCGTCTGCGGACGCATATCGGGCAGGTCGCGGACCTCGACGACGCCGTCGCTGCCTTCAGCCCGGCCCGGAAGGTCAGCGGAAAGACGGTCATCCGCATGCGGTGAAGCCGCGGACAGCCATCACCGGGCCGCAGTACGCGAGGTCGACCAAGTCCATGCGCGAACGTCAGCTGCCCGGTGTCCTGCCAGGCCGCTTCCGTGCTCAGCGCCGTATCGAGCCGCTGTCAGAGCCTGCTTCCGCCGCTCAGCAGAGCGGTGGGGGCAATGGGGCGACGCGGCGTAACGATACGTATCTTCTGTAAGACGATATGCCGGATTTGTAGGACGCGATCGCCTCGGTGAGGGAATCACGGTGGCGAGCGTCGCCGGCCCGAGCGGCTCGGCCGACGGTCTATTCACCGACGCGGTGTCGCAGCAGTTATCTGGAGTCTCCCATGCGCGTGTTCGTCACAGGTGCCAACGGCAGCATCGGCTCAGTTGTCGTTCCCGAACTCATTGCTGCCGGTCACGAGGTCCTCGGCCTCGCCCGTTCCGATGCCGCGGCCGCGGTCATCTCCGCCGCCGGAGGGACACCGCTTCGCGGCGACCTCACCGATCTGGACAGCCTTCGAGTCGGCGTCGCCCGGACAGAGGGCGTCATCAACCTGGCCTTCGGGAACGACTGGAGCAACTTGGGGCCGTGCATCGACGCGGAAACACGGGCCCTGCAGACTCTCGCGGCCGCCCTCGCAGGCAGCGGGAAGCCCTTCGTGCATGCCGGCCTCACGCCGATGATGCCGGGCCACATCTCCACCGAGCAGGACCCCGACACCACCGACGGTCCCGTCGGCGGCCGTGGCCTCAATTCACAGATTGTGCTGAACTTGGCCGACCAGGGCGTCCGCTCCTCTGTCGTACGGCTGCCGCGCTCCGTGCATCAGCGCGCGTCGCAATACGGCTTCTGCTCGGTGCTCATCGCAGCCGCGCAGAAGACCGGCGTGTCGGCATACGTCGGCGATGGCACACAGCGCTGGCCGGCAGTCAACCGGCTCGACGCCGCCAAGCTGTTCCGCATCGCGCTCGAGGACGCTGCGCCCGGCTCTGTCCTGCACGCGGTGGCCGACGAGGGCGACACCATGCGATACCTGGCCGAGGCGGTCGGCGGCGTGCTGGCGGTCCCGGTCGAGTCGGTCTCCCCTGACAGCTTCGGTCCCATTGGCCGCTTGTTCGCGCTCGACATGCCGTCCTCGAGTGCGCTGACCCGGAAGCAGTTCGGCTGGGAGCCCATCCACCCGAGCCTCATGGAGGACCTTGCCGCCGGCGACTACCCCGCCTTGGGTTAGAAGCCCCTGCGGCGACGTCGTGCACAGGTGATCCCGGCGGTCGCGCCGCCGCCGCTGCGGCGGCCACTGCGCGCCGCCCGGATACAGCAGGCCACCGGCCTCCCGCTGGCCGTCGCAGACAGCGGTGCCGTCCGCCCGAGGAACCGCAGGCGACCCGCCGCGTCGTAGCGGCCCAGCAGCAGAGCGTCACCGGCGCGGCCACCCGGCCCGTCACCGAGGCGACGACCGCTTCCGCTGGCCCGGACCACTGGTGGAGTGTCGGTATTCGAGACTTGCAGTATTCGCCCGCAGGGTAAGCAGCCCCGCAACCGACCCGGTCACGTCGGCGGTGATGAGGCGTACAGCTCTCGCCGTACCAGGCGCTGTCTGCGAAGACGCTGGATCAAGCACACGATCCCGGAGCCGAGGGACTGTAGGGCGAACACAGCGGTCATCGGCACCTCGCAGGTCGCGGCACAGGTGGCGGAATTCGCCGCCCGCCTGCTCTCCACATCGAAGGATCTGACCCGTCGACCGTCGGAAAGGCCATCACCCGTCCCCGACCGCCTGGCCGATCTGCCAGGGGGCAGCCGAGCCTGCTGGCGCTCGACAGCGCATCGACCGGCTGATCATCTCCCTGCACTGGGCCGTGCTGTTCGTCCTCGGCCCAATCGGTACCCGGCGCAGTCGGCAGGCATCCGATGATCGCCGGGCGCAATGCCTGGCCTCGCCCTACAAGGTGTTGTCCAGCGTCAGGGTGAGCTCGGCGATCCGCCACCTACCGTCGGACCGTCGCAGGCTGAACGTGTAGACCCCGGTCGAGATCATCTGGATGCTCTCGCTGGTGTTCCTCGTCTGCAGCAGATAGGCCCGCACCTCGGCGGTGGCGGCGTCCGTCGTCGTGACCACGACGCTACCCAGGTGGTGCCGCACCCTTCCGGTCTGGGCCGTGTGCCCGTCACGGATGAAGTCGAGCACCGCCGCGCGTCCGGCGACCGGGCCGAGCACCCTCTGTCCGGGCATCGTGAAGGTCCAGATGGTGTCCTCGGTCAGGACCGCTTCCAACTCGGCGATATTCAGCTCGTCCAGGGCATGGGCGTAGTTCGCCACCGCCTGCTGGAGTTCGGCGATCACGAGACCACCGCCAGCACGATCTTGCCCTGGATGTGGCCCTGCGCGGCTCGCGCGTGTGCGCTGACCGCTTCGGACAGCGGGTAGGTGCTGTCCAGCCCGACCTGGAGCTCACCCTCGTCGAACAGGCGCCCGATCTCGGCGAGCTGGGGGCCGTTGGAACGCACCTGAATGTTCGAGACGGTGATGCTCAGACGCGCCGTCTCTTCCGGGTCGTACTGGGCGAAGAACACTGGAAGCATGGTGCCTCCGCGCTTGAGCACGGTCAGGAAGCGTGAGCTGTCCGGGCCACCGACGGTGTCGATCACCAGGTCGACGCCGCTGACCACGTCCGCGACCTGCGTCGTGGTGTAGTCGATGAACTCATCGGCGCCGAGCTTGCGCAGGAACTGCTCGTGCCGGCCTGAGGCCACCGCGATGACGTGTGCCCCCTTCCATTTCGCCAGCTGCACCGCGAAGTGGCCCACTCCACCAGCGGCCCCGTTGACCAGCACGGTCATCCCTGGCGTGATCGGCACCGGCTGGTGCACTTGACCGGTGAAGGGAGACGGCACGCGGTGGCCGAGATCAACCAGGTACTGCCAGGCCGTCAGCAGGGCCAT
This sequence comes from Streptomyces sp. NPDC104761, assembly GCF_055583445.1. Lineage (NCBI taxonomy): Bacteria > Bacillati > Actinomycetota > Actinomycetes > Kitasatosporales > Streptomycetaceae > Streptomyces > Streptomyces sp. NPDC104761. Next base: position 4,780 of record NZ_JBVJNZ010000014.1, on the reverse strand, counting down.
CGGCGCCCCGGCCGCCTCAACGTGGTCGATACCGGCTGGCTTGTGAGCCAGGTCAGAAGCCGGCGCGGCCACGTACTCGGCGTACGTCCGGCCGTCGAATCCGGGGAACCGCAGCATGCCGAAGACCTCGTCGCCGACGGCGAACCCCAGCACGTCCGGAGCGACCGCCTCGACCACGCCCGACATGTCCGTTCCAGGGATCAGGGGGAACGCCAGCACCGGCCTCATCTCGGCCGGCATGACCTTCATCCCCTCACGCAGGTACCAGTCCGGCGGATTGATGCCCGCTGCGTGCACCCGGACGAGCACCTCGCCCGGGCCGATCTCGGGAACCGGCACCTCGTCGTACCGCAGAACTTCCGGCCCGCCCGCCTCGTGGAACTGGATCGCCTTCATCGCGTCTATCGCTTTCTCTGGGAAACGTTGCTCCTTCAGTCAAGGCCCCGGATGGCATGGCCGTCCAAGACCCCTTCGGCAACCGGTCATTCCGAAACCGCATGACGCGTACCCTGTAACGGTGAACGATCTCGGACAGGACCTGGAACTGCGGCTGGTGCGCTACTTCACCGTGGTGGCGGCGCACCAGCACTTCGGCCGGGCCGCCGCCGACCTGCACGTAGCCCAGCCGGCGCTGAGCCGCCAGATCCAACGGCTCGAGAAATATCTCGGCACACGACTGCTGGACCGCACCCCCCAGGGCACCCGGCTCACTCCGGCCGGCCAGACATTCCTCCCTCAGGCCCAAGCCCTGCTGCAGGCCGCCCGCCAGGCCGAACTGGCCGTGCGTGAACAAGCCCAAGCCGAACGAATCACCATCGGTTACGTCGAAGACCTGGTGATCACTGCCGCCGTACGGGAACTGCGCCACCGTCACCCGGACGCCGAGATCGCCACCCGGCACCTGAGCTGCAGCGACGTCGGCGCATTGTCCGACAAGCGCGTCGACGCCCTGATCGCGCGGACCCCGCTGCCGCTCGCCGCCGACAACGTGTCCACGACCCCCCTGTACGAGGAGCCCCGGATGCTCGTGGTCCCCCGCGGCCATCCCTTGGCCGACCGCGCGTCGGTGACCGCGGAAGAGCTGGCCGACGAGGAGGCGGTGCCGTGCGCGTTCGAGACCACAGACTGGGCTTCCTACCGGATCCTCGGGGCTGGCGTGCCGCCGATCGAGAGCTACGAGGACAAGCTCGAACTCGTCGCGAGTGGCAGGGCGATCGCCGTCCTACCGGTCGGCGATCGGCGCAGCTCACTGCGTCCCAACCTCGTCACCGTCCCGGTCGAGGGTGCTCCCCCCAGCCAGGTCGTCCTGGTCAGCCGCAAGGGCGACCTGAATCCGATGATCAGGAATCTCCGGCTGGCGGCCAAGGCCGTCCTGACCGCCCCGGCAGCCTGACCGCGACCAGCCTACCCGCTTGGTTTCGTACCTTGATCCAGCCCCTGCGGCCCGGCTGGTACTTCTGGGCGAGGCCTTTCACGACGACGCCCTCGACGTCGGCCGCGCCCCATGCCGGGTCGGGCCAGGGAGATGGTCCCTTCGAAGATCCCGAGCAGGTCGTGATCTTCGTAGCGGTCCCGCTGGCACGACGCGCCCGGAAAACGCAATCAGGCCGCCCGACGCGTCAGCCCCTACGGCGACGACCGCACTACGGCCGTCCGGCCGTCAGGTCACTGCAGGTGACAGTCAGCTCCGCCGGACGCCAGCTCGGCGTCCGCCTCGCAGCACGCGTCGACAGCGGTCCGCATGAGGAAACCGGGGGTTGCCCGTGACGACCGGTGCGGCGTGTCGGGGAGATGCCGGTCCACCGCTTGCGGCGGATTCTGCCGGTCAGCAACGGACGTCGTTCGTTGTGATCGTCCAGACAGCTCTCGGCCGGCGGCGTTCGCCAGGGGGTGGTGGCCGGCTCGGTCAGTGACGGGACGCGGTGTTCCAGCTGGCCGGGAGCGGCAGGACGCGCGCGGTGGGGGAGTCTGGCTCGGTGGTGTAGACGACAAGGCGCTGGTCCGGTTCGTGCGGCGCACAGACGATTTCGATGTTGAAGGACATCGGACCGGCGGTGGGGTGCTGAATACGCTTGTTCACCGACGCGTAGTCGCGGACCGTGTGATCGTCCCACCATCGGGCGACGTCACGGTCGGTTGTGCGCAGCTCGTCCATGAGCGCGGTGAGGCGGTGGTCGTGCGGGCGGCGGGCGGTTTCGCGGCGCATGGTGGCGACGGTGGCCGAGGCGAAGTCGGACCAGTTGACGATCCTGTCGCGGGCGGTGGGGTCTTGGAACATGAACCGGACGAATGATGTGCCCGGCTCCAGTGGGCTGCCCAGGATCTCCGTCAGCAGGGCGTTGCGGGCTAGAACCTCGCCGCGATGGCCGAGCAGCAGCACCGGGACGTGGTGGAGGGTGTCCATCAGGCGCAGCAGCCCGGGGTCGGGATGCTGGACCGTGCGTGGCGTCGCCGGCCAGTGCGGGGTGGTGGGCGCGGCCAGGTCGTGGAGGTGAGTGCGTTCGACCTCGTCCAGACGCAGGGCCCGGGCCAGCGCGTCGAGTACTGCGGTGGAGACGTTGGCCTGGCGTCCCTGTTCGAGCCGACTGTAGTAGTCCGGGCTCACGCCTGCCGCTACGGCCAGTTCGTCCCGGCGCAGTCCCGGCACCCGTCGGGCTCCGGGGAAGGGCTCGATGCCGGCCTGGGACGGGGTCAGGCGGTCTCGGCGGGAGCGCAGGAACGCTCCGAGCGCGGCGCGGTCGCGTGGCATTGCTCCAGCGTAGGCGACCCTCGGACACCCCTGGCTGGTCCTGCCGTAACCAGGTTCATCCTGACCTGGCCCGGTACCCACGGCCTCCCATAGACAGGGACCTATGAGTTCCCTTCACACCGACGACAGCACATCCCGCGCACAGTCGATGAAGCGCTGGATACTGCCCGCAGACGCGACCGACGCCGCCAAGCTCGTCCTGGACGAGACGCCCCTGCCCGTACCGGGCCCCGGCGAGGTCCGCATCCGGGTCCGGGCGATCTCGATGAACTACCGCGACCAACTGATCCTCAAAGGCCCCTTCGGCCGGCTGCCGGAGCGGGACCTCGTCCCGCTGTCGGACGTGGCAGGCGAGATAGACGCCGTCGGTCCGCAGGTCGAGGGCTGGAGCGTGGGTGACTGCGTCACCGATCTGCACGTGCTCGACTGGAGCGACGGCCGCCCGCCGGCCGCCATGGGCCTGGGGCTGGGCGCCTTGCACGAGGACGGAGTGCTCGCCGAGTACGTCGTCCTTCCGGCCCGACGGGTCATGCGTGCCCCCGCCAACCTCGACCACCGCGAGGCAGCCACCCTGCCCGTGGCAGCGCTGACCGCCTGGAACGCCCTCTACGGAGACCACCCGATCGCCGCGGAGAGCACCGTTCTGATCATCGGCAGTGGCGGCGTCGCGCTCTTCGCCCTGCAGTTCGCCCGGGCCGCCGGCGCCCGGGTCTACGCGACCGTGCGCAACGACGCCGCGGGTGAGGCCCTCGTCCGCCTCGGCGCTGCGGGCTACGTCAACAGCATGACGGAACAGAACTGGGGCGATGCGATCTTCGCGTTGTCCGGAGGCGTCGACAAGGTGGTCGACAGCGTCGGCGTGTCGATCCTGAGCCAGGCCCTGGCCGCCCTCGCGCCGGGCGGTGAGGTCGCGACCCTCGGCCTGTTCGACACGGCTGGGGGGACGCTGGACGGGTACGCCCTGCTCGGCAAGCAGGCCCGCATCCGCGGCGTCGCGGTCGGCAGCGAGGCCATGCACCGCGATCTTGTGCGTCACGTCGAGACCCATGACATCCACCCGGTGATCGACCGCCGGATCGGCTTCCTCGACGCCCCAGCCGCGTACACGGCTCAGACGTCGGGCGGACTGTTCGGCAAGGTCGTCATCGAACTCGACTGAGTCTGCCGACGCCGACACGGCGCAAGCGGAGCCGAGCACCCGAGGATGGTGTGGTCGGCGACGTCGTTCATCCCGGACAGCTGCGAAGCCTCTGACCTGCCCTGTGTCGCGCGTCGCCTCGCCATCGGGCGAGAGGGTGAGCCACGCGGCGCCCAGGCCCCCGCGTGCCGCCACCGATCTGCCCCCGGCGCCTACCTGCCCGGGGGCGGGTCCAGGACCCGTGTGCCCCTCAGTGCCTCTTCGGCACGGCCGCGCGGCCGTCCGCGTCCACACCCGCAGGGGCGGCGTGAGCGGCGGTGGGGGCGAACAGAGCGAGCGGCGCGAACAGCGCGGGGAGCAGGGTGCGTCGGGTACGAGCGAGGCGCACGGCCGGGTCTCCGTTTCGAAGATCACGAACAGGGCGTGATCTTCGTAGTCGCCGAGACGGCACCACGTCGGGTGATCTGCTTTCTGCCCTGGGTTCACTCGACCAGCGAACTAGGGCGTGTTGTGAGTGTGCTTGCTGTGGGTTCGGGGGTGAGCGGAGCGGTGGCCCTTGGTGAACGCGGCTGGGCTCCGTAACCTCGCTCGGTGGGACGTGACGACCTTGCGGGTCTTGAGCTCGCCTTCCCGGGTCCGGAGCGTGACCGTGGTGTGGCGGCGATCGTGAGCGGTCGGAAGGCCGCGTTCACGGGTCTCCTGGAGATCTACGAGCACGCCGGCGAGGCAGTACCGGTGACCGGACAAGGATTCTGGGTGCTTGATTCCGAAGGTTGTCCGGCTGTCACGATCGAGGTTGTCGACGTGTGTGTCGTTCCTGTGAGGGAGGTCGAGGACGGTTTCGCGCGAGCAGTGGGATGTGGCTGCTCCGGTGTGGTGGAGTGGCGGGCTGC
>NZ_JBVJNZ010000013.1:146118-314470 GCF_055583445.1 Streptomyces sp. NPDC104761 | reverse complement strand
TGGGTTTGTATGGGGGGGCATCCGGGCGGATGGGTGGGCACCCTCCTCCCCCCCCCACACACGGCATTGGGGGGGGGGGGGGGGGGTGGGGGGGGGGGGGGGGGGGGGGGGGGGGCCCCCCCCCCCCCCCCGCCGTCCTGCCCGTCGGCCCGCGGCCCGCCCACGACCAGCGTCAGGGTCCGCACCGCCCGCACGTCGGCGCCGCCCGCACGTCGGCGCCGCCCGCGCCTCGGCGTCGCCGCGTGCCGGCGGCTCAGAGGCCGTAGCGCACCGCGAACTCGTCCGGGTCGTAGGCGTCCCGGTCGGGGTCGTGCTGAACGGCCGGCCTGGTCTCCACCATGTCCTCCGGGCGGATCCGCTCGGGCAGCGCGCCGAACCGCTCCTTGCGCGTCACGGCCTCGGCCGCGGTCTCCTCGTGGCTCATCTTCGTCCTCCCCGTCGTAGCGGGCGTCACCCGTCACCCGACCAACGCGCGCGCCCCGGCGGGTGTTCCCGACCCGCCGGGGCGCGCGGGGCCCGCGGAGAAGAGATCCACGGGCCCCGGGAAGCGGCGGTCAGGCGCCGCAGGACCGCAGGAACCTCCTGGTGCGCACCGCGACGGGCAGCGGCCTGTCCGGCTCGCACGGGTACATGTCCTGCTCGACGATCGCGAACAGGTCGACCCCCAGCCGCTGCGCCGCCGCCAGCACCGGGCCCAGCTCCGGGACGCCGCCCGGCGGTTCGCACATCACGCCCTGCGCCACGGCGGGCCCGAACGGGGTGCCCTTGGCCCGGACGTCGGCGAGGACCGCCGGGTCCACCTGCTTGAGATGGAGGTAGCCGATCCGCTCGCCGTAGGTCTCGATCAGCTTGACGCTGTCGCCACCGCAGTAGGCGTAGTGCCCGGTGTCCAGGCAGAGGTTGACCAGGTCGGTGTCGGTCGAGTCGAGGAAGCGCTCGACGTGGTCCTCGGTGTCGATGTGGGTGTCGGCGTGCGGGTGGACGACGATGTCCAGGCCGTACGTCTCCTTCACCTCGTGGCCGAGCCGCTCCATGCCCTTGGTCAGGTGGGCCCACTGCTCGCCGGTCAGCTCCGGCGGCTCCAGGATCTCGGCGGTCCTGTCGTCCCGCCAGAAGGACGGGATGACCACCAGGTGCTCGGCTCCCATGGCCTGGGTGAGCGCGGCGACCTGGCTGACGTGCTCCCAGGTCGACTCCCAGACGGCCGGGCCGCGGTGCAGGCCGGTGAAGACCGTGCCCGCCGACACCTTCAGGTCCCGCTCGGCGATCTCGTCGGTGAGACGGGCCGGGTCGGTGGGGAGGTAGCCGTAGGGGCCGAGTTCGATCCAGGAGTAGCCGGCCTCGGCAACCTCGTCGAGGAAGCGTTCCCAGGGGACCTGCCGGGGGTCGTCCGCGAACCACACGCCCCAGGAGTCGGGTGCCGAGCCGACCCGGATGCGGTCGAGAGGGTCGGTCATGGGGTCACGGCTTCCCTTCCGGACCGGCCGCGGCGGGAGCGGTGAGGTCTTCCTCCTCGGGAAGCTCCTCGGTGTCGACCCCGCGGACCTGGGACAGCTCGTGCTTGAGGGCCGCGAGCTCGGCGCCGCCCGCCATGTGGTTGGTGAGCTCCTCCAGGGTGATGGCGCTGCGTTCGGCGGAGAGTTCGAGGGTGCCGAGGCGCAGGACGCTGAAGTGGTCGCCGACCATGTAGGCGTGGTGCGGGTTGTGGGTGATGAAGATGACGCCGAGGCCGCGTTCGCGGGCGGCGGCGATGTACTTCAGGACCACGCCGGACTGCTTGACGCCGAGGGCCGCCGTCGGCTCGTCCAGGATGAGGACGCGGGCGCCGAAGTAGACGGCGCGGGCGATGGCCACGCACTGGCGCTGGCCGCCGGACAGGGTGCCGATGGGCTGGTCCAGGTCGTCGAGGACGATGCCCATGTTGCGCAGCTCGCGGTCGGCGGTCTCCTTCATCTTCGCGATGTCCAGGCGGCGCACGGGCCAGGGGCCCTTGGTCATCTCGGAGCCGAGGAAGAAGTTCCGCCACACCGGCATCAGGGGGACGGTGGCGAGGTCCTGGTAGACGGTGGCGATGCCCTTGTCGAGGGCGTCGCGCGGGGTGGAGAAGCGGACCGGGGCGCCGTCGACGAGGAAGTCGCCCTCGGTGTGCTGGTGCAGCCCCGAGACGATCTTGATGAGGGTGGACTTGCCGGCGCCGTTGTCGCCGAGCACGCAGGTCACCTGGTGGGGGAAGACCTTGAGGTCGACGCCGTGCAGGGCGCGGATGTTGCCGTAGGACTTGCCGGCGCCGCGCAGTTCGACGATCGGGCCGCCGTCGGTGGGCGCGTCGTCCTGGAGGACGGCGCCATGGGTTCCGGTGGTGTTGTCGGTCATCGGGTCACCTCCTCGTCGCGGTCCGCTGGACCCACAGGTTGATCATCACGGCGCCGAGGAGCATCACGCCGAGGAAGGCCTTGAACCAGTCGGGGTTCCAGCCCGCGTAGACGATGCCCTGCTGGACCATGCCGAACATGAAGGCGCCGAAGACCGGGCCGATCGCCGAACCGGCGCCGCCGGTCAGGAGGCAGCCGCCGATGACCGCGGCGGAGATGTAGATCAGCTCCTGGCCCACGCCCTCGCCGGACTGCACGGTGTTGAAGGAGAACAACTGGTGCATGCCGACGAACCAGGCGCCGAAGCCGACCAGCATGAACAGCGAGATCTTGGTGAAGTTCACCGGGACGCCGACCGCGCGGGCGCTCTCCTTGTTGCCACCGACCGCGAAGATCCAGTTGCCGTACTTGGTGCGCAGCAGCACCCAGGTGGCGATGGCGGCGAAGAACAGCCACCAGAAGATGGTGATCTTCACCTGGACACCGCCGATGTCGAAGGAGGACGCGAAGATCGCCTTGACCTGGTCGAAGCCGTCCATGTTGCTGATGTCGTCGGTGGCGACGTTGCCGGTGACCAGCTTGGTCACCGCGAGGTTCACGCCCTGGAGGATCAGGAAGCTGCCCAGGGTGATGAGGAAGCTCGGCAGTCCGGTCCTGACGACCAGCCAGCCGTTGAGGAAGCCGATGCCCAGCGACACGACGAGCGCGACGATCACGCCCGCCCAGACGTTGAGGGTGAGCTGGTAGCTGAGCATGGCGGCGGTGAGGGCCGAGGTGATCACCGCGACGCCGGCGGAGAGGTCGAACTCGCCGCCGATCATCAGGAGGGCGACCGGGAGCGCCATGATGCCGATGGTCGAGGACTGGTAGAGGATGTTCGCCATCGAACTGGCCTCGCGCACCGGCGGTGCCGCGACCAGGAAGAAGACGTAGACCGCGACCGCGCCGAGGAAGACGCCGACGTCCGGCCGGGCCAGGATCCGCAGCGCCAGGGGGCGCTGCGCGGTCCGCCCGTCCTTCTCCCGCGGGCCGGGGGCCGGCGGTGTCGCCACCGCCGACTGTGCCTGCTGACTCATTCCGATCACCGGGTGCCCTTCGCGGCGAACGCGGCGACCTTGTCGACGTTGGACTTGTCGACGAAGGCCGGGCCGGTCAGCACCGGCTGCTCGCCACCGCCCATGTAGTTGCCGTTGTTCTTGTAGAGCCACAGCGAGTCGATCGCCAGGTAGCCCTGGAGGTAGGGCTGCTGGTCGACGGCGAACTCGATGGTGCCCTTGCTGATGGCCGTGGTCAGGTCCTTGTTGAGGTCGAAGGTCGCGACCTTCGCCTTGCTGCCCGCGTCGGACACCGACTGCGTGGCGATCAGCGCGATCGGGGCGCCGAGGGTGACCACGTGGTCGATGGCCTTGTCCTGCGTGAGCTTGGCGGTGATCGTCGACTTGACCGCGGTCGGCGAGGTGCCGTCGACGTACAGGGTCTCGGTCGTGCCCGAGAACGTCTTCTTCACCCCGTCGCAGCGCTGGGTGAGGCCGACGTTGCCCTGCTCCTGGATGACACAGACGACCTTCTTCGCGCCCTCGGAGTTCAGCCGGTTGCCGAGCGCCTCGCCCGCGACCGTCTCGTCCTGGCCGAAGAACTCCAGCAGCCCGAGCTTCTTCCAGTCGCTCAGGCCGGAGTTGAGGCCGACGACCGGTATCTTCGCGGCGGTCGCCTTGGCGACGACGGCCTTCATGGCGTCCGGCTTGGCCAGGGTGACCGCGATCCCGTCGACCTTCTGGTCGATCGCGTTCTGCACCAGGTTGGCCTGGTTGCCCGCGTTCGGGTCGGCGGAGTAGACGAGCTTGATGTTGTCCTTGTCGGCGGCGGCCTGGGCACCCTTGCGGACGATGTCCCAGAAGGTGTCTCCCGGCGCCTGGTGGGTGACCAGCGCGACCGTCATGCGGGGGGTGGACGCCTTGCCCGCGGAGGCCGCCGCTCCTCCCTCTTCGGACTTCTTTCCGCCGGAGCTGCTGGAGCAGCCTGCGAGGGTCAGGGCTGCCGCCGCGGCGACGGCCACGATCGGGGCCAGCCTGCGCGAACGGGACTGGGAAGAGCGGTCCATCCTGCACCTCACTGTGCGAGCCGAGAAGGAAGGGATCCGGCGGATCCCCGGGCCCGGGCCGACGGAGGCGGTCCGGGTCACTGCTGTGCGCTGGGACGGGATACAAGTCCCTGCGAGGCCCGCTGTCAATACTTTGTTAAGACATCATTTCACATACAGGTCCGAATGTAAGTACAAACCATTGACAGCGCGACCCGCCCCGATCTACACCTGAGGGGCATCCGCCCACGTCCTTACCCGCTCCCACCGGACGTACCCCTGACCCGGTCCGCCGACGCCCGCCCGCCGTACGACACACCCCGTCCGAATGAGGTCCCCCATGAGCCAGCCGACCACCCGCCTGACCGTCGCCCAGGCGCTGGTGCGGTTCCTGTCCGCCCAGTACACGGAGCGCGACGGTGTCCGGCACCGGCTGATCGCCGGCACCTGGGGCATCTTCGGCCACGGCAACGTGGCGGGGATCGGCCAGGCACTCCTGGAGTACAGCGACGTCATGCCGTACCACCAGGGCCGCAACGAGCAGGCGATGGTGCACGCGGCGGTCGGGCACGCCCGCCAGCTGGACCGGCTCTCGGCGCAGGCGGTGACCACGTCCATCGGCCCGGGCGCCACCAACCTGGTGACCGGCGCCGCCCTCGCCACCATCAACCGGCTGCCGGTGCTGCTGCTCCCCGGCGACTACTTCGCGAGCCACGCGCCGGACCCGCTGCTGCAGCAGCTGGAGCACCCGGGCGAGTTCGACGTCTCCGTCAACGACACCCTGCGCCCGGTCTCCCGCTACTTCGACCGGATCACCCGCCCCGAGGCGCTGATCCCCTCCGCGCTGAACGCCATGCGGGTCCTCGCCGACCCGGCCGAGACCGGCGCGGTCACCCTCGCCCTCCCCCAGGACGTCCAGGCGGAGGCGTACGACTGGCCCCAGGAGTTCTTCGCCGAGCGCGTGTGGCGGGTCCGGCGGCCGGCCCCCGACCCCGTGGAGCTGGCGGACGCGGTGAGCGCCGTACGGGCCGCTCAGCGGCCGTTGATCGTCGCGGGCGGCGGAGTCCATCACAGCCGCGCGGAAGACGCCCTGAGGGCCCTTGTGGAGGCCACTGGCATCCCCGTCGCCTCGACCCAGGCGGGCAAGGGCTCGCTGCGCCACGACCACCCGGCAGACCTGGGCGGGATCGGGCACACCGGGACCGCCGTCGCGGACGACCTGGCCCGCACCGCCGACCTGGTCATCGGCGTCGGCACCCGGTACACGGACTTCACCACGGCCTCCGGCACCCTCTTCCAGAACCCGGACGTCCGCTTCCTGAACCTGAACATCACCGGCTTCGACGCCCACAAGCTGGCCGCGCGGACGGTCGTGGCGGATGCACGGACGGCCCTGGAGGCGCTCAGGCGGGCACTGTCCGGGTACCGCGTGGACGGCGCCTACGAGGCCGAGTACCGGGCCGGCAAGGAGCGCTGGGACGCGGTCGTCGAGGCCGCCTACCGCGCCGACGACGAGGACGCCGTGCCCACCCAGACCCAGGTGCTCGGGGCCCTCGACGCCGTCGTGGGCGATGACGACGTTGTCATCAACGCGGCCGGCTCGCTCCCGGGCGACCTGCACAAGCTGTGGCGGGCCCGCTCGCCGCGCCAGTACCACCTGGAGTACGGCTACTCCTGCATGGGCTACGAGATCCCGGCCGGCATCGGCGTCCAGCAGGCGGCCCCGGACACGGTGGTCTGGTCGCTGGTCGGCGACGGCACCTATCTGATGATGCCGACCGAGATCGTCACCGCCGTCCAGGAGGCCCTGCCGGTCAACCTGGTCCTCATCCAGAACCACGGGTACGCCTCCATCGGCGGCCTCTCCGAGACGGTCGGCGGCGAGCGGTTCGGCACCGCCTACCGCTTCCGCTCCGCCGACGGCACCTTCGGCGGCGCCCCGCTGCCGGTGGACCTCGCCGCCAACGCGGCCAGCCTCGGCATGGAGGTGCTGCGCGCCAAGACCGTGCGGGAGCTGCGCGAGGCCCTTGCGGCGGCCCGCGCGAGCGACCGGCCGACGTGCGTGTACGTGGAGACGGACCCGGCGCCGACCGCGCCCGGGGCCGCGGCCTGGTGGGACGTACCGGTCGCCGAGACCGCCGCCCGCGAGGCCGCCGTGCACGCCCGCGAGGAGTACGACCGGCAGGTCGCCGACCGCCGCCGGCACCTGTGACCCCCGAACCCCGGAAGGAGGTGTCCCGGTGGCCCGTACCGGTGATTCCGCCCGGAGCGCGACCGTCTCGGCGCTCGACACCCTGGACTTCGCCCTGGACCGCGGCAGTCCGGTTCCGCTGTACTACCAGCTCGCCCAGCAGTTGGAGGAGGCCATAGAGCACGGGGTGCTCGCCCCGGGCAACCTCCTGGGCAACGAGATCGACCTCTCGGTGCGGCTCGGGCTGTCCCGGCCCACGGTCCGCCAGGCCATCCAGTCGCTGGTCGACAAGGGCCTCCTTGTCCGCCGCCGGGGCGTGGGCACCCAGGTGGTGCACAGTCAGGTCAAGCGGCCGCTGGAGCTCAGCAGCCTCTACGACGACCTGGAGTCGGCCGGGCAGGGCCCGACCACCCGGGTGCTGCGCAACGAGCGGATCCCGGCGGGCGCCGAGGTGGCCGCCGCGCTCGGCATCGCGGAGGGCGCGGAGGTGGTCGTCCTGGAACGGCTGCGCTGCACGCACGGCCAGCCGGTGGCGTTCCTGTGCAACTACCTGCCCGCCGCCCTGCTCGAACTCGACACGGAGCGGCTGGAGTCGACCGGTCTGTACCGGATGATGCGCGCGGCCGGCATCACCCTGCACAGCGCCCGGCAGACGGTGGGCGCCCGCAGCGCCACCGCCGAGGAGGCCGTGCGGCTCGACGAGAAGGAGGGCGCCGCCCTGCTGACCATGCGGCGGACCGCGTACGACGACACCGGGCGGCCGGTGGAGTACGGCAGCCACGTCTACCGGGCGTCCCGGTACGCCTTCGACTTCCAACTGCTGGTACGGCCGTAGGGCATGCCGTGCGGGGGCGGTTGCTGCGGGTTTAACCGCTGGTCCCGCCAGCCGAAACCAACACGCCCGCACACGAGCCCCCACCGAGTTTGTCCCGTGGGGGCTCCGTCGTCCCGCTTTGTTCAACAAACCGGCAGGCGACCATGTCGATTACGTTTCGGGCAAGAGACGGGCGAGAGAGCCGCAGGCTATTGACGCATGAGCGGACAAGCGGCTGTTATTGCGCCCACGATGTTCGGCCGAGTTGGTTTCTGATCGGTTTCGGGACCTTTCGAAGATCAACTCTTCCCCTTGCCGAACCCTGTTACTCAGGAGCCGCCATGCGCATCTCCCCGTCCGGTCTTCACGTGCCGGGTCCGAGCCGCCGTAACGTCCTGCGCGGTGCCGGTTCGGCCGCCCTCCTCGCGGGCGCCGGCATACCCCTGCTCTCCGCCTGCGGCGGCAGCGGGTCGTCCTCCGACCCGAAGACGGTCAGCCTCGGCTCCAACTCCTCCGACGCCGTGCCGAAGAAGGCCTTCGCGGAGATCTACGCCGCCTTCACCAAGCAGTCCGGCATCAAGGTCGACGTCAACACGAAGGACCACAACACCTTCCAGGAGCAGATCAACTCCTACCTGCAGGGCACGCCGGACGACGTGTTCACCTGGTTCGCCGGCTACCGCATGCAGTTCTTCGCGGCCAAGAACCTGGCCTCGCCGATCGACGACGTGTGGGCCAAGATCGGGGACAACTTCCCCGACGCGATGAAGCAGCTCAGCAAGGGCGAGGACGGCAAGTACTACTTCGTCCCGCTGTACACGTACCCCTGGGCGATCTTCTACCGCAAGAGCGTCTTCCAGGCCAAGGGCTACGAAGTCCCCACCACCTGGGACGCGTTCGTCGCCCTGTGCAAGAAGATGAAGGGCGACGGCCTGGTCCCGATCGCGTTCGGCGACAAGGACGCCTGGCCGGCGATGGGTACCTTCGACCAGATCAACTTCCGCCTCAACGGCTACGACTTCCACAAGTCGCTGATGGCGGGCAAGGAGGCGTGGACCGACCCCAAGGTCAAGGCCGTCTTCGACCACTGGGCCGAGATCCTCCCCTACCACCAGGACGGCTTCATGGGCCGCACCTGGCAGGACGCCGCACAGACCCTGGTGTCCAAGAAGGCCGGCATGTACGTCCTCGGCTCCTTCGTGGCCCAGCAGTTCACCAACAAGGCGGACCTGGACGACCTCGACTTCTTCGCCTTCCCGGAGATCAACTCCGCGTACGGCCAGGACACCGTCGAAGCGCCCACCGACGGCTTCATGGTCAGCAAGTCCCCCAAGAACCACGACGGTGTCGTCAAGCTCATGGAGTACCTGGGCACCCCCGAGGCCGAGCAGATCTACCTCAAGGCCGACTCCAGCGTGGTGGCCGCCTCCAGCAAGGCCGACACCTCGTCCTACACCGCGCTGCAGAAGAAGGCGTACACGATGATCAGCGGCGCCAAGAACCTCACCCAGTTCATGGACCGCGACTCGCGCCCGGACTTCACCTCCACGGTGATGCAGCCCGGTCTGCAGAAGTTCCTGCAGAACCCGAAGGGGATCGACAGTCTGCTCTCGTCCATCGAGCGCCAGAAGAAGACGATCTTCGCGTCCGAGTGAGTTCCCGAATGTCGACCGACACCCCCACGAAGTCCCAGGAGGCGGCCGCCGTGCCGCCTCCTGGGCGCGCGTCCGAGAAGAAGCGGATCCAGCGGGGCCACAAGCGCCTGCTGACCCGCCGTGACCGGATCACCCTCGCCTTCATGGCGGGCGTGCCGACGATCCTCCATGTCCTCCTGGTCTGGGTGACCGCCCTGGCCTCGATCCTGCTTGCCTTCACCTCCTGGGACGGCATCGGGTTCGACTCCATCAAGTGGGTCGGGCTCGACAACTTCCATCAGCTCTTCACCGACAACCCGCAGTTCTGGCCGGCCGTCGAGCACAACGTCATCTGGTTCGTGGTGCTCATCCTGATCCCGACGCCGTTCGGCCTGTTCCTGGCCGTGCAGCTGGACAAGAAGATCCGGTTCAGCCGGGTCTACCAGACGGCGTTCTTCCTCCCGGTCGTCATCTCCCTGGCGTGCATCGGGTTCGTGTGGCAGCTGATCTACAACCCGGACACGGGTCTGATCAACAGCATCATCGGCGCCAACAAGCCGGGCCACTACATCGACTGGATCGGTGACCCGAACCTCAACCTGTGGGCGGTCCTGGTCGCCGCGTCCTGGCGGCACACCGGCTACATGATGATCCTGTACCTGGCCGGCCTGAAGAGCGTCGACCCGTCGCTGCGGGAGGCCTCGGCCCTCGACGGCGCCAACGAGTGGCAGACGTTCAAGAACGTCATCTTCCCGACGCTGCGGCCGACCAACACCATCGTCCTGGTCGTGACCATCATCGAGGCACTGCGCGCCTTCGACCTGGTCTTCGTCTTCAACAAGGGCGCCCAGGGCACCGAGTTGCTCTCCATCCTGGTGACCAACAACATCATCGGCGAGTCCAGCCGCATCGGTTACGGCTCGGCGATCGCGGTGGTGCTGCTGTTCATCTCGCTGATCGTGATCATCCCCTACCTGATCGCGACCTTCCGGAAGGAGCGCCGCGCATGAGCACCGTGAGCAGCGTGCTGCCCAAGCAGCGCAACCCGATCCGCCCGGCCCGCGTGCTGCTGCACGCGTTCCTGGCCCTCACGGCCCTGGCGTGGCTGGCGCCGCTGCTGTGGGCGATCTTCTCGGCGCTGCGCCCGTACAGCGAGACCAGCAACCGCGGTTACGTGTCCTGGCCGCACACGCTGAACCTCGACAACTTCAAGAACGCGTTCACGCAGTCGGACATGACGCACTACTTCATGAACACGCTGGTCATCGCGGTCCCGGCCGTGCTGCTCACGCTGTTCCTGTCGTCGATGGTCGCGTTCTACGTCGCCCGCTTCGACTTCCGGGTCAACCTGTTCCTGCTGCTGGTGTTCACGGCCGGCAACCTGCTGCCGCAGCAGGTCATCATCACCCCGCTGTACCGGATGTACCTGCTGACGAACCTGCCGGGGATCACGCAGAGCGGCAAACTGTACGACTCGGCGCTCGGCCTGGTGCTGATCCATGTCGCGTTCCAGTCCGGCTTCTGCGCGTTCGTGCTGTCGAACTACATGCGTTCGCTGCCGCACGAGCTGACCGAGGCCGCGCTGGTGGACGGCGCCTCGGTGTGGCGGCTGTACTGGCAGATCACGCTGCCGCTGTGCAAGCCGGCGATGGCGGCCCTGGCGACCCTGTTGTCGATCTGGATCTACAACGACTTCTTCTGGGCGCTGGTGCTGATCTCGACCGGTGAGAACATGCCGATCACATCGGCGCTGAACAACCTCTCCGGCCAGTACTTCACCGACCCGAACCTGGTCGCCGCCGGTTCCCTGCTGACCGCGATCCCGACGCTGATCGTGTACTTCGCGCTCCAGAAGCAGTTCGTCAGCGGTCTGACCCTGGGCTCCGCCAAGGGCTGATCCGGCCCCGTCCGAAAGAGAACCCCGTGCACAACCCGTTCACCCCGGTCGCCTCCGTGGCCGTGGACACGCGCACCGCCCGTGTCCACGAGGAGGGCTGGCAGTCCTGGTCGCCCAGCGGCGCCTACGCCCTCGGCGCGGCCCCGTACCGCCCCGCGAACGTCAACTGGGCGACCGTGTGCTACCGCCCGGGCCGCGCCGTCCCCGCCGGGGCCTTCCAGGGCGAGGGCCTGCTGGCGCTCGACCCGGGTGACGGCTCACCGGTGCGGCTGTGGGCGGCGGCGGACCCCTTGCACGAGGTGCCGTCGGTCCGGCTGACCGTGACGGGCGGGGTCGCCGAGGTCGAGGCCGACGGCCCGGTCAAGGAGTGGTCCGGCGCGGACATCCAGTCCCTGCTGGGCGAGTGGGCCGCCGCCCTGGCCGTGCCGGCACCCCGCCCGGCGCCCACCGTCTGGTGCTCCTGGTACGAGTACTTCACGGCCGTCACCGAGGACGACATCCACGAGAACCTGCGGGCGATGGACACCCTCGACCTGCCGATCGACGTGGTGCAGATCGACGACGGCCACCAGAGCGCCCTGGGCGACTGGCTGACCCTCTCCGGCCGCTTCCGCTCCCGGCGGGGCATCGCCGACGCCATCCGCGCCCGCGGCCGCCGGGCCGGCATCTGGACGGCGCCCTTCCTGGTCGACCCGGGGAGCGACCTCGCCGAGACGTACCCGGACTGGCTGGTCCGCGACCCGGACGGCAGAGCGCTGCGCGCGGGCCGCAACCGGGGCCACGCGTTGTACGTCCTGGACACCACCCACCCGGGCGCCGCGGCCTACCTCACCGACGTCTTCGCGACGCTGCGCGCGGAGGGCTACGACTACTTCAAGGCCGACTTCCTCTACGCGGGCGCGATGGACGGCGTACGGCACTCGGGCGCGGACGCGCTGACCGCGTACCGGCTGGGTATCGGCCTGATCAGGGAGGCCATCGGCGCGGACGCCTACCTGCTGGGCTGCGGCGCGCCGATGCTGCCCTCCATCGGCCTGTTCGACGCGATGCGGGTCAGCCCGGACACGGCTCCGCACCGCCGCCCCGAGGCCGGCGACTTCAGCCAACCGGGCCAGGACCCGGCCGAGTTCACCGGCGTCGGCCGCCAGTGGCAGCACGGCCGCCTCTGGGTCAACGACCCCGACTGCCTGATGGCCCGCCCCGCCGTGGAGACCCGTGCGCGCTGGGCGGCGCACGTGGAGGCCGTCGGCGGCCTGGTCGCCTCCAGCGACCGGCTGCTCTCCCTCGACCAGTGGGGCGTGGAGACGACCCGCCGCCTTCTCACCGCAGCGACCGGAGCCCATCGATGAACGACCGCACCCTCTCCGTCCCCGGCATCGCCTACGGCGGCGACTACAACCCCGAGCAGTGGCCCGAGGAGGTGTGGGCCGAGGACGTCCGCCTGATGCGCGAGGCGGGCGTGAACATGGTCAGCGTCGGCATCTTCTCGTGGGCCCTGATGGAGCCCTCCGAGGGCGTCTACGACTTCTCCCGCATGGACAAGATCCTCGACCTCCTCCACGAGAACGGCATCGCCGCCGACCTCGCCACCCCGACGGCCGCCCCGCCGGCCTGGTTCTTCCGCGCCCACCCCGAGGCGCTCCCGGTGGACCACGACGGCCGTACCCTGTCGTACGGCAGCCGCCAGACGTTCTGCCCGAGCAGCCCCGCCTACCGCGAGGCCGCGCTCAGGATCGCGGGCGCGATCGCCGACCGGTACGCGAGCCACCCCGCCGTACGGATGTGGCACGTCCACAACGAGTACGGCTGCCACAACGCGGCCTGCTACTGCGACACCAGCGCGGCCTCCTTCCGCCGCTGGCTGCGGGCCCGGTACGGCGACGACCTGGCGGCCCTCAACGACGCCTGGGGCACCACCTTCTGGAGCCAGTGGTACTACGACTGGGAGGAGATCCTGCCGCCCCGCGCGACCGGTGCCGTGCCCAACCCGACGCACCAGCTGGACTGGCGGCGGTTCTGCTCGGACGAGCTCCTCTCCCTGTACACGGCGGAACGCGACGTGCTGCGGGAGGCGGCCCCCGCGATCCCCGCCACCACCAACTTCATGGTGATGTTCAACTTCGACGCCCTCGACTACTGGCGCTGGGCACCGGAGCTGGACGTGGTGGCCAACGACCACTACCTGCGGTCCACCGACCCGGAGTCGCAGATCGACATCGCCCTCAGCGGCGATCTGATGCGGTCGCTCGCGGGCGGTCCGTGGCTGCTGATGGAGCACTCGACGGGCGCGGTGAACTGGCAGCCCGTCAACCGGGCCAAGACCGCCGGCGAGTTGCGCCGCAACGCGCTCGCGCACGTGGCCCACGGCGCCGACGGCATCTGCTACTTCCAGTGGCGGGCGGCGAAGGCGGGTGCCGAACAGTGGCACTCGGCGATGCTGCCGCACGCCGGGACCGACAGCCAGATCTGGCGGGACGTGGTCCGCCTCGGCGCCGACCTGCGGGCGCTCGCCGAGGTGCGCGGCAGCACCGGCGCCGCCGAGGTGGCCGTCGTCTGGGACTGGGACGCCCGGTGGGCCGTGGAGCTGCCCTCGCAGCCGAGCGAGCGGCTTCGCTACCTGGACGTCGTCCGCGCCTGGTACGAGCCGCTGTGGCGGGCAGGCGTGGCGGTGGACTTCGTCCGCCCGGACGGGGACCTGTCGGCGTACAAGGTGGTGCTGGCCCCGAGCCTGTACCTGGTGGACGACGCGGGCACGGCGAACCTGACCGCCTTCGCGGAGGCCGGGGGCACCCTCGCCGTCGGCTTCCACAGCGGCGCGGTGGACGAGAACTGCCACGTCCGGCTGGGCGGTTACCCGGGGGCCTTCCGGGAACTGCTGGGCGTGTCCACGGACGAGCTGTTCCCGCTGCTGCCCGAGGAGCGGGTGACGCTCAGCGAGGGTGGCACGGGCTCGCTCTGGTCGGAGCGGGTGCGGCTCGCGGGCGCGGAGGCGGTGACGTCGTTCGCCCACGGCCCGCTGGCCGGGGTCCCTGCGGTGACCCGGCACGGGTACGGCGCGGGCACCGCGTGGTACGTGGCGACGCTCCCGGACCCCGACACCCTGGCGGGGCTGCTGGGCCGGATCCGCGCCGAGGCGGGCGTGGCCGCGGGCCGCACCGCCCCGGCCGGTGTGGAGGTCGCCGTGCGGCGCGGGGCGGACGCGGACTACGTGTTCGTGATCGACCACACCGGCGAGGGAGCCGAAGTCCCGGTCGCGGCAGGGTCGGTGGAGCTGCTGTCCGGCAAGCCCGCCGACGGCACGGTCACCGTGGCACCGGGCGAGGTCGCCGTCGTGCGGGAGCCGCGCGGTCAGTGAGCCGCGTCCAGCCGGGCCCGCTGGCCGGGCGTGAGCTCCAGGTCCACGGCGGCGAGGTTCTCCTCCAGCTGGGCCACGGACGACACCCCGGCCAGCGGGACGACCGGCAGCCGTCCGCCCAGCAGCCAGGCGAGGACGACCTGGTTGAGTGTCGCCCCGGTCTCCCGGGCCACCTCGTTCAACGCGGCGAGGCGGGGCGGGGTGCCGGGGTGGTCGTAGTCGGCGGGCAGCGGCTTGCCCGGCTGCGTGTAGGCGCCCTTGAGCAGCGGTGAGTAGGCCACCAGGGTGACGTCGGGCTCCGCCCGCAGATAGCTGCGCAGCTGGGCGTCCGCCGAGCCGAGGCTGCCGTCCGGGAACAGGTCGCCGGGGATGTCGGTGCGCGGGCGCAGGTAGCTGTGCTGGTACTGGAGCACCTCGTATCCGGGCAGGCCGGCCGCGGCGGCGAGGGCGCGGGCGCGTTCCAGCCGCCAGACCGCGTGGTTGCTGGCGCCGAGCAGGCCGACGGTGCCCTCCGCGACGAGTGCGGCGAACCCCTCGACCGTCTCGCGGAGCGGGACGGCGGGGTCCTCTATGTGGGCGTACAGCAGGTCCAGCCTCTCGACGCCGAGGCGTTCGCGGCTGCGCTCGGCCGACTCCCGGATCACCTTGGCGGACAGCCCCTCGGGGTTGTCGGTGTAGCTGGTGCCGGGGGCTAGGGGGCGGGCGCCGAGTTTGGTGGCGATGACGACCTCGTCGCCGATCCCGCGGCTGCGCCGCCAGCGGCCGAGCAGCTCCTCGCTCTGGCCGCCCTGGCCACCGTCCTCCCAGAAGGCGTAGTTGTCGGACGTGTCGACGAAGTTGCCACCGGCCTCGACATAGCGGTCGAGGACGGCGAAGGAGGTTTCCTCGTCGGTTCGGGACCCGAACAGCATGGCGCCGAGCGCGAGGACGCTCACCTCGCGGCGGGTCCTGGGGCCGGTGCCGATGGTGCGGTACTTCATGCCGTCTCCTCCGTCCGCGCACCCGGGGGTTCGGGTGCGCGGTGGTGAGTCTTCGGCTTGAAGTGCTCTTCAAGTCAAGGGCGTCGGGCGAACGGTCCGTCCAAAGCCGCCCACTGCAGCAGCATGATGGTCTTGGCGTCGGCGATCTCGCCCGTTCGGATCATCTCCAGGGCGCGCTGGAAGGGGAGTTCGAGGATCTCGATGTCCTCGCCCTCCTCGTCGAGGCCACCGCCCTCGTGGGTGCGGGTCGAGGGGCCGTAGGCGGCCGCGTAGAAGGAGATCCGCTCGGTGACCGAGCCCGGGCTCATGTAGACGTCGAAGACGTGCTCGACCTCGCCGACGGTGTGGCCCGTCTCCTCGACGACCTCGCGGCGCACCGCGTGCTCCGGGTGCTCGGCCTCGTCGTCCAGGAGCCCCGCCGGGGTCTCGATCAGCATGCCGTCGGGGTGGCCGTTGACGTAGACCGGGAACCGGAACTGTCGGGTGAGCAGTACGGTTGCGCGCTCGGCGTCGTAGAGGAGGAGCGTGGCGCCGTTGCCCCGGTCGTGGGTCTCGCGCTCCTCGGTGTGCCAGGTGCCGTCGGCGTGCTGGAGGTCGAAGGTGGTGGCCCGCTCGACGTACCAGTGACTGGACAGGAGTTTCACCTCCCGGACCTTCACGCGCGGATTGCCGGTCAGGCCCAGGCCGGTGCGGTCGAGACCGGTGCGGCCCCGGCGGTCGGGGGTGTCGATGCCGGCGGTCATCGCGGTCCCGCCGTGCGGGCGAGGGCGTTCAGGTGGCTCATGGTCACCTGTCTACCACCCGCCCGCAGAAGCGCCCCGTATGGGGCGCCGGGGGTGCCCCCCGGCCGAAGGCTGGGGGAGGAACCGCGCGACCAGTCACGGCGGCGCCGCAGTCCACCGAAGACCCGCACCCCCGGCCCCTCGAGCGCAGCGCCTAGTGCACTTCGGCAGGCCTGGGCCCCTCGTCGAGGAACCCGCCCGACTGGTGCTGCCACAGCTTGGCGTAGGCGCCCTGCGCGTCGAGCAGTTCGTGGTGCGTGCCCTGCTCGACGATCCGGCCGCGATCCAGGACCACCAGCCGGTCCATGGAGGCGACCGTACTCAGCCGGTGCGCCACCACCAGTGCCGTGCGGCCCTCCATGAGCCGCCACAGCGCCTCCTGGACGAGGATCTCGCTCTCGGAGTCCAGCGCGCTGGTCGCCTCGTCCAGGAGCAGGATCGGGGCGTCCCGGAGGATCGCCCGGGCCAGGGCGACCCGCTGGCGCTGACCGCCGGAGAGCTTGACGCCGCGCTCCCCCACCATCGTGTCGAAGCCGTCGGGCAGGGCGTCGGCGAACTCCGTGACGTGCGCGGCCTCGGCGGCCAGCCGGATCTCGGCGTCGGTGGCGTCCGGCCGGGCGAAGGCGATGTTCTCCCGCAGGGTGCGGTGGAACATCGCCGGGTCCTGCGGGACGTAGGCGATCTGGCTGCGCAGGTCGGCCTGGCGCAGCCGGCTGATGTCCTGGCCACCGATCGTGATCCGGCCGGCGTCGATGTCGGTCATCCGCAGCAGCAGCCGGGTCAGCGTGGTCTTGCCGCCGCCGGACCGTCCGACGAACCCGAACTTCGACCCGCTGGGCACGTCCAGCTCGAGCCCTTCGAACAGCGGTTTGGCACCCGCGTGGGCGAAGGAGACCTTCTCGAAGCGGACGCCTGCGGCCCGCGGCGCGAGCGGTTCCGGATCCACCGGGTCCACCACGGTCGGCGATTCGAGGAGCAGTTCGGTGAACTGGGCCGCCTCCGTCATGGAGCTCTCCATGCGGCGGTAGATCTGGTTGAACTCGAACATGATCCGGGTCGCGTTGGAGTAGTACGTGAAGGCGACCACGACCGCCTCCACGCTGTGCCCGCCACCGGCGAGCACGACCGCGAGCAGCAGCCCCAGCGCGTTGGTCGCCACGGACATCGGCGCGACGAAGGTGTCGATGCGCAGGTTGCCGTAGTCCCACGAGCGCAGCTGGCGCCGCCGTGACTCGGCGACCCGCGACCGGTGTTCGGCGGCCTCCCGCTCCTCCGCGGCGAACGCCCGGACCGTGTCCATGTTCATCAGGCTGTCGGCGACATGCCCCGACACCCGGGCGATGGCCTCCTCACGCTGGGCGACCAGCCGCTGCCGGTGGCGGATCAGCGGCACCACGCACACACCGGTGACCGCGATCATCGTCAGCAGCCCGACGACCAGGAGCGGTTCATAGCGCCACAGCACCACCGACCCGAACGCCAGCGGCACGAAGCTGCCGACGATGTTGAAGGTCAGCGTGTCCGCGAACTCCTCGAAGCGGGTGGCGAAGCTCAGCACCCGCTTGGTGAGTGACCCGGCGAAGTTGTCGTGGAAGAACGCGGCGTCCTTGGCGAACAGTTCGTCCATGCCGAAGACGTACAACTGCTCGATGCCGAGGGCGTCCAGGCGGTTCAGACAGTGCAGACCGATCCGCCACAGCGCCTCCGCCAGCAGCAGGACACCGCCGAAGGCGAGGACGTACGGCAGGGTGGCACCGAGGTCCAGGCCGTGGCCGTCGGCGATCCGGCCGACGAGCCTCGCCACCACCAGCGGTGCCAGGTAGTTGATTCCGATGTTGCCGAGCGCCGGCAGCAGCATCCCGGGCAGGGTGAGCCACTTGAGCCGGGCCAGTTCCCGTCCGTAATGGCGCAGCGCGAGCAGGACCGCGCCCTGCCGGGGTCCGGTCGCAGGTAAATCGACTGAGGATGTCATCTCAACCCTGTGTAGTCGTCGTACGGCATGCCGAGTCGGCCGCCGCATGGTCCGCGACGGCCTTGAATCGGCAGGTCAGGAAAGGAAAGTGTCCCGCGGCGGGGGTCGCTCGGTCCACGTGTTTTTTCGTCGGCGACTACGGAGCGAACACACGGTCGACCGCTCTGGGCTCAGCCCAGCAGCAGCGACCTCGGCAGGGCGGAGAGCGCCTGGTCGAGAACGAGGGAGGCGGCGCCCACGGCGGCGACGTTCTCGCCGAGGGTGGTGGAGACGACCGCCGTCGGGTGGGTCGGCTTCGAAGAATCGCCGCCCAGGAGAAGGGCTTGCAGGAACGCCCAATGGCAGGCTCACGCCAAAGTCGACCGCGGTCACCTGTCCCCGCCGACCTCGCGCGGGCACCGGCCCCGCCGACCTCGCAGGGAAGCCGACCTCACCGGGCCGGGCGCCCCACGTTCTGGAGACGCTGTCCCGGCCGGACCGGAGAGGCCGTGGCTGGACCCGCCGATCGCGTCGGAGAGTCCGGCGACGGCCCCCGGTCATCCCATCGCCTTGATGGATCACCTTCCGCTCGGAACCCGGTACCGCTGCCAGTCCGGTTCCGGGAGTTCGAGGAGCCGGGCGATGTCCGTGGCCTCGGGCAGCGGCCCGTGATCCCCCGTCACCCCGAGGGCGGACACGGCGGTGAGGTGACCGAGCCGGAGGGCGCGGGGCAGCGGCTCCGCGCGCAGCAGCCCGGCCAGGAAGCCCGCCGCGAAGGCGTCGCCCGCCCCGACCGGTTCCACCACGGCCGTCCGCAGCGCGGGCACCGTGCAGGCGCCCTCCCCGGTCAGGGCGGTCGCGGCCCGGGCGCCGTCCTTGACGACGAGGATCCGCGGGCCGGGCAGCACGTCCCGCAGGCCCGTGACGGTCAGGTCGGCGCCCCACAGCCGCTGGGCCTCGTCCAGGCCCACGAAGACGATGTCGGCACGGTCGGCGAGGGCGCGCAGCACCGTCGGCGCGGTGCCGTCCGGCCACAGCGCGGCCCGGTGGTTGACGTCGAAGCTGACGGCGTAGGGCCGTTCGGCGGCGGGGGTGTCCAGGGCCCGCGTCACCAGGGCGCGGCAGGAGGCGGAGAGGGCGGCGGTGATGCCGGTGAGGTGCAGGAGGGCGGCCGAGCGCACCGGTTCGCCGTCGAGCAGATCGGGGCCGAGGGCCGAGGCCGCCGAGCCGGCGCGGTAGTAGTGGACGCCGGTTCCGGCAGGTCCCGGGTTCTTGAGGAGGAGGCCGGTGGGGCGGTGCGGGTCGGTGCGCACCCGGGTCACGTCGACCCCGGCGGCGGCGACCGCGGCGCACACCCGGCGGCCCAGCGGATCGTCGCCGACGGCCGAGAGCCAGTGGGCCGGGACACCGTGGTCCGCGAGGTACATGGCCACGTTCGACTCGGCTCCCGCGACGGACAGCCGCAGCTGCCCGGCCTCAGCCAGCGGCCGGGGCGGGTCGGGGGCGAGCGCGGCCATGGTCTCGCCGAGGCAGACGACCGGTCCCGGAGCCGGACGCCAGGCAGCCGTCACGCGGGCCCCTCCTCCCCCACGACGGCGCGGAACGCGCGGGCCCGGTCGCGCAGCGCGCTGATGCTGCCGCCGTCCGCCGCGTCCCCGACGAGGGGGGAGCCGACGCCGACCGCGGTGGCCCCGGCGGCCAGGTAGGCCCGCGCGGCCGCCACGTCGACGCCGCCGACCGGGACGAACGCCGCGTCCGGGAACGGCCCGCGCAGCGCCTTCAGATAGGCCGCTCCCCCGGCCTCGGCGGCCGGGAAGAGCTTCAGGGCGGCCGCGTCACGGGCCTGCGCCGCGATCACGTCGGTGGGTGTCAGCACGCCCGCCAGGAGCGGCATGCCGAGTTCCCGTGCGGTGTCGGCACCGGCGCCGAGACCGGGGGTGACGGCGAAGGCGGCGCCGGCGCGGTGGGCGGCGTGCGCGTCGGCGGCGGTCAGCACCGTGCCGGCGCCCAACGGGCGGCCGGGGCCGAGTTCCTCGTGGGCCCGCGCGATGACGGTGAGGGCGTCGGAGCCGCTGAGCGACACCTCGATCAGTTCGATGCCCTCCTCGGCCAGGGTCAGCACGGTGCGCAGGGCGGCGTCCGGGTCGCCGCCGCGCACGATGGCGAGCAGGCGGTGGGCGGCGAGGGCGGCTCGCAGATCCACGAGCGGGGCTCCTTCCATGGTCAGCGGGGGCACGGGCAGGACGCGCCGACGGTGAGCCGCCAGCGGACCTCGCCCGAGGCGGGGACGCGGGCGGCGTCGTCGGGGCCCGCGTCGGCCAGGTCGAAGACGCGGCCGAGCATCGGCTCCACGCCCGTACTGCGATAGGGCCGGCCGGCGGGGAAGCCGCCGAGGTTGCGCCACAGGGCGACCGACACCGGCTGGCCCGCCGCCTCGACGGCGAAGCCGAGCCGGTCCGCGGCGTCGTGCACACAGCACCGGCCGGCGGCCACCACGGCCCCGACCGCCGTACCGTCGTTCGGCCCGAACCGGTCGAGCCGCAGCCCCTGGGGGGCCGGCCAATCGCCCTCCACCCAGGGGGCACCGGCGGGCCAGGGACGGCCCAGCAGGGGCGCGGCCTCCGGGAAGAGCCGGGTGGGCGCCCCCTCACGGGCCCGTACGACGGCCTCCTCGGAGAGGTCGAGGAGCGCGTGGGCGGCCCACAGGAAGCGGAAACCGGGCTCGGCCGTGAGCACGTAGGCGGCCTCGACACCGTCGTCCGTGCCGCGCAGCGTGCGCGTCAGGGCGAAGCGGTCGCAGCGCACCGTCTCTCCGTCCCCCTCCCCGTCCCGTGTCCAGGGCCGCGACCACGCCTCCCCGTGGTCGGGGGTGCCGCGCACGGTCGGGACGCACTCCTCCAGCCCTCCCGCGTCCACGAACGCGTCACCCGGTGCGACACCGGCGCGTTCGGGGCTCGCGCGCCGCCACAGCCATTCCCGGCCGCCGTGCCGCAGCGAGGTCCAGCGGCCGCCGTGCGCGAGGTCGGTCACGACGTCGAGCGGCACGGTCACCACTCCGCGAAGGAGCCGTCGGCGTGCCGCCACACCGGGTTGCGCCACTGGTGCCCGGCGCGGTCCGCCGCGCGGACGGCCGCCTCGTCCAGGGTGATGCCGAGGCCGGGGGCGTCACCGCGGTGCGCGTGCCCGTCGACGAACCGGAAGGGTTCGGGGTCGACGAGGTAGGAGAGGAGGTCGGCGTCCTTGTTGTAGTGGATGCCCCGGCTCTGCTCCTGGATGAGGAAGTTCGGGGTGGCGAAGGCGACCTGGAGGCTGGCCGCGAGGGCGATGGGCCCGAGCGGGCAGTGCGGGGCGAGCTGGGCCCCGTAGGTCTCGGCGAGCGAGGCGATGCGGTGCACCTCGGAGATGCCGCCGGCGTGCGAGAGGTCCGGCTGGGCGACCGCGACGCCGGCGGCGAGGACGGGCAGGAACTCGGCGCGCGAGTACAGGCGTTCGCCGGTGGCCAGCGGCACCGGGCTCGCGGTGACCAGGCCGGGCAGCAGGTGGCCTTGTTCGGGGACGACGGGTTCCTCCACGAACAGCGGGTGCAGCGGCGCGAGTTCGGTGAGGACGCGGCGGGCGCTCGCGGCCGTGAAGCGGCCGTGGAAGTCGACGGCGACGTCCCGGTCCGGGCCGAGGGCGTCCCGGGCGGCGCTCACCCGGGCCACCACGGCCGCCGTCTCCGCGGCCGTCGCCAGCGGCGAGGTGGCCCCGGCGGCGTTCATCTTCACCGCGGTGAAGCCTGCTTCGACCTGGGCGGCTATCTGCTCGGTCAGCTGGGCGGGTTCGTCGCCGCCGACCCAGGCGTACACCCGCACCCGGTCGCGCACCGGACCGCCCAGCAGGGCGTGCACGGGCGCGCCGTAGGTCTTGCCCGCGATGTCCCACAGGGCCTGGTCGAGGCCCGCGACGGCGCTCGACAGCACCGGACCGCCCCGGTAGAAGCCGCCCTTGGTGAGCACCTGCCAGTGGTCCTGGATGCGCAGTGGGTCCTGCCCCACCAGGTACTCGGCGAGGACGTCCACGGCCGCGCGGACGACCTCGGCGCGTCCCTCGACGACGGGCTCGCCCCAGCCGACCACTCCGTCGTCGGTCTCGACGCGGCAGAACAGCCAGCGCGGCGGGACGAGGAAGGTCTCTATCCGCTCGATCTTCACCGGCCGCCGCTGCCTTCCGTGTCGTTGCTTCCGGTCCCCTCTTCGGGGCTGTCCAGCCGTGCCAGGTCGCGGCCCGCCTGGTCGAGCAGGGCCCGCATGGCCGTCTCGGCGGCCTGCGGGTCGCGGTCGCGCACCGCGTCCAGGACGGCGCGGTGGGCGGGGACGGGGTCCTCGCTGTGCGGGGAGCTGTGCACGATCCGGTCGCGGTGGGCGAGTCCCGACTCGATCACCATCTCCATGCGTTCGAGCAGTTCGTTGTGGGTGGCGGCGAGCAGGGCGCGGTGGAAGGCGAGGTCGGCGTCGACGGCGTGGCCCGGGTCGGTCTCCTTTCGCCCCATCGCCTCCACCGCCGTCTCCAGCAGCAACAGGTCGGCCTCGGTGCGGCGTTCGGCGGCGAGCCGGACGGCGGCAGGCTCGATGATGGCGCGGACCTCGGCGAGGTTGCGCAGCAGCGACCATTCCGCGCCGGTCGTCCCGCCGCCCTCGAACTGCCAGCGCAGCACGTCGGCGTCGAGCAGGTTCCAGTCCGCTCGGGCCCGTACGAAGGTGCCGCGTTTCTGGCGGGCGTCGACCATGCCCTTGGCGGCGAGCACCTTGAGGGACTCGCGCAGGGCGGTGAGGCTGACGTCGAGTTCGCTCTGCAGCGCCACCAGGTCCAGCGTGGCCCCTTCCGGGATCTCGCCACCCAGGATGCGGCGCGCCAGGGCCTCCACGGTCTGGCCGTGCACACCGCGGCGGGCGTAGGGCGTCATGTCGTACAGCCTTTCTCTTCCACGTTCGGGTCCTCGTTCTGGTCCAAGGGCGTCATGCGGAGGCCTTCACGACGCTCCAGCCGCCGTCCACGACGAGACTCGACCCGGTGATGTAGGAGGCCTCGTCGGCGCAGAGGAACGCGATCGCGGCGGCCACCTCCTCGGGGGTGCCGAAGCGGCGGGCGGCCGTCTGGGCGATGCTGCGTTCCCGTTCCGCGGGCCCCACCCGGTCCCAGGCCCCGGTCAGGATCGGCCCGGGGAGTACCGCGTTGACGCGGACCTCGGGCCCGTACTCGACGGCGAGCTGCCCGCACAGGGACAGCAGGCCGCCCTTGGCCGCGGCGTAGGCGGGGTGGCCGGGGATGCCGGCGTGGGCGTGCACGGACGAGGTGAGGACGACGGCGCCGCGGCGGGCGCGCAGGTCGGGCAGGACCGCCTTGACGCCGAGGAAGCCGCCGGTGAGGTTGACGGCGAGCTGCCGCTGCCAGGACGCCAGGGTCATCTCGCCGGCCGGCCGGACCTCGACGGTGTAGGCGTTGCTGACGAGCACGTCGACCGGGCCGAAGGCACGGGCGGCGGTGACGATCCGCGCCCAGTCGTCCTCGGCGGCGACGTCCGCGTGCACGTAGCGGGCCCGGCCGCCGTCCTTCTCGATCCCGTCCACCACGGCCTGGCCGCGTTCGTCGGCGATGTCGGCGAGCACGACGGCCGCGCCCTCCCCGGCGAGGCGTGCGGCGGTGGCGGCACCGATGCCGGAGGCGGCGCCGGTCACCACGGCGGTGCGGCCGGTGAAACGGGCACCGTACCGTCGTACGGACTGGTCCATCGGGCTCCTTAGAGGGTGAGCTGCTGGAAACATATGCGGCCTACAGGCGGCTCAGCACCACCAGGTCGGCGTCGTGTTCGGCACTCCATGCGAACGGCAGGCCGTGGTGGAGCAGATGGGCTCCGCCGTAGGACGTTCCGGTGGCCGTGTCCCGGTAGCGCGCCGCCGGGTCCAACCCGCGCAGCCGGAGCCGGTCGGGGCGGCCGGGCAGCAGCGGCGCCCCGTCGAGGCGGCCGGTGGAGAACGCGGCGACGACGGTACGGTCGCCGGCGTCGAACTGCACGCCGCAGCTTGGGTCGTCCGGCGCGCCGAGCAGCCGGGCCTCGCCGTGGTGGACCACGTCCCGCACCTCCTTGTACCGGGCGGTCCACAGGGCGGCCTCGGCGCGCTGCTCCGGGGTCCAGGCGCGCAGGTCGGCGCCGATGCCGAGGACTCCGCACATGGCGTTGACGAAGCGGAAGGCGAGGCTGCGCGGGCGCGGGTCGAAGATGCCGGGCGCGTCGGTGACCCAGGAACTCATGACGTGCGGCGCGTGGGCGTGCAGGAAGCCGTGCTGGATGCGCAGCCGGTCCATGGGCGCGGTGTTGTCGCTGGGCCAGACGACGTCGGTGCGGGCGATGGTGGCGTGCTCGATCCGTCCGCCGCCGCCGGCGCAGCCCTCGACGGTGACGCCGGGGTGGGCGGCGCGCAGGTGGTCGAGGACCCGCAGGTATCCGGCGACGTGCTCGGCGTCCAGGTCGGCGGGACCGGCGCCGGGGCGGCCGCGTTCGGTGGGCGGGCGGTTCATGTCCCACTTCAGGTAGCCGATGCCGTAGGTGCCGAGCAGCCGGTCGAGGGTGCCGATGACGAAGTCCTGGACGTCGGTCCGGCCCAGGTCGAGGAGCAGCTGGTTGCGGACGAGCCGGGCCGGGCGGCCGTCGACGCGGTAGACCCACTCGGGGTGTTCGGCGTGCAGCCGGCTGCCGGGGCTGACCGCCTCCGGCTCCACCCACAGGCCGAAGTCCATGCCGAGCGCGCGGATCTCCTCGACGAACGGGCCGAAGCCCCGCGGGAACGCCTCCGGGTCCGGGTACCAGTCGCCGAGGCCCCCGGTGTCGTCGGCGCGGCCGGTGAACCAGCCGTCGTCCACGACGAACAGCTCGGCCCCGATGTCGGCGGCGGCCTTCGCCAGCTCCAGCTGCCCGGCCTCGTCGACGTCGAAGCCGGTGGCCTCCCACGAGTTGTAGAGGACCTTGCGGGTGCGGTGCAGCCGGTCGCCGGAGAGGCGGCGTTCGTAGCGGTGCCAGACCCGCGACAGTCCGTCGAGGCCGTCCGGGCTGAACGCGCAGGCGAGGCGGGGAGTCGCGAGGGTCTGTCCGGCGGCCAGGCGCACCGCGCCCTCGTGCGGGACCCGCCCGGCGCGCACCCGTACGGCACCGCCGGGCTCGGCCTCCGCCGTGATGTGCCAGTTGCCCGGCCATGCGAGGGCGACGCCGTACGCGGCCTCCTCGTCCTGCACGGCGAGCCAGGGCGCGTACGCGTGGCCGGGCGCACCCTGCGTGCTGCCGATGGTGAACGTGCCTCTGGTGAGGTCGAGCCGGGTGTGCTGGAACTCCTGCGACCACTGACCGGAGAGGTACGTCAGCCGGGCCGGGCCCCTGACGGGGACGTTGACGGCGGCCGAGTCGAGCCGTTCCAGGCGGAGTTCGGTGGTGGCGGTGAACTCGGCCCAGCGGAGGATCACGTCGGTGCCGGGGACGGTCTCGTAGCAGAGGACCGTGCGCAGGCCGGTCTGCCCGTCCACGAAGGCGAGCCGAAGGGATCCGGGCGCCTCCTGCGCGCCGTCGAACTCCCACCACACGCCGCGGTCCGCGCCCTGGCCTCCCACCACCAGTTCGGACCCGGTGAACGGCCGCAGTCCGTACGGCAGGTACTCGGCCGGGGCCGCGTCGGCGGGCGTGATGAAGTGGGTGCGGTGGGACCAGTCCAGGGCGGAGGGCCCGTCCTCGACGCCGAGCGGGCCCCAGGCGTCGAGCTCGGCCCAGGGTCCGTCCGGGGAAAGGCGGACCGTGTAGCTGGTGTGCTCCGTCCCCAAGGTCCAGCGCTGGTGGGTCACTTGACCGCTCCGAGGTTGAGGCCGGCGACGAAGTGCCGCTGGAAGCGCAGGAAGACGGCGACCGTGGGCGCGGCGGCGATGACCGACCCGGCCGCGACCACGTTCCACTCCGACACGTACTGGCCCTGGAGTCCGATGAGGGCGGCGGTGATCGGCATCTTGGTGTCGCTGCGCAGGACGGTGATCGCCCAGAGCAGGTCGTTGAAGATCCAGGTGAAGGACAGCGCGCTGAGGGCCGCCAGGGCGGGGCGGGTCAGCGGGAGGATGATCCGCCAGAAGATCTGCCAGGGCCCGGCGCCGTCCACGACCGCCGCCTGCTGGATCTCCGCCGGGATCGACCGCATGAACCCGTGCAGCACGAAGACGTAGAAGCCGACGCCGAAGCCGATCTGGACGCCGATCAGCGCGGGCAGGGTGTCGTAGACGCCCATCACCTCGCTGAGCTTGGAGACGGGGATGAGCAGGATCTGCGGGGGCAGCAGGTTGCCGCCGAGCATGAGCAGCAACAGAGCGCGCCGGAAGGGGAGTTCGTAACGGCTGAGGGCGAACGCGGCCATCGCGGCGAGGGCCAGGGTCACCAGGACGCAGGGGATCGTGACGAGCAGGCTGTTGACCAGGGCCTGCTGCTGGCCTCCGTCGGTCCAGGCCTGGCCGAAGTTGCCCAGGGTGAAGGAGCGCGGCCAACTGCCCAGGCCGTGGGCCGCGATGTCGTCGAAGGAGCGCAGGCTGGTCACGACGACCAGGGCGATGGGCAGCAGCCACAGGACGGCCAGGGCGCCGGCGCCGAGGTGGAATCCGGCGGTGGCCGCCCTTCTGCGGCGCAGCGCCGTGGCGTTGGCGGACATCAGTCGGCCTCCCGGAAGGCGCGGACGAGGTACGAGGCGATGACGCCGAAGGCGAGGACGAAGATGACGACGGCCAGGGCGGAGCCGTAGCCGAGGCGCAGGGACTGGAAGGCGGTGGAGTACATGTAGGTGCTGAGCAGTTCGGAGGAGTGGTAGGGGCCGCCGCGGGTGAGGGACCAGACGACGTCGAAGGAGCGCAGCGAGTCGATGATGATCACCGACAGCACGACGGCGTTGACGCTGCGCAACTGGGGCAGGGTGACGTGCCGGAACCGCTGCCAGGCGCTCGCGCCGTCGACCTTGGCGGCCTCGTGGAGCGCCGGGTCGATGCCCTTGAGGCCGGCCAGGTACAGCACCATGACGTAGCCGATCTGGCGCCACAGGGCGGGCACGATCACCGCGTACAGGGCGGTGTCCTGGTCGGCGAGCCAGGCATGCTGGAGGCTGCCGAGGCCCACCCCTTCCAGTACCCGGTTGAGGACGCCGTCGGGCTGGTAGATCGCCTGCCAGACGAGGGCGGTGGCCACCAGCGAGAAGACCACCGGCAGGAACAGGGCGGCCCGGTAGAAGCCGACGCCGCGCCGTTCCTGCTGGAGCAGCAGCGCGGCGGCGAGCCCCAGGACGGCGGACAGGCCGCCGAAGAGGACCAGCCACAGGACGGTGTGGCCGAGGGCGCTGCGGAAGACGTCGTCGTGGGCCATCTCCCGGAAGTTGTCCAGGCCGACGAACTGCGGCGGGGAGACGCCGTCCCACTTGGTGAGGGCGAGGTAGAAGCCCTGCAGAGCGGGCCAGAACACCCACACGGCCTCGGCGAGCAGCGGGACCAGGACGAAGGCGAGGACCATCGGCGGGGTGCGCCGGGGGCCCCGGGCCCGCCTGCCGCCGACGGGCATGCGGGCCGGGGTCTTCCGGTCGGGGGCGGTGAGCACGGCCACGTCAGGCGTTCCAGATCTTCTGGGCGTCGCGCTGCCAGTCGGTCAGGATGCTGCCGATCTGCTTCGGCTTGGCCAGGAACTTGGTCAGGGCGGTGTCGGCGGTGGGCTGGAGGGCGTCGCTGGAGTCCCGGTTGAAGAACTGGGTGATCTCGGCGGCCTCCGCGACGTGCGCGCGGCCCTTCTTCACCAGCGCGGTGCCGGCGTCCTTGGCGTCCGGGTTGCAGGGCAGGACGGTCCCGGAGGAGCCCTTGATGTATATCTCCTGGGCCTCGGCGGTGGCGAGGTACTTCAGCAGGTCGAAGACCTGGTCGCGGCGGCCGGTGCGGGCGCTGGCGAAGTAGCCGTCGACCGGCGCCTCCTCGGCGAGCGGAACCTTGGCGTCGATGACGGGGAAGCGGAAGAAGTCGATGTCGTCCAGGGCGCTCTTGGGTGCCGAGTCGGCGAAGAAGGTGCCGATGAGCATCATGCCGGTCTTGCCGCCCAGCAGGGCGGTCGTGGCGTCCTGGAAGGCGAGCGCGGTGCCGTTCGGGTCGAAGTACGGCAGCACCTCCTGCCAGCGGTCGAAGACCTTGCGTACCTCGGGGTCGTCGAACCGGTGCTTCCCGGCGAGAAGTTCGCGGTGGTACGGGGCGCCGTTGATCCGGATGTCGAGGTAGTCGAACCAGGCCGACGCCACCCAGGGGGTGTTGCCGCCCGCTCCGAGCCCGATCGGCGCGACGCCCTTGGACTTGAGCTTGTCGCACAGGGAAAGGAACTCGTCCCAGCTCTTGGGCTCGCTCACGCCCCACTTGGCGAAGTTGGACTTCCGGTAGAACATGCCCCACCAGTAGTAGGTGTTGGGCACGAACACCTTCTTGCCGGAGCTCGCGGTGCACAGCGAGTTCAGTGCCTTGGTGTACCGCTTGAGGTCGGGCGAGGAGCTCCACACCTCGTCGAGGTCGAGCAGCAGGTTCTTCTTGGCGTAGGCGTCCGCGACCGAGCCGGGGTACCAGGTGTACACGTCCGGCGGGTTGGCGGAGGTGAGGTAGGTCGGCAGCTGGGTGCGGAAGGTCTCGGCGGCGACCGTGTTCAGGCTGGCCTTGCCGGACCCCTTCTTCCCGTAGGCCGCGACCAGGTCCTCCATCGCGGCCTTGGCCTGCGGGGCGGAGAGGTTGGACTGGAGGGTCGCCGGGCCCTTGGAGGAGGTCTTGCCGGAGGAGGTGGAGGTGACGCAGCCGCTGAGCAGTGCCGCGGTCCCGGCGGCACCGAGTCCGGCGAGGAAACGCCGTCTGCTGGTCTGGGGGTTGGCCATGGTGATGTCCTCGTTCAGTTGAATCGGGTCCGGTACACGTGGCCGTCGACTCCGCGGAAGACCGCGTCCACGGCTCCGTCCGGGGCGGCGACCGCGCCGAGCGCGCCGTCGAACGCGGCGCTCGGGAACTCCTGCCGTTTGCTCCAGCCCTGCCAGGCGCCGTCGGCGTACCGCTGCTGCCAGAGCGTGTAGTCGGCGGCCCGCGCGTACAGCAGCACCGCGTCCCCGGCGGCGACCAGCGTCGGGCTGCCGCTGACGGTGCCGCCGAGCGAGGTCCAGTCGGACCACTCCCCCGAGGTGTCCCGCGTCCGCGTCCACACGTCGTCGGCGGTGCTGCGGACGGCGACGTGGACGCGTCCCTGCGCGTCGACGGCGGCCGACGGCCGGCCGGAGACCTGCAGCCCGGCGGGCGCGCCGAGCGAGGACCAGCCGGACGCCGGGCCGCGCTGCACCACCGTGCCGTCGGCGCCGCGGGCGAAGAGCGTCCAGTGCGCGGGATCGGTGAAGGCCACGGACGGCGCGTCGGTCAGCGTGCCGCCCAGGGACTGCCACCGCCCCCAGCGGCCGTCGGCGTGGACCCGGCGGTAGGCCCGGGAGTCGGCGCCGCGCACGAAGACGTCGGTCCGGCCACCGGCGGAGGCGTACACGGCGGGCTGGCCGAGGATCCCGCCCTGCGCGGGACCGCCGAGGTCCTTGGTGCGTGCGCCGGTCTTCTCGACGAGCGAGCCGTGCGGACCCCGGAAGAAGGTGGAACCGTCGCTCGTCACGGCCGGGCTGGCCGTCGCCGTGACGCCCAGGTCGGTCCCGGGCAGGGCGTCGGCGCCGGTCAGCCTGAGGAAGGCGGTGCCGTGCGCGGGGACCTCCACGGTGTACGACCCGGTGTGCGTGCCACGGTCGGCGCGTGCCCGCAGGTCGCGGACGCGCACCGGGCCGCCGAGGCCGGTGTCGGCGAACTGCACGGTGCGCTCGGCCGGTTGGTCCGAGCGGTTGAGCAGGACGACCGCGCGCTGCCCGTGTCCCTGCAGGACCTTGCTGTACACGTCGCCGACCGAGTCGGTCGCCACGCGTACGCCCTGGACGGCGAGGGGGTCCTGGTCGACGGCGATGATCTCCGGGTTGCGGAGCGTGGCGAGCATCGAGTCGGACAGGGTGCGCGGGTCGGAGCCCAGCATCAGCGGTGAGCCCATCTCGGCCCACATCACGAACTGGGTGGTGGACTCCTCCTGGGTGAGCTCGTACGTCCCGTCGGTCATCTTCCGCATGGGGATGAGGTAGTCGGGGTCGTTGTAGTGGCCGGGGCCCTGCGCCTCGGGGTGCCAGGCGTTGGCGTCCATGTTGCGCAGGATGTTCGGCCACTCGCCGGGGCTCGGGGTGCCCCAGGCGATGTCGGTGCCGGTGCGCCAGGAGTCGGCGATCGCGGGGGCGTAGACGTAGGTGTTGTGGGCGTCCTGCTCGGGGGTGTGCGGCAGGCCCCAGTCGTCGGTGAGCGGGTTGCAGAGGTTCAGCAGCATCGTGCGGCCGGACTTGGCGACGGCGTCGCTGAACTCCTTGTAGGCGGGGCCCGGATCGAGCTTCGCGCCGATCCCGCAGAGGAAGTCGACCTTGATCGCGTCGATCTTCCAGCTCGCGAACTGCCGCGCGTCCTGGTCGTAGTACCCACGGCTGCCGAGACCGCAGCTCTTGCCGCCGTCGTAGGTGCCGGCGTCGGTGTAGATGCCGGCCCGCAGGCCGCGCTTGTGCAGGTAGGAGACGAGGGCGGGGATACCGGACGGGAAGCGGTCCGGGTTCGCCGTCAACCGGCCCTGGGCGTCCCGGGGGTTGTCGGCCTGCCAGCCGCCGTCCAGCCAGACGATGTCGTAGCCGGCGTCCCGCAGACCGCTGGCGACCAGCTTGTCGGCGACGGCGCGCACCTCCTTCTCGGTGGGCGCGCCGAGCCCGTAGTAGGTGTTCCAGCCCATGTAGGGCGTCGAGGCGAGGCCGCTGTCGTAGCCGGCGGGGGCGCCTTGGTCGACGGTCGTCCCTGCGACGGCGTCGGGGGTCGCGGTGGCGGCCAGGACCACCGCGACGGCGGCCACCAGGGCGGGCCGGGTGATCCGGTGGTGCCGGGTTCCGGCTGCGGGCGGGTGCGAAGTCACGTGCCTCTCCCGGAGGTTGGGAAGCAGGAGAACGAGACGCGGGCCGCCCTTCCGGAGCGGGACCCGCGAGGTCACGGCGACGACTGTGGCCTGTGGCCGAAACCGTGTCAAGATTAATTACTAATTTAGTAGAAGCGAGGGAAGGTGGGCCGGGCAGTGCGGCCCGGCCCGGAGAACGCTCCCGTCTCACTCCCCGCCGGGAGCGGCGCGGCGGGAACGGTTCGCGGGCGCGCCCGCACTGAGGAGGGCCGACGCGACGAGCACCGGCGGGAGCAGACCGGCCCAGCCCGGCGCCGTCCGCAGGACCGCCATGCAGGCCGCAGCGCCCGCGATGAGGGCCGCCAGCCGGACCGGCACCCAGCGGTTCGGGCGGCCCGCTCCCACGCCCTTGACGATGTAGGTGGCCAGGGTGCCGGTCAGGTACGTGGTCGGCGCCGCGGCCCGGCCGGCCGCCACCATGGCTCCCGACTGGATGCCCATCGTCAGCGCGGCACCGAACTGCAGGACGTCCCGGGCCGTCCGCCCCGGCGCTCCGTCGAGGGCGGCCCAGACCACCGCGCCCACGGCCAGCAGGAGCGCCTCGCCGGCGAGACAGAGCAGCACCGGCCGCGACCAGTGCGTGGCGGTGCCCCCGTACCGGCGGGTGCACCGGGCGGTACCGGCCGCGCCCAGCCCGAATCCGGCCAGCGCCAGCACCGCCGCGGTCACACCCGTGGCCTGGGCGCGGCCGGCCGCCATCCCGAGGAGGGCCAGGTTGCTGGTCATGACCCCGGCGAAGACATGGTCCAGCGCGGTGAAGGAGATGGTCTCCACCGCCCCGGAGGCCGCGACCAGCAGCACGACGGCGACGCGCAGGCGGGTCCCAGGTTCCGCCGGCGGTTCCCCGGCGGCCTCTGTCGCTTGCTCACGCGGTGCGTCACTCACAGTGCCCGAGCGTAACGCGAGGTGCGCGCCGCTCCCCGTTGCCGTGCGCCGCCGGGTGAACCGCACTACTCGGCGGCGGCGCGGACCAGGCCGCCCAGCCAGGCCTGGTGACCGTCGAGCAGGGGGTTCGGGCGCTCGGGGGCTCCACCCCTCACGGTCCCACAGCGCCCCGTCGCGGACGCTCGCCACAGCACCCCGTCAAGGGCGCGGGGAACAGCGCGACCAGTACGACGGCGCCGCGGACGACAGCCGACACCGACACACGGCGGCACTTCAGGCGACGCGCTCAGCCGTTCTTCGCCATCCGGGCCCGATGCGCCGCCACCGTCGTCCGGCTCGCGCACGCGTTGGAGCAGAACCGCCGCGTCCGGTTCCGCGACTGGTCCACGAAGTAGTTCTGGCACCCGCTCGCGGCGCACCGCCCGAGCGTCACCGCCGGATCCCCTGCCACGACCAGGGCGAGCTGGGCGGCGACCACCTGGCCGACCCACCGCCGGGCCGGGGTGCCGTTGCGGCTGAAGTGGATGTGCCAGCGGCCGGGGCCGTCGTGGTCGGAGAGGTGCATCTCCGGCGGGTAGTCGCGCAGCAGCCGGTGCACCGCGTCAGGGGCGGCGCCGTCGACCGCCTGCGCCAGGGCAGCCCGCACGAGGTCCGGCAGTTCGCCGTAGTCGCCGTCGGCGGGCGGAGCGACCTCGTGCTCGGCGAAGAACGCGGCGGCGAGTTCGCCGTGCCGGTCGAGGGTCCCCGTGTTGGCCAGCTCGACGGCCAGCCGCGTCACGTTCCCAATGTAGTCACCGTACTGCACTTGACCACCTACATCGCCGCTTCCTAATGTAGGTGCCATGTTAGCTTATGACACCTACATAGCCCGTCGCCTGCTGCTGCTCGGCGAGTGGGACGCGGCGCTCGCCGCCCTGGACCCGGACACCGAGCCCGAGTTGCGCGCCGAGATCGCCGTCGACCGCTGGTTCTTCCGGACCGACGGTCACGAGGAGGCCGAGAAGGCGGTCGCGGCGCTCGACCCCGCCGCACCGACCGCGCACCTGCTCACAGCGCGACTGGCCTACAGCCGCCTGCTGTTCCGGCACGCCCCCCGCCCCGACGACCGCGCCGTGGCCGAGGCCGGCTACCGCGCGGCGGCCGCGAGTGACGACGAGAAGCTGCGCGGCTGGGCCGAGTACCACTGGGCCGTCCTGCTGGACAACATCGACGAGGACCCGGCCGGTGCCCTCCCGCGGTACGAGACCGCTCTCGACATCGCCACGAGGACCGGCGACGGCTACTTCGAGTCCTACATCATCCGGCACCTGGCACCGCACAAGGAGCCCGCCGAGCGGATCGCGATGCTGCGCCGCTCACTCCACCTGCGCGCCGCGCTCGGCGCCCGGCCGCAGACCATCGCCGCGCAGGCGCTCCTCGCCGACAACCTGCCCGAGGACGACCCCGAACGCGCCGAACTCATACGGACGTTCCGCCCGGGCGCGGAGGAACTGGGCATCGGATGGCTCGTGTCCGCCAACTGACCTGACAGCAAGGAACAGTTCACCCGGTACGCCCGGGACGACCAAGTCACCGGCGTACCCGGCCGGGACCGGCCCCACGACACGCAACGGAGGACTGCACCGACGCCGCCCGACGAACCACCGGCGGACGGGGAGCCCGCCGGTGCACTGTTGCCGACGGGGCACCTGGTTCACGTCGCACGAACAGCCGTAACGTTGCCGGCTCGCCGACCACGCTCGCAGCCACGGGGTGAGCACCGGCTTCCTCGCCTACGCAGAGGAAGCCGTCGCCCGGCTCTATGCGCGCCTCGGCTTCCGCCCAACAGGCACCACCTTGCTGATCGCCGGCCAGCCCGCGTGATCGTAGGACGGTCTGGTGGGCGACCACAGCCCGCTGCGGAACTGTGCTCCCCGTTCCCGCGGGGTTGGGCCTGCACTGGACCGACGTCCACCGCACGCGCTGAATACGCCGCCGGCCAAGCGGTGGCCGTCGACCACCACACCGGCCCGTGCGCAGGTGTCGCGCTGCGCGCCCGTGGGCTCCTGCAACAGCCTTGGGTTCAGGCCGCGCAGGGCGGGTCGTAGGAGCGGTCCGGCAGGTACTGCCGCCACTCGGTCCGGGTGATGGCCGCGCCCGCGACGGCGCAGATGCGGGCGGCGACGGCCCTGGGGTCGGTGTCCCACAGCCGTACGGTGTGATCAGCGCTGCCGGCAGCGAGGGTGTGGCCCCTGGGGCTGAAGGCGACCGCGTAGACGTGGTCGGCGGGGCCCGTCAGCGTCGCCACGACGGCGGGTGACGCCGGTCGCGAGACGTCCCACAGCCAGACCGTGTGGTCGGTGCTGCCGGCGGCCAGCGTGTGCCCGTCCGCGCTGAAGGCCACCGAGTAGACGTAGTTGGTCGGACCGGTCAGCGGTCGGCCGAGGAGTCGCGGGGTCACCGGCCGGGTCATGTCCCACAGCCGCACCGTGTGATCCGCACTGCCCGCGGCCAGCGTGTGCCCGTCAGGGCTGAACGCGACGGAGTAGACGGTGTCACCACTCGCCGTCAGCGGGTGGCCGAGCGGGCGGGGCGCCTCGGGCCGGGTCATGTCCCACAGCCGCACCGTGTGATCCGCACTGCCGGCGGCCAGCGTGTGCCCGTCGGGGCTGAACGCGACCGAGAAGACGTAGCTCGTGAAGCCGGACAACCTCGGCAGCCGAGCGGGGTGGGCCGGGCGCGTGACGTCCCACAGTCGGAGGGTCTGGTCGTCGTTGCCGGTGACCAGGATGTGTCCGTCGGGGCTGAAGGCGACCGTCTCGGCGTACCCGGTCGACGGCCCGGTGAGCGCGGGCCCGAGCGGGAGGGGGTGGGCCGGGTCGACGATGTTCCACAGCCGTACTGTGCCGGTGGTGCCGGCGATCGCGAGGATCCGGCCATCGGGGCTGAAGGCCACCGCCGTGACGGCGCCCCCGGGAACAGTGAGCGGCCGGCCCATCGGTTCGCCGGTGGCGACTGTCCACAGCCGGAGCCGGTCGGTACCGATCGCGAGGAGCCGGCCGTCCGGGCTGAAGGCCATGCCATTGACCACGCCGTCGGTGGTCAGCACCGGGCTGGGCAGGTGCCACAGCCGGGTCACCCGATCGGCGTCACCGCTGACCAGCGTCGACCGGTCTCGCCAGAGCAGCGCGGTGACCGGACCGGTGTGCCGGAATCCGGCCGTGACCTGGTGGGTGCGCAGGTCCCACAGTCGGACCAGGTCGTCGCTGCCCCCGACCGCCAGCGTCCTGCCGTCGGGGCTGTAGGCCAGCGCGTTGATCCAGCTGGTCGCGCCCGTCAGGGGCTCTCGTTCCTGTCGGGGAGCGGCCGGATCGGCGACGTTCCACAGCTCCACCCGTTGATCCCGGCCACCGACGGCGAGGCTCCGGCCGTCCGGACTGAACGCCAGTGTGTAGACGTCCTTGCGCGAGGCGGCGAATCCCGCCCCTGCCGCCGTGGGCCTGCCGGAGGTACCGATCCGCCAGAGGCGGACCTTCCCGTCGCCGCTGCCCGCGGCCAGGATCCGGCCGTCGGGGCTGAAGGCCACCGTGTGCACGTATCCCGCGGGTCCGGTGAGTGCGGGCCCCGACGCCTTCGCGTTCCCGGGAACCGTGACGTC
This sequence comes from Streptomyces sp. NPDC104761, assembly GCF_055583445.1. Taxonomy (NCBI): domain Bacteria; kingdom Bacillati; phylum Actinomycetota; class Actinomycetes; order Kitasatosporales; family Streptomycetaceae; genus Streptomyces; species Streptomyces sp. NPDC104761. Next base: position 278,781 of record NZ_JBVJNZ010000013.1, on the reverse strand, counting down.
CCAGAGATGGACGGAGTTGTCGGCGCTGCCCGCCGCGAGCGTATGCCCGTCGGGGCTGAAGGCGACGCTGTAGACCGTGTTGGACGGACCGGTGAGCGGTCCGCCGAGCGGGCGGGGCCGACTGGGCACGCTGACGTCCCACAGCCGTACGGTCCGATGCGCGCCGGCCACCGCGAGCACCCTCTCGTCCGGGCTGAGAGCAACGGTGTACACCGCGTCGGGGAACGCGGCCAGTGGGTGCCCGAACGCCACGGGGTGGCGGGAGTCGGTGGTGTTCCAGAGTCGTACCGTCCCGTCGGCACCGCCCTGAGCCAGCAGACGGCCGCGGCTACCGAGGGCGAGGGCCTGCACCGCGCCGTCCGGGGAGAGCAGGCGGGTGACCGCGGGTGAGGCGGAGGAGTTCAGCAGGCTGGAGACGGCCTCGGGGGTGGCGGCGATCCGGTAGGCGGTCAGCGACAGCTGGGCGCCCAAGCCCACTTCGTCGGTACGAACCCGGTCCGCCGCGACGGCGGTCAGACGGGAGGCGGCGGCGGTCTGCTGTTTCTCAGCCGTTCTGTTCCGCTGGATGCCGTACCAGGCACCAGCGACGACCAGGACGAAGACCACGCCCAGTGCAGTGCTCAGCTGGTACAGCCTGCGGGTGCGGCGGCGTGCGGACAGCCGTTCCAGCCGCTCGTTCTCGATACCGGCGTCCAGGAACTCCCGCTCGAGCGGCGTGGGATCGAGGCGGTGTGCGGCGTCCTCGGCCCAGCCGCGAGCGAGCGCGAGGCCGGTCCCCCGCAACAGCATCTGCGGATCGCGTCCGCTGTCGTGCCATGCCTCTGCCGCCTCGGTGAGCCGGTGATGGGTGCGGATCCCCTCGCGGTCGGACTCGATCCACTCCTGGAGGAGCGGCCAGGCGGACAGCAGCGCCTCGTGGGTGATCGTCAGCGTCTCCGCGTCGGCGGTGATCAGCCGCTGTTCGATGAACAGATCTGCCACCAGGCTCAGTTCATCGGCTTGCGAACCGCTCCCGGCCCGCAGGAGTTCGCTGTGCCAGATGCGGCGCCGGACATCGGCCGTCGTGCTCGACAGCCGGACCAGGCGCAGGAAGAGCGTGCGGGCCAGGACCTGCTGCTCCGGGGTGAGCCCGTTGTAGACGTCGTCGGCAGTGTGCGCCACAGCGCCGGCGATTCCCCCGGTGGCCTGGTAGTCGGCCACGGTGAGCTGCCGGTTCTGGCCGCGCTCGGCGGTGGCGAACAACGCGTGGGACAGCAGCGGAAGCGCTCCGTCCTCGTGCCCCTGGTCCGTGCCGCCCCTGACCGCGGGCGCGAGGTCCCGCAGCAGCAGCTCGACCAGCCCGTCGTCCAGCCTGACGCCCGCGCTGCGGGCGGGCTCGACGATCGCCCGGCGCAGCTGCGCCGAGGTCATCGGGCGGACGATCTCCTGGGCCTCCTCCAGCGCGGTCGCCAGCAGCGGCCTGCGCAGGGCCGCCGGGTAGAAGTCGGCCCGCAGTCCCAGCACCGCCGAGACGACGGGGCCGGGTGAGGTTCCGAGGGTGCCCTCGGCCGCTGTGCCCGGGCCGGTACCGGTGAGGGCACCCAGCGCCTCGATGAACGCCTGCCGCTCCGCCTCGTCCCGGCAGGTCGTGAACGTCTCCTCGAACTGATCGACCACCAGGACCAGCGGCTCGGGAACGAGGCGCGCGCAGTCGGCCGGATCCGAACGCAGCACCTCGACGATCTCCGGGACCGACAGGCCCGCGCCCGGGGCGAGGCGTGTGGCGAGTTCGGTGAGCGGATGGGCCCGCGGGGTGAAGAGAGCCACCCGGGCGCCTTCCTCGTCCCTCAGGACGGGTACCAGTCCCGCCCGTAACAAGGAGGACTTGCCGGAGCCCGACGGGCCCACCACGAAGACGAGCGGCCGACCGGCCGCGTGCCGCTCGGCCAGCCGGCGACGCAAGCGCTCGGTCGCCTCCTCGCGGCCGAAGAACATATCCGCGTGCTCGGGCTCGAAGCCGGCCAGACCGGGGTAGGGCGCGACGGCGCTCCTGCGCTGCCGTAGGCGGATCAGGTCGCCTGTCAGCGCCTCGACGGTCGCCGCGTCGCTGACCCCACAGGCGTCCAGCAGTGCGGGGAGCAGCCGCGTGGGCGGCAGGTGACGGCCCGAGAAGTACCCGCCGATCGTGGCGGACCTCCGGTCGAGGGCCTTCGCAACCTCCCTGACGGTCAGTCCGGCGCGTTCCCTGAACGACGTCAGTTCCCTGCCGAAGTCGGCCCGGTCGGCGATGGGTCGGCGTGCGCCGCCCGGCCGTGCTGGATCCTCCGACACTGATCCCCCCGTTCCCCGCTGCCCCGGCCCGCAGGGCGCCCCTTTGCCGGCACGAATCTCCTGTACGGATCTGTACGGACTTGGACGGTCCCGCCGTACGGCTTCGTACGGAGACTGTCCGGCCTTGTACGGGCTTGCGGCAACCACTTCACCAACATTCACGTTGCCGGTTCGCTGACTGCATGTCCCGTTTCATGCAGGCGCTCCCGCCCCGGCTCCCGGAGACGACACCATGACCAACGTCCCCGCCCTCTGCACGGCGGCCCTTCTGCTCCTGCTCGGCATCGGCATGGTGCTGCGTCGCGTGGGGACCACCGCCGAGCAGCGACCCGTGGTGCTGGTCGTGGCCTGGCTGTGCGTGGCCCTCGGTGTCGACCTGGTCCTGTTCGGCTTCTTCCCGGGGGAGACCGTCAGCGGCAAGGCCCTCGGCTTCCGGGTGGGCGGCGCGGCCGCACTCTTCCTCGTCGTGTGGCAGGGCTGCTTCCGGGTGCACAAGCAGGCCCTGGCGCTGGACCGCCCGGGCGAACTGCTGCGGCAGAGCAGGGCCGAGACGGTACGGCTGCGCGCCCAGCTCGCCGCGGCCACCGTCATGCGGCAACCCCGGCGGCTCACGGCGACCCGGGTGCACCGCCACCCGGTGGCCGGGCAGCCCGGGCGCGAACTCGGCATCATCACCGGCGATCTGAAGAACGTCGACTTCGTCGACGTCTGGGTCAACTCGGAGAACACCGACATGCAGATGTCCCGCTTCCACGAGCGTTCGGTGTCCGGCCTCATCCGCTACGAGGGCGCCCGGCGCGACGCCTCCGGCCGCGTCGTGGAGGACTGCGTCGCCGACGAGCTGGCCCGCCAGGTGACAGGCCGCACTCCCGTCATGCCGGGTACGGCGATCAGTACCGGGCCCGGGAAACTGGCCACCCGTAACAAGGTGCGCCGGATTGTGCACATCGCCTCGGTGATCGGCGAGCCCGCCCACGGCTACCAGCAGACACGCGCCCTGGCCCGGTGCGTGACCAACGCGCTGCGGGAGGCGGAGCGCCCGGGGCTGCCCGACGCCGGATCGCTGTGCGAACCGCCCGCCTCGGTCGTGTTCCCCCTGCTGGGGGCGGGAGAGGCCGGCGCCGATCCGGTCGAGACCGCCAGAACGCTGCTGACGGCGGCGTACGAGTACCTCTCCTCCGACCGTCCCATGCCGCTCCGTGCCGTCTACGTCCTCGCCTACACCGACGCCGAACTCGCCGCATGCCACGGCGCGCTGGCGCTGTTGGCCGACGGCAGCCGCACCGAGCGCTGAGCCGCCGAACCAGTCACTGCCCGCCCCCTGCGCAGCAGGGGCCAGGCGGTCCGTCCGCTCTGCCCGCCGGAAGCACCGGCCACAACACCCGCCAGAAGGGAAACACCCGTGCAATCCGTCTACTCGGCCGAACCCTTGGCCCCCGACCGGGTGCACGTCCGTGCCCCCGACCGCCGTCCCTGGTACCTCCGGCTCGGTGCCGAACGGCCGGTCGTGGCGTCCGGCTGCCCCGAGAGCGACTGCGCCCCTGGGGCGATCGAGGCCCACGACGTGTACTGCCGCTCCCACGAGCGCCTCCTGCCGTTCTCGACGTCCGCACCGACCCGGACCCGGTGGCTGGTGGTCAACCTGCTGCGCGCGGTGGTGTGCGGGGTGTTCACCGTGGCCGCGCAGACCGCGAGCACGATGCCAGTGACTGTGCTGGCCGTGCTGGCGGGGGCGGTGGTACTCGCACTGCCCCTGCGGCACTACCCGGTCGGCCGGACCGCCGCCCTCCTCCTGTGGGCACTGGCCTGCGCGGTGACCGCGCTGACCGCGGTGACGGGGACGCACGGGCACCGGATCATCGGCACGGTGTCGGCGGCGCTGGTCGCACTGGCCTGGCTGGGCTGGACCAGCGCCAGGCTCACCGACCGGACGGACAGCGGCAGGACCCGATCTCGTCGTGCCCGACGGCCCAACCCGGACGACCTCTCCGGCGGCCGGGCGGTGGGAATGATCGCCTCGGGCATGGCCGCCGCACCGTTGGCGCTTCTGCTGAGCCTGCTGCTCGACCAGGGGCCTGCGGGCTGGCTGCTGCGGCTGCCCGCGGTGCGCGGCTGGCTGCTGATGGCCGCGGTCGGCAGCCTCGCCGGCGCGCTGTTGGCCGCACTGCTGGTGGGCGCGCTGGACGGCTGGGGACTGGTCGACCTCCGTACCCGCCAGGCCACGCTTCCCGGCAGACCCGCCATGCTGCGGTGGACACCGGCCGACAGGCGCTGGAAAGGGGCACCACCGCGATCCTTCGCCGGCCGCGTCCAGGTCCTGGTGCTCGAACTGCGTCACCAGTTGGTCACGGCGGCCCTGCGCTGCGTCGCCTTCGCCGCCAACGTCCTGCGGCTGACCGGTCACCACGCGGCCAGGGCCGTCGCCCGGCTGGCGAACTTCCTGTTCCGGCAGGCCGTGATCCTGCTGCGCCGGGCCCGTATGTCACTGATCTGCGCGGCACATGTCCTGGGCAGGGCGGTACGGGCGCTGGTCACGACGGTCCCGCGCAGCGTCCGCATCGTCCTGCTGCCGACCGCCGTACTGGTCCTGGCGGCAGTCCTCGTGCCGGTGGTGGCCCGGGAGACCACGGCGTACCTGACCCACGGCGGCCCCGGACGACTCGGCGTGGCGATCCTCGGTGCCCTGGCGTGTGTGCTGCTGTGCACGGTGGCGTGGGCAGCGTTCACGGGCGAACCGTTCGTCCGCACGCGGGACTCGGCGCTGCGTACCGCCGGACTCGCCCTCCCTCACGTGGTGCTGCTGACCACCGTCGGCGGATGGGTGCTGGGGCTGCCCGGCACCTTCGGCCACGGACGCATCCACGTGGGCTGGCTGACGCTCACCCTCACCGCCCTGGTCCTGGTCTTCCTGGTGCGTGCCAGGCCGGACCGCAAGCCCGCATCGGACGAGTGACATGGCGTACCGCGCCGGAGGGACGACATGACCGTCAGAGCCCGGGACCTGTTCCTGTTCATCGGGGCCGGCGCCTCCCGGTCCGTGCCCGCCGGGCTGCCGATGTTCGACGGACTCCGCCTGCGGGTCCTCCTGGAACTGGGGCTGGTCGGTGACCGTCCGGACGACCCGCGGGCGAGCGCCTACGCGAAGCTCGCCCCCGAGGTCTTCATGCTCGCTCTGGCACGCGGCGGGGTGACGGTCGTGCCCTGGCTGAACGACGTGCTCGGGGCGGGTGAGCCCAACGCGGCCCACCTCGCGGTCGCCCGGCTCGCGGCTGCCGGCGCAACGGTGTGGACTGTCAACTTCGACCATCTGATCGAACGGGCGGCCGGCCCCGGACTCGTTCCGTGTGCCTGGCCCGCGGCCCCCGCCCACGGCGCGAAGCTCTTGAAGCCCCACGGCACCCTCGGCGGCGAACTCATCGTCGACGCCGAGGCGGTACTCCGTGGCCTGCCCCCCGCGTGGGAGGAACGCCTGCGGGCCGACGTGGCGGGCCGCACGGTGGTCTTCCTCGGCTATCGGGGCTTCGACCTGGACTTCCAGCCGATCTGGGACGACGTGCTCGCCACGGCGGAGGACGTGCTCTGGTTCGACCTGCCGGACCCGGCCGCAGACCGGCACAAGAAGCTCCTGCTGGCCGGCAAGGAGGCGGCCGGCCGTCTGCACCTGCGACCGCCGGTGCCCAGACCGCCCGAGGCACCGCCCGGCGGGCCCAACCCGTCCTGGGACTTCGTCCACTGGTGCCGGGCCGAGGGGCTCGCCGATGTCGACCAGGCCTTGGTGCTGCGGCTCTTCGAGCAGCCCGAGCCGGTGTTTCCCCGGCTGCCGGGAAGGCCCTACGAACGGGCGAAACCCGTGCTGCAGGGGTTGTTGGGCGAGATCGGGGCGGCCCGCAGAAGCTACCGGGCACTCCTCGTACGTCCCGCCCATGTCCGGCACGCCGTCCGCGGGCTGATCGAACTCCGGCTCAACCACGGTGGCCGTTCGATCGCGTGGGCGCTGAGCGGGGCCCGGCTGCTGCCTCCGGTGGGACGGCTGGCCACGGTACGCCGACTGGCCGGGGTCAAGCGGCTCACCGTGCTGTCCAAGACCGGCAGCTACCGGGCGGTGCTGCGCGGCACCGAAAACCTGACCGCCGACAGCCTGTCCACCCTGTGGATCCTGCGCTCCGCCGCGCTGCGCAGCTCCGCGTCGCTCGATGCCGCGGCGGATGCGGCTGCCACCGCCTGGGACAGTGCGCGCGCGGAGCAGCACCCCGTCCGGATCGCCCACGCCGCCTTCCAGCGGACCCTCGCGTTGATGTGGGCGGATCGTCTGGACGAAGCCCGCACCTGCCTGGAGCAGGATCTGGATCCGTACGCCGCTCTCGCGGCCAACAGGTGGGTCGCCTGGGCGGACTTCATACGGGGCGGGCTGGCCGTCCGTGACGGGGATGCCGAGGCCGCGACCGCCCACTTCCAGCGCAGCGAGGACCGCTTCCAGGCCGAAGCGCTCGACGACGGCGTGGCCAGCGTCCTCGTGGCACGGCTGGCGGTGCTGCGGCTGCGGGGTCCGGACGGCGGCTTCGAGGAGGCGCTGGCGGAAGCCGAACGCTTCCGGCGGGCCAAGAGCAGGCAGCGCCTGCGCTATGCACGGAACCACCGTTTCATGCGCCACGCGGTACTCCTCGAACGCGCCGAGTTCGCCCGCGTGCACACGCGGGAAACCGACGTGGCCATGCGCCTGTACCGGAAGGTGGCCGGGTCTCCCTACCCGCTGCACGCCTCGCAGGCCCATCTCGGCCTCGCGATGCTGGAGGCCGAACGCCACCACCCGCCCGACCACGCTCGCGTGGCGCTGGCCGCCGCGACGCGGATAGGCGCCCGCCGGCACGCGCACCACGCACAAGCCCTGCTGACGGCGCCGGGCCCGTCCCGGGCACCCGAGTTCTTCTTCTGCTGAGCCCAGTGGCTTCCGCCATGGACAAGCCAGGCCATCTGGAGTGGGTCCTGAAGCCCTTTGAGACGGTCGTGATCTCTTCTGTGTCGGCCGCGTGCCGGTCGAGGTGCCCTACCAGCCCATTCCGGTTGAGTCCCGGTCCGCCGTACGGAACCATCGCGAGGCGCTTGCCGACCGCCGGCCACGGCTCTCTGACCACCACTCAGCGATACCTGCACCCTGACGTACACAAGAGCAGGGCCGCAGGGGCGGCGCTCTCCGCACACCTCGGCGTGCTGTGCGCACCTCGCTCACTGCCGAGCCCCACCTGGTCTCAAGAACGATCAAGGGCCGATTTCGGACACCTCCGAAATCGGCCCTGACCTGCGACTGTCTCCAGTCGGGACGACAGGATTTGAACCTGCGACCCCTTGACCCCCAGTCAAGTGCGCTACCAAGCTGCGCCACGTCCCGATGCGTTCGCTCGCGGTGACCCGCGTGATCGCGTGAACAGCACCTTACCCCACGTACCCGGGAGGGCAGAAAGAGGGCGGGGGACGGTTGGGGAGACAATCGGTCGTATGGGAGACGTGGGAAGTGGCGGACGGGACCGGGACGCCGAGGGGCGGGCGCGCAGTGCCCGGCCGCGGGACGGGCTGGGGCGGCCGCTGCCGTACGGCGCGCCGGGCGTCGAGCGGCAGCCCGAGGGGGTCGTACGGACTCCCCGGGCGACGGTCGCCGAGGCGCAGTCGCTGCTCGACGCGGGGAAGCCGTTCCACGCGCACGAGGTGTTCGAGGACGCCTGGAAGTCGGGACCCGAGGCGGAGCGGACGCTGTGGCGGGGGCTCGCCCAGCTGGCCGTGGGGCTCACGCACGCGGCCCGCGGGAACGTGACCGGCGGGGCGCGGCTGCTGCGGCGCGGTGCGGGTGCGGTGGAGGAGTGGGCGGGCGGGGGCGGCGGGGCGCGGCCGTACGGGATCGACGTCGACGGGCTCGCGCGGTGGGCGCGGGAGCTGGCCGGGCGGGTGGAGAGTGGCGCCGGGAGCGTCGACGCGAAGGGCGAGGCGCCCCGGCTGTGCGGCCCCGGGTAGCACCGGGGTGACCCGCTGTCAGTGGCATGCGGCAGACTCGGGGACGTGCGAGAGATTCATGTCATCGGTATCGGCGCGGGCGACCCCGACCAGCTCACCCTCCAGGCGGTCCGGGCGCTGAAGAGCACGGACGTGTTCTTCCTCCTCGACAAGGGGGAGGTCAAGAGCGACCTGACACAGCTGCGCCTGGACATGCTCGGCACGCACATACCGGACGGCGGCTACCGGGTGGTCGAGGCGCGGGACCCGGAGCGGGACCGGGCCGCGGGCGGCGGGGCGTACTCGCCGGCCGTCGGCGACTGGCGCACTGCCCGCGCGGACATCTACGAGCGGCTGATCCGCGACGAGCTGGGCGAGGAGCAGACGGGCGCGTTCCTGGTGTGGGGCGATCCGTCGTTGTACGACAGCACGTTGGCGATCCTGGAGGAGGTGCTGGCCCGGGGCACGGTGCGGTTCGGGTACGACGTGGTGCCCGGGATCAGCAGTGTGTCGGCGCTGGCGGCCCGGCACCGCACGGGGCTGAACCGGGTGGCCCGGCCGGTGCAGATCACCACCGGGCGGCGGCTCGCCGAGGGGCTGCCGGACGGGGTGGACGACGTGGTGGTGATGCTCGACGCGCACCAGGCCTTCCGCCGGTACGCGGACGAGGACATCGACATCTACTGGGGCGCGTACCTCGGCACCCCGGACGAGATCCTGGCCTCCGGTCCGATCGCCGAGGCCGGTCCGCGCATCGAGCGGCTGCGGGCCGAGGCACGGGAGCGCAAGGGCTGGATCATGGACACGTATCTGCTGCGCCGCCGCCCGGAGGTTCCGAAGGAGGGCTGAGCGGTACCCGGGCCCCTGCCGCTATGACAGCCGGCGGAGCCGGCGCCCGCCGCAAGGACGGCCTGACGTCCGGGGTGGTCACGCCGGGGCGAGCCCGAGCCGTTCCAGTACGCCGGCGACGTCGGGCACCGCCGTCACGCCGTCCGGCAGCGGGGGCCGCTGTACGACGACCACGGGCAGCCCTAGTTCCCGTGCGGCCGTGAGCTTGGCGGCCGTGGCCGCTCCCCCGCTGTCCTTCGTGACCAGGACGTCGATCAGGTTCCCGGTGAGCAGCGCGGTCTCGTCGGCGACGGTGAACGGGCCGCGCGCCAGCAGCACTTCGGTGTGGCGGGGCAGGGGCGGCTCGGGGGGTTCCACGGACCGTACGACGAAGTGCCGGTCCGTCAGGTGGGCGAAGGCGGACAGGCCGAGCCGGCCGGTGGTGAGCAGGACGCGGGGGCCGAAGCGGGGCAGCGCGGCCGCCGCCGCGGGCAGGGAAGGGACCGGGTGCCAGTCGTCGCCGGGGCGCGGCTGCCAGCCCGGGCGGCGCAGGACGACGGAGGGGACCCCGGTGGCACGGGCGGCGCGGGCCGCGTTCGCGGTGATCGTCCCGGCGAACGGGTGGGTGGCGTCCACCAGCACGTCCACGTGGTGTTCGCGCAGCCAGTCGCCGAGGCCGGCCGCGCCGCCGAACCCGCCGATCCGCACCTCGCCGGCGAGCGTGCCCGGCCGGGTGACCCGGCCCGCGAGCGAGGTGGTGACACGGACTCCGGGGCGCCCCGACAACTCGGTGGCGAGCCGGCGGGCCTCGGCGGTGCCGCCGAGGATCAGGACGTGCGGGGACATGGGGCGAGCGTACGGGGCCTGCGCAGGGGGCGACGCCGTGGGGCCGGTCGGCCGGCCGACGCCGTGACGCACGACGGCCGCCCGGCGGGATGCGCCGGGCGGCCGTCGTGGAACCGCACCCCGGTCAGCCCTGACGGGCCTTGAACCGGGGGTCCTTCTTGTTGATCACGTAGACCACGCCGCGTCGGCGGACCACCTGGGCGCCGGGCTTGGCCTTCAGTGAGCGCAGGGACTTGCGTACCTTCATGGTTCTGTTCTCCTCGGGTCGGTCGCCGGGCCGGTCAGCCGCGGGCGGCGGCGGTGCGGCCGTAACGGCGCTCGAAGCGCTCCACTCGGCCGGCGCTGTCCAGGACCCGCGCCCTGCCGGTGTAGAAGGGGTGCGACGCGGACGAGATCTCCACGTCGATCAGCGGGTAGGTGTTGCCGTCCTCCCACTCGATCGTCCGGGACGAGTCGGCGGTGGAGCGGGTCAGGAACGCGGTGTCCGCGGCGCGGTCCCGGAAGACCACGAGTCGGGACGCGGGATGAATGCGGGCCTTCATGGGGTTTCCTCTCTTGGCTGCCGGTGTGCTTGCGGTCGGCTTCAGCGCTCTTCGCGGAAGTCGACGTGGGCGCCGGCCACCGGGTCGTACTTGCGCAGGACCAGCCGGTCGGGGTTGTTCCGGCGGTTCTTGCGGGTCACGTAGGTGACTCCGGTCCCGGCCGTCGACTTCAGCCTGACGACGGGACGCGCGGTGCTGCGTGCCATGAGGTTCTCCCTTCGCCCACACCCGAAGTTCTTGATCCGGGCATGTCATTCACGACCTGTGCAACAACACCTCCCCCCGTCGCATTCCCGGGTCGCCGGACCTGCCGAGGACCGGCCGGCGGACCGCTCAGCGCAGCAGAAGCTGCAGGCCGCCCAGGATCGTCGCGGCGATGACCAGCTGCTCGAACAGCCGCTGGTTGATCCGGTGCACCGCCCACCTGCCGATGAGCGCACCCGGCACGACGAACACGACGAGCGCGGCGTCCAGGAGCAGCGAGTTGCCGTCGATCAGACCGAGGCCGGCGCTGAAGGGGACCTTGGAGAGGTTCACGATCAGGAAGAAGAACGCCGAGGTGCCGAGGAAGCCGAGTTTGCGGAAGCCGGCCGACAGCAGGTACATCGACATCACCGGGCCTCCCGCGTTGGCGACCATCGTGGTGAAACCGCCGAGCACGCCGTAGGAACCGGCCTTCGCCCGGCCCGCGCGGGTGGTGACCTCGTCCGGGTCGTCGGGACGGTCGGCCGTGCGGCGCCGCCACAGCGTGACCCCGGCCATCAGCAGCAGGATGGCGCCGATCGAGGTCCGTACGACGCCGTCGTCGGCCCGGACCAGGAACAGCGTGCCGATCACCACGCCGGCCGCGACCGCCGGGAACAGCCGCCACAGCGTGGGCCAGTGGGCGTGCCTCCGGTAGGTCGCCACGGCCAGCACGTCCCCCGCGATGAGCAGCGGGAGCAGGACGCCGGTGGAGGCGCGGGCCGGGAGGACGGCGGCGAAGACGGCGAGGCTGACGGTGTTGGCCCCGCTGACGGCGGTCTTGGAGAAGCCGACGAGCAGAGCGGCGAATGCCAGGGCGGCGAACTCCCAGCCGGATATGTGCCAGAGCGTCATCGTGTTCATGCGGGAACCGATGTTATGTCCGGACAACCGGATGGTGTAAGTACCGTCTCGCTGGTCGGCCGTGTTTGCGGCCGGTGCGCCAGGGCACCCGCGCCGCGACGACGGCACAGCTCAGAAGGGAGACGCGCACCATGTCCGTGGTGAAGAGCACGCTGCCCGACCAGGCGCTCCGGGTCACCGGGGGTGCCCTCCAGGAGACCCTGGTGGATCTGCTCGGACTGTCGCTGATGGGGAAGCAGGCCCACTGGAACATCGTGGGGCCGCGCTTCCGCTCGATCCATCTCCAGCTCGACGAGGTGGTCGCCACCGCGCGCGCCTACTCGGACACCGTCGCGGAGCGCGCCGCCGCCCTGGGCGTGCCGCCGGACGGCCGCCCGGAGACCGTCGCCGCGGCCTTCTCGCTGCCCGGTGCCAAGGACGGCTGGCTGCGCGACGACGAGGTCGTCGACCTGATGGTGCGGACCCTGGAGGCGGCGATCGGGCGGCTGCGCGAGCGGATCGCCGCGACCGACGAGCCCGACCCGGTCACCCAGGACCTGCTGATCTCGATCACCGCCGACCTGGAGAAGCAGCGCTGGATGTTCGCCGCCGAGAACAACTGAGCGCGCCGAGGACTCACTCGGGCCGCTCGGGCCGCTCCGGACGAGCAACTCGCTCGGGTCGGCCCGCCCTGTCAGGTACGTCCGTGTCGAGCGCCGCCGCCCGCAGGGCGGCCGCCACCCGGGTGACGGCCTCGGCCGGCGGGTGCGGCAGCCGGGCCAGCAGCTGGCGGCGCTGCTCCTGCGGCCCGCCGCGGACCGGCAGGATCCGGACACCGGCCGGCGCCGCGGGGGCCAGGGCCGCCGGTACGGTGGTCAGCCCGCAGCCGGCGGCGACGAGATGGAGCTTGGCCAGCCAGTCCCGGGCGACGTGAGCGATCTCCGGCCGCTCGTCAAGGCCGGGCCACACCCCCATCAACCGGTCCTCGCCCGAGGCGGAACCGGCGATCCAGCGCTGCCCGCGCAGGTCGGCCACGTCGACGAAGTCGCCGCGGGCCAGCGGATGGCCGGCCGGCAGCGCGAGGCACAGGGCGCGCTCGGTCAGGGTCTGGAGCACGAGCGGGGGCGATTCGGCGTCCGGCGCCCGGAACGGCGGCGCCGACGCGAGCAGGGCCAGGTCGATGCTGCCGGCGCGCAGGGCACGCACCAGCGCGGGGGTGGTGCCCTCACGGCCGATGACCTGGAGGCCGGGGTCCGTCCGGCGGAGCGCGGTCAGCGCGAGCGGGACCAGCACGGCACCCGCGGTGGGGAACCAGCCGAGGCGGACCGTCCCGCCCTCTCCGGGCAGCCCGGACAGTTCCCTCGCCGTCGCCTCGATCTCGTCGAGCACGGTCGTCGCGCGGCGCATGACGACCCGGCCGGCCGCGGTGAGCCGTACCCCGTCGCGCCGCCGCTCGAGGAGTTCCGCGCCCGCCGCGCGCTCGATCGCGGCGATCTGCCGGGACACCGCCGACTGGGTGTAGCCCAGCGAGGCCGCGGCGGCGGTGAAGGTGCCCTGTTCGGCGACGGCGCGGAAGACCCGCAGCGCGGTCAGTGACACGTCGTTGAAGTCCATGACGTTCACGCATACTAGCCGTGCGTAACTCTCGTTGGACTCATGGACGCGTGGTTTCTAGCGTGGGCTGCATGAACACTTCCCGCATCGCTCTCGTCACCGGCGCCAACCAGGGACTCGGCCGCGCCCTCGCCGAAGGCCTCGCCGCCCGGCTGGGCCCGGACGACCTCGTCCTGCTCACCGGACGCGACCCGGAACGGGTGACGGACGCCGCCGTCGAGGTCGCCCGGCTGCCCCGCACACGCGCCCGCGTCGAGGGCCACGTCCTGGACGTCACCGACACCGACGCGATCGCCCGGCTCGCCGACGACCTCAGGGCCCGGTACGGCGGGGTGGACATCGTCCTCTCCAACGCGGTCGCCCGGGTCCTGCCCGAGGACTCGCAGGCCGAGCGGGCCGACGAGTTCATCGACGTCTCGAACACCGCCACCCACGCGATCCTGCGCTCCTTCGGCGCGGTCCTGCGCCCGCGCGGCCGGCTGCTCGTGGTGGCCAGCTCGCTCGGCACCCTCGGCCACCTCGACCCGCGGCTGCACCACCTGTTCGACGGGGCGAGCCTCGACCAGGTCGAGTACGCCGTCGAGTCCTGGCGCAGCGCCATCCACAACCGCACCGCGGCAGAGGCGGGCTGGCCGGTCTGGCTGAACGTGCCCTCGAAGGTGGCCCAGGTCGCCGCCGTCCGCGCGGTCGCCGACGAGCGCCGCGAGCAGGACCTGGCGACCGGCACGCTGGTCGCCTCGGTCTGCCCCGGCATGGTCGACACCGCCACGTCCCGCCCCTGGTTCAGTGACTACAGCGGGGCCCAGTCCCCCGCCGAGGCCGCCCGTGCGGTGCTCGACCTGGTCTTCGCCGAGGACGTCGACCCCGGCCTCTACGGCGAACTGATCCGCTTCGGCAAGCCGCTCCCCTGGCATGACGGCACCCCTCCGGTGGAGCAGGACCGTCTCGTGAGGCCGTGAGCGCCGGACCCGACGCCGACCGGCAGCGCACCGGCCGGTCGGCGCACCCGCACAGCTTCGCAGCGCCCGCACCGCACAGCCCCCCACAGCGCCCCGCACCCCGGCAGGCTCCAAGGGATGGCGCGCTACGCCGTCGACCCGGACAACGCGCGGCGGCTCCGGGACCTGTCGGAGGAACTCCTCGCCGCCTGAGCCCTGAGCCCCGGGCCTCCGGGAGCCGGACGCGCCGCCGGGGCCGACTCCCCGGCGGCGGTGGCGCAGTTCGGCGGCGTCGGCGTGAAACCCTGGCCGGGACGCGTGCATCCGAGCCCGTCGAGGAGGACGTCGTATGCCACCCCTGGTCGACCCCGTACCCGGCGGGAATCCCGGCGATCTGGCCCGGGCCCATGCCCTCGCCCACGAGCTGTCCGCGCAGGGCGTGCGCGGGATCGTGCTGGCCTTCGTGGACACCGCCGGGATCTGCAGGGTGAAGACCGTCCCCTGGCAGGGGCTGCAGCCGGCGGTGGCCTGGGGTGTCGGCATGTCCCCGGTGTTCGACACCTTCCTGGCGAACGACTCGATCGTGCGCACCGACGTGCTCGGTTCGCCCGACGGCGATCTGCGCCTGGTTCCGGACCTGGACCGGCTTGTGGTGCTGGCGGGGCAGCCCGGCTGGGCCTGGGCGCCGGTCGACCGGGTCACCCAGGAAGGTGAACGGCATCCGGGATGCAGCCGCACCTTCCTGCGCCGGGTCGTCGCCGACGCCGAGGACCGGCACGGCATCACCTTCAAGGCCGGGGTCGAGATCGAGTGGACACTCGGCCGGGCCGCCGCGCCGGCCGACGAGTTCGCACCGGCCACGTCGGGTCCCGCGTACAGCGCCGCCCGGCAGACCGAGCTGAGCGACTACACCGCCGACCTGCTCGCGGCCTTCGAGAAGCAGGAGGTGGCGGTCGCCCAGCTCCATCCCGAGTACGCGCCCGGCCAGTTCGAGCTCTCCACCGAGGCCCTGGACCCGGTGGCGGCGGCCGACCAGAGCGTGCTGGTCCGGCAGACCATCCGTGCCGTGTCGCAGAAGTACGGCCTGCGCGCCTCCTTCGCCCCGGCCGTCGCCGAGCGGGGCGTCGGCAACGGCGGCCACCTGCATCTCTCCCTGTGGCGGCGCGGGGTCAACCTGCACGCCGGGGGCGACGCCCGGTACGGCATGACGGCCGCGGCGGAGTCGTTCATCGCCGGGCTGCTGGCCCACCTGCCCGCGCTGACGGCGGTGACCGCGCCCAGCCCGGCCAGCTATCTGCGGCTCAGACCCGCCCAGTGGGCGGGGGTGTACACGGCCTGGGGCCGGGAGACCCGCGAGACGGGGATCCGGGTCGTCACCGGTACGACGGGCCACCAGAGCCACGAGGCCAACCTGGAGGTCAAGCCGGTCGACCTGGCCGCCAACCCGTACCTGGCCCTCGGCTGCGTGATCGCCGCCGGACTGGACGGGCTCGCCTCGGCCGCGCCGCTGCCCGAGGAGGTCACCGACGACCCGGGCCTGCTGGTCCCGGACGAGGCGGTGGCGCGGGGCGTGCGCCGGCTGCCGACCTCGCTCGCGCAGGCCGTCGACGAGTTCCGCGAGGACGAGGTGCTGCGCACCGCGCTCGGCCCGGTCCTGGCGGACGCGGTGGTCGCCGTACGCGAGGGCGAGACGGCGGCCGTCGCCGGGCTCGACGAGGCCGGGGTGGCGGCGGCCTACCGCTGGAAGTACTGATGCTCAGGCCGGTCCGGGAAACCCTCGACGCGCTCCCGCTCGTCGACCACCACTGCCACGGCGTGGTCACCGCCGACCTCACCGAGCCCGAGTTCGAGTCGCTGCTGACCGAGGGCGAGGCCTGGCCGGGCGTCTCGCCGTTCGACACCCCGGCCGGCATCGCCGTACGACGGCACTGCGCGCCGCTGCTCGGCCTGGACCGGCACGCGCTGGTGGCCGACTACCTGGCGCGCCGGGCCGAACTGGGCTGGCAGGAGGTCAACCGCCGGTTCCTGACGGCCGCGCACACGGAGGCGTTCTGCGTGGACACCGGCTACGCCCCGCACCCGCTCACCTCCCCCGCCGACCTCGCGACGGCGGCCGGCGCGCGTGCCTACGAGGTCGTGCGGCTGGAGAGCGTCGCCGAGGCGGTGGCCGCACAGGGCATCGACGCTGCCGGATACGCGGGCGCCTTCCGGGCCGCGGCCGAGGAGGCGGTACGGCGTCCAGGTGTGGTCGCGGTCAAGTCGGTGGCTGCCTACCGCACCGGCTTCGGCCTGGACCCGGCACGGCCGACGTACGCGGAGGTGACCCGGGCGGCCGCGCTGTGGTTCGCCGCGGGCGGCAGGCTGACGGACCCGGTGCTGATGCGTCATCTGCTGTGGACCGCCGTCGGGCTCGGGCTGCCGCTCCAGCTCCACGCCGGTTTCGGGGATTCGGACCTGCGGCTGCACCACGCCGACCCGGCCCTGCTGACCGACTGGCTGCGGCTGACCACCGGCACCGTCCCGGTGCTCCTGCTGCACTGCTGGCCCTACCAGCGCCAGGCCGCCTACCTGGCCGCGGTCTTCGAGCACGTGCACCTCGACGTCGGGCTCGCCCTGCACCACGTGGGTCCGGCACGGGCCGGGGCGGTGCTGGCGGAGGCGATGGAGATCACCCCGTTCCGCAAACTGCTGTACAGCTCGGACGCCTATGGTGTGGCCGAGTTCCACCACCTCGGTGCGCTGTCCTTCCGGCAGGGGCTGGCCGGAATGCTGCAGGCCCGGGTGGACGCCGACGAACTGAGCCCGACCGACGCGGTGCGGATCGCCGCCTGGACGGGACGCGACAACGCCCGTCGCCTGTACGGACTTCCCGCATCCGACCCCGGCCGCGACTGACCGCGCGCCCTGTCCGGAAAGTATGATCAAGCAATGTCTGACATGACCGAAACCACGCCCGGTTGGCTGTCCTCCGACGAGCTGGAGATGGCACGCGCCCGCATGCCGATCCTGTACGTGGAGGCCGTGCCCGTGCGCGTCGACGACAGCGGCGAAGTCACCAGCATCGGTTTGCTGCTCCGCATCGGCCCGGACGGAACGGTCAGCCGGACCCTCGTCTCCGGCCGTGTCCTGCACCACGAGCGGGTCCGCGACGCCCTGCTGCGCCATCTGGAGAAGGACCTCGGCCCGGTGGCGCTCCCCCGGGTGCCGGCCTCCCTGCAGCCGTTCACGGTGGCCGAGTACTTCCCGACGCTGGGCGTCACCCCGTACCACGACCCCCGTCAGCACGCGGTGTCGCTGGCCTACATCGTGCCGGTCACCGGTGACTGCCGGCCCCGGCAGGACGCCCTGGACCTGGTGTGGTTCAGCCCGCAGGAGGCCATGCTGGAGGCCGTGCAGAGCGAGATGCCGGGCGGTCACGGGGTGTTGCTGAAGCAGGCCCTGGCCCATGTGGGGTTCGTGAGCTAGGGAGCCGTCCGGGCCTGCGGCCGGGGTGCCGCCGACGGCGTTCAGCCGAGCTGTTCGGCGGCCCAGCGGGCCCAGTCCCGCTCCATCTCGGCCCAGCGCAGGCCGTATTCCAGGGCGATGCGGCCGTTGGTGGTCAACGGTCCCTCGTCCTGCTCCAGTTCGGCTCTGAGCTCCGCGAGCTGCTCGTGGTAGGTCCCGGCCAGCTGTTCCCGCTCGGCGAGGACCGCGCGGGCCTGGTCGTCCGACGCGAGGCCGAAGAAGAAGACCTTGAGCAGCAGTTCGCTGCGGCGCGGCTGCTCCGGGGTCGGGGCGGCCAGCCACTCCCGCAGCTCCTTGAGCCCCTCCTCCGTGACCTGGTACTCCTTGCGCCGGCGCGGCCCCTCGGCGGACACGTCGACCAGTCCGGCCTCCGCGAGGCGGTTCAGTTCCCCGTAGACCTGGCTCTGGGTGGCCGGCCAGACGTGGGCCAGCGAGGTGTCGAACAGCTTCAGCAGGTCGTAGCCGCTGGCGGGCCGGTCGACGAGGAGTCCGATGAGTGCGTGGCGAAGGCTCATGATTCCATCGTAAGTCCAACATTGACAGATTCAGTAAGACATCATGGCTGCGACCTGTCAGTGGTGGAGTATCGGCGAGGCGGGCCGGGAGCCGTTCGGGCGCCCGCTAGCCCTGGTCCAGCGCGGTGCGCAGCGCCTCGTCGATGCCGGGCTGCCGGAAGGTGAACCCCGCCTTCAGCAGACCGTCCGGGACCGCCCGGCAGCTGCCCGTGATGCCTTCCGCGAACTCACCGAGGACGATCCGCAGCGCGGCGGCGGGGACGGCGGCGAGGGTGGGCCGGTGCAGGATCCGGCCCGTCGCACGGGTGATCGCGCGGTTCGTGAGCGGCTCGGGGGCCGTGAAGTTGAGGGGACCGGCGACGTCCTCGTGGTCGATCACGTGGCGCAGGGCGGCGATGTGGTCGGGCAGCGAGATGAACGGCCAGTACTGGTCGCCGGAGCCGAGCCGGCCGCCGAGACCGTACCGGAAGATCGGGAAGAGCCTGCCCCAGGCGCCGCCGTCGGCGGAGACCACGAGGCCGGTACGCGGGTGCACGACCCGGACGCCGGCCCGCTCGGCCGGCGCGGCGGCGGCCTCCCAGCCGACGCAGACGGAGGCCAGGAAGTCGCTTCCGGCCGGGTCGGACTCCGTGACGACGCGGTCGCCCGTGTCTCCGTAGTACCCCGTGGCCGAGGCCGAGACCAGCACCCGGGGCGGGACGGCAGCCTCGGCACAGGCCTCGGCGACGGTCCGGGTCCCCTGGAGGCGGCTGAGCCTGATCTCCTGCTTGTACGCCGTGCTCCAGCGCCGGTCACCGACCCCGGCTCCGGCGAGGTGGACCACGGCGTCGACACCGTCCAGGACGGCCGGGTCCAGCCGGGCGCCGGGTTCCCAGGCCGCGGCCTCGCTGCCGTCCGCCGGGAGGGGCGCGGCCCGGGCCCGGGTCAGACGCAGCACACGGTGACCGTCGGCGAGGAGGGAACGGGTGAGGGCGGAACCGATGAGTCCGGTGGAGCCGGTGATCGCGACGCGCATGACGTTCTCCGATGAACCAATGTTTGAGAGTTCAAACCAGTGCCCGTCAGAGTACTCCGGCCGGATGTCCGTACGGCGTAAGCGACTACCGCGCGGACACGCGAAAAAGGGCCCTCACAGGCTCTCGCCTGCGAAGACCCTTCGCACCGTCGGGACGACAGGATTTGAACCTGCGACCCCTTGACCCCCAGTCAAGTGCGCTACCAAGCTGCGCCACGTCCCGGTGCCCGCTGACCTGGGGTTTCCCTGGTCGAAACGCGCAGGGAAACAATACCGCACTCGGGTCGGTGGTCGCGCACGCGTTTCGTCCGGGGCCGGACCGGCTCGGTCCCGGGTCCGGCACCGCCTGCGCCCGGGGCACCGGTCCGCGGGGGATCAGCCGTCCGCTCCGGGCAGCCCCAACTCCGGGTAGGAGTCCAGGAGCCGGGGCGGGGCCGCCTGCCGCCAGGAGTCGGCGAGGATGTCGCGCAGCTCGCCCTCGTCCTCCAGCGCGGCGAGCCGCACCCGGACCCAGGCGAACTGCGCCTCGTGGTCGGCGATCCAGAACTTGCCGGGCTCGGCGAGCACCAGTTCCTCGCGCTCCTCCTTGGGGCAGCGCACGGCGATGGAGGTCTCGTCCTCGGGGAGCGTGGCGAACATCTTCCCTGCGACCCGGAACGTGGGCATGCTCCAGGCGATCTTCTCGCCGGTGTCCGGCAGGGACAGGGCGACTCGGCGTACGTCTTCGGCGTCCGGCATGCCCCGAACCGTAGCCGCTGCCACTGACAGTCACCCGCCCGGAGTGCCCACGCGCTTGTAGTAGAGGGTGGTCGGGCGCAGGACGCCGGCGGGGTCGAGGGCGTAGTCGGGGATGACGCCCGCGCGGGTCCAGCCGGCCGTGCGGTAGAGGTGCTCCGCGGGGCTGTCCGTCTCGGTGTCCAGGTGAAGCAGGGTGATCCCGGCAGCGGCCGCGGCCTCCTCGGCGACGGCCAGCAGGCCGCGTCCGATGCCCTGGCCCCGGGCGTCGCGGTGGACCATCAGTTTCACCAGCTCGGCGCGGTGCGGGCTGTTGGGTTTGCCGGGGTGGGCGAAGGCGAGGCCGACCGTGCCGACGGTCCGGCCGGTGTCGTCCAGCGCGGCCCAGACGGCGAGTTGCCCGGCGGCCACGGCGGCCTCCCGCTCCCGCCACCAGGCGACGGCCCGCTCCGGTCCAAGGGGGGCGAGGAAGCCGACGGACGCCCCGCCGTTCACGGTGTCGGCCAGCAGCTCGGCCAGCTCCCCCACCCGCTGCGGCAGTTGATCCGCGTCCAGGCGCAGTGTCCTCACGGCCGCACCACCGCCAGCACGTAGCGCGTCCGCGCCGGTCCCGCGCACCGGAACCGGGTCGGCCCCCACACCCGCAGCCGCAGGCAGTCCCCGGCGTCCAGGAGGTGCTCGGTTCCCTCGGCCGTCACGGCCAGGTCCCCCTCGAGCACCCAGATGTGCTGCTCCAGGCCGGGCACCGGCGGGCGGTCGTAGGCGATGTCCGCGCCCGGCGCGAGCCGGCCCTCGACGAGTTCGCCGCGCAGCCCGCCGTGCGGCGGCGACACCGACCGGCGTACGAAGCCGGAGGCGCGGTCCTCCCACACCTGCTGCTCGGCGGCGCGCAGCACCGGCGCGGGTGCCGCCTCGACCTCGCTGAGCAGCTGGGACATGGTCCGGCCGTAGACGTTGCAGAGGCGGTTGAGGAGGGCTGCCGTGGGGCTGGTCTCGGCCCGTTCGGCCCGGGACAGGGTGGACTTGCTGATTCCGCTGCGCTCCGCCAGCTCGCCCAGGGACCAGCCGTGTTCGGCCCGCAGTTGGGCGAGGCGGCCGCCGAGGCGGGCGTCCACGGGGTCGAGGGGGTCGACCGTCTCAGTCTGTTTCACATCCGGGACGATATCCCCGATGTGAGACGCCGGTGTTAAGGAAGGCTCACAGCCGTGCCGCCTCGTCCAGGGCGCCGAGCACCGGGCGGATCAGCGGATGGGCCTCGGCTCCACGCCGCACGGCCGCGAAGACGCGGCGGGTCGGGGCGACGCCGTCGACGGGGTGTACGACCACGCCGGTCAGGTCCATGCCGCGCAGCGCGGAGCGTGGGACGAGGGCCACGCCCGCGTCGGCCGCGGCCAGGGCCACCACGGCCCGGAAGTCGTCGGAGGAGTGTGCGAAGCGGGGCTGAAATCCGGCGCTCTCGCAGGCCAGGACGGCCACGTCGTGGCAGGGGTTGCCGGGATACGGCCCGATCCAGGTGTCCTTGGCGAGTTCGGCGAGGGGGATCTCGGAGGTCCCGGCCAGCCGGTGGTGGAGCGGGACGACGGCGTCGAACGGCTCGGCGTACAGCGGCACGTGGGTGAGCCGGGGGTCGTCGGCGGGCGGGGCCCCGCGGTACTCGACGGCCACCGCGACGTCGACCTGCCGGTCCAGGACCATCGGGAGGCTGGCGTCGCCCTCGGCGTCCTGGACGCGGATGCGGATGCCGGGGGCGGTGCCGGCGAGGCGGGCCACGGCCGGGGCGACCACCTGGGCGATGCCGGTGGCGAAGGCGGCGACGGTGACCGTGCCGGCCTCGCCGGAGCCGTACGCGGCCAGCTCGGCCTCGGCCCGCTCCAGCTGGGCGAGGACCGCGTTGGTGTGGGCGAGCAGGATCTCGCCGGCCGCGGTCAGCCGAACCCCCTTGGCGCCGCGCTCGACCAGGCGGTGGCCGGTCTCCTGTTCGAGGGCCGTCAGCTGTTGGGAAACGGCCGAGGGCGTCAGATAGAGCGCGGCGGCAGCCGCCGTCACCGTGCGGTGGTCGGCCACCGCACGGAGGATGTGGAGCCGCCGCGCCTCGATCATGCGACTGATTATCGCAACACGTCCGAGCTGCTCGGGCCGCCGGTGCCGGTCAGACCATCGGTACCGCTCAGCCCGCCAGCTCGGCGCGGGCCGCCACGAAGGCGTCCACCGCGCGGTCGACGTCGTCCGTCGAGTGGGCCGCGGACAGCTGGACCCGGATCCGGGCCTGGCCCTGCGGGACCACCGGGTAGGAGAAGCCGATCACGTACACGCCCCGTTCGAGGAGCAGCTCGGCCATCCGGCCCGCCGTGGCCGCGTCACCGATCATCACGGGGGCGATGGCGTGGTCGCCGGGGAGGACGTCGAAGCCCTCCTCGGTCATCCGGCGGCGGAACAGGGCGGTGTTCTCGGCGAGCCGGACCCGCAGGTCGTCGGCCGCCTCCAGCAGGTCGAGGACCTTCAGGGAGGCCGCCGCGATCACCGGGGCGAGCGTGTTGGAGAAGAGGTAGGGGCGGGAGCGCTGGCGGAGCAGGGCGACGATCTCGGCGCGGGCCGCGACGTACCCGCCGGAGGCGCCGCCGAGGGCCTTGCCGAGGGTGCCGGTGATGATGTCGACGCGGTCCATCACACCGTGCAGCTCGGGGGTGCCGCGCCCGGTGGGGCCGACGAAGCCGACGGCGTGCGAGTCGTCGACCATGACCATCGCGTCGTAGCGGTCGGCGAGGTCGCAGATCTCGCGCAGCGGGGCCACGTAGCCGTCCATGGAGAACACGCCGTCGGTGACGACGAGCCGGCGCCGGGCACCCTGCGCCTCCTTCAGCTGCTGTTCCAGGTCGGCCAGGTCGCGGTTGGCGTAGCGGAGGCGGCGGGCCTTGGAGAGGCGGATGCCGTCGATGATGGAGGCGTGGTTGAGGGCGTCGGAGATCACCGCGTCCTCCTCGCCGAGGAGGGTCTCGAAGACACCGCCGTTGGCGTCGAAGCAGGAGGAGTAGAGGATCGTGTCCTCCTGGCCGAGGAAGGCCGACAGGCGGGCCTCCAGCTCCTTGTGGACCTCCTGGGTGCCGCAGATGAAGCGGACCGAGGCCATGCCGTAGCCCCAGCGGTCCAGGGCCTGGTGGGCGGCGGCGATCACGTCGGGGTGGTCGGCGAGGCCGAGGTAGTTGTTGGCGCAGAAGTTGAGGACCTCGCCGGGGCGGCCGCCCGCGGTGACGGACACGGTCGCGGACTGCGGGGATCCGATGACGCGCTCGGGCTTGTGCAGGCCGGCGGCGCGGATCTCGTCGAGGGTGGCGCGCAGGTCGTCGCGCACGGAGTCGAACATTCCAGAAGCTCCCAGGTGTTGACGCGCGGATGGGTGCGGCGGACTACGCGGTCCAGTCGAGGATGACCTTGCCGCCGCGGCCGCTCGCCGCGTCGGCGAAGGCCGCCTCGAAGTCGCGGTAGTCGTACCGGCCGGTGATCACGGGGGCGAGGTCGAGTCCGCCTTCCAGGAGGACCGACATCGCGTACCAGGTCTCGAACATCTCACGGCCGTAGATGCCCTTGATGGTGATCATCGAGGTGACGATCCGGGCCCAGTCGACGGGGAACTCCTCGGCGGGCAGGCCGAGCACGGCGATACGGCCGCCGTGCGTCATGTTGGCGATCATGTCGCGCATGGCCTCCGGCCTGCCGGACATCTCCAGGCCGATGTCGAAGCCCTCGCGCAGCCCCAGCTCCCGCTGCCCGTCGGCGATCCCGGCCCGTGACACGTTCAGGGCGAGGCTCACGCCGATCTTGCGGGCGAGGTCGAGGCGCTCCTCGCTGACGTCGGTGATCACGACGTGGCGGGCGCCTGCGTGCCGGGCCACCGCGGCGGCCATGAGGCCGATCGGCCCCGCGCCGGTGATGAGGACGTCCTCGCCGACCAGCGGGAAGGAGAGGGCGGTGTGCACGGCGTTGCCGAACGGGTCGAAGATCGCGGCCACGTCGAGGTCGACGGGGACGCGGTGCACCCAGACGTTGCCCGCGGGCAGCGCGACGTACTCGGCGAACGCGCCGTCGCGGCCGACGCCGAGGCCGACCGTGGCCCGGCACAGGTGGCGCCGCCCGGCCTGGCAGTTGCGGCACTTGCCGCACACGAGGTGGCCCTCGCCGCTGACCCGGTCGCCCGCCTTGATGTCGGTGACGTCCCGGCCGGTCGCCACGACCTCGCCGACGAACTCGTGGCCGACCACGAGCGGGGTGGTGATCGCCTGCCGGGCCCAGCCGTCCCAGGCCCGGATGTGCAGATCGGTGCCGCAGATGCCGGTCCGCTGCACCTTGATCAGTACGTCACCCGGTCCGACCGCGGGCTCCGGCACGTCCGTGAGCCACAGCCCGGGCTCCGCCTTCTCCTTGACCAGCGCCTTCAACGCTACGGCTCCTGTGCGTGAGGTCCCGGCCGCGGGGACGCCGAAGCGGCCCGCGGCCGGGGAGGGGGGTGAAATCTCACAGCAATCTGCCGCACCCGGGCGCATCGGTCCATCGAGGATTTCTTAAGCGCCGCCACAGCTCGGCTTCACGCCCCCGGAACAACCCGCAGGGGACGGCTAGTCGAGGCGGGAGACCTGGTAGTGGGCGATGTGCCAGTCCTCGCCCGTCCGGGTGACGAGGACCGAGAGCTTCACGTCCAGCGGGGGCCGGTCCGTGAAGGAGAACTCGACGGCCAGGTAGCCGAGGACGACGCCGTCGGCGGGCCGCCGGGTCTCCAGGACGCGGTACGCCGCCTTCATCCCGAGGGGCTGGGAGTCGTAGTACGCGGCGACGCCCTGCCGTCCGACGCTGTAGGGGTGCAGTCCCTGGAAGACGGCGTCCTCGGTGAACTGGGCGGCGACGCGCTCGGGTTGGTGTGCGTCGACGGCCGCCTTCCACCGGTCGAGCACCGCGCCCAGGATCGCCGTGTCCTCCGTCGTGCTGGTCATGTCCGCTCCTTCTTCTCCTCGGTAGGTCCTCGGTGGATCCTCGGTGGGGGGTCGGGCCGTGCCGTCAGTGTCCGGCGCTCATACCACCGTCGACGTGCAGGATCTCGCCGGTGACGAACGGCGCGGTCTCCAGGTAGAGCACCGCGTCGACGATGTCGCCCACTTCACCCATCCGGCCGACCGGGTGCAGGGCGGCGAGGAACTCGTGGGTCGCCGCCGGATGCATGGGGGTCTTGATGGTGCCGGGCGACACCGCGTTGACGCGGATGCCACGGGTGGCGTACTCGATCGCGAGGGACTTGGTCGCGGACTGCAGGCCGCCCTTGGTCAGCGATGCCAGGACGGAGGGGACCCGGGCGTCCGCGCTGTCCACGAGGCTGGTGGTGACGCTGACGACGTGTCCGCCGCCCTGGGCGAGCAGGTGCGGGACCGCCTGCTGGGTGAGGTGGAAGAAGCCGGCGACGTTGATGCCGGTCACGGCCGCGTAGTCGGCGGCGGTGTACTCGGTGAAGGGCTTCGCGACGAAGACGCCGGCGTTGTTGACCACGGTGTCGATCCGGCCGAACCGCTCGACGGCGGCGGCCACGACCCGCTCGGCGGTCGCCGGGTCCGCGATGTCGCCCTGGACGGTCAGGACGCCCGCGTCGTCGGCGGGGGCGATGGTGCGCGAGGTGGCGACGACCGCGTGGCCGAGCTTGCGGTAGCCCTCGACGAGGGCGGCGCCGATGCCCTGCGAGGCACCGGTGACGATCGCGACCTTCTGCTGCTGCGTGCTCATGCTGACCTTCTCCGTAGTGGCTGACCGGTCACTAGCCGACCGGTCGACTATTTGAAGGTAGGCCGGGCCCGCCGGGTGCGCCAGGATCGGTTTCCTCCCGGCTGGGAGGCGTGGCCTCCCAGCGCGGCTCAGCCGCGGAGGGCGTAGGGGTCGTCTGCGGGCAACCAGGCGTCCGGGGCGTGGATCCCGAGGTCGCCGACGCCGTCGCACAGGGCGTCGACGACGGCCAGGACAGCGGCCCGGTCCTCGCTCGCGCGCCAGACCAGGGACCAGGTCCAGTACACCTTCGGGGTGACGACCTCGCGGCGGACCAGGTCGGGCGGGAGCGGAGCGGTCTGGCCCTTGGGCGAGTTGAGGACGGGCCGGGTGCAGCGCCGGACGTGGTCGAAGTAGGCGGGGCCGGTGACGGCGCCGTCGGAGATGCGCACCGGGCGGGCGCCGACGGCCCGCGTGAGCTCCTCGGCGTACGTGTTCCACGAGGCCCAGGAGGTGACGTCGTCGTCGATCAGGACGTCTGTGTCCCCGGCCGGCAGGTCGCTCGTGTCGGTGCCCTTGGCGACGGCGTACAGCCGGTCCGCGCCGATCAGCCGGGCCCGCAGCCCGTGCCGTTCGAGGTCCTCGGTACGCACCCAGCAGACGGCCAGGTCCAGGCTGCCGTCGGCGACCCGGGCGGCCTGGGTGTGGGAGGGCGCGACCCATGCGTCCAGATGGACTCGCGCCACCGCGGCCGTCCGCGAACCCAGGTCCGGCGGCAGCCAGTTGACGTAACCGAGCCGTACCGGCTCGGAGCCCGAGAGGCGGCCCGCCCGGTGCCTGAGGTCGTCGGCCCGCGCCAGCAGGTCCCGGGTGTGCGGGAGCAGCGCGGCACCGGCGGGGGTGAGGGAGACCGAGCGGCGGTCCCGGTCGAACAGCCGGACGCCCAGGTCCCGTTCGAGCGCCTTGATCTGCTGGGAGAGGGACGGGCCGGCGATGAGCAGCCGCTCCGCGGCCCGGCCGAAGTTCAGCTCCTCGGCGACGGCGACGAAGTACCGCAGCTGACGCAGTTCCACGCGCGTCATGCTACGCGCGCTGGGAGGCCGCGCCTCCCACCAGTGAGCCGGCCGGTCGTGGCAGCGCGGCCGGTGGCGCCGCACGATGGAACCAACGACAACCGAGGGAGCACATCGTGCGCGAGTTCCTGGTCGAGATCACCACCGACATTCCCGAGGGCACGGGCCAGGACGAGGTCGACCGGCGGCGGGCCGCCGAGGCCGTGCGGGCGCGGGAACTGGCCGCGACCGGTCACCTGGCCCGCCTGTGGCGCCCGGTGGGCGAGTTGCGCAGCATCGGCATCTGGCGCGCCGACGACGAGGAGGGGCTCCACGAGAAGGTGCTGGGCACCCTGCCGCTGCGCCCGTGGATGACGGTCACCGTCACCCCCCTGGAGTCCCACCCCAACGACCCGGGCCGGGCCGAGGGCACCCGATGACCGTTGCCTCCACGCCTGCCTCCGTCTCCGGCTCCGGCTCCGGCTCCCCCTGGGCGCATGTCGCCAGGGCCGCCGCGGCGCTCGCCGCGGGGATGGGCGTCGGCCGTTTCGTGTACACCCCGATCCTGCCCCTGATGCACGACCAGGCCGGCCTGTCCGCCGGAGCCGGGGCGAACCTGGCCACCGCCAACTACGCCGGCTACCTCGTCGGCGCGCTGGCCGGCACCCTGGCCCCGGCGCTGGTCCGGTCGCGGGCCGTGCTGCGCGGCGCCCTGCTCCTGCTGACCGCCACGCTCGCCGCGATGCCCCTCACCCACAGCCCGGCGGTGTGGGGCGCGCTGCGGCTGCTGGCCGGAGCCGCGAGCGCCCTGGTGTTCGTGATCGCCGTCGCCTCTGTGCTGCACCATCTGCGGGGCCACGCGGCGCACCTGCCCGGCTGGGCCTTCGGCGGGGTGGGCGCCGGCATCGCGCTGTCCGGGCTGCTGGTCCTGGCCCTGCGGTCCGTCTGCGACTGGCGGGCGGCCTGGTGGGCGGCCGCCGCGCTCACCGCGGTGCTGGCCGCGTCCTCGTGGCGGCTGCGCCCCGAGGACGCGCCGGTCGCCGGGGGAACCGACGGCACCCGGGCCGGGATCCGCGCCCACCGCTGGTTCGGCGCGCTCTTCGTCAGCTACTTCCTGGAGGGCGTCGGCTACATCGTCGCCGGTACCTTCCTGGTCGCGGCGATCGGCCAGGGCTCCCCCGGCTGGGTGGGCAGCGGCGCCTGGGTGCTGGTGGGGCTGGCCGCCGTGCCGTCCTCGGCGCTGTGGGCCCGGCTCGGGCACCGCTGGTCCCGCCCCGGCCTGCTGGTGACCGCGCTCACGATCCAGGCGGCCGGCATCGCACTGCCCGCGCTGACCGGGAGGACGGCCGCCGCCCTCGGCTCGGCCGTGCTGTTCGGCGCGACGTTCCTCGGCGTGAGCACCCTCGCCCTGGCCACGGGCGCGCACCTGCGCTTCCCGCGCTCCGTCGCCCTGCTGACCGCCGGGTACTCCGTCGGCCAGATCCTCGGCCCCCTGGTCGTCGCCCCGCTGCTGCGCCACGGCTACCACCAGGCCCTGCTCCTGGCCGCCCTGGTCGTCCTCACGGCTGCCGTCGCCGCCGCCGTGCTGCGCATCGGCTTCCCCCACCACATGGGTGCGGACCACACAGCGCCGGTACGGCACCCGCAACCGGCCGAGGCCGCCCGCTCCTAGGGCCTGTCTGACAATTCCCGTCGTCGCCCGGAGGGCGGCCTCGCGGCGTCAGGTGCGTGCTCTCGGTGTGCCGGGCCCTGGCCCACGTACTGGACGTACTTGGGTCAGGGCCCGGTGCGGCGAGAGTGCGTGCATGGCGTCGTGAGGCAGGCGGGAATTGTCAGACAGGCCCTAGGCCCCTCCCGGGCCCGTTCCTAGACTCCGGCCCCCGCGCCCTGCGCCGCCGTGACGCCGAGCAGGGCCCGGCAGTTGTCCCAGAGCGGGCTCAGCCGGCCGGTGCTGTTGTACAGCTTGGCGAACATCACCTGGCCCTCGAGCTGGGCCACCACCGCGCGCGCCGCCTCCCGGGTGTCGGTCACGTTCACCTCGCCACGCTCCCGGGCCTCGGTGACGACCGACTCCACCATGCCGACCTGGGCGTCGAAGATCTCCTGCAGCCGTCCGCGGACCGCCTCGGTCTGGTTGCTCAGCTCCAGCGCGAGGTTCCCGAACAGGCAGCCCGCCACGGTCCCGCAGCCCCGCTGGCCGGCGAGCTGACCCGCCTCGGTCTCCTCGAACAACCGCCGCAGCCGCCGCAGCGGCTCCGCCTCGCCGGTCAGGGCCCGGGTCCAGTCGCGCTGCTGGGCCGCCCAGTGCTCGTCGACGACGGCGAGCGCGAGGGCCTCCTTGGACTCGAAGAAGTAGTAGAAGCTGCCCTTCGGCACCCCGGCGGCCTTGCAGATCTCGGCCACGCCGAGCGCCGCGTAGCCGCGCCCTTCGATCAGCGAGCGAGCGGCGTCGAGGATCTTCCGCCTGGCGTCACTGGTACGTCCCATACCACCAGGGTACGGGGGTACTAGACCGGTCGGCTAGTGAGGGGGCTGTTCCCGTGCTGTTCCCGCCGTCACAACAGCGGCAGACCGTCCGCCTCGCGCCGCTCGATGCGGGCCACCAGCTCCGCCGCCGACGCCTTGATGGTCTCCAGACCGGGCCGGCCCCAGGGCCGCGGCTGCACGTCGGCCACGCACACCGTGCCGAGCACCGTTCCCGTGCTGTCGATCAGCGGCGCGCCCAGATAGGAACGGATGCCGAACTCGTCGACGACCGGGTTGCCAGCGAACCGCGGGTAGTCGCAGACGTCCTCCAGGACCAGCGCCTTGCGCCGGACCACCACATGGGGGCAGAAACCGTGGTCGCGGGGCAGCTCACGACCCAGTACCGGGGTGCTGCCGTCCGGCCGTACCACGGGCGGTGCCACGTCCGGCAGGTGCAGGCCCGCGAAGAACTGACGGTTCACGTCGATGAAGGTGACCATGGCGTACGGCGCTCCGGTGACCCCGGCGAGCCGGTCCGCGTAGACGTCGAGGGCGGGGTCCGCGTCTTCGCCCAGGCGCAGTTGGCCGAGGCGCCGGGTGCGTTCGGGGGCCTCCTTGTCCTCCGGCGTGAGCAGCAGCCGGCCGGCCGGGCGAGGCGGGTCGTACCTCATGCGCGGGCTCCGTCGCAGTGGACGTGGGTCATATACGGGCTCCGTGAGGGGTGTATGGGGTTTCACATGTGGGCGCCGTGGCTCGGCGCGGAGACCGGAGCATGGGCGATGAGATGGCGGACGAGGGTGAGCAGGGTCTGCACCCCGGAGCTGGAGATCCGGGCGTCGCAGCGCACCACCGGGACCTCCGGGTCGAGGTCGATGGCGGCGCGCACCTCCTCGGGGTCGTAGCGGTAGGAGCCGTCGAACTCGTTGATGGCGACGATGAAGCCCAGGCCGCGCTCCTCGAAGAAGTCGACGGCCGCGAAACAGTCCTCCAGGCGCCGGGTGTCGGCGAGGATGACCGCGCCGAGCGCGCCTTCGGACAGTTCGTCCCACATGAACCAGAACCGCTCCTGTCCCGGCGTGCCGAACAGGTAGAGCACGTGCTCCGGGTCCAGGGTGATGCGGCCGAAGTCCATGGCCACGGTCGTCTCGACCTTGTTCTCGATCCCGTCGAGACTGTCGGTCGCGGCGCTGACCGTGGTGAGGAGTTCCTCCGTGGACAGCGGCGCGATCTCGCTGACCGCACCCACGAAGGTGGTCTTGCCGACCCCGAACCCACCCGCCACCAGGATTTTCAGTGCGGTGGGGAAGGGATCAGAGCTGTCGTCGTAGTCCATCGAGCACTGCCTCCAGGAGGGACCGGTCAGTGGGGTTGTGGTGGAACACCGGGGGCTTGGCGGTCAGCGCCCCGCAGTCGACGAGGTCGGAGAGCAGCACCTTGGTGACCACGGCGGGCAGTTCGAGGTGCGCGGCGACCTCGGCGACCGAGACGGGGGCGCGGCACAGGTCGAGGGCCTGTGCGTGTTCGGGGCCGAGGTAGCCGAGGGGCGTGGACCCGGTCGCCATCACCTGCGAGATGAGGTCGAGGGCGATGCTGGGCTCGGTCCGGCCGTTGCTGACCGTGAACGGGCGCACGAGGCGTCCGGCCGCGTCGTCGAGCCAGGGCCCGTCGCCGGCTGCCGCCACCCTCAAGGCCTCATCGCCGTGGATTCGACGGCGTGCTGCCGGGGCGCGGTGACGAGGTACGGGCGGACGCTCTTGACCAGCATCGCCATCTCGTAGCCGAGGACCGCGGCGTCGGCCTCCCGGCCCGCCAGCACGGCGAGGCAGGTGCCGGAGCCGGCGGTGGTGACGAACAGGAGCGTCGAGTCGAGTTCGACGACGACCTGGCGGACGTCCCCGCCGTCGCCGAACCGGACGCCCGCGCTGCGGCCGAGCGAGTACAGGCCGGAGGCGAGCGCCGCCATGTGGTCGGCGCTGTCCGGGTCCAGGCCGTGGACGGACTTCACCAGCCCGTCGCAGGACAGGAGCACCGCGCTGGTGGTGTGCGGCACCCGCTGCACCAGGCCGCTCATCAGCCAGTCGAGGTCGGATACCTGGGCGGTCGGCGCATCGCTCGCCATGGTGGATCGACTCCTTGGGGTACGAAGATCAGCGGGAGCGCTGGGGGTGGGGGTGGGGGTGGGGGTGGGGGTGGGTGTGGGGGTGGAAAGGGTGCTGGTCATCCGGCAGGTGCGCTCCCGTCGGGCCGGGAGGTGAATTCGGAGGTGTGCACCGGGCGCAGGGCCTGGGAGTACGACTGGGGCCGGGATGCCTGCGGGCTCTCGACGGAGTCCCGGTGGGGCCGGCTGATGTGTGCGGGGGCCATGTGGTCCGTGGCCGGGTGGCTTGTGGCGATGTGGTCCGAGGCCACGTGGTCCGAGGCCATGTGGTCCGAAGCCATGTGGCCTGGGGCCGTGTGGTTCGAGGCCATGTGGCCTGGGGCCAGGGAGTCCGACGGCATGGGGTCTGGCGCCATGTGTGCCGTCTCTCCATGTGCCGCGTCCATGTGCGTGGCATGCGAGGTGTTGGTCGGTCGATCGCCGGACGCGTCGTGGGCGGTCATGTCGGCGAAGCCCACGGTGGTGAAGCCGTCATGGGGCGACCCGCCATGTGTCCCGCCCACCGGCTCGGCGGTGTTCGGCTCCGTCTCGGTGGCCTCCAGGTGCTGCTGGGCCTCGGCGAGGCCGATGCCGCGCTGGAAGGCGGCCATCAGGCCGGGGTCGTGTCCGGCCGGGTTCTCGTTCTCCGGGCGGGGTGCCGGGCCGCCGCGCAGCTGGGGAACGATGTGCTCCTGGGCGCGGCGACGCGGCAGCTGGGGTTTGCCCATCGTGCCGCGCACGGCGCCGACCCGCGGTACCGGCGGGGCACCCGCGTGCTCGGCGACCGCCGGCCGGTCCGCGGGGCGGATGCCGGGCAGCGCCTCGGCGGGGTTCGAGCGGGTCTCCTGGGCGCCGCGCACCGGCAGCGGCGCGGGCGCGCTCTCGTGCTGCGCGTGCCGGCGCCGCCCGCCGGTGGCGGCGGTGGCGGGACTCTGCTGCTGTCCGGGACTCGGCTGTTGTCCAGGACTCGAATGTTGTCCGGGGCCTCGGCCGGCCGGCGGACCGACCACGGCGGCCCTGCTTCGGGCGCCCGTGTCCGGTCCGGCGGTGCCGCGGACGCCCGCCGGCACCCCGGTGCCGTCGGACGGCCGGGATCCTCCGGTGCCCGGTGCCCCGGTCTGCGCCCCCGGCGCGCCGCCCCCGTTCGCCGTGCCGAGCGGCTGCGGAACCGAACCAGGTGCGCCGGGTACGCCCGGTGCCGTGCCCAGCAGGCCCTGCGGTACGACCAGGACGGCCTGGACGCCGCCGTAGATGTTGGTCTGGAGGCGGACGTTGATGCCGTGCCGGCGGGCGAGCTGGGAGACGACGAAGAGACCGATGCGGCCGTCGGCCAGCAGGCTGGCGACGTTGACCTGGTCGGGGTCGGCGAGCAGGGCGTTCATCTTGGACTGTTCGCCGACCGGCATGCCGAGTCCGCGGTCCTCGACCTCGACCGCGAGGCCGGAGGTGACGAGGTTGGCGCGGAGCAGCACCTGGGTGTGCGGGGCGGAGAACACCGTGGCGTTCTCGACGAGTTCGGCGAGGAGGTGGATGACGTCGGCGACGGCGTGCCCGCGCAGCTCACCGTCGATCGGCGGGACGAGCTTGACCCGCGAGTACTGCTCGACCTCGGCGATGGCGGAACGCAGCACCTCCGTCATGGAGACGGGGTTGCTCCACTGCCGCCGGGACACGGCGCCGCCGAGGACGGCGAGGTTCTCGGCGTGCCGCCGGATCCGGGTGGCGAGGTGGTCGACGTGGAAGAGGCCCTTGAGGAGGTCCGGGTCCTCGATCTCGTTCTCCAGTTCGTCGAGGATCGAGATCTCCCGGTGCACGAGGGACTGAAGCCGCCTCGCCAGGTTGACGAACACCTCCAGCTTCTGTTCGCTGCCGGCCTGACTGGAGAGCTGGGCCGCCTGGACGACGGCGGTGACGGCGCCGTCGTGCGCGCGGGACAGGTCGGCGGCGAGCAGCTCGAAGTCGTCCGCGCCCTCGGGCGGACCGCCGCGCGGCTTGCGCTGGGGCGGGGTCTCGCCGCGGCGCAGCGCGTCGACGAGGGCGAGCAGGTCGGCCTCGCCGCGGGCCGCGTTGCGGCGCAGGACGCCGACGCGGTCGCTGACCGAGCGGGCGGCGCGGCCCGCGGCCACGGCGGCGATCACGATGCCCGCGGCCGTCACCGAGACGGCTCCGGTGAGCACGGCCAGCAGGGTGAGGCTGGGCCGGGCGCCGGTGGAGCGGACCGTGAACAGGACGGCAGCGCAGCCGCTGAGGGCCACCGCGACCGGTGGCAGTACCGCCAGCCGCATGAGCTGAGGCCGTATATGGGTCTCGGGCAGCGCGGGAACGGGTCTGGCGACCGGTCGTCCGTGCCGGCCGCCCTCACGGCGGTCGGCGCGGGCGGCCGGTGCACGGAGGTGAGACATCTGCGTCCTCGTACTGGTCCGTCGGGCCTGGTTTCTCGCGCGGGGCGCGCGAGTCGGGCATGCGCCATCGCGGTGCCGGGCGAGTGGACCGCAAAAGAATTCGGCCCCGTGTCGTCCGACGGACACTCACAGTAGTCGCCGACGCATCATGTGCGGTGGGCAGTTGACAAAGTCCCCCGGAGTTGGTCCCGCTCTGGTATGAGCCGTCGTACGAAAGACCGATAACCCCCTCGGCTCTTCGCCCTGGAACAGTCACCCGCCGATCCGACCTGCTCAGAAACGGTCACACGCCGAAGAAGCGGCCCTAAATCTCCGGGGCCCCGTTCCGCTCTCCGCCCCTCCGCCCGCAGGCCCGCGGTCGGCCCGCCAGGTCGGCCGTGGGGTCGGCCACACCCCTCCCAGCACCCCCCAGAGCGTCACCCACGGTGACCGTTCCGGCTTCGACGGCCCTCCGTCGGGGCGCGGGGCGGGCCGTCACGGCGTCGACGCCCGTCACGGCGTCGGCCGCGGCCCGCGCCAGGTCCGGGCGGCTCGGGACCTCGTCCGATGCGTCCGGCACGGCGGTTCCCACCGAGCACGTCCGAACCCGCGCCGATGCGGGCGGCGGAGTGGGGACACCGAGGCCGTCCGCCTCCTCCTGGAGGAGGCGGACGGCCTCGGTGCAGAAGCGCCGGGAGAGTGCAAGTCCCGGCAAGAGAGCAGGACTTGGCGTATGTGCCTGGCTCATGACCGTGCCGCTGCCCACGTTGTGCAGGGGCATGCACGTCACCTTCACGGCACCGTCACAGCGGTGCGGGAGTCACCGGCGGTTCGTCACCTTCCGCGCCGGTGGACCGTCGTCACCGTTCGCCGGCGAGGCCGAGGTCCTCCTGCCCGGGGGCGCCCTCGGTCCGCTTCTCGCGCTGCCACGGCCGGGCGATCGGCGCCGAGACCGTACGCCACCAGGGGTCCGCGGGCAGCTTCCCGGACGGCTCGAAGGGCTCGCCGGGACGCGGCAGCGCGACCGCCTGGCCCGCCTCGTCACCGGCGTCCTTGGTCCACTCCCCCGGCTCGGCCCAGGCGTGCGGGGCGAGGTTGAAGGTGCCCCAGTGGATCGGCAGCAGCACGCCGTGCGGCTGCCCGCCCTGGAGGTCGAGGTGGGCGCGCACGCCCTCCTCGGGCGTCATGTGTATGTCGGGCCAGAACTCGCTGTACGCACCGATCTGGATCATCGTCACGTCGAACGGCCCGTGGTCGGCGCCGATGTCCTTGAAACCGTCGAAGTACCCGGTGTCGCCGCTGTGGTAGATCCGGTGCTCCTCGCCGGCGACGGTCCAGGACGCCCACAGGGTGTGCTGGGTGTTACGCAGCCCTCGGCCGCAGAAGTGCCGGGCCGGGGTGGCGGTCAGGGTGAGCCCGCCGACCTTGGTCTCCTCGTGCCAGTCCAGCTCGCGCAGCCGGCCCGCAGGTACACCCCACTGTTCGAGGTGGGCGCCGACGCCGAGCGGTACGGCGAACACGGTGTCGGTGCCGGCCAGCGCCTTGATGGTGGGCAGGTCGAGGTGGTCGTAGTGGTCGTGGGAGATGACCACGACGTCGACCGGGCCGAGTGCGGCGAGCGGCAGCGGCACCGGGTGCAGCCGTCTGGGCCCGGCGAACGGGAACGGGGAGCAGCGCTCGCCCCAGACGGGGTCGAACAGGACGCGGTGTCCGTCCATCTCCGCGAGGACGCTGGAGTGGCCCATCCAGGTCACCCGCAGGCCGGTGGCGGCGGGTGCGGCGAGGTCGGCGACGGTGGTGGGGTGCACCGGGACGGTGCCACGGGGAGCTCTGCGAGCGCGCTGCTCCTTCTCGAAGTACGTCTTCGCGA
The DNA here is from genome assembly GCF_055583445.1 of Streptomyces sp. NPDC104761. Lineage (NCBI taxonomy): Bacteria > Bacillati > Actinomycetota > Actinomycetes > Kitasatosporales > Streptomycetaceae > Streptomyces > Streptomyces sp. NPDC104761. Next base: position 243,224 of record NZ_JBVJNZ010000013.1, on the reverse strand, counting down.
ACTCCACCATCGAGCCCGAGGGCCGCATCCGGGTGGTGCCGCCGGGGTTCTGGAAGACGCCGTCCTTGAAGTGCGGGGAGCGCTGGATGCGGGCCATGCGCTCGCCGCCGGGGTCCGCGCCGAAGGCCGCGGGCCGCAGCACGCGGAGCCCGGAGCTCAGGGAACGCAAACCGGTCACGGTACCTCCAGAGGTGTCGCCGAGGTCCCCATTATGGTCGGCCCTTGTGACAGTCGGCGTTGACACCGCGCCACCCGCCTCCCGATACTGACCCACTGTTCAGTAACACCGTTCCTTCACACCGCTCCCGAGGAGCTCTCGTGACCGCTCCCCTGATGTCCCTCGTCTGGACCGACCACGTCACCGGCCGCCGGGGCTTCCTGGTCGTCGACCGGCTGGTGCGGGGGGTGGCCAGCGGCGGTCTGCGGATGCGGCCCGGCTGCTCCCTGGAGGAGGTGACCGGGCTCGCGCGCGGCATGACGATGAAGGAGGCCCTGCACTACAACCCCGAGGGCCGCTACATCCCGCTGGGCGGCGCCAAGGGCGGCATCGACTGCGATCCGCAGGACCCGGGGGCGTACGCCCTGCTGGTCCGCTACCTGCGCGCCATGCGGCCGTACGTGGAGAGTTTCTGGACCACCGGCGAGGACCTGGGGCTCACCCAGGACCTGGTGGACCGGGCGGCGGCCGAGGCGGGGCTGGTCTCCTCGGTCCAGGCCGTGTACCCGCTGCTGGACGACGAGGCGGCGGCCCGGCGGCGGCTGGCGGACGCCTTCGCCGTCGAGGTGGACGGGATCGGCCTCGACGAGCTGGCCGGCGGCTGCGGGGTCGCCGAGTCGGCGCTGGCGGCGCTGGACCGGGCCGGGGTGGCGTACGCGGGCACGCGGGTCGCCGTGCAGGGGCTCGGCACGATGGGCGGGGCCACGGCGCGGTTCCTCGCCCGCGCGGGGCTCACGGTCGTGGCGGTCGCCGACGTCAAGGGGACGATCGCCAACCCGGCGGGGCTCGACGTCGAGGCGCTGCTGCGCGCGCGGGACGCGTACGGCACCGTCGACCGCGCGGTGCTGCGCCCCGGTGACCTGGAACTGCCGGGTGACGCGTGGCTGTCGGCGGACGCGGAGGTGCTGGTGCCGGCGGCGGTCTCGTACGTGGTCGACGCGGACAACGAGCACGTGATCGCCGCGCGCTGGATCGTGGAGGCGGCCAACATGCCCGTGCTCCCCGAGGCGGAGGAGCGGCTCACCGCGCGCGGGGTGACGGTGCTGCCGGACGTGGTGGTCAACTCGGGCACCAACGCCTGGTGGTGGTGGACCCTGTTCGGCGACATCGGTCCCGACGCCGACGAGGCGTTCGCCCACATCCGCCGCTCGATGCGGGCCCTGGTGGAGCTGATGCTGGACCGCGCGGCGGCCGACGGCACGACACCGCGGGCCGCGGCCCACGCCCTGGTGTCCGACCGGCTGCCGGTGATCGCGGAGCGGTTCGGCTGGTATCGGTGACGCGGCACGTCCTCAGCGGCGCCCGAGCGCAGCGGCGAGCAGCAGCGCGCCGGTGGCCGTGAGGCTGGTGGCCTGCCAGCCGAGCGCGTCGAGCAGGGGTGCGGCGACGGCCGAGCCCAGGGCGCCGACCGAGAAGTACACCACCAGGTGGACGCTGCTGAGGCTGCCCGAGCGGGCGGGGTCGAGGGCGATCACGCGGCTCTGGTTGGCGGCCTGCGCGGCGAAGCAGCCGGCGTCGAAGAGGGCGAGGCCGAGGGACGTGCGCCAGGGGGCGTCCAGGCCCGGGGCCAGCAGGGCGGTACCGGTCGCGGCGGTGGCCATCGAGATGCCGATCACCGCGCGCGGGCCGTACCGGTCGGTGAGGCGGCCGGTGAACGGGAGCGCGGCGAAGCCGAGCAGTCCGGCCAGGCTGTAGAGGCCGATGGCGGTCGGGCCGAGCGAGTGCGGCGGCTGGGCCAGGGCCAGGGTGAGGGCGATCCAGCAGAGGTTGAAGGCGAAGTACCAGAGCGCTCCGGTGGCCACCGCGCGGCGCAGTCCCGGCCGGTGCAGGAGCAGCGGCGGGAGGGCGGCCAGGGTGGCACGGTAGCCGCGCGAGGCGGGCGGCCGCTGCCGGGGCAGGAGCGTCGCGGCGGCGAGCGCGCCGAGCAGGGCGAGGGCGGCGAAGACGAGGAGCATCCGGCGCCAGCCGAAGGCGTCGGTGAGGGCGCCGCCCGCGAGCCGGCTGAGCAGGATGCCGGCCGACATGCCGGCGGCGACGAGGGCGACGCCGGTTCCGCCGCGGCCCGGCCGGGCATGGCGGCCGGCGATGTTGCCGGCCTGGGCGGCCACGCTCGCGGCGGCTCCGACGAGCAGATAGGCGGCCAGCAGCACGGACGCGTGGTGCGCGGTGGCGGCGAGCGCCAGGGCGGCGGCCAGGGCGGTGAGCTGTGCGGCGACCAGGCGGTTCGGGGCGAGGTGGTCGGTGAGCGGGAGCAGCAGGGCGAACCCGGTCATGCAGCCGGCGAGCGCGGCGGTGGGTACCAGGCCGATCGTGGAGAGCGGTACGTCCAGGTCGGTGGCGACCGCGGTGAGCGCGGGCTGCACGGCGTAGTTGTTCGCGATCGCCGTGCCGGCCGTGACCGCCAGCAGAAACGTGCCGCCGCGGGGCAGCGGTGGGCTCACGGCTGGGCGTCGCGGGTGAGGACGACGGCGTATCGGCATTCGGCGTCAGTGGTGTTGGCGAAGACGCGCTCGGCCGGTGCGCCGAGTTCGACGGTGTCGCCGGCCCCGAGTTCGTGGACCGTGTCGCCGTCGTGGAAGGTGAGCCGGCCGTCGAGGACCCAGACCAGCTGCCGTACGAAGGCGAAGGCCGCGGCCGGGTAGGGCACCCGGGCTCCGGCGGGCAGCCGGATCTCGGCGATCTCCGCCGGGAAACGCGGGCCGGTGATCTGGCGGCGCCGGTAGCCGGTGCCGGGGTCGCGCCACTCGGCGGCGTCGGCCGCGCGCCGTACCCCCGGGGTGTCGGCCACGGACTCCTGCGCGCCGTGCGCGCCTTCGGCGGGGGCCAGCAGCGAGGCGACGCCGATCTGGAAGGCGGCGGACAGCTTGCCGAGGACGACCGCGGTGGGGCTGCTCTCGCCGCGCTCGATCCGGCTGATCATCGCCGGGGAGACGCCGGAGGCGTCCGCGAGCTGCGCCAGTGTCCAGCGGCGGCGCTCCCGCTCGGTGCGGACCCGTGCGGCGATCTGCCGCACCAAGGGATCGGCGGAGGGTTCTACTATGTTGGACATGAATCCAATATACGAGAGAGGCCAGGTGGTGGTGCGCCCGGCCCGGCCCGCCGACGGGGAGGCCGTCCGCGCGATCCGCAACCACGCGATCGAGCACTCGACGGCGCTGTGGACCGAGACCCCGCAGTCCCCCGCACAGGGCGCGGCCTGGTTCGCGGCCCATCTGGAACGCGGCTCGGCGCTCGTGGCCGAGCCCGCCGACGCACCGGGCGAGGTGGCCGGGTTCGCGGTCTACGGACCGTGGCGCGCCCTGGACGGCTACCGGCACACGGTGGAGAACTCCGTGTACGTCCGTGAGGGCAGCCACGGGCTCGGCATCGGCTCCGCGCTGCTCGGCCCGCTCATCGCCTCGGCGCGCGAGGCCGGCCACCATGTGATGATCGCCGGCATCGAGTCCGGGAACGCCGCGTCGGTCCGGCTGCACGACCGGTTCGGCTTCGAGCACGTCGGCACGGTCCGGGAGGTGGGCACCAAGTTCGGCCGCTGGCTGGACCTGACGATCATGCGGCTGCCGCTGGCCTGAGACGGCAACGCGGGTGGCGGGCCGACCGATTAGGGTGACCGCGTGGCGAGAGTGCGGTTGAGCGTGGCCGAGCGGCGGGAGGAGCTGCTGCGGGCCGCCATCGGGCAGATCGAGGCGCGGGGCGTGGCGGCGGTGCGGATCGCCGATGTGGCCTCGGCCCTCGGGGTGAGCAACGCGCTGGTGCTGTACCACTTCTCGACGAAGGAGAAGCTGGTCGCGGCCGCCTTCACCTATGCCGCCGAGGACGACCTGGCGCATCTGCGCAAACTGCTGGGCCGCCGCACGTCGGCGCTGCGCCGGCTGCGGGCCGCGGTGCGCTGGTACGCGCCGACCGGCCAGGCCAAGGGCTGGCGGCTGTGGATCGAGGGCTGGGCGGTGGCGTTGCGGGAGCCCGCGCTGCGGGACGTCACCAAGGGACTGGACCAGCAGTGGAAGGCGGCCATCGCCGAGGTCATCGCCGAGGGGGTGGCGGCGGGTGAGTTCCGGTGCCCCGACCCCGCGGCGGCGGCGCTGCGGCTGACCGCGCTGCTCGACGGGCTCGCCGTCCAGCTGACCTCGTACCCCGGCGCCGTACCCCGGGCCAGGGCCCAGGCCTGGGCCGACGAGGCGCTGGCGCGCGAACTGGGGCTGCCCGAGCGGCAGTAAGGGGCGGCCCGCAGTGCGGCCACCCCCTACCCGCCCGCTCCGCCTCAGGCCACGGAAGCGATCCGCATCTTGATGTCGTCCGGGGAGAGCGCACCCTTGGCCGTCACGTGGTCGCCGGACGACTCGCCGCGCAGCCGGCGCCCGATCCAGGGGACCAGGTACTCGCGGGCCCAGTGCACGTCGTCGCGGCGGACCTCCAGGGTGCCGCGGGGCGGCAGCGGGGGCCATGCCTGGTCGGGGTCGGCCGGCACCTCGATGCCGAGCACCTGACCGGCGCGCAGCGCCACGCGCGTGTGCCCCTCGGGAGACAGGTGCAGGCGGTCGCCGTCCCAGGCCCGCCGGTCCTGCACGCTCTTGAGGGACCACAGGTCGAGGACCGGGCAGCCGTACCGGTCGGCGATGGCCCGGACATGTCCGTTGTATGTGGCGATCTTGCCGCGCAGGTGCTTCAGGACGGGCACGCCCCGGGTGTCGAAGCCGGTGGTCACGAGCACCGTGCCGACGGCCTCGGTCAGCCGGGCCACGGCCCGCTCGAACCGCTCGGCCACCTCGTCGGGGTCGGTGCCGGGGCGGATGATGTCGTTGCCGCCCGCGCAGAAGGAGACCAGGTCCGGGGCGAGTTCCAGGGCCTGCGGCACCTGGTCCGCCACGATCTGGTCGAGCAGTTTCCCGCGTACGGCGAGGTTGGTGTAGCTGAAGTCGCCCTCGGGCCGCCGGTCGGACAGCAGTACCGCGAACCGGTCGGCCCAGCCGACGAACGCCCCGTCGGGGCCGGGGTCTCCCACGCCCTCGGTGAAGCTGTCCCCCACCGCTGCGTACGACCCGATCACTGATGCATTGTCACTCTTCGAATCGTCTCCCACGTCGGGCCATGATTCACCTTCGGCTGTGACCTACGCGACCGTAATAAGGGGTTGACGCTCGGTGAGATAAGACACTGCTAAATACTTTGCCAATCTTGGAATAAGTCCCTGACCAGCGGTGTTGACGTCGATCCTGATTCCGGGACCGCGTGTGGGGCGGCCCCGGAATGCCGGAGGTCGGCGCCTGCAGGGTCAGCCGACGGTGACGCTCTTGGAGCGGAGGTAGGCGACCGGGTCCACGTCCGAGCCGTAGTCGGGGGTGGTGCGGATCTCGAAGTGGAGGTGCGGGCCGGTCACGTTGCCGGTCGCGCCGGAGAGGCCGATCTGCTGACCCGCGGTCACCGTCTGGCCGACCGAGACGGACAGGGCGGAGAGGTGGCCGAACTGCGCGTAGTAGCCGTCGGCGAGCCGGATGACGACCTGGTTGCCGTAGGCGCCGCCCCAGCCGGCCGTGACGACGGTACCGGCGCCGACGGCCTTGACCGGGGTGCCGGTCGGGACGACGAAGTCGACGCCCGTGTGGTAACCGCTGGACCACATGCTGCCGGCCACGTGGTAGCCGGTGCCGATGGTGCCACCGGCGACCGGGAGGGTGAAGCCGGCGACGGTCGTGGCCGCACCGCCCGCGATGTCCGAGGCGTCCGAGGACGAGGACGACGCCGAGGACGACGCCGAGGACGAGGCGGACGACCGCGGACTCCACTGCGCCTCGGGACGGGAGCCGGAGTCCGTCGGCGCGGCGTGCCGGCCGCCGAGGGTGAGCTTGAGGCCGGGGTGGATCAGCGAGGGATTGCCGCCCACTGCCTGCCGGTTGTCGGCGTAGAGCCGGTGCCAGCCACCGCGGACGTTCTGGTCACGGGCGATCTTCGAGAGGTAGTCGCCGGGCACCACCGTGTAGATCCGCCGCGCGGAATGCGCGGCGCCGGAATTCCGTGCGGGCGCCTCCTTCACCGCGGCCCTCTCGGCCACGGGAAGCGACTGGGCGGCCTTTCCGGAAAGGGACTGCGTGGTGGTCGCGTGGGCGCCGGTGGCCCCCATGAGCGGCAGGGCCAGCGCGGCGCCACCGGTTCCGGCGACGGCCATCGAACGGGTGAGACGCTGGGACTTGGGACGGCGGTGCTTACCCTTCGCGGGCATGGCGCATTCCTCTCCTGCGCCTGCGAGGTGAGCTGTCGGGTTCGGGCTGGAGCTGCCCGGCCACACCGGAGGAGGTGGCTGCACCCCGAGCCGTCCCGGGAACCGGAACAGGCGGTCATACCTGGTGGGTCCCCCGCTCCTGCCGGGCACGGGTGAGTGTGTGTGGGGACTCCGGGCGGCGGCAGGATTCGGCGTTCCGACCGGATGTGCGGCGAACGTAAGCGAGGGGGACGGACATGGACAAGCACCCGGTTCCGGCCGTCCGGTCCCGACGTGATCCATAAAGGGACGTTCCGGTCACCCTCCGTGAATTCCGGCCCCCGTCGGATTTCCAATTCGCTTGCGGAACATCAGGATTACGTGAGCATGACGCGCGACGGACGGTCACGAATATGACGCTCCTCACGCACGTCACACCACGTCCGCTTATTCCATGGCAAGTTATGACGAAGGCGCCAATTCGGGCAGATGCGTCAGACCCGGCGGAGCCGGAAGACCGCCGCATCCAGGTCACCCTTCAGCCCGGTACGCAGCCCGTGGTGCAACAGCACGGCACCTCGATGCACTTCGCCCGTTTCGCGGCATTCGTACGACGCGGTCGGGTCGAGCCCCTGCAGCCGCAGCGCCGGCGCCGGCTCGCCGTAGCTCTGCGCCTGCAGCCAGGCCAGGACGACGGTCTCGTCGCCGAGGGTGTACTGCACCGCGCTGAGCCCGCCGGCCGGTGGCCGCAGCCGGAACTGGTCGCCGCGCTGCACCTGGGGCCGGATCTCCTTGTAGAGTTCCACCCAGCGCCCGGCCTCGGCCAGCTCCTCCTCGGTCCACCGCGAGAGGTCGCCGCCGACCCCGAGCGCGCCGGCCATGGAGCTGACGAACCGGAAGCGCAGGCTGCTGATCCGGCCGTTGAGCTGGTGGTTCGGGCTGTCGGTGACCCAGGCCGACATGACCCGGGCGGGGTGGATCTGGCTGAAGCCGTGCTGGATGGCGAGCCGGTCCAGCGGGTCGGTGTTGTCGGAGGTCCACACCTCGTCGGTACGGCTCATGATCCCGAGGTCGATCCGCCCGCCACCGCCAGAGCAGGACTCGATGGCGACGTTCGGGTGGGCCGCGCGGATCCGGTCGAGCAGGGCGTACAGGCCGCGCACATGGTCGACCCACAGACGCTGCGGGTAGGGCTCGCCGGGCCAGCCCGCGTCCGTGAAGCAGCGGTTGAAGTCCCACTTGACGTAGTCGATCGGGGCACTGGACAGCAGGGCGTCGAGCTGCTCCCAGAGGTATTCCTGGACGTCCTCGCGGGCGAGGTTGAGGACGAGCTGGTTGCGGAGTTCCGTCCGCTTTCGTCCCTGCTGGTACTGGACCCAGTCGGGGTGGGCGCGGTACAGGTCGCTGTCCGGGTTGACCATCTCGGGCTCGACCCAGATGCCGAACTGCATGCCGAGGGCGTGCACGTAGTCGGCGAGGGGCTTGAGGCCCTTGGGGAAGCGGTCGGGGTTGGGCGTCCAGTCGCCGAGGCCGGCGCGGTCGCTGGTGCGGGCGCCGAACCAGCCGTCGTCGACCACGAACAGCTCGACGCCGATCGCGGCGGCCCGGCGGGCGAGGGTGGCCTGCTGCTCCTCGGAGATGTCGAAGGTGGTGGCCTCCCAGGAGTTGAACAGCACCGGCCGGTCCTGGTCGGCGTCCGGGATGACGTGCGCCCGCTGGTAGGCGTGCCAGGCGCGGCTCGCCCCGCCGAAGCCGCCGTCGGTCCACAGGCCGGCGAAGACCGGGCTGGTGTACGACTCGCCCTCGGCCAGCATCAGCAGGCCCGAGTCGTCGTAGCCGGCGCCGCCGGTGATCTGCACGCGCGCGTCGGGAAGTTGGGCGACCGCGATCCGCCAGGAGCCGGACCAGCCGAGGGCGCAGCCCCAGACCTCGCCGCGCTCCTCGGTGGCGTCGGTGTCGAGGGCGACCCAGGGCAGGTGCTGGTGGCCGGTGTGGCCGCGGCGGCTGCCGATGACCTTCTCGCCGTAGGTGAGCGGGGCCCTGGTGAGGCGGGACTCGGCGGCCCAGCGTCCGTGCAGCTGGGACAGCCGCCAGCCCTCTCGGTCGGGGAGCGTCCAGGTGGCGGGGTCGGCGCGCAGCAGCTCCACGCGCGCGCGTGCCTCGTTGTCCACGCTCACCCAGCGCTCGACGACGTCGCCGCGCATCCGGTAGTGCAGGGTGATGACGATGCCGTCGTCCGTGAAGCGCAGCCGGAGCTCGTCGTCCTCGACCTCGTACGTGTCGAAGGTCCACTCGGTGCCCCGGCGCTCCTCGGTCCGCACGGACAGCGCGGGCCGCACGAAGCGGGGGCCGCCCTCGACGGGGTACTCCTCGCGGCCGTCCAGCGGGGACTCGAAGGGCCAGTAGCCGGGCAGCACCCGGGTGCTGAGCTCTTCGGCGTCGGCGAGCCGGATCCTGGGCCCCCAGTGCAGGTGGAGCAGTTCGTCGGTCTCCGTCAGATGCAGCGCGTAGCTGCTGCCGGGGCCCGACAGCAGCCAGGTACGACCGTTTTCGGCGATGTCCACCATCGAGAAACCTCACACAGGGGCCAACAGATCCGCTCAAGCACCAACATCATCAACGGCTACGGGCCCCGGAGGCAAGGGGCACGGGCCGCGGAGGCGATGCCTGTGGACAACTCATTGCCCGTGGAAACCGATGTCGTATGGTCGGTCCAGTGCCCGTCGACGAGCAGCGCCGACGGGGCCGGCCGGGAGGAGCCCCCCGTGACGCAGCAGGTCCCGTCGACCGAGCCCGAGCTGGCCGGTGTGCGCAACTTCCGTGACGTGGGCGGCCTGCCGACCGTGGACGGGCGACGGGTGCGACCGGGCGTGCTGTTCCGCAGCGGCCATCTGGCGCACGCGACGGAGGAGGACACGGAGTTCCTCGCCTCGCTCGGCCTGCACACGATCTTCGACTTCCGCAACGCGGCCGACCAGAAGCTGGAGGGCCCGGACGTCGAGCTGCCCGGCACGCGGAACGTGAACCTGCCGCTGACCGACCCGGCGCACGGCGCCGAGTTCTGGACGATGGTCCGCGAGGGTGACATCGAGCAGCTGCGCGGGCTCCTGGGCGACGGCAAGGCCGCGGCCCGGATGGTCACCTCGTACCGCACGATCGTCAAGGACCGCACCGACGAGCACTCGCGCGTGCTGCACGCGCTCGCCGAGGACAGCGTCCCGGCGCTGATGCACTGCGCGGCCGGCAAGGACCGGGCGGGCATCTCGATAGCGGTGACGCTGCTCGCGGTGGGTGTGGAGCGGGACGCGATCCTCGCCGACTACCTGGAGTCCAACGCCAAGCACCGCCGCTACAAGGTGAGGCGCAGCGGCAGCGGGGAGAGCGTGTACAGCCCCGAGGTGATGGAGCTGCTCAGCCCGCTCTTCGACGCCCGCGCGGAGTACCTCGCGGCGGCCTTCGAGAGCATCGACGAGACGTGGGGCGACGTCGACGCGTACCTGGAGCAGGGCCTGAAGCTGGCTCCGGAGACGCGGGAGCGGCTGCGCGGGCGCCTGCTCGACTGAGGCCGGACGGAGGTCGGCGGCTCAGCCCTTGCCGCCGAGGGCGAACAGCAGGTAGAGGAAGCCGGCCAGGGCGTGCCCGACGGCCAGGTAGATGACCAGCCGGATCCACAGGGACCGGGGAAACTTCTCCTCGATATTGCTCACGGCAGCTCTCCAGTGATCGGTCCCAGGCACAGCGCGGCCGTGGGACTCTGCAGCAGGGTGTGGACGAAGAGGAGCTCGACCCCGTCCGGGTCCTCGGCGGCGAGCCGGTGCGGGGTCAGCGAGTCGAAGTGCGCGCTGTCGCCGGGCGCGAGCACATGGGTGGTGTCACCGAGGCGCAGCCGGAGCCGGCCGCGCAGGACGTGCAGCCACTCCTCGCCGGGATGTACCCGCACGATGTCGCCCTGGGAGCCGTACGGCACCCGGACGCGCAGCGCCTGCATCCCCCGGCCGGACGCCCCGGCCTGCCAGTACGTCCAGCCGCCGGCGCGGGTCGGTTCCATGTCGCCGGCGCGCACGATCGCGTCCCGGTCGGCGACGGTCTCCCCCAGCAGATCCGATACCGTCGTACCGTAGACACGCGCGAGCGCGAGCAGCATCGGCAGCGAGGGCTGCCGCTGTCCGGTCTCCAGCCGGGACAGGTGCGCGGGCGACAGACCGGCGTCGCGGGCGGCGGCCTCCAGGGTGAGGCCGGCGCGGCGGCGCAGTGAGCGCAGCTGCGGGGCGACGGCGGGCAGGTCGTCGGCCGGCCCGCCCGCCCGCTCGTTCTCGGAGGAGTTCATGCCTCCATTCAGCCCCAGCTTTGCCTACGAGGCAATTTTCTTGCCTCAGAGGCAAAGGGCTAGCGGTTGGCCACCGCCTGCTTGATCAGTGTCCTGCCGAAGTCCCACATCAGGCCGCCGCCGCTGTGGGCGTCGTCCATGACGTCCGTGAAGGCGTCCACGAAGCGGTCCACGTCCGACTGGTCGACGACCAGCGGCGGGATGAGCTTGATCACCTCCAGGTGGTCGCCGGACACCTGGGTGAGGATCCGGTGCCGTTGCAGCAGCGGTACGACGACCATCTGGGCGAACAGGCCCTTGCGGGCGGCCTGCAGCATGGTCCAGCGGCTGCGCAGCTTCAGCGAGCTTGGCCGGCCGAACTCGATGCCGATCATCAGGCCCCGGCCGCGTACCTCGGCGAGCAGCTCGTACTTGTCGGTCAGGGCGGCGAGCCGGGACCTGAGCTGCTCCCCCATCGCCCTCGAATTGGCGACGATCTGCTCGTTCTCCATGACCGACAGGACGGCGAGGCCGGCGGCCATGGCCTGGGCGTTGGCGCCGAAGCTGGCCGAGTGGACCAGGACGCGGTCCATGGAGGAGTAGACCTTCTTGAAGATCCAGTCCTTGCCGAGGGTGGCGCCGACGGGGACGTACCCGCCGGACAGCGCCTTGGCCACGCACACCAGGTCCGGCTCGACGCCCTCCTCGTGCTGGTGGGCGTAGAAGTCGCCGGTGCGGCCGAGGCCGGTCTGCACCTCGTCGGCGATGAGCAGGGCCTTGTGCTTGTGCAGCAGCTCCTGTGCGGCCCGCAGGTAGCCGGGCGGCGCCTCGTGCACGCCCTTGCCCTGGATCGGCTCGACGATCAGGGCGGCCACGTCGCCCTTCTTCAGCTCGCGGGCGAGCGCGTCGAGGTCGCCGAGGGGGACGGCGGTGTCGGGCAGCAGCGGGGCGAAGCCGTCCCGGAAGCCGTCCTCGCCGTTGACCGACAGCGAGCCGGTGGTCAGGCCGTGGAAGGCGTGGTCGCAGTAGAGGACGCGGGGTCTGCCGGTGGCGAAACGGGCGAACTTCAGGGCCGTCTCCACCGACTCGGTGCCGCTGTTGCCGAAGAAGACCCGGTCCAGGTGCGGGCTGTGCGCGAGGAGCCGCTCGGCGAGCAGCCCGGGCAGCGGCTGGCAGTCGAAGCGGGTGAGGTCGGCCAGCTGGGCGTCCAGGACGTCGTGCAGGGCCTTGCGGACGACGGGGTGGTGGCGGCCCAGCCCCATCACCCCGAACCCGGCGAGCATGTCCAGGTAGTCGTTGCCGTCCGCGTCCCAGAAGTGCGCGCCCTCGGCCCGTTCGTAGACCTTGTCGAAGCCGATGGTGTGCAGCATGCGCGGCAGCTGATGATTCAGGTACTTGCCGTGCAACTCGTACCGCTCACCACCACGCTCGGCGAGCAGCGCCCCGAGGTCGAACTCCGTACTCATTCTTTCTCCTTGACAGCGCTGCCCATCAAAGCGCCTTCGGCTTCGGCGCCCTGAAGGGCGCTGGGGGTACCCCCGGCCGAAGGCTGGGGGAGGAACTGCGCGACCGGCCCGGACGGACCGGCACCCGCCGAACGACCCCCCGCGGCACCCCGGTGGGCGCCCTGAACCCCCCACCTCTCGAAACTCGCCCCGATGGCACCGGCGATCTCCACCGGCGTCAGCCCGATGTCGGCCAGCACCTCCCCCCGCTTCGCGTGCGCCAGGAACTGCTCGGGAATCCCGAACCTCCGCACCGGCACGTCCACTTCGGCGTCGCCCAGCGCCAGCGCCACCGCCGCGCCCACCCCGGCCGCCCTGCTGTTGTCCTCGACGACGGCGACCAGCTCGTGCTCGGCCGCCAGACCCGGCAGCGCGGGATCCACCGGCTTGACCCAACGAGGGTCGACGACCGTGCAGGCGATCCCCCGCGCGGCCAGCAGCTCCGCGGCCTGGAGGCACACGGGTGCCATCACGCCGACCGCCACCAGCAGAACTCGCGCGTCCTCCGCGCGGTGCAGGACGTCGATTCCGCCGACCCGGTCGACCGCCGGGATCTCCGGGCCCACCGACTCCTTCGGGAACCTCACCAGGGTCGGCGCGTCGTCCACGGCGACCGCCTCGCGCAGCTGGAGCCGCAGCTGTTCGGCGTCGCGCGGGGCGGCGATCCTCAGGCCGGGGACGACCTGGAGGATCGACATGTCCCACATGCCGTTGTGGGAGGCGCCGTCGACCCCCGTGACACCCGCCCGGTCCAGCACGAACGTCACCCCGCAGCGATGCAGGGCCACGTCCATCAGCAGCTGGTCGAAAGCACGGTTGAGGAACGTGGCGTACACGGCGACGACGGGGTGCAGCCCCCCGGTCGCCAGCCCCGCCGCGGACACCGCCGCGTGCTGCTCGGCGATGCCGACGTCCCAGACCCGGCCGGGGAAGCGCTCGGCGAACTTGCCGAGGCCGACCGGGTGCAGCATGGCCGCGGTGATGGCCACGACGTCGTCCCGTTCCTCGCCGATGCGGACGATCTCGTCGCCGAACACCGAGGTCCAGGAAGGGCCGTTGGACGGCGCGAGCGGCTCGCAGGTGAGCGGGTCCATCACGCCGACGGTGTGGAAGTGGTCCTCCTCGTGGGCGAGGGCGGGCTCGTAGCCGCGCCCTTTCTCCGTGAGGCAGTGCACGAGCACCGGCCCGTGGAAACGTTTCGCGCGCCGCAGCGCCGACTCGACGGCCTTGATGTCGTGGCCGTCGATCGGGCCGACGTACTTGAGCCCCAGGTCCTCGAACATGCCCTGCGGGGCGAAGGCGTCCTTGAAGCCCTTCTTCGCGCCGTGCAGCGACTCGTAGATGGTGTTGCCCACGACGGGGGTGCGCAGGAGCACGTCCTTGCCCCAGGCCAGCACCCTCTCGTAGCTGTCCGTCGTCCGCAGGGTGGCGAGGTGGTTGGCGAGGCCGCCGATGGTGGGAGCGTACGACCGCTCGTTGTCGTTGACGACGATGATCAGCGGCCGGTCCTTGGCGGCCGCGATGTTGTTGAGCGCCTCCCAGGCCATCCCCCCGGTCAGCGCGCCGTCGCCGATGACCGCGACGACATGGCCCTTCTCCCCCTGCACCTGGCGGGCCTTGGCGAGGCCGTCGGCCCAGCCGAGCGCGGTGGAGGCGTGGCTGTTCTCGATGACGTCGTGCTCGGACTCCTCGCGCGAGGGGTACCCGGACAGGCCGCCCTTGCCGCGCAGCTTGGAGAAGTCCTGACGGCCGGTCAGCATCTTGTGGACGTAACTCTGGTGACCGGTGTCCCACAGGATGCGGTCGGCCGGGGACTCGAAGACCCGGTGCAGTGCGACGGTCAGCTCCACGACGCCCAGGTTGGGCCCGAGGTGGCCGCCGGTCCTGGCGACCGCGTGCACCAGGAACTCGCGTATTTCTTCGGACAGTTCGCCGAGTTCCGCCTCGGACAGCGCCTTCAGGTCGCGTGGTGCCCGGATGGTCTCCAGAATCGTCACGCTCGGCCCCCTCTCGGTCCGTGCTGTTCAGCTCACCGTGACGGCGGGTGCTCCGGACCCGGCGCCGTCCTGCTCCATCTGCTCGGCGATCTTCATCGCTTCCTCGATGAGGGTCTCCACGATCTTCGACTCGGGCACGGTCTTGACGACCTCGCCCTTGACGAAGATCTGCCCCTTGCCGTTGCCGGAGGCGACCCCCAGGTCGGCCTCACGTGCCTCGCCGGGGCCGTTGACCACGCAGCCCATGACGGCGACGCGCAGCGGCACCTCCATGCCCTCCAGGCCCGCCGTCACCTCGTCCGCCAGCTTGTAGACGTCGACCTGGGCGCGCCCGCAGGAGGGGCAGGAGACGATCTCCAGGCGCCGTTGCCTGAGGTTCAGCGACTCCAGGATCTGGATGCCGACCTTGACCTCCTCGGCGGGCGGGGCGGACAGCGAGACGCGGATCGTGTCACCGATGCCCTGCGAGAGCAACGCCCCGAAGGCGACGGCCGACTTGATCGTGCCCTGGAAGGCCGGGCCGGCCTCCGTGACCCCGAGGTGGAGCGGGTAGTCGCACTGGGCGGCGAGCTGCCGGTACGCCTCGATCATCACGACCGGGTCGTTGTGCTTGACCGAGATCTTGATGTCCCGGAAGTCGTGCTCCTCGAAGAGCGAGGCCTCCCACAGAGCGCTCTCGACCAGCGCCTCGGGGGTTGCCTTGCCGTGCTTCTCCAGCAGTCGCCGGTCGAGCGAGCCCGCATTGACCCCGATGCGGATCGGGGTGCCGTGGTCCTTGGCGGCCCGCGCGATCTCCCGCACCTGGTCGTCGAACTTCTTGATGTTGCCGGGGTTCACGCGGACCGCCGCGCAGCCGGCCTCGATGGCCGCGAACACGTACTTCGGCTGGAAGTGGATGTCCGCGATCACCGGGATCTGCGACTTCTTCGCGATCGTCGCCAGGGCGTCCGCGTCGTCCTGCGTGGGGCAGGCGACGCGGACGATCTGGCAGCCGGACGCGGTGAGTTCGGCGATCTGCTGGAGGGTGGCGCCGATGTCGGAGGTGCGGGTCGTGGTCATCGACTGCACCGACACCGGGGCACCGCCCCCGACCGGCACCGGGCCGACGTGGATCTGCCGCGACCGGCGCCGCTCGGCGACCGGCCGGGCCGGGACCTCCGGGAGGCCCAGGGAAACCGCGGTCATGCCGTTACTCCCGGTTCCCGGAGACCGTCTCGCGCATCGCGCGCAGCGACTCCTTGAGCGACCCCATGGTGGCGAGGACGGCGGTGGGCTCGTAGCCGCAGTGCGCCATGCAGTTGGCGCAGCGCGGGTCCTTGCCGCGGCCGTACTTGTCCCAGTCGGTCTTCTCGATGAGTTCGCGGTAGGTCGGGACGTACCCGTCGCTCATCAGGTAGCAGGGGCGCTGCCAGCCGAAGAGCGAGTAGTTCGGGATCGCCCAGGCCGTGCACGGGAAGTCGACCTTGCCCTCCAGGAAGTCCAGGAAGAGCGGGGAGTGGTTGAGCCGCCACTTCTTGCGGTTGCCGCCCGCGAAGGCCTTCTTGAAGAGCTCGCGGGTCTGCTCGACGCCGAGGAAGTGCTCCTGGTCGGGGGCCTTCTCGTAGGCGTAGGCGGGCGAGATCATCATCTCGTCGACCTTGAGGTCGTCGTTGAGGAAGTTGAGCACCTCGATGATGGTCTGCGGGGTGTCCGTGTTGAAGAACGTCGAGTTGGTGGTCACCCGGAAGCCGCGCCGCTTGGCCTCCTTGATGGCCTCCACCGCCTCGTCGAACACGCCTTCCTTCGCGACGGACTCGTCGTGCCGCTCGCGCAGCCCGTCGATGTGCACCGCGAAGGCGAAGTACGGCGAGGGCGTGAACTTGTCCATCTTCTTGCGCAGCAGCATCGCGTTGGTGCACAGGAAGACGTACTTCCGCTTCGCCACCAGCTGCCGCACGATCTCGTCGATCTGAGGATGCATCAGGGGTTCGCCGCCCGCGATGGAGACCATCGGCGCGCCGGACTCGAGCACCGCCCCGACCGCCTGCGCGACCGGCATGCGCTGCTTCAACACCCCCGCCGGGTGCTGGATCTTGCCGCAGCCCTCACATTTCAGGTTGCACGCGAAGAGGGGTTCCAGCTCCACGATCAACGGGAACTTGTCCCGCTTGCGGAGCTTCTGTTCGGCCAAGTAAGTAGCGACCTTGATCGACTGACGCAGCGGCATGGCCATCTGGCTCACCTCCGGGGGAGCAGCAAAGAACGGTGCCATTCGAAGAAAGCTGGAAGAACGGATCGAAGAACGCGGAAAGCGGATATTCCACCGCGCACCGTGCCGATCCGGACGAGTTCATGTTCAGGAGCGTCCACGACCACCCTGACCGCCGCAACGGGGCGCTCGCCCGCGTGCACGGCGCTCAGGAGCGTGGCCGCCGATTCCATGTCGACCGCGATTGCGCCGGTCGCGAGCAGATCCGACCGCTCGTGACCGCGGACGACATGATCGGAGCCGGTGACCGGTCCGGTGTGGACGGTGCGGCCGGGCAGGGTCCGTACGAGTTCCTTCACGAGGAGTTCGGTGCCCACGCACGGGACGCTGCCGCGGGGGTCCCGGGTCTCCTCGGCGACGACCAGGTCGCCGGGGTGCATGCCGGGGGCGAGTCCCGCGCAGAAGCCCGTGGCCAGGACCGCGGCACCGGCAAGCGCGGGGTCGGCCAGGACCCGGGTGACGGACCGTTCCGCCGCCCTGGGGCCCATGCCGGTGCGCAGCACGGTGACGGGTCCGCCCGAACCGCCCCTCTCGCCGGCGCGCAGGGCGAGGTGCTCGATGCCGAGTGCGCAGGCGATCAGCAGCGGGGCCGGCGCGGGCGTGGCGCTCATCAGGCCCCCTCTGCCTCGGGGGTGGGCTCGCCGTACAGGTAGCGGCCGAGCGCGGTGAGCGGGAAGACCTGCCGGTACAGGTGGTAGTTGATGGAGAAGTCCCAGGGGAAGCCGGTGCCGGTGAAGTACGGCTCGTCCCAGGAGCCGTCCTCGTGCTGGGTGTCGGCGAGCCACCGGACACCCCGCTCGACGGCCTTGGACTCCTTCTCCCCCGCCGCGAGCAGCGCCATCAGCGCCCACGCCGTCTGGGAGGCGGTGGAGGCGCCGCGGCCGCTCCAGTCGTCGGCGTACTTGTAGGAGCGCAGGTCCTCGCCCCATCCTCCGTCCTCGTTCTGGACCTGCTCGAGCCAGGTCACCGCGCGCCGGATGGCCGGGTGCGAGACGGGCAGCCCGGCGGCGGTGAGCGCGGGTACCACCGACCCGGTGCCGTAGACGTAGTTGACGCCCCAGCGCCCGAACCAGGCGCCGTTCGGCTCCTGTTCGGCGAGCAGCCACTCGATGCCGCGCCGGGTGCGCGGGTCGTGGGACATGCCCTCGAAGGCGAGCATCTCCACGACGTGCGCGGTGACGTCGGCCGACGGCGGGTCGATGACCTCGCCGAAGTCGCAGAACGGCAGCCGGTTGGGGAACGGGCTGGTGTTGTCGACGTCGAACGCGCCCCAGGCGCCGTTCTTCGACTGCATGCCGAGGTTCCAGCGCACCCCGCGCCCGATGGCCTTCTCCACCCGCTCGGGGTCGTGGTGCCTGACCCGGCGCAGCGCGAGGACGACCTCGGCGGTGTCGTCGATGTCGGGGTAGTTGTCGTTGTGGAACTCGAACGCCCAGCCGCCCGGCGGGAGCTGGGGCCGCTTGACCGCCCAGTCGCCGGGGCGGACGATCTGCTCGCCGAGCATCCAGTCGGCGGCCTTGACGAGCTGCGGGTGGTCGGCGGGGAGTCCGGCGTCGGCCAGGGCGATGGTCGCCAGGCAGGTGTCCCACACCGGGGACTGGCAGGCCTCGATCATCCGGGCGCCGTCCTCGCGCCACACGGCGTAACGATCCAGCGACTCCAACCCGGCCCGCATCACGGGGTGTTCGAGGTCGTAGCCGAGCAGGTGCAGGGCGATCACCGAGTAGACGGCCGGGGGCTGGATGCCGCCCCAGGCGCCGTCGTTCTCCTGGCGCTCGACGATCCAGCGGGCGGCGGACTTCAGGGCGGAGCCGCGCAGCCGGCCCAGCGCGACCTTGCGGTAGCCGCGGACAACCTTGTCGAGCCGCTGGAAGACGCCCTCCCAGCTCGCCACCGGGGCAAGGGGCCGGTGCGGGTTCGGGTCGGCCGGGTCGGTGTGGAGCTCGTCCAGCGGGAAGGGGGCCGGGCGCACCGGGCGCTTGGCCGAGACCACGGTGAGCGGCACGATGGTCTGGCGGGCCCACTGGCCGAAGTTGTAGATGCTGAGCGGGAACCACTTGGGGAAGTACAGGAGTTCCGGCGGGAGTTCCGGCAGGTCCTCCCATTTCCACCAGCCGAACAGGGCCAGCCAGATCCGGGTGAAGACCCGGGCGGCGGCGATCCCGCCACGCTCGCGGACCCAGGCCGACGCCTTCGCCATGTGGGGGGCGTCCGGCGCGTCGCCGGCCAGCCGCAGGGCGACGTACGCCTCAATGGTGGTGGAGAGTTCGCCGGGGCCGCCGTAGAAGGTGGCCCAGGTGCCGTCCTCGCGCTGCTCGCCGCGGATGAAGAGCGCGGCGGCCGCGGTCGTGGCCTCGTCGCGGATGCCGAGGAACTGGCGGAGCAGCAGGTCCTCGGCGTCCATGGTGACGTTGGTCTCCAGGTCACCCTTCCACCAGCCCTGCGCGTCCTGCTGGGCGAGCAGATGCTCGGTGGCACGCCGTACGGCGCGTTCGGCGGCTTCTTGTACCCCGGCCGTCACGGGGGTGGTGAGTTCGGTGCTGGCCGAGTCGGCCCGGGGCGGCAGGGTGGCCCCGGTGCTTCCGTCGGTCGTCGCTGTCATGGCTTCCCCTTCGTGCAGTCGTGCGAAATCGTTCTGCTGTGGGTCCGCCGTCGGCCGGTGCTGGCTGCGCGTTCGCACCGGCCGGCGACTACGCGAGGACTATTCGACCGATAATGATCATCTCTTTCGTACGACGACGAAGTCGGCCAGCGCCGTGAACTGCGCCCGAACCCGGTCGGGCATGTCGACGGCGTGGAGGGCTTCGATGGCGATGGTGTGCTGACGACGCGCTTCCTCGGCGGTCCACTCGCGGCCGCCGGCCTCCTCGATGAGGGCGGCACGGGCGGCGAACTCCTCCTCCGAGAAGTTCTCGAAGTCGCTGCTCTTGGCGTCGGCGGCGAGGATCTCGCCGAGCCGCTCGGAGGCGGGCCCGCCCGCGGCGAGCGCGGCGACGACCGGCAGGGACTTCTTGCGCTGGCGCAGGTCGCTCCAGGTCTGCTTGCCGGTGGCCTCCGGGTCGCCCCAGATGCCGAGCAGGTCGTCGACGGCCTGGAAGGCGAGGCCGAGGTGGTAGCCGTACTTCTCGAGGGTGTCGGCGGTGCGGTCGTCGGCGCCGCCGAGCACCGCGCCGATGGAGCTGGAGGCGGCGAGCAGGGCGCCGGTCTTGTTGCCCTCCATCTCCAGGCACTCCTCGACGCTGACCCGGTCGCGGTGCTCGTAGGAGATGTCCTGGGCCTGGCCGTCGATCAGGGCGCGGGTGGCGGTGGTGATCCGGCGGGTGGCACGGCCGGCCTCGACGGTGCCGAGTTCCAGCAGGACCTCGTTGGCGAGGGCGAACAGGGCGTCGCCGACCAGGATGGCCTGGGCGGGGCCGTGCACCTTCCAGACGGTGTCGCGGTGCCGGCGCTGCTCGTCGCCGTCCATCAGGTCGTCGTGCAGCAGGGAGAAGTTGTGCACGAGCTCGACGGCGACCGCGCCGGGGATGCCGACCTCGGGGGCGGCGCCGGTGACCTCGGCGGAGAGCACGGCGAGCGCGGGGCGTACGGCCTTGCCGCCGTCGCCGTCGGCGGGGTTGCCCTCGGCGTCGATCCAGCCGAAGTGGTAGGCGGCCACGGTGTCCATGGGAGGTGCCAGGCGGTCGACGGCCGCCCGCAGTACCGGTGTGGCAAGGGTCCGGCCGCGCTCCAGGAGCGCGGTCACGTCCACTGCGGTCTCTCGAGCGCCCTTCGAGGCCGGGGGCACAGTGGGCACAGTCTCTCCTCTTGTTGCGGTACCGGGGGTGCGGGGGCCTGCCGCCTGCTGATCGAGCGTCACGCCGCCTCCTCGAACTCGAAGAGGTGACGGGGGCGGGGCCGGCCCAGGGTGTGCAACGCGGCATCGGCCGCGCTGACACCGCTGCGGACCGCACTCTCCATGGTCGCGGGCCACCCGGTGGCGGTCCACGCTCCGGCCAGGTAGAGGCCGGGTGACTTGGTGCGGGCGCCGGGCCGCAGCCGCCCGACGCCGGGGGTGGGGGCGAACGTCGCGGTGCGCTCCCGGGTCACGAAGAAGTCCTGCACCCCGGCGCCGCGCGCCGCGGGCAAGAGCCGTTCCAGTTCGGGCAGATAGCGCTCGCGCAGGTCGGCCACGGGGGTGTCGATCTCGTCCTGGGCGGCCGACTGGGACAGCGCCAGGTACTGTCCCGTGCGCAGCCCGGAGGCGTGGGTGCGGTCGAACACCCACTGGACCGGGGTGCCGAGGGCCGCGAAGAACGGCTTGGTGAGCACCGTGCGGTCGTAGACCACGTGCACGTTGAGGATCGGCGCGGTGCCGATCTCCAGCAGGTTCTCCGGGGCGTCGAGGGCACCGGCCGGGAGCAGGTCGTACGCCTCGCGCTGGGCGACGGCGAGCACGACGGCGTCGGCGGTGAGCGTCTCGCCGGGAACCTGAACGCTCCAGGTTCCGTTCTCGTTGGTGGAGACGGAGGTGACGCGTGTACGGACCTCGGTACGCACGCCCGCGGAGTCGAGCGCCTTGCGGGCCAGCCGGTCGTGCAGTTCGCCCAGCGGCACATGGGCCCAGCCGATGTCGGCCGCGCCCGGGTCGGACAGCAGACCGGTCTTGAACACCATCGCGGCGAGCCCCAGCGAGGCGTCGCCCGCGACCGCGTTGAGGGTGGCGACCCCGACCAGGTCCCACAGGGCCTCGACGGCACGCGCCGACTGGCCGTGGGCGGCCAGCCAGCTGCCGAAGTCCTGTGTGTCCAGGCTCGGATCGGTGAGGTCGAGCCCCTTGAGCGCGAGCGCGGCACGTCCGACCCTGGCCCGTTCGGCGAGCGAGAGGTGCGGATAGGCGGCCAGGCTGCGTCCCAGGTGCAGGGGGACGGGCAGCGGGTCGCGCCGGAGCCTGCCCAGGCGCCGCCCCTCCCGCTTGGCGAGGTCGAGGACGGGTACGTCGAGGCGGTCCTGCAGCGGTGCCAGTGCCGTGCCCTCGATGCGGTCGAGGAACCAGCGGTAGGCGGTGCAGCAACGCAGGTACACGTGCTGGCCGTTGTCCACGGTCAGGTCGCCGCGCTGGAAGGAGAAGGCGAGCCCGCCGAGCCTCGGCCTGCCTTCGAGCAGGGTGACGCGCACCCCCGCGTCGGCGAGCGCGAGTGCCGCCGTGATGCCCGCGAGGCCGCCGCCGATCACGACCGCGGTGCGCCCGGACGGGATGTCGTCGTGCGTCCGCTCGGATCGCGTGCCGTCGGTCATCGTGCTTCCTCCCCTGCCCGCCCGCCGTGCCGGTCGAACGGGGCAGGTCGGGCCGTCGCAGTCAGGGACGCCACGCCGTGCCGGAGGGTTGCCTGCCGTTTTTCTCCGGTGGAGTCGCCTTGACCCACTTTGTCCATCAGGCGCGCCTCCTGACGGTCAGGCGGGAGGTGTGGCGCCGGGTGTCGAGCCCGGACAGGCCACGCACGGCGACGTACGCCTTCTCGCGTCCGGGCAGCGAGACCCGGCCGCGCAGCACCGCCTCGGGTTCGCGCTCGATGCGGTCGAGCAGCCGGCGGTAGATACCGGCCATGGCGGCGACACAGGCGCCGCTGCGCCGGTCGAGCATGGGCAGCAGCCGGTAGCCCTCGGTGAAAAGGGCACGGGCGCGCCGCACTTCGAAGTGCACGAGACCGGCGAAGTCGGAGCCCTCCGGCGGGGTCGGCCCGTGGAACCCGGCCGAGCAGCCGAACTTGGCGAGGTCGTCGGACGGCAGATAGGTACGGCCGTTGCCGGCGTCCTCGCGGACGTCCCTGAGGATGTTGGTGAGCTGGAGCGCGAGCCCGAGCGTGTCGGCATACTCCGGCGCGCGCTCGGTGCCGCGCGCCCCCGGTTCCGTACCGAACACGCCGAGCGAGAGCCGGCCGATGGCGCCGGCCACACACCGGCAGTAGACCTTGAGGTCGTCCCAGGTCTCGTAGGTCTCGCCGCGGACGTCCATCAGGACGCCGTCGATCAGCTCGTCCAGGCCGCCCAGCGGGATCGGGAAGGCCTGTGCGGCATGGGCGAGGGCGACCGCGACCGGGTCGGTGTCGTCCTCGGCGACCGCGCCGTCCTGGACCCGGGCCAGCAGCGCCCGGGTGTCCTCCAGGCGGGCCGCCTTCACGTCGACCGCCAGCTCGCCGTCGCCGATGTCGTCGACACGCCGGGAGAAGGCGTAGAGCGCCGACATGGCGCGCCGCTTGGGCGCCGGGAGCAGCCGGATGCCGTAGGCGAAGTTCCGTGCCTGCTGTCCGGTGACCGTCTCGCAGTAGCTGTAGGCGGCGAGTACCGGTGCGGACACGTGTGTGGGAGAGTCCACGGTCCGGATCACCCCTCTCCTCGCAGAGTCACGCCCACCTCACGCAGCAACCGGCCCTTGCCGGGCTTGGGCGGGCCGGGAAGTACGTCGTATTCGGCGGCGGCGATCGCATGGACCGCCGCCCTTCCCCCCGCCACGAACCCCGCAAGCAGCAGCTTCAACCTGCCGTGGACGCTACCCACAAGGGGGGCGCCTTCATTCAGGAGATCGCGGGCGCGTTGTGCTTCGTATGCAACCAGTGCACGCACCGATGCGCCTGTGGTTTTCCTGGCGAGATCCGCCTCCTGGACGTGAAAGCGCTTCATGTCCTCGGCGGGCAGATAGATCCGGTCACGGCCGAGGTCCTCGGCCACGTCCTGGAGGTGTTCGACGATCTGGAGTGCGGTGCAGATCGAGTCGGAGAGCCGGATGCGCTCGGAGTTCGAGGTACCGGTGACGGCGAGAACCAGACGGCCGACGGGGTTGGCGGACAGCTCGCAGTAGGCGAGAAGGTCGTCGTAGGTCTCGTAGCGCTTGACGAGCTGGTCCTGGCGGTTGGCCGCGATCAGTCCGAGGAAGGGCTCGGGGGTCAGTCCGCGGCGGCGCACCGTGGGCTGCAGGCGGCGCAGCAGGGGGTGGTGCGGGACGGAGTCGAAGACGCGGCGCAGGTCGGCCTCGAAGGCGTCGAGCAGGACCAGGCGGTCCTCGGCCTGCTCCGGGGAGACCCCGAGGAGGCGGGCGTCGGCGCCGCCGGGGGCGAGGTCACCGTCGCCGATGTCGTCGACGAGGCGGGCGAAGCCGTACACCGCCATCAGGTCGTCGCGCCAGGCTTTCGGCAGGAAGAAAGGGGCCACGGGGAAATTCTCGTCCGCGGCCTTGTCCAGGGTGCCGCGCTCCGGGTCTCCGGTGCGCACCGGGCCGGCTGCCGTCACCGTTCGCTGCCCGGGGCGGGGACGGCGCGGCCTGCGTTGAGCTGGGGAGTTTCCGTAGCCATTGCCGTCACATCTCCCGTTCTACACTGCCGACCCAATACACACTATTTCGGACACGCCGCCCAGCGGGCCACGGGGCGGCCCGGCGGAGGGTGTCGCGCATTATCGCCCCTCTTGCCGCTTTCCGGGACCGGTACAGCTTACGTTGTACAACGCATCGAGGTTCGTCGGGGTGTCCCGCAGATCACAACAACACACCGATTGGCGTCAAGATTCCTAAGGCGAGCCCGAGTTGACGTTTCCTTTGCAGACGCGGGCCCCGCCGGAAAGGTTCCGGCGGGGCCTGGTCCGCACGGGGCTACTTGCCTGTGAACTTCTCGTACTCCTTGAGCACCTCTTCGGTCGGGCCGTCCATGCGCAGCTCACCGCGCTCCAGCCAGAGCACGCGGTCGCAGGTGTCGCGGATCGACTTGTTGTTGTGACTGACCAGAAACACCGTGCCGGCGTGCTCGCGCAGTTCCCGGATCCGGTCCTCGGAGCGCTTGCGGAAAGCCGCGTCACCGGTGGCCAGCGCCTCGTCGATCATAAGGACGTCGTGGTCCTTGGCGGCCGCGATGGAGAAGCGGAGGCGGGCCGCCATGCCGGAGGAGTAGGTGCGCATCGGCAGGGTGATGAAGTCACCCTTGTCGTTGATCCCGGAGAACTCGACGATCTCCTGGTAACGGGCCTTGATGTCCTCCCGGGACATCCCCATGGCGAGGCCGCCCAGGATGACGTTGCGCTCACCTGTGAGGTCGTTCATCAGGGCCGCGTTGACGCCGAGCAGCGAGGGCTGGCCGTTGGTGTAGACCCTGCCCTTCTCGGCGGGCAGCAGACCGGCGATGGCACGCAGCAGGGTGGACTTGCCCGAGCCGTTGGAGCCGATCAGGCCGATGGCCTCGCCCCGGTAGGCGACGAAGGAGACGCCGCGGACCGCGTGCACCTTGCGGACGCCCCGCTCGTCGCCGCGCCTGAAGATGCGGCTGAGGGCGGCCGTCGCACTGCCCTTGCCGGTCTTGGCGCCGTTGACGCGGTAGACGATGTGCACGTCCTCCGCGATGACGGTGGGGATCCGCTCCCCTGTGCTCTGCTCAGCCACGGCCGTACCGCTCCTCAGCCTTCCAGAAGTACACGAAACCACCGGCGAACACGACAAGGGCCCAGGCCAGCGCGACGGCCCAGACGTGCGGCGGCAGGTTCGAGGCGCCATAGCCGTCGATGAGGGCGAAGCGCATCAGGTCCATGAAGACGGTGGCGGGATTGACCTGGAGCAGCGTGCGCGCCCACTCCGGCCGGCCCTCCATCATCTTGGTGATCGAGAACATCACACCGGACATGTACATCCAGGTGCGCAGGATGAACGGCAGCAGCTGGGCGAGGTCCGGCGTCTTGGCGCCCAGCCGGGCCACCACGAGGGCCAGCCCGGTGTTGAAGAGGAACAGCAGGAACAGGATCGGCACGACCAGCGCCCAGGACAGGCCCGGCCGGCCGCCGAACCCGACCACCACCGCGACCATGACGATCATCGAGAACAGCAGCTGCTGGAGCTGCTGGAGCGCGAAGGAGATCGGCAGCGAGGCCCGCGGGAAGTGCAGTGCCCGCACCAGACCGAGGTTGCCCGAGATCGCCCGCACGCCCGTCATGATCGAGCTCTGGGTGAACGTGAAGGTGAACACGCCGGTGACCAGGAACGGAATGTAGACGTCCTGCGACATGCCCCGGCTCGCGTGCAGGATCACGCCGAAGATGAAGTAGTACACCGCCGCGTTCAGCAGCGGCGTGGCCACCTGCCAGAGCTGGCCGAGCTTGGCCTGGCTGTACTGGGCCGTGAGCTTCGCCTGCGAGAAGGCCAGGATGAAGTGGCGCCGTCCCCAGAGCCGGCGTACGTACTCGGCCAGCGGGGGGCGTGCGCCGCTCACCGCGAGCCCGTACCTGGCGGCCAGCTGCGCCGCCGTGAGGCCCTCGTCGGGGGACGGCACCGCGGTCACCGCGATCCCGCCGTCATGCGTTGTCTCACTCAAGGGTGGAAGCCTTCGTCTTCGGATCCGTCTTCGCGTCCATCGTCGGATTCGCCTTCGAACCCGCCCTCGGACGCTTCTTACGTTCGCCTTACGGAATTGTGCTACTGGGGACGACACGTCCCCACCGTCGGACACATTCCCGGGGGCGTCCGCGCGCCGTGCACGGCCCTTCCCGAGGTGTGTCCGCACGCCGTACGCGCGGACAC
Source organism: Streptomyces sp. NPDC104761 (assembly GCF_055583445.1). Classification (NCBI taxonomy): domain Bacteria; kingdom Bacillati; phylum Actinomycetota; class Actinomycetes; order Kitasatosporales; family Streptomycetaceae; genus Streptomyces; species Streptomyces sp. NPDC104761. The sequence goes on along the minus strand of NZ_JBVJNZ010000013.1, from coordinate 217,226 downwards.
GCACCTCCGAGCTTGTCAGATCACCGGGGGACGGCCCAGTCGCGTGAGCTTCCACACGGTCCGCCAGCGCATCGGGCGGCGGGGTCCGCACGGAGTGGTCCAGCCCTCGCGGAAGCCGGCGAACCAGGCGTGCAGGGCGGGGCGGGAGGGGCGGCGCACCAGGGTCAGCAGCATCCACACCCCGAGGTAGACCGGCACCAGGGGGGCGGGCAGGTTGCGGCGGGCCAGCCAGACCCGGTTGCGGGCGACCATCCGGTGGTAGACCGCGTGCCGGGAGGGTGCCGTGGTGGGGTGGTTGAGGACCATGTCCGCGCGGTAGTCGATCATCCAGCCGGCGTCCAGGGCCCGCCAGGCCAGGTCGGTCTCCTCGTGGGCGTAGAAGAACTCGTCCGGCAGGCCGCCGACCTCGGCGAGGACCTGGGTGCGGACGGCGTTGGCGCCGCCGAGGAAGGTGGTGACCCGGGAGGAGCGCATCGGGTCGGAGGCCCGGAGCCGCGGCACGTGCCGGCGCTGGGTCCGGCCGGTGTCCGGGTCGGCGATGCGGAAGCTGATGATGCCGAGCCGCTGGTCGGCGGCGAACGCCTGGCGGCACAGTTCGGCGGTGTCGTGCTCGGCGAGCAGGCCGTCGTCGTCGAGGAAGAGCAGTATGTCGACATCGCGGCCGCTGGGGCCGAAGGCCTCTATGCCGACGTTGCGGCCGCCGGGGATTCCGAGGTTCTCGGGCAGCTCCAGGGTGCGGACGCCGTCCGGGACGTCCGGGACGGGCGAGCCGTTGCCGACGACGACGACCTCGACCCGGTCGCCCTCCTGCTTGGCGACCGAGTCGAGGAGGGCGCGCAGTTCGTCGGGGCGGTTGCCCATGGTGATGACGACCGCGCCGACCTTCAGCCCGGCGCTCATCGCAGCCTGCTCGACGCGAGGACCGAGACCAGGTGCAGCAGGGTCTGCAGCAGCGCGATGCCGGCCAGCACGGCGGTGCCGAGCCGGGTCCAGAAGAGGTCGCCGTGGAAGTGGTCGGCGACGGCGAGCAGCAGGATCAGCAGCGAGGCCTCGATACCGAGGATCAGCCGGTGGAACCGGAACAGGGCGGCGGCCCGGCGGGCCAGCGCCATCCCGGAGGAGCGCATCTCGGCGGCGGCCTCCTTGACCACCGGCAGGCCGGCCTGGTGCCGGGCCACGCCGACCAGGTCGGTCTCGGCCTTGATCAGGATGGCGCCGAGCGCGGCCAGGGTGCCCAGGAAGGCCCACAGCCAGTCGATACGGCCGCTGCCGAACAGGTCCGCGGCACGCAGCCCGAGGCCCACCAGGACGGCGGCGTCGGTGAGGTAGGCACCGACCCGGTCCAGGTAGACGCCGCCCAGCGAGTACTGCTGCTTCCAGCGGGCCACCTCGCCGTCGACGCAGTCGAGCAGCAGGTACATCTGGACGCAGACCACGCCGAGCACCGCGCCCCAGACGCCCGGCACCAGCAGGGCCGGGCAGGCGAGGACGCCGAAGACGGTCATCAGGTACGTGAGCTGGTTGGGCGTGACCCTGGTGTTCACCAGGTAGCGGTCGACCCGCAGGGACACCTCACGCATGTAGAGGCGCCCCATCCAGTGCTCACCGCTGCGCCGGTCCTTGACCCCCACGGGGTGTACGACCGGACGGAGTTCAGCTACCGATGGCCTTGACATAGTCGACGTAGAAGTCCTTGATCTGGTGGGTCTTGAGGTCGAGGTGTTCGAGGATGGTGTAGCGGCCGGGCCGGGTCTCCGGGGCGAACTCGACGACCCGGACGAACTCGTCCACGGTGAAGCCGATCTCCTCGGGCAGCACCGGCAGTCCGTGCCGGCGCAGCACATCGGCCATGAACGCGGACTCCTCGTGGGCTCCGCGCAGGTACATCGCGAAGGCCGCGCCGAGCCCGCACTGCTCGCCATGGCTGGCGGCACGCCTCGGGAAGAGCAGGTCGAAGGCGTGGTTGATCTCGTGACAGGCACCGGAGGACGGGCGGGAGTCGCCCGACACCGACATGGCGATCCCGCTGAGCACCAGCGCCTCGGCGAGGACCTGCAGGAAGTCGTTCTCGCCGATGCCGCCGGGGTGGCGCAGCACCGCCTCGCCGGCCTGCCGGGCCATGGCGGCCGCCAGACCGTCGATCTTCTCGCCGGTGACGCGGTGGGACAGCTCCCAGTCCGCGATCGCCGAGATGTTGGAGACGGCGTCCCCGATCCCGGAGCGCACGAAGCGCGCCGGGGCCTCCCGGACGACGTCGAGGTCGATGACGACCGCGATCGGGTTCGGCACGCCGTACGAGCCGCGGCCCGCGTCGTTGTCGAGGGTGGCGACGGGCGAGCACAGGCCGTCGTGCGCGAGGTTCGTCGGGACGGCGACCAGTGGCAGGCCGACCCGGGCCGCGGCGAACTTGGCGCAGTCGATGATCTTGCCGCCGCCGAGGCCGACGACCGCGTCGTAGTGGCCGGCCTTGATCTCGCCGGCCAGCCGGATCGCGTCGTCGAGGGTGCCGCCGCCGACCTCGTACCAGGTGGCGCCGGGCAGGCTCGGCGAGACGCGCTCGCGCAGCTGAGCACCGGAGCCGCCGCTGACGGCGACGGCGAGCCGGCCGGAGTGCGAGATGCGTTCGTCGGCGAGCACGCCGGCGAGGTCGTCGAGGGCCCCCGGGCGGATGTCGACGACGACCGGCGAGGGGATCAGCCGGGTCAGTACTGGCACGCGATCTCCCGTCCCCGGGCGAGGTCGTCGTGGTTGTCGATCTCGACCCACCGGACGTCGCCGATCGGCGCGACGTCGATGCGGAAGCCGCGGTTGACCAGCTCCTGGTAGCCGTGCTCGTAGAACTGCTGCGGGTCGGTCTCCCAGACCGCCTTCAGCGCCTCGGCCAGCTCGGGCGCGGCGTCGCCCTCGATGAGGGTGACGCCGATGTACTCGCCGGTGGCCTCGGCCGGGTCCATCAGCTTGGTGATCTTCGTCATGCCCTTGTCGGCGTCGACGACGACCTTCATCTCCTCGTCCGCGAGGGACTTCACGGTGTCCAGGGCGAGGATGATCCGCCGGCCGTCGCCGCGGGCGGCGAGCAGCGTCTTCTCGACGGAGACCGGGTGCACGGTGTCGCCGTTGGCGAGGATCACGCCGTCCTTGAGGGCGTCACGACCGCACCACAGGGAGTAGGCGTTGTTCCACTCCTCGGCCTTGTCGTTGTCGATGAGGGTGAGCTTGAGCCCGTACTTGGCCTCCAGGGCCGCCTTGCGCTCGTAGACGGCCTCCTTGCGGTAGCCGACGATGATCGCGGCCTCGGTCAGGCCGATCTCGGCGAAGTTGCCGAGGGTCAGGTCGAGCACCGTGATCGAGTCCTCTATCCCGGCGGGCCCCACCGGCACCAGCGCCTTGGGCAGGCTGTCGGTGTAGGGGCGCAGACGCCGTCCGGCGCCGGCCGCCAGCACGAGGCCGATCATGCGGGTTCTCCTTCGTCGTGTACGGCGGGCGCCCCTGCGGACACCCAGAAGCGGATGCTCTCGACGAGCACCAGCCCGGCCACGAGCACGGCGAGGACCGTGAGCGCGGCCTTGAACTGCGCGGCGGTGAGCACCGCGGCCAGGACGGTGACGAGCAGCGTCCGCCCCTCCTGCCCCCCGACGGCACGTACCAGCCAGGCCGGCGGCGCCCCGGCGTCGCCGCGGATGCGGTACACCGTGTCGTAGTGATGGTAGGCGACGGCGGCCACCAGACCGAAAGCCGCGGGAAGGGTTCCGTTCACCCCGGATTTGCCTGCGAGGACGAGTACGGTGCCGTACTCGGCGGCCCTGAAGAGGGGCGGGACCAGCCAGTCGAGGGCGCCCTTGAGGGGCCGGGACAGGGCCTGGCCGGCGGCCAGGGCGTAGACGACGGCGCCCGCGACCGGGGCCCACGTCACGCCGGAGAAGAGGGAGACGGTGAGAACCGCCACGCCGCCGAGGGCCACCAGGAAGGGGGAGCCGAGCGGGGTGCGCAGGGTGCGGGACACGAACCCGGCGAGCGGACCGTTGTCCGCCAGGTCGGAGAGGGCCCGCGCCGCCCGGTCCGTCCGCCTGGCCTTCCGGGTCAGCGACCGCAGCACCCGTCCGGCCGTGGTGTAGGTGGCGGCGAAGGCGCAGCCGGCCAGCAGCACGTAGAAGGTGATCCGTGGGGTCGTGAGCGCCGTCAGGACGGCTATCAGTGCCCATCGTTCGCCGATGGGCAGGACTATCATCCGGCGCACCCAGACCGTCCAGCCGACGCTGTCGAGCCTGCCGGAGAGGGCGGCGGTGGGGCTGGTGTTGGCGGTGGCGTCGTGGTTGGCCTCGTTGAAGGAGAAGTCGACCACGTGCCGGCAGGTCTGCAGGATCATCGCGCCGAGGGCGAGGGCCCACACGTCGTCGCCGCCGCGGGCGGCGCCCAGGGCGAGGCCCGCGTAGTAGGCGTACTCCTTGGCGCGGTCGAAGGTGGCGTCCAGCCAGGCGCCGAGGGTGGAGTACTGCAGGGAGTAGCGGGCGAGCTGGCCGTCGGTGCAGTCCAGGACGAACGAGCAGATCAGCAGGACGCCGGCGGCGACGAAGCCGATCCGGGTGCCGGTGGCCGCGCAGGCGGCCGCGATCAGGGCGGTGACCAGCGAGGCGGTGGTGACCTGGTTGGGGGTCAGTCCGCGCCGGGCGCACCAGCGGGCGATGTACCGCGAGTACGGGCTGACGAAGAAGGTGGTGAAGAAGCCGTCCCGGGACTTCACGGCCGACTTGAGGCGTATCGCCTCGTCGTCCACGGCGGCGACGGCCTGCCGGGCCTCGTTGCGGGCCTGCGGGTCGGTGGGGACTGCGGCGACCAGGCTGCCCAGCTCGGGGCGGTGGATGTCGGCGTCCAGGGCGGTGACCAGGCCGTCCACGGCGAGGGCGGTGGCGCCGCCGGCGGCGGCCTCCCGGGCCAGCGCCCGGGCCAGGGCCGGACGGGCGGCCGGCTGGGCGGTCACGGCGCCGGGGATCGCGGCGAGCGGGAAGCGGGGGTCGGTGAGGCCGAGGCGCAGGGCGTGCACGTGGCCGACGAAGCGGGCGTCGACGACGGCGACGCGCCGGTCGGCGGGTACGGCCGTGAGCAGTGCCTCGGCCTCGGCGGTGTCCGACGCCGCCCGCACCTCGAAGCCGAGGGCCCGCAGATCGCCCTCCAGTGACGATCCGGGCACCGGCGGACCGGTGACGATGGCGGTCGACAACCGAACTCACTCCCTGGGTGCCGGCGTCCGGGCGCCGGTCTGCTGCGTGGTGGGGCGGGGTGTGCCTGGTGGCCCCCGGACGGCATTCGGCAGAGGTTAGCGGATGGTGAGGACTGCTTGTTCACCGGCCGTTCACGGCACGGTCGGCCCGCTCTGCCCCTGCCTTTGCCGAGATCATCATCCGCGATCCGGGGCCCGGCCCACAAATGACGGTCGCAGAACGGGCATTGGGGACACCTGGCCGCGGGTGCCGGGCCGGTCGCCCGCGGTGCCCGGCCCTGCACCGGGCGGCAACTGAGGCTGCCCTGACCTGGGGTTCGTTTCCGCAGGTCAGGGCACATGACAACGGTGTTCAGTGCCGCGTTGCCGGATACCCCCCACCCGTAGTTCACTGTGATCCCGGGCGAACACAGGAGGCGTATCCCATGGGGGCAGGGCACGACCACGGCCACGGCCACACCCACGCGCCGCCCACCGGTACGGCCGCGGCGGCGTACCGCGGCCGGCTCCGGGTGGCGCTCGCCATCACCCTCGGGGTGATGGTGGTCGAGATCGTCGGCGGCCTGGTGGCCGACTCGCTCGCACTGATCGCGGACGCGGCCCACATGGCGACCGACGCGCTCGGCCTGGGCATGGCCCTGCTGGCGATCCACTTCGCCAACCGCCCCCCGAGCACCAACCGCACCTTCGGCCTCGCCCGGGCCGAGATCCTCGCCGCCCTGGCGAACTGCCTGCTGCTGCTCGTGGTCGGCGGCTACGTGCTGTACGAGGCGGTGCAGCGGTTCCTCACGCCCGCGGACACCCACGGCGGCCAGATGATCGTGTTCGGCCTGATCGGCCTGGTCGCCAACATGATCTCGCTCACGCTCCTGGTGCGCGGCCAGCAGGAGAGCCTGAACGTGCGCGGCGCCTTCCTGGAGGTGGCGGCGGACGCGCTGGGCTCGCTGGCGGTGCTGATCTCGGCCGTGGTGATCCTCACCACCGGCTGGCAGGCGGCCGACCCGATCGCCTCGCTGGTGATCGGCCTGATGATCGTGCCGAGGACGCTGAAGCTGCTGCGCGAGACCCTGGACGTCCTGCTGGAGGCGGCGCCGCGGGACGTCGACATGGCGGACGTACGGTCGCACATCCTGGCGCTCGACGGCGTGGAGGACGTCCACGACCTGCACGCCTGGACGATCACCTCGGGGATGCCGGTGCTGTCGGCGCACGTGGTGGTCCGCTCGGACGTGCTGAGCGCCATCGGCCACGAGAAGATGCTGCACGAGCTGCAGGGGTGCCTGGGCCACCACTTCGACGTGGAGCACTGCACCTTCCAGCTGGAGCCGGGCGGCCACGCGGAGCACGAGGCCCGGCTCTGCCACTGACCCCGACGGGCCCGGGGCCCCGGAAGGCAGCGCTCCGCACTCCCCCGGCGTCCTTGTGTTCGAGACCCCCGGGCGGTTCCCTCTCGCACCCGTAGGGCACGATCAAGTACCGGGTCCCTCTTCCGGCGTGCCCGTGCCGGGAAGTGCCGGGAGTGTCGGATTCGTACGGCAGACTTGGTGCGAAGACCGAGGCGAAGGATGGGTATGCCGATCACACCTGCCACCGCGACGCACAGCACGTCGGAAGGGACCGCAGACGCGATTTTCCTTGAACTCGTCGACGAGAAGGGTGTGACCATCGGCACCGCGGAGAAGCTGGCCGCGCACCAGCCGCCCGGGCAGCTGCACCGGGCCTTCTCCGTCTTCCTCTTCGACGAACACGGCAGGCTGCTGCTCCAGCAGCGGGCCCTGGGCAAGTACCACTCCCCCGGAGTGTGGTCCAACACCTGCTGCGGCCACCCCTACCCCGGCGAGTCGCCCTTCGCGGCGGCGGCCCGGCGGACCTTCGAGGAGCTGGGGGTCTCCCCGTCGCTGCTCGCCGAGGCGGGCACGGTCCGCTACAACCACCCGGACCCGGCCTCCGGTCTGGTCGAGCAGGAGTTCAACCACCTGTTCGTCGGCATGGTGCAGGCGACGCTCGCGCCGGACCCGGAGGAGGTCGAGGCGACCGTCTTCGTGACGGCCGCCGAGCTGGCCGAGCGGCACGCGATGGACCCCTTCTCGTCCTGGTTCATGACCGTGCTGGACGCGGCCCGCCCCGCGATCAGGGAGCTGACGGGCCCGTCGGCGGGCTGGTGAACCGGCCGCTCAGGGGATCGTCGCGGGTTTGAGCGGCAGGGCGGCCCAGATCACCTTGCCGCCACTCGACGTGTGCTCCACGTCCACGACCCCGCCCGCCTCCCGGGCCACCTCCCGCACCAGCAGCAGCCCCCGGCCGCCGGTCTGGCCGTGGTCGGCCTCCAGGGCGGTCGGGCGGTAGGGGTGGTTGTCCTCCACCGACACCCGCACCCACTCGGCACCGACGGCGACCTCCACGGCGAGCACCGGCGACAGCAGCGCCGCGTGCTTGACCGCGTTGGTGACCAGTTCGGAGACGATCAGCAGCAGCCCGTACACCAGGTCCTCCGAGACCGGGACGCCCTGGCGCTGGAGCAGGTCCCGTACGGCGCGCCGCGCCTGCGGGACCGAGGCCTCCACGGCGGGGGCGGTGAACCGCCAGACTCCTTCGTACGGCAGCGGATCCGGCGGCGGTGGGCCGCCTCCCTCTGGACGCGGGTCGTGCCCGCGCCCGTGGTTCTCCATCGTCCGGTCGCCACCCTCGCGCTCGATTGTCACCACACGTCGAGTGTTGGCAACGACCCGTGCCGCTCCGGAGGACTGAACACAAGTCAGCAGATATCGAGCGGATCTGACCGTTGGCGTATGACAAGGTCAGTTGTGGAACGACTCTTGCCCTCCTCGATGCCGACTTCGCGAACTATTCGTGTTGTACGGGTATGAGAACTTTCCGGCAGATACGACGGCAGCCGCCAGGGGCCCGGTCCGCCCGCGCCTATAGCATCCCGGCCATGGAGTCCCGCCTGACCCACCGGGTCGAAGAAGCCGTCGCCACGGTAGTCATCGGCAACCCGGCCAAACGCAACGCGATGACCGCGGAGATGTGGCGTGCCCTCCCGCCGCTCCTGGACGGCCTCGCGGGCGACCCCGCCGTGCGGGCCCTCGTGCTCACCGGCGAGGGCGGCACCTTCTGTGCCGGCGCCGACATCTCCACCCTCCGGGGCTCCCCCGCCGAGGCGCAGTCCCTCGCCGTCGCCGCCGAGGAGGCCCTCGCCGCGTTCCCCAAGCCGACGCTCGCCGCGGTGCGCGGCCACTGCGTGGGCGGCGGCTCGCAGCTCGCCGCCGCCTGCGACCTGCGGTTCGCCGAGGAGGGCGCGCTGTTCGGGGTGACACCGGCCAAACTCGGCATCGTCTACCCGGCCGCCTCCACCCGCCGCCTGGTGTCCCTCGTCGGCCCGGCCGCCACCAAGTACCTGCTCTTCTCCGGCGAGCTGATCGACGCGGAGCGGGCACTGCGCACCGGTCTGGTCGACGAGGTGCTGCCGGAGGGCGGGCTGGACAAGCGGGTGGCCGAGTTCACCCGGATCCTGGCCGGCCGCTCGCAGCTGACTCAGGCCGCCGCGAAGGAGTTCGCGAACGGCCGTACCGACCGGGACGCGCACTGGGCGGAGCAGGCGCGCGGCAGCGGGGACACCGCCGAGGGGGTCGCCGCCTTCCTGGAGCGCCGTCAGCCGCGGTTCACGTGGGCAGTTCCGCCCCGAGGATGAACCGGCTCTTCGAGCGGAGCAGGCCGACGACCTCGGCGGGCGCCTTGTGCGGGGAACCCGCGTCGTAGGGCGGCTGCGGGTCGTACTCGATCCCGAGCTGCACCGCCTGGGCGACCGCGTCTCCGCAGATCCGGCCGATCAGGGTCAGACCCATGTCGATGCCGGCGGAGACACCGGCCGCGGTGGCGTACTTGCCGTCGAGGACCACCCGATCCCCCGTCGGTTCGACGCCGAAGCCGCGCAGCTCGTCGAGGGCCAGCCAGTGCGAGGTGGCCCTCCGTCCGCCGAGGAGGCCCGCGGCGGCGAGCAGCAGGGAGCCGGTGCACACGGAGGTCGTCCAGGTGCTGGTGGCGTCGGCGGCGCGGATCCAGTCGAGGAGGGCCGCGTTCGTCATCTGGGCGGTCTGGCCCGGGCCGCCCGGGACAACCACGACATCGGGGTGCGGCACGTCGGCGAAGGTCTTCGCCGCGGTCAGAGCGAGCTGCCCGTTGTCGGTGCGGACGGGCCCGGCCTGCTCAGCAACGAAGACGGTCTCGGAGTCCGGGATCCGGCCCAGGGTCTCGTAGGGCCCCACGGCGTCGAGGGCGGTGAAGCGGTCGTAGAGGGCGATCGCGATCTGCATGGCTCTCCTAACGGGGTGGAACGGCGCGGGACGGGCTGAACCTGCGCCGGTATTCGGCGGGGGTCGTGCCGACGGCCCGGAGGAAGGCGCGGCGCATCGCCTCGGGCGTGCCGTAGCCGCTGGCGCGGGAGACCTCCTCGACGCCCTCGCCGGTGTCCTCCAGGAGCCGGCGGGCGTGTTCCAGCCGGACCCGGTCGACGTAGCGGCCGGGTGTCGTCCCGGTCTCGGCCTGGAAGGCGCGGGCGAAGTGGCGGGGCGAGAGCGTCGCGCGGGCGGCCAGGGCCTCGACGCTCAGGTCGTCGTCCGGATGCTCGGTGATCCACTGCTGGACCTCCCGCAGCGGTGCGCGCTGCGCGGTCTGGGCGGCGAGCTGGGCGCTGAACTGGGCCTGGTTGCCGGGCCTGCGCAGGAACACCACCAGGTGGCGGGCGACGGTGAGCGCGACGTCCCGGCCGAGGTCCTCCTCGACCAGCGCGAGCGCGAGGTCGATGCCGGAGGTGACGCCGGCCGAGGTGGCGACGCGGCCGTCCCGGACGTAGATCGGGTCGGGGTCGACCTCGACGGCGGGATGATCCCGCGCCAGCTGGTCGCAGTACGCCCAGTGGGTGGTCGCCCGGTGGCCGTCCAGCAGCCCGGCGGCGGCGAGCAGGACGGCGCCGGTGCAGACGGAGACCAGCCGCGCGGCGCGCGGCCCGTGCGCCCGCAGCCATGCCACCAGCTCCGGGTCGGGCCGCCGGGTGCCCTGCCCCCCGGGCACGAGCAGGGTGTGCGGCTCGGACACGCCGGCCAGGGTCTGGTCCGGTACGACCGTCAGCCCGCTGGAGGTGCGCACGGGAGCGCCGTCCAGGGAGGCGGTACGGATCCGGTAGCTGCCCGGGGTGTGGGTGTCGGCACCCGTGAAGACCTCCACCGGGCCGGTGACGTCGAGGCTCTGGACGCCGTCGAAGAGGACGACGAGAACGGTTCGCTGCGCCATGTCACCGATTGTTGGCCGGTCCGCCGATGGCCGCAATGACGAGCAGCCCACCTTTCCTGCCATCCCGGACGGCGTACGGCGCCGGCCCGGTCCGGACACTGGAAGTCCGTACCAACCAGTAAGTAGCGTGCCGCCATGACAACCGCCGTCCTGGAGCCGCGCGCCGGCCGCCGCTGCCACACTCTGCTCAACTCCCTGCACGCGACCCACTTCTTCAGCCCCGAGCTGGCCGAGGAACTGGCCGCGCTCGGGGTCACCCACCCGCGGGCCGTCAACTTCGCGGTGCGGGCGGCCGCGTTGGGCCCGGTCGGGGCCGGCACGGTGACGGCGACGTTCTACAACTACAAGCACGAGCTGGTGGCCCGGCACGTGCCGGGCGTCTGGGACACCGCGTCCCCGAAGGACGTGCTCGCCGCACGCGCACGTGCCGTCGACGCGTCGATGCGGCGGCTGCTCGGCGCGGACGCGGTGGTCTCCGACCGGATGGCCGAGGCCGCGCGGCTCGCGCTGCGCGCCACCGAGGCCTGCTCGCGCTCCGGGCGCCCGCTGTACGCCGCCCACGCCGACCTGCCGGTGCCTCAACAGCCCCACCTCGCCTACTGGTACGCGGGCACGCTGCTGCGCGAGCACCGCGGCGACGGGCACCTCGCGGTGCTGCTGGCGGCCGGGCTCGACGGTCTCGAGGCGGTGGTGACGCACACGGCGACGGGCAAGGGCATGGCCCCGAAGTGGGTGTTCGCCACGCGCGGCTGGAGCCAGGACGACTGGGACGCGGCGGTGGAACGGCTGCGGGACCGCGGCCTGCTCGACGCGGCGGGCGAGCTGACCGAGGCGGGGGCGGCCCTGCGGGCGGAGATCGAAACGGAGACGGACCGCCTGGACCGGGCGCCCTACGAGCACCTGGGAGCCGAGGGGGTGGCCCGCCTGACGGAACTGGCGGCGGACTTCGCAAGGACGGCGGTGGCCGCGGGGGCGTTCCCTGCGGACCTCCTCGGCAAGGGGTGACGCGGCGGGGACGGGAACCGGCCCGGGGCACGGCGGGTTCGGCACCGCCGGACCGCGCCGTCGTGGCTGAGCGCCGTTGCGGCGGATGGGGGGAGCGCGGATCGCCGGAAGCAGACAGGCCGGCGGAGCGGGCGGACCGCCGGAAGCGGACAGACGCCGGGAACAGGCGGATCGCCGGCTGCGGACAGGTCGCCGGGAGCGGGCGGGTTGTCGGGAACAGGCAGGCCGCCGGGAGCGGGCGGACCGCCGGAAGCGGACAGGTCGCCCGGAGCGGGCGGGTTGTCGGGAGAGGCGGATCGCCCGGAGCGGGCGGGTTGTCGGGAGAGGCGGATCGCCGGGAGCGGGCGGGTTGTGGGGAGGGGGCGGATTGTCGGGAAGGGGTGGCGGGTTGGGGCGATTCGTTTGTCTGGTTCGTTCGGGTGTGCGAATGGATCGTCGGGTGTGCGGGGGATTCGAGGTGTGTCCGTGTCGTGGAACGGCGCCCTGGGGCCCGGTTGTCGGTGTCACCTGCCACAATTGCGGCGCAACCTCAGTGGAGAAGGCGGTACGGGATCGTGACGACACCCGGGTCCCTGGTTCCAGGGTCCATCGAAGGCAGGATCGCCGAGGAGCTCGGCGTACGGGAGCGGCAGGTCAAGGCTGCCGTGGAGCTGCTCGACGGCGGTTCGACGGTGCCCTTCATCGCCCGCTACCGCAAGGAAGCGACCGAGATGCTCGACGACGCGCAGCTGCGCACGATCGAGGAGCGGCTGCGCTACCTGCGGGAGCTGGAGGAGCGGCGGACCGCGATCCTGGAGTCGGTGCGGGAGCAGGGCAAGCTCACCGCCGAGCTGGACGCGCAGATCCGGGGCGCTGAGACCAAGGCGCGGCTGGAGGACATCTACCTGCCGTACAAGCCGAAGCGGCGGACCAAGGCGCAGATCGCGCGGGAGGCCGGTCTCGAGCCGCTGGCCGAGGGGCTGCTCGGGGACCCGGGCGTGGAACCGCTGGCGGCCGCCGCCGCCTTCGTCGACGCCGGCAAGGGTGTCGCCGATCCGCAGGCCGCCCTGGACGGTGCCCGCGCGATCCTCACCGAGCGTTTCTCGGAGGACGCCGACCTCATCGGTGAGCTGCGCGAACGCATGTGGGTGCGCGGTCGGCTCGCCGCGAAGGTGCGGGACGGCAAGGAGGAGGCGGGCGCGAAGTTCGCCGACTACTTCGACTTCGCCGAGCCGTTCACCGAGCTGCCCTCGCACCGCATCCTGGCGATGCTCCGCGGCGAGAAGGAGGAGGTCCTCGACCTCGTCCTGGAGCCGGAGGAGCCGACCGAGGGCCCGTCGTCGTTCGAGGGCATCGTCGCGCACAGGTTCGGGATCGCCGACCGGGGCCGGCCGGCCGACAAGTGGCTGTCGGACACGGTCCGCTGGGCCTGGCGCACCCGGATCCTCGTCCATCTCGGCATCGACCTGCGGCTGCGGCTGCGCACGGCCGCCGAGGACGAGGCGGTCAACGTGTTCGCGGCGAACCTGCGCGACCTGCTGCTCGCCGCCCCGGCCGGCACGCGCGCGACGCTGGGCCTGGACCCCGGTTTCCGGACCGGTGTGAAGGTCGCCGTCGTCGACGCCACCGGCAAGGTGGTCGCCACCGACGTCATCTACCCGCACGTCCCGGCCAACAAGTGGGACGAGGCGATCGCCAAGCTGGCCCGGCTCGCAAGGGAGCACGCGGTCGACCTGGTCGCGATCGGCAACGGCACGGCGTCCCGCGAGACCGACAAGCTCGCCGGTGAGCTCATCACCAGGCACCCGGACCTGAAGCTCACCAAGGTGATGGTGTCCGAGGCCGGCGCGTCCGTGTACTCGGCCTCCGCCTTCGCCTCCCAGGAACTGCCCGACATGGACGTGTCGCTGCGCGGTGCCGTCTCCATCGCCCGCCGGCTCCAGGACCCCCTGGCCGAGCTGGTGAAGATCGACCCCAAGTCGATCGGCGTCGGCCAGTACCAGCACGACCTGTCCGAGGTGAAGCTGTCCCGTTCGCTGGACGCGGTGGTCGAGGACTGTGTGAACGGCGTGGGCGTGGACGTCAACACGGCGTCGGCCCCGCTCCTCGCCCGGGTCTCCGGCATCACCTCCGGACTCGCCGAGAACATCGTCGCCCACCGCGACGCCAACGGCCCGTTCACCTCCCGCGGCCAGCTGAAGAACGTGGCCCGGCTCGGCCCGAAGGCGTACGAGCAGTGTGCGGGCTTCCTGCGCATCCGCGGCGGCGACGACCCGCTGGACGCGTCGAGCGTCCACCCCGAGGCGTACCCCGTCGTCCGGCGGATGGTGAAGACGTCGGGCCAGGAGGTGGCCGCGCTCATCGGCAACACGGCGGCGCTGCGCTCGCTGCGGCCGTCGGACTTCGTGGACGAGACGTTCGGTCTGCCGACCGTCACCGACATCCTCAAGGAGCTGGAGAAGCCGGGGCGCGACCCGCGTCCGGCGTTCAAGACGGCCACCTTCAAGGAGGGCGTCGAGAAGATCTCCGACCTGTCCTCGGGGATGGTCCTGGAAGGGGTCGTGACGAACGTGGCGGCGTTCGGCGCGTTCGTCGACGTCGGTGTGCACCAGGACGGCCTGGTCCATGTCTCCGCGATGTCCAAGACGTTCGTCAAGGACCCGCGGGACGTGGTGAAGCCGGGTGACATCGTCAAGGTGAAGGTCCTCGACGTGGACATCCCGCGCAAGCGGATCTCGCTGACGCTGCGGCTGGACGACGAGGCGGTGGCCTCCGGCGGTGAGCGCCGCCAGCAACAGCAGCGGGGTGGCGGTGGGCGTCCGCCGCAGCAGCGGCAACAGCAGCAGCGGCAGGGGGGCGGTGCTCGTCAGGCGTCCGCGCCCGCTCCGGCGAACAGTGCGATGGCCGATGCTCTGCGCCGGGCCGGGTTGCTGGGCGGGAAGAACGGGAAGCGCTGACGGGGTCCTGACGGCGCCTTCGGGGGTGCTGGGGAGCTGCGGGTCCGTCGTGGCTGGTCGCGCAGTTCCTCCCCCGGCCCCTTCAGGCGGGGGTTCCCGGCGCCCCCGACGGGGTGCGTTTCCCTCGCCGGCACCGTCGCGCGCCGGCTATTTCCGTGGACAACGATCTCCTGATCCGAAGACTGGCTCCATGACTGGAGCTGACTTCAAGGCCGATCTTCATACGTACCTCCAGGACGCCCGTGACGTGCTGGTGTGGAAGCTGGAGGGGCTGTCCGAGTACGACATCCGGCGGCCGCTGACTCCCACCGGCACGAATCTGCTGGGCCTGGTCAAGCATCTCGCCGGTGCCGAGGCCTGGTACTTCGGGGCGGCGTTCGGGCGTCCCTTCGACGGAGCACCGCGGCTGTGGTTCACCGGAGACACGGAACCCAACGGAGATCTGTGGGCGCGGGCCGACGAGACGCGTGAAGAGCTGGTCGGCGTGTACCAGCGGATCCGGACCCACTCGGACGAGACGATCGCCGCCCTTCCCCTGGACGCGGTCGGTCGCCTGCCCGTCGACCCGCCGAAGGAGATCACCCTCCACCGCGTCCTCACCCACATGGTCGCCGAGACCCAGCGGCACGCCGGTCACGCCGACATCGTGCGCGAGCTCGTCGACGGCGCGACGGGGCAGCGGGTGAACGGTGCCAACATGGCGCCCGGCGACGCGGCGGCCTGGGCCGAGCACCGGGACCGCGTGGAGCGGGCGGCCGAGGAGGCAGGGCGAGGCGGTCGGTGACCCCGAGGCGAAAGGAGCATGCCAACTCGGCGTCGCACCTGTGCGCGTCCCATGAGGGCTCACGGCTACTGAGACAGGTCAGGCAGTGAGTGCCGCCCACAGCGTGGACAGCCGCCTGCCCGGCGGCTCCCGTCCACTGACGCCGGCACCCGCTCCCCCTGTCTCCCCCTGCGACGGCAGGCTCGACGTCACCGCCTGACGGATCACGTCTCCTTCGGCGGCTGGGCGGTGCCGTTCATCCGGGCGCGGTTCTCCGCGAGCAGTTCCTGGACGCGCTTCTCGACCTCCACGGGGTCGATGCCGAGGGCGCGGCCCATGTGGATGGACCACACCTCCGAGCGCACGTTGGTCTCGAAGTCCAGGTCGGCGCGGACGTTCTCGCGGGCGGCCTGGCGGTTCTGGCTCACCATCACGAAGGTGGACAGGAAGATCGCCTCCAGGCTGACGATCATGGTGAGCAGGCCGAAGGGGAACGGGTCCCAGATCGCGCCTTCGCCGAACACGCCCTCGTTGCAGACGATCCACACCGCGAACCACAGGGCGTGCAGGTAGACGAACGTCATGGTGCCGGCGAAGGCGGTGATCGCGTCGGCGATGCGGTCCTGGGTGCCGCGCAGTTGGGCGAGGACGTCCTGTTCGTTCACGATCCGCGGGGCCGACCGCTTCGGCGATGTGCTCATGGCCAGTCTCCTGCCGGGGTATGTGGGGGCCGGGTCGGGTCGTCGGTCGGCTGCTGGTGCGTTGTGGTTGCTCGCGCCCACGAGGCGGAGCCGCATGTCGACACAGTCCCGCGCCCGTTCGGAGGCGCTTTCAGCGTTCCGTCACCTTGCCCGACGCGACCTCCAGGCGGCGGGTCACGCGGACCGCGTCCAGCATGCGGCGGTCGTGGGTGACCAGGAGGAGGGTGCCCTCGTAGGTGTCGAGGGCGGACTCCAGCTGCTCGATCGCGGGGAGGTCGAGGTGGTTCGTCGGCTCGTCCAGGATCAGGAGGTTGACGCCGCGGCCCTGGAGGAGGGCCAGGGCCGCTCGGGTGCGTTCGCCCGGGGAGAGGGTGGCCGCCGACCGGAGCACGTGGTCCTGTTTGAGGCCGAACTTGGCCAGCAGGGTGCGTACTTCGACCGGTTCGGTGTCCGGGACGGCCGCGCAGAAGGCGTCCAGCAGGGACTCGGTGCCGTGGAAGAGCTCGCGGGCCTGGTCGACCTCGCCGACCAGGACGCCCGGGCCGAGGGCCGCCTGTCCGGCGTCCAGCTCCACCCGGCCCAGCAGCGCGGCGAGCAGCGTCGACTTGCCCGCGCCGTTGGCGCCGGTCACCGCGACCCGGTCCGCCCAGTCGATCTGGAGGGAGACCGGGCCGAACGTGAAGTCGCCGCGCCGTACCTCCGCGTCCCGCAGGGTGGCGACGACGGCGCCGGAGCGTGGGGCCGCCGCGATCTCCATGCGGAGTTCCCACTCCTTGCGGGGCTCCTCGACGACCTCGAGGCGTTCGATCATGCGCTGCGTCTGGCGGGCCTTGGCGGCCTGCTTCTCGCTGGCCTCGCTGCGGAACTTGCGGCCGATCTTGTCGTTGTCGTTGGATGCCTTGCGCCGGGCGTTCTTGACGCCCTTGTCCATCCAGGAACGCTGCATCTGGGCCCGGTCCTGGAGGGCGGCCCTCTTGTCGGCGTACTCCTCGTAGTCCTCGCGGGCGTGCCGGCGGGCCACGTCGCGTTCCTCCAGGTAGGCGCCGTAGCCGCCGCCGTAGAGGTGGATCTGCTGCTGGGCGAGGTCGAGTTCGAGGACCTTGGTGACCGTGCGGGTGAGGAACTCACGGTCGTGGCTGACGACGACCGTGCCGGCGCGCAGGCCGGTCACGAACCGTTCGAGGCGCTCCAGGCCGTCCAGGTCGAGGTCGTTGGTGGGCTCGTCGAGGAGGAAGACGTCGTAGCGGGACAGGAGCAGGGAGGCGAGGCCGGCGCGGGCGGCCTGGCCGCCGGAGAGGGAGGTCATCGGCTGGTCGAGGTCGACGGCCAGGCCGAGGGAGTCGGCGATGTCGTCGGCGCGCTCCTCCAGGTCGGCGCCGCCGAGGTCCAGCCAACGCTCCAGGCTGACGGCGTAGGCGTCGTCGGCGCCCGGTGCTCCGTCCACCAGGGCCTGGGTCGCCTCGTCCATCACGCGCTGTGCCTCGGCGACCCCGGTGCGCCGGGCGAGGAAGGCGCGGACGGTCTCGCCGGGCCGCCGCTCCGGCTCCTGCGGCAGGTGGCCGACGGTCGCGGTCGGCGGGGAGAGGCGCAGTTCGCCCTGCTCGGGGGCGGTGAGCCCGGCGAGCAGCCGGAGCAGGGTGGACTTGCCCGCGCCGTTGGCACCGACCAGACCGATCACGTCACCGGGCGCGACGACGAGGTCGAGCCCGGAGAAGAGCGAGCGGTCGCCGTGCCCGGCGGCGAGGTTCTTGGCGACGAGGGTGGCAGTCATCAGAACGCCGATCCTAATGCGCCGGGCAGCCCGTCCTCAGCCCCGTTCTGCCCCGGTCAGCGCTCCAGGGCGGCCACCAGCACGCTCCCGGAGGTGCGGGCCACGACGTAGGAGCCGCCCCTGGCCGCCCTGTCGTCCAGCGGGATGCGGTGGCTGCCGGGTTCCAGGACGCCGTCGAAGAGCTCGTTGGTACGGGGGCGGGAGAGGCGGTCGAGGCGGTACGACGTGAGCCGGACCCGGCAGGGCGAGGTGACCTCGACGCCGGCGGTGCCGTCGGCGGCGGCCAGAGCGGCCAGCCGGCGCTGCGGGAGCGGGCTGCGGTCGAGGGCGTGTTCGATCTGGGCGACGAGCAGCGGGACGATCGGCGCGAGTCCTTCGACGTAGGCCACCTCGACGCCCGCGCGCTCGAACGCCTGGCGTACGGCGGTCCGCTCGGCCTCGCCGGCCGCGGGGCCGAAGGCGACGGCCGCGTAGCCGCGGAGCTCCTCTGCG
Organism: Streptomyces sp. NPDC104761; assembly: GCF_055583445.1. Lineage (NCBI taxonomy): Bacteria > Bacillati > Actinomycetota > Actinomycetes > Kitasatosporales > Streptomycetaceae > Streptomyces > Streptomyces sp. NPDC104761. The sequence goes on along the minus strand of NZ_JBVJNZ010000013.1, from coordinate 199,051 downwards.
GGCACGCCGTCGGCGTCGCGGGTGATGTCGGCGCCGATGCCGATGGTGCGCAGGGCCGCGGCCAGTTTGGCGAGGAGGGCGACACGGGCGCCGATCAGCAGCACCCGGCGGCCGGGCGGCGGGCCGGAGTCGGCCAGGAGCGCACCGAGGGCCTCGCGGTACTCGGGGCCATGGAAGCGGAACGGGCCGATGCCGTGGTAGCCGTTGAGCTCCAGGTCGGCGTGTTCGGAGGTCTGCCAGGCGAAGTCCCGCCAGATGTAGTCGTCGCCGTCGTGTTCGATGACGGCGGTGACCGCGCCGCAGGCCAGGTCCTGGCACTCGGGGCAGCCGTAGACGACGTACCGGCCGTCGGGCAGTGGGGGCTCGGACTCCAGTAGGAGGCTGCGGACCTGGGCGGTGAAGATCGCGGGCGGGACGTCGGAGGCGAGCGGGGAGACGGCGTCCAGGTCGGAGAGCTGGAACAGCAGCGGGTGGCCGTCGACGACGAAGTCCACGAAGTTCCGGTGGAGCTGGTAGCCGCCGTCGGCGCGGACACCGCCGGCGCGCGTCGCCGGGGCCAGGCCGAAGGTCGCGTATGCGGCAGACATGCTGTGAGTATCCCCAGAGCGGGACGATCTGAGCGCGGCATGACATATTCCGCTAACGTCACGGTGTGCAGCCTGAGCTGAGTGACGAACTGATCGTGGTCGGTGGTGGGGTGGTCGGTCTGACCACGGCGGTGGTGCTGGCCGAGAGCGGGCGCCGGGTGCGGGTGTGGGCCCGGGAGACCGGCGGGCGTACGACCTCGGCGGTCGCCGGCGCGCTGTGGTGGCCGTACCGCATCGAGCCGGAGACGCTGGTCGGGGAATGGTCGCTCGCCTCCCTTGTCGTGTACGAGGCGCTGGCGGCGCGCCCGGAGGAGACGGGCGTACGCCTGGTCGAGGGCGTACACGGCGGCCTGCGGCTGGACGGGCTGGGTGCGTGGGCGGCCCGGGTGCCGGGGCTTGCCGAGACCGCGGAAGGGCTGGCGGCCCGGCTGCCGTTGATCGACATGCCGGTCCATCTGACATGGCTGCAAAAGCGGTTGGAGCGCGCGGGCGGGACGGTCGAGGAGCGGACGGTGGGCGCGCTGGACGAGGTGCCCGCGCCGGTCGTGGTCAACTGCACCGGGCTCGGGGCCCGTTCCCTGGTCCCGGATCCGGCGGTGCGTCCGGTGCGCGGGCAACTGGTAGTGGTGGAGAACCCGGGCATCACCACCTGGTACACGTCCGACGAGGTGGCGGGGGGTGCGTCCGCCTACTTCTTCCCGCAGCCCGGGGGGCTGCTGCTCGGCGGGACGGCGGAGGAGGGCGCCTGGTCGCTGGAGCCGGATCCCGAGGCGGCGGCCGGGATCGTGGCGCGCTGTGCCGAGGTCCGGCCGGAGATCGCCGGGGCGCGGGTGCTGGCCCACCGGGTGGGGTTGCGGCCGTACCGCCCGGCGGTCCGCCTGGAGCACGAACTGCGGCCCGACGGCGGGGTGCTGGTCCACAACTACGGGCACGGCGGGGCCGGGGTCACGGTCGCCTGGGGATGTGCTCGGGAGGCGGCCGGGCTGGTGGACACCGGCCCGGCCGCCTGAGCGGTCAGCCCGCGGGGACGCGCTGGACGGTGCGCGGGACGCGCAGGCCGTGCAGGGTCCTCGCCTCGGGGGCGGTCCAGCGGGCGGAGGTGGCGCGGGTGAACGCGGCCGCGCCGCCGACCAGCGGGACCCTGGCCGTCGTACGGGACAGGTCCACGCTGAGCGTCGGGGTGGTGGACGGCGGGTCGATGAGGTCCTTGTCCGTACCGGCGACGATCAGCGCCAGACGGTGGCCCTTGGGTACGACGTGGTCGGTGGCCGCCAGGTCGAGCGTGATCGTGTAGGCCTTGCCCGGGGTGAGCGGGACGCCCTTGCCGGGGTCGGCGTAGGTGCCGAGGTCGGCCCAGCCGCGGCTGAAGACGGTGTAGTCGACGGCCTTGGTCTTCGCCGCCGTCTTCAGGAAGCAGGCGCTGTCGCCTGCCGTGCTCTCGCCCCAGCAGGTGCGGTCGGTGAGGGTGGTGATGCCCTCGGCGGCGTCGGCGTAGTCCCGGACGGTGTCCGGGCCGAGGTCGACCAGGACGGCGGTCAGGTGGGCCGTCGAGGTGGTCGGGGTGGCGGTGACGGTCACCTTCGACGAGCCGGACAGCCGCAGGTCCCGGGTGAGCGGGGCGGTGAGGAAGCCGGCCTTGTCCGAGGTCGGGGTGGCGAGTTGCGCGGCCCAGTCGGTCTCGCTCTGCTGCGGGTCGTCGGTGAACGTCTCGGTGCCGGAGCCCTTGTGCAGGCCGAGGGTGCCGACGCCCGCCCGGGTGCCGGTGGCGGGGCGCAGGGTGGTGGTCTGCGTGCCGCGCGGCGGCCAGACGGAGGAGGTCACCCACTGGTCGGGGTGGCGCTCGATGTCGGCCATCGGCTCACGGTCGATGCCGTTGTCGTAGCCGAGGAGTTCGTGGTCGAACCACCGGTGCAGGGTGTCGACCCAGGCGCCGCGCCGGTAGTCGAAGGGGTCGACGTGCCCGGTCTGGGAGAGCCAGATCTTGCGCTCGACGCCGTTCTTGGCGAGGGCGTCCCACCACTGGCCGAAGTGCTTGGTGCGGACGTTGAGGTCCTGCATGCCGTGCACGAGGAAGACGCTGGCCGTCACCTTGGCAGCGTCCTTGACGTAGTCGCGCTCGGTCCACAGGCCGGTCCAGTCGCCGCTGCGCGGGGCGCCGTCGACCAGTTTCTGCTGGACGGCACCGCACTTCGCGTAAGCGGCGTCGCTCTCCACGGCGCCCGCCAGCCAGTCCGGGCCCGAGTCGTAGAGCGGGGCGCCCTGGGCGAAGTAGTAGTCGTACCAGGAGGAGATGGCGCTGATCGGGACGATCGTTCTGAGCCCCTTGACGCCGGTGGCGGCCACGCCGTTGGCGATGGTGCCGTCCCAGCTCTTGCCGATCATGCCGGTCCTGCCGTTGGTCCAGCTCGCCTTGACGGTGGTGGTTCCGGTGCGGCTGCTGTAGGCCTTGGCGCGGCCGTTGAGCCAGTCGACGACGGCCTTCGCGGACTGGATGTCGGAGCGGCCGCCGACGTCCACGCAGCCGTCGGAGCGGTTGGTGCCGGCCAGGTCGACGCCGACGACGGCGTAGCCGCGGGGCACGAAGTAGTTGTCGTAGAAGAGCGGCATCTGGACGACGTTCCCAGCCGCGTCGTACGTCTTCAGCTGGCTCTCGTTGCCGCGTCCGCAGCAGGAGTAGTAGGGGCTGGCGTCCATGATGACCGGCACCTTGCGGCCCTGCGCGGCGGGTTCGGAGGGCCGGACGATGTCGGCGGCGACCCGGTCGGTCTTCCCGTCGCCGTCGGAGTCGAGGCCGGTGTCCACCCAGACGGCCTCGCGGATGGCGTTGGCGTACGAGTAGACGGGTTGGCTCTCGCGAAGGGCGCCGGAAGCCTGGGCCGCGGCCGGGGTGAGGAAGGCGGCGATCAGGGCGGCGACGGCCGCGACGGCGAGCGGTCTCCAGATCGTGAAGCGCGTGCGTTTCGGCATGGGGCGGACGCTACCCGGGTCAACTCCCGTGCAGAAGGGGGCATCTGGGGGACCGTCAGGGCGGATTACGGCCGAATGGCGATCGTGTGACAGCAGGTGCCATGGACAGGCCAGGTGACACAGGGACTGAATAGGCTCCGAACAGTTTCGTGCTCCATCGACTTGGGGCGTCCCGTCGCGGTGCGGCGGACGCGCCTCGGCCCCCTACCGACTTGGAGTTCTCGTGCACCGCAGAATCCTCGCGCCGGGCGCCCTCGCGGCGGCCTCCCTGCTGCTGGCGATCCCGGCATCGGCCGCGAGCTACAGCCCGGGCGCACCGGGCATCGGCGACCCCTACTACCCGTACTACGGCAACGGCGGTTACGACGTCTCCCACTACGACCTCCGCCTGCAGTACCAGCCGGCCACCGACGAGCTGTCCGGTACGGCGACGATCCTGGCGCGGACCACGCAGGACCTGTCCAGCTTCGACCTGGACTTCCTGCTGGACGTCAGCGAGGTACGGGTGAACGGGGTGAAGGCGGGCTTCGCCACGTCCGGTCAGCACGAACTGGTCGTCACCCCGAAGTCGCCGCTGGCCAAGGGCACGCAGGTCACCGTCGTCGTCCGCTACAGCGGGGTGCCGTCGACCAAGAGCGCGTACGGCTTCAACACCTGGCACCGCACCCCGGACGGTGCGGTCGCGGCGGACGAGCCCGAGGCCGCCTGGTGGTGGTACCCGAGCAACGACCACCCGCTGGACAAGGCGACCTACGACGTGTCGGTGGCCGTCCCCGACGGCACCCAGGTCATCTCCAACGGCTCTCTCCAGTCGACGAGTTCGAAGCTCGGCTGGACCCGGTACAACTGGCGGCAGAACAAGCCGCAGGCGACCTACCTGACCACCCTGGCCGTCGGGAAGTTCGACATCACGACGAGCACCTCCGAGGGCGGGGTGCCGGTCGTCAACGCCTACAGCAAGGACCTCGGCGACAACGACGGGGCGGCCCGGGCGAGCGTGGAACGCACCGGGGAGCTCGTCGACTGGCTCTCCGGCTACTTCGGGCCGTATCCCTTCGACTCGGCCGGCGGGTACGTGCCGAACACCACCACCGGGTACGCGCTGGAGACGCAGACCCGCGTCTACTACAGCCCGAAGCAGTTCGCGAACGGTTCCAACACGTCGGTGGTCGTGCACGAGCTGGCCCACCAGTGGTACGGCGATGACGTCTCCCTCAAGGGCTGGAAGGACATCTGGCTCAACGAGGGGTTCGCCCGCTATGCGCAGTGGCTGTGGTCGGAGCACGAGGGCGAGGGCACGACGCAGGAGCTGGCCGACTACGTGTACGCGTCGCATCCGGCCGACGACGCGTTCTGGACGGTGAAGCCGGGGGATCCCGGTCCCGACGACCAGTTCGACATCGCTGTCTACGACCGGGGGGCGCTGGCGGTCCAGGCGCTGCGGAACGCGGTCGGGGACGACGCGTTCTTCGCGATCCTGAAGGGGTGGCCGAAGGAGCACGCGTACGGGAACGCGTCCGTGGCCGACTTCGAGGAGTATGCGGAGAAGGTGTCGGGGAAGTCGCTGTCCGGGCTGTTCGACGCGTGGCTGTTCCAGCCGGCCAAGCCGGCGGCGCCTGCGTCTGCGTTCAGGGCCGTGGTGGCTCCGGTGCAGCCGAAGTCGTGGAAGCGGATCGAGGCTACGAACGACGTGCACTGAGGGGGTGCCCGGTGCGGTGAGTGGGGGGCTGCGGGTCCGTTGTGGCTGGTCGCGCAGTTCCCCGCGCCCCTTACGGGGCGCTGTCCTGGCCGTGGTCGTACACGGTGACCGGGATTCGGCGGGCCACCAGCCGCTCCGCTATCAGCGGCTCGATCCGGGACCACTTTCCGCCCGCCAGGCCGCAGCCGATGCGGGGCATGTGCACGGACGCGCCGCGTTCGAGCGCCTCGTCGGCGAGCTTGGCCAGCGCCGTGTCGATCGCCTCGTACCGGACCGGTACGCCCTTGCTGCCGGTCCTGGTCCCCCGCTGGCCGATCATGTTGGCCACCCAGATGTAGCGCTCGACCTGGACCAGCTGGACGGCGCCCAGGCCGAAGTCGTTGTTCGCCCGGTCGCGGTGCCAGGCTCGGTAGGCCTTCTCGGGCTCGGGCCAGCGGCGGGAGAGGGCCAGCACGAAGCCCTTTCCCCAGCCGCCCAGGTCGTTGCAGACGTGGGCGATGACCTTGACGCCCTTGCCCGACGGGGTGGTGGCGTCGCCTCGGATGTATGTGATCTCCCCCATGACGCCACCGTAGGCGATGCCACTGACAACAGCGCCGAGCTGCTACTTCGTGAGCTGGGTCAGCTCCTTGTCGGCCGCCTGGGAGACCCGGCGGCGGACGCCGAACCAGCCGGCCACCAGGAGGGCGGCGATCACCGGGATGAGCAGGAGGGTCTTGCGGCCGACGTCGGGGTCGTTCCACATCATGCCGAGGCAGACCAGCAGGAAGGCGATGGTGGTGATCTCGGTCGCCGGGCTGAAGCGGAGGCGGAACGCCGGGCGCTCGACCAGGCCGGCCCTCGCGCGGCGGACGAAGACCAGGTGGCAGAGCATGATGATCACCCAGGTGCTGATGATGCCGAGGGAGGCGACGTTCAGCACGATCTCGAAGGCCTGGCTGGGCACCAGGTAGTTCAGACCGACACCGAGCACGCAGACCGCGCAGGTCAGCAGGATGCCGCCGTAGGGCACCTGGCTGCGGTTCATGCGTGCGGTGAACTTCGGGGCCGAACCGGCCACCGCCATGGAGCGCAGGATGCGGCCCGTGGAGTAGAGGCCGGAGTTGAGGGAGGACATCGCCGCGGTGAGGACCACCAGGTTCATCACGTCACCGGCGCCCGAGACGCCGATCTTGGAGAGGACGGTGACGAAGGGGCTCTCGTCGGCCGAGTAGACCGAGCCGGGGAGGAGGAGGGCCAGGAGGACGACCGAGCCGACGTAGAAGAGGCCGACGCGCCACATGATCGAGTTCACCGCGCGCGGGACGACCTTCTCGGGCTCGGCGGTCTCGCCCGCCGCGACGCCGACCAGCTCCAGGGCCGCGTACGCGAAGATCACGCCCTGCATGACCAGGACGACCGGCATCAGCCCGTGCGGCAGGACGCCGCCGTGGTCGCCGATGACGCTCACGCCGGGGGTCTGTCCGTCGACCTTGTGCTGGGTGGCGAGCAGGAAGATGCCGATCAGCATGAAGCCGACGAGGGTGGCGACCTTGATGATCGCGAACCAGAACTCCATCTCGCCGAAGATCTTCACCGAGATCAGGTTCACCGCCACGACGACGGCGAGGGCGACCAGCGCGAGCGTCCACTGGGGAATGCTCGTGAACATGCTCCAGTAGTGGGTGTAGAGCGCGATCGCGGTGATGTCGGCGATGCCGGTGGTCGACCAGTTCAGGAAGTACATCCAGCCGGCGACGTACGCGCCCTTCTCGCCGAGGAACTCGCGCGCGTACGACACGAAGGAGCCGGAGGAGGGCCGGTAGAGGACCAGCTCGCCGAGGGCGCGGACCACGAAGAAGGCGAAGATGCCGCAGACCAGGTAGGCGAGGGCGAGGGCCGGGCCCGCGTTGTGCAGACGGCCGCCGGCACCCAGGAAGAGGCCGGTGCCGATCGCGCCGCCGATGGCGATCATGTTGACGTGGCGGGCCTTGAGGCCCTTGCTGTAGCCGGCGTCACCCGCGTCCACGGGCGCCTGGGCCGCGTCGGTCCGGGTGGCGGCAGCCTGTGCCGTGTCCACGGAGTCCTTGCTCACAGGGGGGTTCCACTCTCTGGTGCGCCCGAGCGGGTCACGCCGGGTGTCCGGATGTAGTCGGTCGGCGCGCTCGGTGGAGTGCACAGACCAAACGCCACTTTCCCCCGGACACCAGGCGGTACGCGATGGCGCAGATCACAGAGCGGCAATTCTCACAAGGTCACAATCTTGGCGTGAAGATGAACATCGGACGAACACATCTCGGTCACCGTCCGGTGTCACAGTGCCGGTGTGACAGCGATACTGCTGCACATGACGACCGACACCGACGGAGATTCCACGGACCCGGCGCTCACGATCGACGAACTGGCCGCGCGGGCCGGCACCACAGTCCGCACGGTCCGCTTCTACGGCACCAAGGGGCTGCTGCCGCCTCCGGTGATCGGTCCGCGCCGGGTGGGCCACTACGGGCGGGACCATCTGGCCAGGCTGGCGCTGATCGAGGAGCTGCAGCACCAGGGCATGACGCTGGCGGCGATCGAGCGCTACCTGAGGCAGCTGCCGCCCGGCCTGAGCCACCACGACCTGGCCATCCACCGGGCCGTGGTGGCCTCCTGGGCGCCGGACACCGAGGAGACCGTGACGGCCGGCGAGCTGCGGCGGCGGGCCGGGCGGCCGCTGGACGCGGAGGACCTCGAACGGCTCGTCGCCATGGACGTCGTACGGCCCGCCGGGGACGGCTACCGCATCGACCCCGGCCTGCTCCGGCTCGCCGTGCAGCTCCTCGACGTCCCGCTGTCCGAGAAGGCGATCCTGGCCGCACGCACGGTCCTGAGCGAGCACGCGCGGGCGGCCGCGCGGGAGCTGTCCCAGCTCTTCCGGGCCGAGGTGGCGGAGCGGACCGAGGCGGACGTGAAGTCGCTGTCCGCGCACATGCAGCCACTGGTGGTCCAGGCACTGCTGACCGCCTTCCAGCGGTCGCTCAGCGCGGAGGTGCACCAGTGGCTCGACGGCTCCGCAGACGGGTCCTGAGGAGGGTCCGCTCCGCGCACGCGGCTCGGCGCCGGCTCAGCGGCCGTCCGTGAAGGTCTCCCCCTTCTCCGCCTTCTCGACCAGCAGCGCGGGCGGGGTGAACCGCTCGCCGTAGGTCTCGGCGAGTTCACGCGCGCGTGCCACGAAGCCGGGCAGGCCCCCCTCGTAGCCGTTGATGTACTGCAGGACGCCGCCGGTCCAGCCGGGGAAGCCGATGCCGAAGAGGGAGCCGATGTTGGCGTCGGCGACCGAGGTGAGGACGCCCTCCTCGACGAGGCGGACGGTGTCGAGGGCCTCGGAGAAGAGCATGCGCTCCTGCATGTCCCGGAACGGGATCTCGTGGCCGGGCTTCGTGAAGTGCTCGCGCAGGCCGGGCCAGAGCGCGGCGCGGCTGCCGTCCTCGGCGTAGTCGTAGAAGCCCGCTCCCCCGCTGCGGCCGGGGCGGCCGAACTCGTCGACCATGCGGTCGATGACGGCCTCGGCGGGGTGCGCGGTCCAGGTGCCGCCGGCCTCCTCGACGGCCCGCCGCGACTCGCGGCGGATCTTCTGCGGCAGGGTGAGGGTCAGCTCGTCCATCAGGGAGAGCACCTTGGCCGGGTAGCCGGCCTGGGCGGCCGCCTGCTCGACGGAGGCGGGCTCGATGCCCTCGCCGACCATGGCGACGCCCTCGTTGATGAAGTGGCCGATGACCCGGGAGGTGAAGAAGCCGCGCGAGTCGTTGACGACGATGGGCGTCTTGTTGATCTGCCGGACCAGGTCGAAGGCGCGGGCCAGGGCCTCGTCGCCGGTGCGCTCGCCCTTGATGATCTCGACGAGCGGCATCTTGTCGACGGGCGAGAAGAAGTGCAGGCCGATGAAGTCGGCCTGGCGCTCGACGCCCTCGGCGAGGGCGGTGATGGGGAGCGTGGAGGTGTTGGAGCAGAGCAGGGCGTCGGGGGCGACGACGGTCTCGATCTCCTGGAAGACCTTGTGCTTGAGGGCGGTGTCCTCGAAGACGGCCTCGATGACCGCGTCGCAGCCGGCCAGGTCCTGCGGGTCGGCGGTGGGCGTGATCCGGGCGAGCAGCGCGTCCGCCTTCTCCTGGCTGGTGCGGCCCTTGGCGACGGCCTTGGCGCAGAGCTTCTCGGAGTAGCCCTTGCCCTTCTGGGCGGCCTCGGCGGAGACGTCCTTGAGGACGACGTCGATGCCCGCGCGGGCGCACGAGTAGGCGATGCCGGCGCCCATCATGCCCGCGCCGAGGACGGCCACCCTGGTGACCTTGCGGGGTTCGATGCCCTGCGGCCGGTTGGCGCCGGAGTTGACGGCCTGGAGGTCGAAGAAGAACGCCTGGATCATGTTCTTCGAGATCTGCCCGGCGGCCAGCTCCACGAAGTAGCGGGCCTCGATGACCTGGGCGGTCTCGAAGTCGACCTGGCTGCCCTCGACGGCGGCGGCGAGGATGCGGCGCGGCGCCGGGTAGGGGGCGTTGTTGGTCTGCTTGCGCAGGGTCGCCGGGAAGGCCGGCAGGTTGGCGGCGAACTTCGGGTTGGCGGGCGTGCCGCCGGGGATCCGGTAGCCCGGCTTGTCCCAGGGCTGCTGCGACTCGGGGTTGGCGTCGATGAACGCGCGGGCCTTGGCCAGCAGGTCCTCCGGCGACTGGGCCACCTCGTGGATCAGGCCGTTCTGCAACGCGCGCGTGGCGTTGTACTGGGTGCCCTGGAGGAGGACCTTCAGCAGGGCGTCGGCGATGCCGAGGAGGCGGACCGTGCGGACGACTCCGCCGCCGCCCGGGAGGAGGCCCAGGGTGACCTCGGGGCAGCCGATCTTGGTGCCGGGGGTGTCGAGGGCGACGCGGTGGTGGCAGGCGAGGGCGAGTTCGTAGCCGCCGCCGAGGGCCGCGCCGTTGATGGCGGCGACGACCGGCTTGCCGAGGGTCTCGATGCGGCGCAGGTTGCGCTTGAGGGCGAGGCCGCCGTCGAAGAGGTCCTGGGCGGTCTCGGGGGTGACCCGGATGAGGTCGCGCAGGTCGCCACCGGCGAAGAACGTCTTCTTGGCCGAGGTGAAGATGATGCCCCGGACGGAGTCCTGCTCGGCCTCCAGGCGGTCGGTGACGGCGGCGAGGGACGCGGCGAAGGCCGCGTTCATGGTGTTGGCGGACTGGTCGGGGTCGTCCAGGACGAGGGTGACGACGCCGGTGTCGTCCTGTTCCCAGCGGATGGTGGTGCTCTCGGTCATGGCTCGTGTCTCCGTGAGGTCTCTTGGTTCCGCGGGGATGTCAGACGCGCTCGACGATGGTGGCGATGCCCATGCCGCCGCCCACGCACAGGGTGGCGAGGCCGTAGCGCTTGTCCTGGCGCTCCAGTTCGTCGACGAGCGAGCCGAGGATCATCGCGCCGGTCGCGCCGAGGGGGTGGCCCAGCGCGATGGCGCCGCCGTTGACGTTGACCTTGTCCAGGGACAGGCCCATGTCCTTCACGAAGCGCAGCACGACCGCCGCGAACGCCTCGTTGATCTCGACCAGGTCGATGTCGTCGATGGTGAGGCCGGCCTTGGCGAGGGCCTTGCGGGTGGCGGGGGCCGGGCCGGTGAGCATGATGGTCGGCTCCGAGCCGGAGACGGCGGCGGAGACGATCCGCGCGCGCGGGGTGAGGCCGTAGCGCTCGCCGATCTCCTTCGAGCCGATGGCGACCAGGGAGGCGCCGTCGACGATGCCGGAGGAGTTGCCCGCGTGGTGGACGTGGTCGATCTTCTCGACCCAGTGGTACTTCTGCAGGGCGACCGCGTCGAAACCGCCCAGCTCGCCGATGTCGGCGAAGGACGGCTTCAGCTTGGCGAGGGAGTCGGCGGTGGTGCCGGGCCGCAGGTGCTCGTCGTGGTCGAGGACGACGAGGCCCGCACGGTCCTTCACGGGGACGACGGAGCGGTCGAAGCGGCCCTCCTTGACGGCCGCCGCCGCGCGCTCCTGGGAGAGCGCCGCGTACTCGTCCACGTCCCGGCGGGAGAAGCCCTCGATGGTGGCGATCAGGTCGGCGCCGATGCCCTGCGGCACGAAGTTGACGGCCAGGTTGGTCATCGGGTCGTTGAACCAGGCGCCGCCGTCCGAGGCCATCGGCACCCGGGACATCGACTCGACGCCGCCCGCGAGGACGAGGTCCTCGAAGCCCGAGCGGACCTTGGCGGCGGCCATGTTGACGGCTTCCAGGCCGGACGCACAGAAGCGGTTCTCCTGTACGCCGGCGACCGTGTCCGGCAGTCCGGCGGCGATCGCGGCGATCCGCGCGATGTCGGAACCCTGGTCGCCGACCGGGCCGACGACACCGAGCACGACGTCGTCGATGGCGGCCGGGTCGAGGTCCGGGAAGCGGTCGCGGATCTCGTGGATGAGTCCGACCACCAGGTCGATGGGCTTCGTGCCGTGCAGGGCGCCGTTCGCCTTGCCGCGGCCGCGCGGGGTGCGGATCGCGTCGTACACGTACGCTTCGGTGCTCACTGACAAGCCTTTCAACGAGGGTTTTTCAGGAGAGGATCGGGAGACGGAGGTTCAGAGCCAGTTCCTGACGGTCTCGACCAGGCGGGCGGGGTCCGGGCCGACGGGGGTGACGTCGAGCATGGTCACGCCCGCCTCGCGGAAGGCCTCGACGCGGTCCCGGACGTAGCCCTCCGGGCCGCACAGCGATATGAGCTCGCAGAACTCGTCCGGTACGGCCGCGGCGGCGTCCCGCTGCCGGCCGTCGAGGTACAGCTCCTGGATGAGCCGGGCCTCCTTCTCGTAGCCGTAGGCGACGGCGAGGTCGTTGTAGAAGTTCTTGCCGGGTGCGCCCATGCCGCCCACGTAGAGGGCGATCCGGGGGCGGACCAGGTCCCGGGCGGCGGCCGCGTCCTCGCCGATGGCGAGCAGGCCCCCGGCGACGATCTGCAGCTCGCCGAGAGCCGGGTCCCGGCGGGCGGCGCCCTCCGCCAGCGGAGTCCCCCAGACCTCGTGCGCCTTCTCGGGGATGAACAGGGTGGGCAGCCAGCCGTCGGCGATCTCGGCGGTCATCCGGACGTTGGCGGGGCCGAGCGAGGCCACGTAGAGCGGGACGGCGGGGCGGACCGGCCTGGTGAGGATCTTCAGGGGCTTGCCGAGGCCGCCGGGGCGGGGCATGTCGGTGATGCCGTGGTGGTCGATGACCTCGCGGCGCAGGATCCGCCGGGTCAGCTCGATCGTCTCGCGGGTACGGCCGAGCGGCTTGTCGTACGCCTTCCCGTGCCAGCCCTCGACGACCTGCGGGCCGGAGGCGCCGAGTCCGATGATCGCGCGGCCGCCGGAGATCGCGTCCAGGCCCGCGGCCGTCTGGGCGATGAGGGCGGGGGTGCGGGAGTACACGTTGAGGATCGCGGAGCCGATCTTCATCCGTTCGGTGCGGGCGGCCAGGTAGCCCATGATCGTGGGCGAGTCGAAGCCGTAGGCCTCCGCGACCCAGACCGCGTCGAGGCCCGCCGACTCCAGCGCGGCCGCCTGGTCCGCGGCGGTACGCGGGTCGCCCGCGTAGTCGAGGAAGGTCGAGAGCTCCATCAGGTGGCGTCCTTGTCGTGATCGGCGTGATCGGCGCGGTCGGCGTGGTCGGCGCGGTCGGCGCGGTTGGCGTGGTCGGCGTCGGGGTCGTCCAGGAGTGCCGGTACGTCCCAGTCGCCGGCCACCGCGGCGGTGTCGGCGCCGGGCCGGGCGGGCGGGGTGCGTACGGCCGTGGGCGTCGCGGAGAAGCGCGGGGCGGGGGCCGGCTGGGTGATGCCGCCGTGGTCGGTGAAGGTGCCGCGGGCGGCCAGATGCGGGTGGTGCGGGGCCTCGTGGAGGGAGAGGACGGGGGCCACGCACGCGTCGGAGTCCTCGAAGAGGGCCGTCCACTCGTCGCGGGTACGGGCCTTGAAGCGGGCGGCGACGCGCTCGCGCAGCTCGCCCCAGCGGGTCCAGTCCTTGCGGGCGTCGGCCAGGTCGTCCAGCCCGCCGAGCAGCCGGAGGAACTCCGCGTAGAACTGGGGCTCCAGGGCGCCGACCGCCATGTGGCCGCCGTCGGCCGTCTCGTAGGTGCCGTAGTACGGACAGCCGCCGTCCAGCAGGTTGGCCCCGCGCCGGTCCTGCCAGCCGCCCGCGGCCACCATGCCGTGGATCATCGCGGCGAGGTGCGCGGTGCCGTCCACGATGGCGGCGTCCACGACCTGGCCGCTGCCGGTCGCGCGGGCGTGGTGCAGGGCGGCCAGGACCCCGACGACGAGGTAGAGGGAGCCGCCGGCGTAGTCGCCGAGCAGGTTGGCGGGGACGGCCGGGGGCTCGTCGGGGCGGCCGATCATGCCGAGGGTGCCGGTGAGCGCGATGTAGGCGATGTCGTGGCCCGCGCGGTGCGCGAGGGGCCCCTCCTGGCCCCAGCCGGTCATCCGGCCGTAGACCAGGCGGGGGTTGCGGGCGTGGCAGTCCCCGGGGCCGACGCCGAGCCGCTCGGCGACGCCGGGGCGGTAGCCCTCGATCAGGATGTCGGCGCGTGCGGCGAGGTCGAGGACGCGGGCGGGGCCGTCCGGGGACTTCAGGTCGACGAGCACCGAGCGCTTGTTGCGGTTGGTGACGTCGTGGGCCGGGTCGATCGCGAGCCCGGGGCCGCCGGGCCGGTCGACGCGGACCACGTCCGCGCCCAGGTCGGCGAGGAGCATGGCGGCGAACGGGCCCGGCCCGATACCGGCCAGCTCGACCACGCGCACGCCGGAGAGCGGGCCGTGTCCTGGCGTCCCTGCCATGGTCATGCCGCCCCCAGTCATGTGACATAACTGATGTAACACCGACGATGCTAAGAACACGTTCCACTGGGCACAAGAGTGGACGAGCAAGCGCTTAGTCAAGATACCCCGGTGGGGGGTGGGTGCGTCCGCACTCCTCACGCTAGCCTCAGCCACCGACTACGGCACGGGCTGTGCGACCGAGAGGTGTCATGAGCAGGCTGAAGACAAAGGATCGTCCCTATGACCTGGTGCTCTTCGGAGCCACCGGCTTCGTGGGCGAGCTCACCGCCGAGTACCTCGCCGCGCACGCGCCCGAGGGCCTGCGCTGGGCGCTCGCGGCCCGGGACGAGCGCAAACTGGAGGCCCTGCGCGAGCGGCTGCCGGGCGGCGCGGCGGTCGGGGTGCTGCGTGCCGACGTCGCGGAGCCCGCCACCGTCCGCGCCCTCGCCGAGCACGCGCGCGTGGTGGCCACGACGGTCGGCCCGTACGGCCGTTACGGCGAGGAGCTGGTCGCCGCCTGCGCGGACACCGGTGCCGACTACCTGGACCTGTGCGGCGAGCCGGAGTTCGTGGACCTGATGTACGTCCGGCACGACGCCCGCGCGCGGGAGACGGGCGCCCGCCTGGTGCACGCCTGCGGGTTCGACTCGGTCCCGCACGACCTGGGCGCGTACTTCACGGTCCGGCAGCTGCCGGAGGGCGTGCCGCTGACCGTGGACGGGTTCGTCACCGCGGACGCCACCTTCTCCGGCGGCACCTTCGCCTCCGTCCTCGACCAGTTCGCACGCCCCCGGCAGATGCTCGCCGCCGCCCGGGACCGCGCCCGGCACGAGCCCCGGCTGCTGGACCGTCGGACGAGCGCGCCGACGGGTGCCCCACGGTTCGCGCCCGAGGTCGGCGCCTGGGCGCTGCCGCTGCCCACGATCGACGCCCAGATCGTGCGCCGCTCGGCGAAAGCCCTGGACCGCTACGGCCCCGACTTCCGCTACCGGCACTACGCGGCCGTCCGGCACCTGCCGATGGCGCTCGGCGGGGTCGCGGCCGTCGGCGCGGTCGCCGCGGCGGCCCAGCTGCCGCCCGCCAGGCGCTGGCTGTCGGACCGGCTCAGGCCCGGGGACGGGCCGGACGCGGAGAAGCGGGCGCGCAGCTGGTTCACGGTCCGGTTCGTGGGCGAGGGCGGCGGACGGCGGGTCTTCACGGAGGTCTCGGGCGGGGATCCCGGCTACGGCGAGACGGCGAAGATGTTCGCGGAGGCCGCCCTCTCGCTCGCCTTCGACGACCTGCCGCCGACGGCCGGCCAGGTCACCACCGCGCAGGCGATGGGCGACGCGCTCACCGAGCGGCTGCGCGCGGCCGGGATCCGCTTCCGGGTGGCGGCTGCCCGCTGAACCCCTAGGACTGCCACTGGATCACGGTGTAGAGCATCCCGGCCACCCAGCCGAACCCCGACACCACGGCGAGGACCAGGGCGGCCGTCACCGTGCGCCCGACGGGCTGGGCGGGGGCGGCAACGGATGCGGGAGCACGGTGTGTGGTCATGCGGCCAGCCTGCCGCCGGAGTGTAACGGCGGCATCCGTACTCGTACTCAGAATCGCTACTCAGGCCTGGGCTTCACGCAGCGCACTGCGGCACAGCGCGTCCGCACGGCGGGTGGTCTCCGGCAGGCGGTACTCCGGGGTGAGCGCGAGCGTGTGGGCGCAGGCGTTGTCGAGGCTGACGCGGTGCCCGACAGAGACGAACACCGGTTTGACCGCGTCCCGGGTGCGCAGCGCGCGGCCGACCTCCTCGGCGCCGGCGAGGAGGGGGGCGTGGCTGCCGCGCGGGGCGTCCGGGTCGGCGTGCGCGAAGGTGAACGGGTTCTTGGCGACGCCGATGGTGGGCAGGCCGGTGAGAACGCCCAGGTGGCTGGCCAGGCCGAAGCGGCGCGGGTGGGCGAGGCCGTAGCCGTCGCAGACGACCAGGCCCGGCGGGCAGGGCAGGGCGTCCAGGGCGGCCCGTACGGTCGGGATCTCGCGGAAGGCGAGCAGTCCCGGCACGTACGGGAAGGAGACCCGGCCGACGGCGGTCGCCTCGGCGACGAGCTCCAGGGTCGCCGCGTCCAGGACGACGGCCGCCGCGGCGACCAGGTCGCGCTCGTCGTCGTAGGCCACGTCGACGCCGGTGACCCGGCCGGTGCCGGGCGCCGGGCCCGGCTCGTCCAGGACCACCCGCCCACGCAGCTCGTCCTGTACGGCCAGGGCCTGTTCCTCGGTCGCGGGCCAGCCCGCGGGTACGCGAACGGTCGTCGTCATGGTGGGCACGAGCGTACGGCGTGCCACGCGCGCGTGCGGTGACGGGCCGTGACGCACCCCCGCTCCGGCGGGCTTCAGCTCTTCCTGGCGTTCAGAGCCCGTTGCAGCTGCGCCTTGTTCATGTCCGAGCGGCCCTCGATGCCGCGCTGTCCGGCCTCCTCGTAGAGCTGGTCGTAGGTCGGGCCCTGGGCGCCGCTGTGGGACCGTTTCCCGCCGCGCCGGCCGGACGACATGTCCTGCGTGGACGTACGGCTCGCGGTCCTGGACTCGCCGGACCTGGCGCGTTCCTTGTTGACGGTCCGGGCGGCGATCTCCTCGGCGCGCCCCTCGCTCTCGCCCCGGTCGAGCGCGCTCTCCTTGATGTGCTCGTACTGCCGTTCCCGCTTGGGGCTGGATCCGCGTGGCATGACCGCTCCTTTCCGGTGGGCGGGGAACGGGTACCCGCGGGTCAGTTCTCCAGGCGTGCCGCCCGGCCCTGCTCGCCGGCCGCCCAGCAGCTCAGGTCCGGTGTGCAGGACACGGTGTCGTACGAGCCGGTGTCGACGGTGCGCCAGGTGCGGCCGCCGTCGGTGGTCAGGTCGGTGCCGGTGGGGCCGACGGCGAGGGCCGAGGTGCGGCTGTGCGGGAGCCAGGCGACGCCCGAGCGGTAGGCGGGCGGCGGGGTGCCGGCGGGCAGCCAGCCGCGGCCGCCGTCCGGGGTGACCGCGGCCGCCTGCGGCGAGGCCTGGTCGGGGCGGTAGTCGCCGCCGACCGCGAGGCCGTGGCCGCGGTCCCGGAAGGCGAGGGCGAAGACGCCCTTGGCCGGGTCGCCCGCCGGGATCGGGGTGTCGGCCGCGGTCCAGGTCAGGCCCCGGTCGGCGGAGTGCAGCACGCGCGCGTGCGCGCCGCCGCCGGTGGCCAGCCAGGCGTCCTTCGGGCCGGAGGTGACCAGGCACTGGCCGCTCGCCGCGAAGCCGGCCTCGCCCGCCAGGGCGGCCGGCATGCCGTCGGCCGGCAGCACGCGCCAGGACCGGCCGCCGTCGTTCGTCGACAGGATGCGGAACTTCCCGTCGACCGGGTCGCTCATGGCGAGGCCGTGGCGGCGGTCGAAGAAGGCCATGCAGTCGTAGAAGGCGGCGGGGTCGGTGTTGCGGAAGGACTCCGTCCACGTCCGGCCGCCGTCGTCGGTGCGGTAGACCCGGGACGCCTCGCCCTCGCCGATGGCCAGCACCACCGCGCGGCGCGCGCCGAACGCCTCGACGTCCCGGAACTGGAGGTCGCCCGCACCCGGCGGGGAGACGTTCCGCCAGCTGGTCCCGCCGTCCGTGGTGGTCAGCACGGTGCCGCCGGTTCCGGCCAGCCAGGCGGTGTGCCGGTCGACGGCGGCCAGGCCCCGGAACCGCACGCCGGGGGTGCCGGTGTCCTTGAGCGCCCAGTGCGGTGCCCGGGTGCCGGCCTGCGCGGAACCGGCGGTCAGTGCGGCCAGCGCCGCGGTGCACGCCACCCCCACCGCGACCGCTCGGCCGGTGCGTCGGGCTCGTCCATTGCGTCGCGTGCTCCCCAAGCGCCTCATGGCGCGCGAAGCTAGCCGACCGCCGCGACGCCGTCCAGAGGGCCCGGCACCCTGGCGGCCGGTAAGCCCCGGGTGTGAATAAGGGCGGTGACAGAGGTCACTCGCCCCTCCTGTGCACGGATCGGCCGCTTCCTTCGTCTCTTCCAGTGCCAGGTCTCACACACCCGGGAATTCGTACCACCGTCGCGAGGGAGCAAGGCGTTGTCCACCGTCATCGAGCAGCCCGTAGAGGCCCGCTTGGTCGCCGCGTCACCGCGTATGCCGAGCATTCCCGCCACCCTGCGCTACGACCGCGAGGACCCCTTCGCCGTGCGCATGACCTTCCCGGCCCCGGCCACCCTGGAGGGGGTCGACGTCTGCTGGACGTTCTCCCGCGAGCTGCTGGCCGCCGGACTGCACGCGCCGGAGGGCACCGGGGACGTCCGGGTGCGGCCGTACGGCTACGACCGGACCGTGCTGGAGTTCCACGCTCCCGAGGGCACCGCCGTCGTCCATGTGCGCTCCGGCGAGATACGCCGGTTCCTGGAGGCCACCGGCGACCTGGTGCCCACCGGTCTCGAACACCTTCAGCTGGACCTGGACCACGACCTGGCCGAGCTGCTGCGGGACGCCTGCTGACCAGCCGTTTCCCGGCGGTGCTTAATTGCGTTGACACTCCAGGTGGCCCCTCCTACCGTGTATCCCGGTCCTGTTGCCGCCGATTGGAGAAGGACGTTGCTCGTCTGAGGTCCTGAGACACCGCGTCACACCCGTGAGGTGTGTCTGTGGCGTTCGACCTCGGCGTGTGAGCCGTCCTCCCGGCGCAGGATCTCTCCCTGGCCCTCTCGGCTTCTGCCTCGCGGTGTCTCGACACGCGTCTGTCCCCCGACACCGCAAGCAACCGCGAGGCGCCCCATGTCAGCATCCCTGACCATCACGTCCCTCTCCTTCGCCTGGCCCGACGGCTCCCCCGTCTTCGACGGCCTGGACATCTCCTTCGGCCCCGGCCGCACCGGCCTGGTCGGCGTCAACGGCTCGGGGAAGTCGACGCTGCTGAAGCTCGTAGCCGGGGAACTCACCCCCGCCGAGGGCTCGGTGAAGGTGACCGGTGAGGTCGGCCACCTCCCGCAGAACGTCACGCTCGACACCGCGCTGCGCGTCGAGGAGGTGCTCGGCATCGCCACTCGGCGGGCCGCCCTGCACGCCATCGAGGCGGGCGACGCGTCCGAACGGCACTTCGAGGCGCTCGGCGACGACTGGGACGTCGAGGAACGCGCCCTGGTCACCCTCGGCGAACTCGGCCTTGACCACATCGGCCTGGACCGGACCGTCGGCGAGGTGTCCGGCGGCGAGTCGGTGCTGCTGCGGCTGGCCGCGCTGCTCCTGCGGCGGCCGGACGTGCTGCTGCTCGACGAACCCACCAACAACCTCGACCTGTACGCCCGCAGGCGGCTGTACGCGGCCGTCGCCTCCTGGCCGGGCGTACTGATCGTGGTCAGCCACGACCGCGAACTCCTCGACCTGGTCGACCAGATCGCCGACCTGCGGGGCGGTGAGGTCACCTGGTACGGCGGCAACTTCTCGGCCTACGAGGAGGCCCTCGCCGTCGAACAGGAGGCGGCCGAGCGCATGGTGCGGGTCGCCGAGGCCGACGTCCGCAAGCAGAAGCGCGAACTCTCCGACGCCCAGGTGAAACTGGCCCGCCGCAAGCGGTACGGCCAGAAGATGTACGAGCAGAAGCGCGAGCCGAAGATCGTCATGGGGGCGCGCAAGCGGGCCGCGCAGGAGTCCGCCGGCAAGCACCGCATCATGCACGAGGAGCGGCTCAGCGAGGCGAAGGAGCGGCTGGACGAGGCGGTGGAGGCGGTACGGGACGACGACGAGATCCGCGTCGAACTGCCGTACACGGCCGTGCCGCCGGGCCGGAACGTGCTGACGCTGGAGAACCTGGAGCTCGCGCACGGCTCGCGGGTGAAGGGGATCCTCGACCTGCGCGGGCCCGAGCGGATCGCGCTGATCGGACGCAACGGCGCGGGCAAGACGACGCTGCTGCGGACGATCGCCGGGGAGCTGGCGCCGGTCGCGGGCGAGGCGCACGCGCACGTGCCGATGCGTTTCCTGCCGCAGCGGCTGGACGTTCTCGACGACGGGCTGACCGTCGCCGAGAACGTGGCCCGGTTCGCACCGGACGCCGGCAACAACCGGATCCGGGCGCGGCTGGCCCGCTTCCTGTTCCGGGGCGCCCGGGCCGACCAGCAGGCGGGCACGCTCTCCGGCGGCGAGCGCTTCCGGGCGGCGCTGGCCGCACTGCTGCTCGCGGAGCCCGCGCCGCAGCTGCTGATGCTGGACGAGCCGACGAACAACCTCGACATGGCGAGCGTCAGGCAGCTCACCACGGCCCTGGAGTCGTACGCGGGCGCCCTGATCGTCGCCAGTCACGACCTGCCGTTCCTGGAGTCGATCGGGATCACGAGGTGGCTGCTGATGGCGGACGGGGAGCTGACCGGCACAACTGCGGACGAGGTGGCGCGTCTCGGTGAGGGCACAGCCTGACAACGGGGGTTTTGTCGACACCGATCCGCCCTGCATGATGGCGGTCCGGCGCCCCGGCAAGGGGCGCCGGACCGAATCACCGACCCCGGAGACCCGACGTGCCCAGCAAGAAGGCCCTCATCCGCCGCCCCAGCCCGCGCCTTGCCGAAGGCCTGGTGACGCACATCGAGCGGGAGAAGGTCGACGTCGAGCTCGCGCAGGAACAGTGGGAGGCGTACGCGGAGACGCTGCGCGCGCACGGCTGGGAGACCGTCGAGGTGGACCCGGAGGACGACTGCCCGGACTCGGTGTTCGTCGAGGACACGGTCGTCATGTACAAGAACGTGGCGCTGATCACCCGGCCCGGCGCCGAGTCCCGGCGCGCGGAGACGGCCGGCGTCGAGGAGGCGGTGGCCCGCCTCGGCTGCTCGGTGAACTGGATCTGGGAGCCGGGCACCCTGGACGGCGGTGACGTCCTCAAGGTCGGTGACACCGTCTACGTCGGCCGCGGCGGCCGGACCAACGCGGCCGGGGTGCAGCAACTGCGGGCCGCGTTCGAGCCGCTGGGTGCGCGGGTGGTCGCCGTACCCGTGAGCAAGGTGCTGCACCTGAAGTCGGCGGTGACCGCGCTGCCCGACGGAACGATTCTGGGGCACATCCCGCACGTGGACCGGCCGTCGCTGTTCCCGGGCTTCCTGGCGGTGCCCGAAGAGGCGGGGGCCCATGTGGTGCTGCTCGGCGGCGGCAAGCTGCTGATGTCGGCGAGCGCCCCGAAGTCCGCGGAGTTGCTGGCCGACCTGGGCCACGAGGTGGTCACGGTGGACATTTCCGAGTTCGAGAAACTTGAGGGATGTGTGACGTGCCTCTCGGTGCGGCTGCGGGAGTTGTACGCCTGACGGGTGATCGTTTCCCCTCTTCGGCCCCGGGACCTGCGGGTCCCGGGGCTGCTTGGCATGTCCCGATTCGCCTGCGCACCGGGCCTGATCAGCGATCTTTACAGCGCACTTAACCTACGGCTTCGTAACCTACGGATTCGTAGCCTACGATCACGTAGGTTTCCGGCCCCGCTCGCCGGTCTTCTCCCGTTCATCCGCTCTTGTTCGGCGTCCCCCTGGAGTTCTCGTGACGATCACTTCTCCCCCTCTCGGCAGCCCGTCCGTGTGGACCGACGCGCGGCTGCTGTACGCCCTGGAGGAAGTGGTCGAGAAGGAGCTGAACCGGCATCTGAAGGTCGCGAAGGACTGGATGCCGCACGAGTACGTGCCGTGGACGGACGCGCGCAACTTCCCCGGCTTCTTCGAGGACGGCGAGGCCTGGGGCAAGGAGCAGTCCAAGGTGACCGAGATCGGCCGGACCGCGCTGGTGGTGAACCTGCTCACCGAGGACAACCTGCCCAGCTACCACCACGAGATCGCCTCGCTGTTCGGCCGGGACGGCGCCTGGGGCACCTGGGTGCACCGCTGGACCGCGGAGGAGGGCCGGCACGGCATCGTGATGCGCGACTACCTGCTCGCCTCGCGCGCGGTGGACCCGGACAAGCTGGAGCAGTTCCGGATGTCGCACATGAGCGAGGGCTTCGAGTCGGACAACCGGCACTCGATGCTGCACTCCATCGCCTACGTCGCCTTCCAGGAACTCGCGACCCGCATCTCGCACCGCAACACCGGCCACCAGTCCGGCGACCCGGTCTGCGACCGCATGCTGGCCCGCATCGCGACCGACGAGAACCTGCACATGGTCTTCTACCGCAACCTCCTGAAGGCCGCGTTCGAACTGGCCCCCGACCTGACCATGCAGGCGGTACGGGACGTCGTCGTCGACTTCCGCATGCCCGGCCACGGCATCCCCGGCTTCGAGCGGGCCGCGGCCCAGATGGCGATCGGCGAGGTCTACAACCTGCGTATCCACCACGACGACGTGCTCCAGCCGGTGCTGCGCCACCTGAGGGTCCTGGAGATCGACGGCCTCGGCCCTGAGGGCCTCAAGGCGCAGGAGGAACTCGGTCTGTTCATGGGCGGACTGGACGCGGAGGCCACGAAGTTCGACGAGAAGCTGGCCGCGCGCAAGGCCCGGATGGCGGCGCGCGCCGGCGCCTGACGCCCCGACCGAGGGGCGCCGGGATTCTCCGGTGCGCCCTGTCGGTGGCCTGCGGCATCATGCGCGCATGCGTGCTGACATCATCTCCGGCCGGGCGGTCGGCTTCCTGCTGGACCTGATCGACCCCGCGGACGCCGAGCGGGTACGCGCGCGTGTCGGGCTGCCCCGGCCGGCGCCGGAGGATCCCCGCGAGGCCAGACGCCGCATCCCCTGGGGGCTGCCGGCGCTGCCGTCCTCGGTCGTGCTGTGGATGCTCCAGGAGGACGACCCGGATCTCAACGCCGTCGTCTGGCGGCTGCTCACCGACCGGGACACGGCACTGCGGCGGGCGATCCTGGACGGCGTGCCCTTCGCACCGGGGCGGCTGCTCGTGGTGGAGGTCGATCCGGTCCTGCGCGACGACTACCCCGCGCCGCCGGTCCCGGAGCGGGTCGCCCGCCTCGGGCTGGTGCCGGCGCTGCGCGAGTCGGACTCCATGGCCGCCGCGCGGGAGGCCACCTCGATGGTCTACCGGCGTGAGCACTGGCAGACGGTCGCCGAGGCGGACCGCGAGTACTCCCTGCCCGGCTACGTCCGCTGGGCCCTGTCCGTCCGCCCGGACTGCCCGCCCTCCCTGCGCGCCCAGTTCGGTACCCACCGCAAGTTCGACTTCCGGGTCCGCCGGGCGGGGATCCTGGACGGCCCCGCCGCGTACGCCCTCGACCACGGACCGGCCCTGGACGTCCTGAAGGTGCTCTCCCTGGGCCACGTGATGTTCCCGCGCTGCGCCGCCGAGACCGAGGACGCGCTGCGCCCGCTGGTCCGGGACCACCTGGGCGACCGCGAGGAGGCCTGGGCGGTACTGGCCCAGCTCCTGGACACCTTCCACGGCACGACCGGGGAACTGGTCAGGACGGCGGGAGCCATCGCCTAGCCCGTGCGAGACCCTCCAGGGGGACGATCCAGAGGGACGAGCTAGAGGGACGGGGCGGCCGGATTCGAACCGGCGTGTTCTGGTTCTGGAGACCAGTGCGCCTGCCTCTGCGCTACGGCCCCGCCTTGCGGCAGATCGTAATGCCTTGGCCCGTTGTCGGTGCCGGCTGGTACCAATGGAGCTCCGGGGGAACTGCGCGGCGGGGGACGGCACATGTCGTACGGAGAGCGGGGGCGGTCACGCCCTCCAATGGTCGGCCTGGCCGACCGCAGGGCACTCGAGGCGTACCGCCCGGCGGATCCGGAGGTCGTGGCCCGTGCGCGGCACCTGAAGGAGGCAGCGCTGCTCGACTTCGGGCTGACGGAGTCGACGGTCGCCTCGTGGCTGTACTCGAAGTGCCCGCACCAGATCCCGACGACGGCGGTGGACACGGCGGCCGTGGTCGCCTCGGGCGACGGCACCTGCCTGCTGCTCTACAACCCGGACTTTTTCGTCGGGCTGGGACTGGACGGCGTGAAGTTCGTGCTGTTCCACGAGGCCCGGCACCTGGTGCACCGTCACCTCCTGGCCGGTCCGGAGCTGCGCGATGACCCGGTGTTCGCGCTCGCCGCCGAGGTCGCCGTCAACCACGTGGCCCTCATCCGCCTCGGCCGCACGGAGCTGCCGGTGCTGGACGGCCGGCCCACGGGCGTCGACCCGCGCGCGGTCCACGACGCCTACCGCGACGACCTGACGGCCCACGGCCTGGAGCCGCTGACGTACGACGCCTTCACCGAGACCGACCTGCGGATCTACGGCGAGCTGAAGCGCATGCACGAGCCGCCGGTGCCGCCGCCGCTGTGCCCGCACCTGGTGGAGGGCCTGGTCCCCGCCGACCAGGCGACCGTGGACGAGGTGACGTCGTCGGCGCTGCTCAACTCCCTGCTGGCGGCCCGGCGCGGCCACGCGGGCGCGGAGCGCGAGCTGCTCGACCTCATGAACCGCACGGAGGAGGGGTCGGCGCGGGCCGCGAGGCTCTGGGGGAAGCTGGGCGCGGGCATGCTGCGCGGCCGGACCACCCGCACCCGGACCGTCGACTGGTGGCAGCGCTGGCTGGTGGACGTACTGGGCTCCCGGCTCCGCGACGGCGAGCGGCTGGTGTACCCGAAGAAGCGCGGCGCCCTGCTCGCGGCCCTCGGCCAGGACCCGATGCTCG
Source organism: Streptomyces sp. NPDC104761 (assembly GCF_055583445.1). Taxonomy (NCBI): domain Bacteria; kingdom Bacillati; phylum Actinomycetota; class Actinomycetes; order Kitasatosporales; family Streptomycetaceae; genus Streptomyces; species Streptomyces sp. NPDC104761. The sequence goes on along the minus strand of NZ_JBVJNZ010000013.1, from coordinate 174,465 downwards.
CCCGGCGCGGCCCGGTCCGCGAGAAGGTGCTCGTCATCGCCTACGACACCTCGGGCTCGGTGCCGGACCGGGTGGTCGACTGGCTCACCCGGCTCGTCGGCCGGATCGACGGGGTGGCGGCGCACTGGCTGTCCTTCGACGCCGTGGTGATGCCGTTCCGGCCCGGCGAGAGGGTGTACGGCGGAGGCGGCACCAGCTTCCAGGCGGTCGCGGACTACGTGGAGGGCCGTGCCGAGGTGGCGGGCCGGCGCTGCGAGGTGGACCCGGACGCGGTCCTCGTCCTCACCGACGGCTACGCGCCGCCGATCACCCCGGCCGCGCCGGAGAAATGGATCTGGCTGATCACCGAGGGCGGCAACGACTGGCCCGAGACGCACACGCCCGCGATGGACTGCCATCGCGTCACGACGGGATCGCGGTAGATGAGCACGGAGACAGAGCAGACACAGCAGCCGCAGCGGCCGGCATCGTCCCGTCTGGAGTCCTTCATCGACGCGATGATCGACCTGCGGCAGACGGGTCAGGTCTTCGGCGAGCACGGCATCGGAAAGACGGCGACGTTCTTCTCGCACCTAGCCCGCGCGTACCCGGACACCTCGCTGGTGTACGTGCCGGCGGCGAACCTGACCCCGGACGACCTGCTGGTCAACGCGCCGGTCCGGGACCCGCGCACGGGAGAGCTGGTGCTGCGCCAGCTGGTGATGGGACGGCTCCGGCCGGGCCGGCCGTTCGTGCTGCTCATCGACGACTCGCTGCAGGCGGGCGACACGATCCAGTCGCAGCTCATGCAGGTCGCCTGCAACTGGACGCTCGGCGAGCACGACCTGCGCGCCCTGGGCTGCGTGGGCGTGTTCCTCACCGACAACGAGTCGCTGACGGAGACCTCGGCACGCCGCGGCGACCTGGCGCTGCTGGACCGCATGGTGACGATCCGGATCACCGCGAACGACACGTCGTGGCGCCGCCATCTCGCGGCCAAGTACCGCCCCTGGGACCTGCGTCCGGTCTTCTCCCTGTGGGCGTCCCTCTCCCCCGCCCTGCGCGAGCTGCTCTCCCCGCGCACCCTCGACCACGTACTGGCCAACGCGCGCGAGGGCTTCCCGTTGCGCTGGGGTCTGCCACTGGTCGGCGGCGAGCGGCTGCGGCTGGCCGAGCCGGGCCCGGACGGACGGCCGGGGCAGGACCGCACCGCCGAGATCCTGGACCGGATCGCTGCGAGCGTGGGCGTCGCCAACCCCGCGACGGTCGCGGACCCGGTGCGGCAGGTGGTGCGGGCGGCGCTGCGCAACCGCTGGACGGTGCTGCTGCAGGGGCCGCCGGGCTGCGGCAAGACGGAGCTGGTCCTGGAGACCGTGCGCGACGGGCTCGGCCGCGACGCCCTGTACTTCTCGCTGCCGGTGACGAACGTCGAGGACCTGTGCGCGCCGGTTCCGTCCCCGGACGGCACGCTCGACAACCTCCTCGCCGCGCCCTTCACGGGGCCGGAGCCCAAGGCGATCGTGTGGGACGAGTACAACCGGCCCAAGGACCGGGCCGCGTTCGCCAAGCTGATGGAGGTCACCCAGGAGTGGTCGCTGGCGGGACAGCGGATCGAGAACCTGCGGGCCCAGATAGCCGTGCAGAACCCGCCGTACCACCTGGGCCGCAAGCTGCTGGTGTCGCGGAACAACATCGCCCAGGCGACCCGGTTCACGGCGTCGCTCCTGGTCGAGCCCGAGGACATCCCGGCCAACGAGTGGCTGCTCGCCCGGTACGGCCGGGACGCGGAGACGGTCCTGGAGTGGTGGAAGCACGACATCGACGACGAGGGAAGGGCCTGGATCACCAAGCGGACCCTGGAGCGCCTCGTCAAACTGCACCGCAAGGGGCTGCCGCTGGAGATGGCCACGGTCTACCTCGGCGACGGCGAGTACGCGCCGGTGCCGCTGACGGCCCTCGTCGACCGTTTCAAGGGCCGCCCGGTGACGGGCCTGCGCGAGCTGGCCCGGGACGTCGACGCCTGGGAGGACCGGCTGCGCAGGGCCGCCGCGCACTCCGGCGAGGGCGGTGACGACAGCGACGTGGTGCACCAGATCCTCGCCAACGCGGAGCTGTCCCAGCTCAAGAGGCACCGGGCGGCGGTGAGCCGCCTGGTGGCCCTGCTGCCGGCCAAGTTGCGGGCGACCTACCTGGTGGGGGCGTCGGAGCGGCAGCAGCGGTACTGGACGGAGGTCTTCACGGACCTGCGCGGGAGCTGACGGTCAGGCCTGCGGCGGTGCGGTCCGGTGCACGCTGCGTACGGCGGCCACGTCGGCCGGGACCGTGGGTGCCGGGATGCCGGCGCTGAGGCCGGCCAGGCGGCGCTTGACGCTCGCGGCGATGCCGGCGCCGAGGCGGTAACGCGTGGCCGTGCCGGCCAGGGCCGCGTGGTCGAGGAGCCGGTGGGCCTCGCGGCTGCGCATCCCGGTGTGGGTCAGCACCAGGTGGGCGAGGCGGTGTTCGGAGGCGGACAGGGCCCGGCCGATCGTGTCGGCGGCGGCCAGGTCGATGCGGTTGTCGCCCGCGGCGAGGACGGCCGCCGCACGTACCCGCCCCAGGTCGAGCAGGGTCACCCCGGCGCCGGCCGCTGCCGTCACCAGGCGGGCGGCGGCCGCCGGTCCGATGCCGTTGCTGGCGACCGCGAGCCGGGTCAGCCGCCCGTACGGAGCCCGGTCCAGGGCGTCGGCCAGCTCCAGCGCGCCCGCGTCCCCCAACCTGGCGGCGGACACGTACAGTTCGCCGAGCCCCCCGTCGGCGACAACGGCGGCCAGGGCCCGTGCCCCGGCCGCGCCCAGCGGGTTGCCGCCGGCGAAGAGCCGCTCGATCCGGCGTCCGCTGCCGGCCGCGGCGAGCAGCGCGTCGGCGAGCTCCGCCGCCCCGTCCGGGTCGAGTCCGGTCTGGACGAGGTCGAGGGTGCGCAAGGAGCGCGCGGACGCGATCAGTTCGGCGGCGGCCCGGCCGCCCTGGCCGCCCAGCGGGTTGCGCTTGAGCCACACCCCGGTGACGACCTGCGGCGAGGCCCGCAGCTGGTCGGCGATCCGGCAGGCGCCGCCCGCCGTGATGCCGTTGCAGCCCAGGTAGAGCGTCTCCACCTCGGCGCCGGAACCGGCCACGGCTTCGGCGCCCGCGTCGCCGAGCGCGTCCGTGCCGAGCAGCAGGTGCCGTACCGGAGTGGGCCCTTCACCGAGGGCCTCGGCGAGCAGGGCGGCGCCCGCCGGGCCGACGTCCTGCTTGCACAGGTCGAGGCGGCCGTCCGGCAGCGCGGTGCCGGCGGTGAAGTCCAGCCGCTCCCCCGCCGGGCGGCCGGCCCGCAGCCAGTCGAGCAGCGGGGCGAGTTCGGCGGCGGGGCGCGGCACGACGTGCGGGACACCGGCGAAGGTCTCCTGCCGGTCCTCAGGGTCCTCGTTCACCACTGCGCCTCCCGGTAGTCCTTCAGGAACACCCCGGACACCGGGTCCCCGGCCTCGCCGCGCACGATCGGGTCGTAGACGCGGGCCGCACCGTCGACGACGTCCAGGGGCGTGCGAAAGCCGGCGCCGGCGATCCGGGCCTTCTTGGGGGACGGGTTCTCGTCGGTGATCCAGCCGGTGTCGACGGCGCACATGTGGACGCCCCGCTCGGCGAGTTCGGCGGCGCTGGTGCGGGTGAGCATGTTGAGGGCGGCCTTGGCCATGTTGGTGTGCGGATGGCCGGCCGTCTTGTTGCGGACGGCGAACCGGCCCTCGACCGCGGTCACGTTCACCACGTAGCGGCGCGGCCGGGGCGAGGCCAGCAGCAGCGGCAGCAGCCGGTCGCACAGCAGGGCCGGGGCGAGGGCGTTGACGAGCTGGGTCTCCAGGACCTCGGCCGGGTCGAGGGCGCCGAGCCGGGCCGACCAGGAGTTCTCGGGTGACGGGTCGGGCAGCAGCCCGGCCTCGTCGGCCTCGCGCAGGGCGACGGGCAGGGCCGCGGCCGAGCCCGCCAGTCCGCGCATCGGGGTGAATCCGGGAGCCTGCCGGGCCCCCGGGGGCAGTGCGTCGCTCTCGCCGGCGGCCAGCAGGGCGTACGACTCGGGCGGTCTGCGCACGGTCTGAGCCGCGTTGTTGACGAGGATGTCGAGCGGCTCGCCCTCCTGCCGCAACTCCTCGCACAGGCCGAGCACCTGGCGCGGGTCGCGCAGGTCGACGGCGAGGACGGTGAGCCGGTCCAGCCACTTCGCGCTGCCGGGGGCGGCCTCGAAGCGGCGCACGGTGTCCTGCGGGAAACGGGAGGTGACCAGGACCTCGGCGCCGTCGCGGAGCATCATCAGGGCAAGCTGGAAGCCGATCTTCACCCGGCCGCCGGTGAGCAGCGCGCGGCGGCCACCGAGGTCCGTGGTCAGGGCACGGCGCGCGGTGTTGTCGACGGCGCAGTCGGGGCAGAGCCGGTGGTAGAAGGTGTCGACCTGTCGATAGGGCGACTTGCAGACGTAGCAGGTGCGCGGCTTGCGGAAGACGCCGCCGGTGCCGGGCACGGCCAGCGGCGCGTCCTCGCGGCGGTCCAGGGCACCGGTCGCGGTCGCGGCCATCACGGCGGCGTCGGCCTGCGAGGTCTCGGTGCCCCGCGTCCTGCGGCGGCGCAGCCGTCCGTCGCGGGCGAAGGAGGCGGCGACCTGCTCGGCCCGCAGCCGCACCGGGTCGTCGGCGGGCAGCGCCCGCAGCTTCCCCACGACCTCGTGGAAGGCGGCCAGTTCCGCCTCGGTGATCGCCTCGCCCATCCGCCCCGCCCCGTGTCCGCCGTAGCGTGGTCCCGGCCGGATTCGAACCGGCGTATCCGTCATGCCATGACGGCGAGTCTGCCTCTGCTCTACAGGACCTCGTCACGCGGCCCGGACGACCGGATTCGAACCGGCGTGTTCGCCTGGGCAAGGCGGTGCGTCTGCCTCTGCGCTACGTCCGGCCGCGTCCCCGGATGGTATCCGGGACCGGGCCTGTGGTCGTACCGCATTGTCCCGGCGGGCAGGTTCAGCGGGAGGCGCGGCGCAGATCCAGGCGTTCCTTCTCGGACAGGCCGCCCCAGACGCCGAAGCGTTCGTCGTTGTCGAGGGCGTACTCCAGGCAGGCCGCACGCATCTCGCACATGCCGCAGATGCGCTTGGCCTCGCGTACCGAGCTGCCGGGCTCGGGAAAGAAGAAGTCCGCCCCGGTCTGCGCGCACAACGCCTGCGCCTGCCAGGCCGGGACGGGCGTGCGGGGCGGGGTGACGGTGTCGAAGTGCATGGCCAGGATCGTGCCGGGCGGCGAAAAACGTTCGATCAACGCCTGCTCAACGCCCCGGCGACAGAGCACTTCAGCCTCGATCATGCTCCCGCGCGCCACGCCCGCGCACGGCGGCGCGCGGAACGGATCCGAAACTCGGCGATTGCGTCGGGTGACCCTCGGTAACCGGGCCGTGGTGGGCGTGGGCGGGCAGCGATTGTCAGTGGGCGGTGGAAGACTCGGCGCAGCAGAGAACAGGACCCTTCCGAGGAGGGCGACGATGCTCACCACCCGATTCGTCAACGGTGCTCCCAACTGGATCGACCTCGGCACGCCCGAGATCGACGGCGCCGTCTCCTTCTACAACGGTCTCTTCGGCTGGCAGTTCCGGTCGGCGGGCCCCGACGCCGGCGGTTACGGTTTCTTCCAGCTGGACGGCCGGACCGTGGCCGGCGGTATGCAGACCGGCCCGGAGCAGGGCCCGCCGTCCTGGACGGTGTACTTCCAGAGCGAGGACGCGCAGGCCACCGCGAAGGCGGCCGAGCAGGCGCACGGCGGTGTCCTCGCGCAGCCGATGGACGTGCTGGGCCAGGGCCACCTGGCGGTCCTCACCGACCAGGCGGGGGTGCCCTTCGGCATCTGGCAGCCGGCGTCGACCAAGGGCGTCGACGTGGCCGGGGAGCCGGGGTCGCTGTGCTGGGTCGAGCTGTACACCCCGGACATCGCGGCCGCCGCTGCCTACTACCACAAGGTGCTCGGTCTGGAGACCTCCGGCGTGCCCTTCCCCGGCGGCACCTACACCTGTGTCAACCCGGCGGGCGGCGACGACGCGTCGATGTTCGGCGGAATGGTGCCGCTGGCCGAGGACCCGGCCGAGGCGCAGGCCGGCGCGTACTGGCTGCCGTACTTCGAGGTCGAGGACCCGGACGCGGTGGTGGAGAAGGCCCAGCAGACGGGCGGCCGGGTGCGCATGCCGGCGACCACGCTGGAGGGGGTGGGCCGGATGGCGAAGCTGGCCGACCCGTACGGCGCCCGCTTCGCGGTGATCAGGAGCGAACCGCAGCAGTCCTGAGGCCGGAGCCGGGGCCCGTCACGCGGTCGCGCGCCGTACCAGCGTCGTGGGCAGGACGATGCTGGACGGCGCGCCGGTCGCCGGTCCGCCGCGGGTCAGGGTGGACAGCAGCAGGCGGGCCATCAACCGGCCCATCTCCTCGATGTCCTGACGGACCGTCGTCAGTGGCGGATCGGTCTGTTCGGCGACGGGCAGCACGTCGTCGAAGCCGATCACGGCGACGTCCTCGGGCACCCGGCGGCCGCGCTCGCGCAGGACGCGCAGGGCACCGAGCGCGGTGAGGTCGTTGGCGGCGAACACGGCGTCCACGTCCGGGCAGCGGTCGAGGAGTTCGCCCATGGCCCGCTCGCCGCCGGTGGGGGTGAAGTCGCTGGCGACGACCAGCCGGGGATCGGTCTCCCCCATCACGTCCCGGTATCCCTGCAGCCGGTCGGCCGCCGACGTCTGGTCCAGCGGGCCGGTGATGTGCGCGATCCGGGTCCGGCCCAGGCCGACGAGATGACGCACCGCCTCCTCGGCGCCGCCCCGGTTGTCGCAGTCGACGTACGCGGCGCTGTCCGTGCCGTCGCTCCAGCCGGGCCGCCCGCCGAACACGGTGGGGACGCCGGCGCCCTCGATCAGGCCGGGCAGCGGGTCGTCGAGGTGGAGCGAGAAGACCAGCGCGCCGTCGACGTGGCCGCCGGCGAGATAGCGGGCCACCCGGGCGTGGTCGTCGCGTCCCTCGGTGAGCAGGAGGACGAGCTGGTTGTCGTGGGCGGTCAGTTCCTTGCTGATGCCGCGCAGCTGAAGGGCGAAGAAGGGGTCGGTGAAGACCCGGGTCTCCGGCTCGGCGATGACGACGGCGACGGCGTCGTGCCGTCTGGTGACGAGGCTGCGGGCCGCCTGGTTGGGCACGTAGCCGAGTTCCTCGACCGCCCGCCGCACCCGTTCGACGAGCGGCTCGCGCACGCCGTCCCCGCCGTTGACGACCCGTGACACGGTGGCCCGGGACACCCCGGCCCGCGCGGCCACGGCCTCCAGTGTGGGGCGCGACACTGCCTCGGACACCTCGGCCCTCCTCCTCGGCGGCTGGCGATCAGCATAGTCCCGGGCGCCGGGGAGGCGGCCGCAGCGCCCGCACCGGGTGCCGCGTCCGCCGGCCGGGGCCGGGACGTTGCCGGCTCCCGTCGTCAGGAAGGCTGTTCGGGCCGTGCCCGGCTCGGCTGGACGCGCTTGGGCTCGCCCGGCATCTTCGGGTACTCCGGCGGATAGGGCAGGTCGCCGAGGCCGTGCTCGTCCTCGTCGCGGCGGGCGAGTTCCAGGAGGGCGTCGAGGGAGTAGGCGTGGTCGTCCATGTCGGCGTGCACGTCGCCGAGTTCGGCGAACCGGGCGGGCATCGTGACCAGGTCGAAGTCCGCGGGCTGCACGTCGTCGACCTCCTCCCAGCGCAGCGGCGCCGAGACGGGGGCGTTCGGGCGGGGCCGCAGCGAGTAGGCGGAGGCGATGGTGCGGTCGCGGGCGGTCTGGTTGTAGTCGACGAAGATGCGCTCGCCGCGCTCCTCCTTCCACCACCTGATGGTCACCCGGTCCGGCATCCGGCGTTCCAGTTCGCGGCCCACGGCGATGGCGGCGCGCCGGACCTGGGTGAAGGTCCAGCGGGGTTCGATGGGCACGAAGACGTGCAGCCCCCGGCCGCCTGAGGTCTTGGGCCAGCCCCGCAGTCCGCCGAACTCGTCGAGGACGGCCCGCAGTTCGTGGGCGGCACGGACCGCGTCGGCGAAGTCGGTGCCGGGCTGCGGGTCGAGGTCGATGCGGAGTTCGTCGGGACGGTCGACGTCGCCGCGCCGTACCGGCCAGGGGTGGAAGGTGAGCGTGCCGTACTGCGCGGCCCACACCACGGCCGCCTCCTCGGTGGGGCACATCTCGTCGGCGGTACGGCCGCTGGGGAAGGTGATGTGGGTGGTGGGGATCCAGTCGGGCATGCCCTTGGGGGCGCGCTTCTGGTAGAACCACTCGCCCTCGACGCCGTCCGGGTAACGCTGGAGGGTGGTGGGGCGGTCGCGCAGGGCGCGCAGGATGCCGGGGGCCACGGCCGCGTAGTAGCGGGCGACGTCCAGCTTGGTGAAACCGCGCTCCGGGAAGAACACCTTGTCCGGACTGGACAGCCGTACGGTCCGGCCGGCCACCTCCAGTTGCACCGCATCGCCCATGCGGCCACGGTAGGCGCACCACCCCCACCGCGCATATCGGTTCGACACGGTCCCCAGGTCCGTACCGAAGCTGCCGCGCGACGAGCGGACGAACGGGAGCGCTCGTACAGTCGTGGCATGGATCTGCCGGTGATGCCGCCCGTGAAGCCGATGCTCGCCAAGTCGGTGGCGACGATCCCGCCGGACATGCAGTACGAGGCGAAGTGGGACGGCTTCCGCGCGATCGTGTTCCGGGACGGCGCCGAGGTGGAGCTGGGCAGTCGTACCGGGAAGCCGCTGACCCGGTACTTCCCCGAGCTGGTGGCGGCCCTGCCGGAGCGGGTGCCCGAGCGGTGCGTGCTGGACGGCGAGATCGTGATCGCCCGGGAGGGCCGGCTCGACTTCGACGCGCTGACCGAGCGGATCCACCCGGCGGACTCCAGGGTGCGCACGCTGGCGGAGCGGACGCCCGCCTCCTTCGTCGCCTTCGACCTGCTGGCGCTGGACGACGAGTCCCTCCTCGACGTCCCGCTGACCGACCGCCGCGCCCTGCTCACCAGGGCCCTGACGGGCGTGACCCCGCCGGTGCACCTGGCGCCGGCCACCACCGATGTCGAGGTGGCCCGGCAGTGGTTCGAGCAGTTCGAGGGGGCCGGCCTCGACGGGGTCATCGCCAAGCCGCTCACCCTGCGCTACCGCCAGGACGAGCGTGCCATGTTCAAGGTCAAGCACGAGCGGACGGCCGACGTCGTGGTGGCCGGATACCGCTTCCACAAGAGCGGGCCCGTGGTGGGCTCGCTGCTGCTGGGCCTGTACGACGACCGGGGCGCCCTCCAGCACGTGGGTGTGTCGGCCGCGTTCTCGATGAAGCGGCGGGCCGAGCTGGTCGAGGAGCTGGAGCCGCTGCGCATGGCCGACGTCTCCGGGCACCCGTGGGCGGCCTGGGCGGAGGAGGCGGCGCACGAGTCGGCCCGGCTGCCGGGCGCGCCGAGCCGCTGGTCGGGCAAGAAGGACCTGTCCTGGGTGCCGGTGCGCCCGGAGCGGGTGGCCGAGGTGGCGTACGACCACATGGAGAACGGGGCCCGTTTCCGGCACACGGCCCGGTTCCGCCGCTGGCGCCCGGACCGCACGCCGGAGAGCTGCACCTACGCCCAGCTGGAGGAGCCGGTGCGCTACGACCTTTCGGAGATCCTGGGGTCCTGACCGCCACCGCTCTGTTTCGACCAGGTATGGCCCCCGCTGACCTGTTGAGCACACAATCAGTCAAGAGCGCGAACGGGGTGGGACGAGCGGGGGGACAGTGGTGGACACGCGACGACACGAGGCGCCGACACGCCGGACCGTGCTGACGGCGGCACTGGCGGCGGTCGCGGCGACGGCCTCCCTCACGGCGGGCTGCACCCGGCACGGCACGACGGACGACGGCCGCGCGCCACAGGGCACCCCGACGCCGACCGAGGGCACCCCGGCACCGAGCGGACAGCCTGCCACCGGATCCGTCCTCGCCGTGAAGATCGACAACGTGGCCGCGGCCCGACCGCAGACCGGGCTGGACTCGGCGGACGTGGTGTACGCGGAGCAGGTGGAGGGCGGCCTCAGCCGGCTGATGGCGGTGTACGCCACCAAGCTCCCCGAGGTCGTCGGCCCGGTCCGCAGCGCCCGCGAGTCCGACCTGGAGCTGCTGCGCCAGTTCACCCGGCCGACGCTCGCCTTCTCCGGCGCCCAGAAGAAACTGCTCCCCCTCATCGACCGGGCGCCGTTGCGGCCGGAGTCGCCCGCGGAGGCGTCCGGCGCCTACCACCGGGGCAGCGGCCGGCCGGCCCCGCACAACCTGTACCTGCGGCCGGCGAAGCTCCTGCCGGACGGGGCGCCCGGCAGGGCGGCGCTCACCACCGGCTTCCGCTACGGTCCGGCCCCGGCCGGCGGCACGGTCACCGCGTCACGCACCGTGCGGTACCCGGCGGCCCGCTTCACGTTCACCTGGTCCGGCGGCCGGAACCGCTGGCTGGTGTCGATGGACGGCACGCCGGCGACGACGACGGCGGGCAACCGGCTGGCAGCGGCGACGGTCGTGGTGCAGCACGTGCGGGTCCGGCCGTCGGAGTACCACGACGTCCTCGGCAACAACACACCGTTCACCGAGACGGTGGGTTCGGGGAAGGCGGAGGTGCTGCGGGACGGGCGGTCGTTCGAAGCCACCTGGTCGCGCCCGGCGGCCACCGGCGGAACGACGTACACGAACGCGGACGGCAGCCCGGTGAACTTCGCCGACGGTCAGGTGTGGGTGGTGTTCGCGAAGTCCTGAGGCTCCGCCGCACGGGCGCCGCTCACGCCCGGGAGGCGAGTGGCTCCGTGGGGTTGCGCAGGCCTTCCGCCGCATCGGAGACCCGCTGGATCAGGTCGAAGAACTGGGTCTGCTCCGCGGCCGAGAGCGGGGCCAGGAAGACCTGGTTCATCCGGGCGGTGCGCACGCTCAGCTTGCGGTGGACCCGCGCCCCCTCGTCGGTGAGGCGCAGCAGGAAGCGGCGGCCGTCCTGCGGGTCGCGCACCTTGTCGAGGAGCGCGCGCCGGCCCAGTCGGCTGATGACCTCGGCGACGGTCGACCGGTCCAGGCCCACCCGCTCCCCCACGGTCCGCTGGTCCAGTCCCGGCTCGGCGACGAGCGCGTTCAGCACGGCGAACTGCGGCGAGGTGATCTCCTCGGAGACCATCGTGTTCCACAGCAGGTAGTGGGCCTGCTGGAGCCGCCGGGCCAGGTGCCCGGGGTGGGTGGTGAGGTCCACCGCGGCCATGTGCGCTCCCCGTGGTCCGAATTCGTAGGTGCACTGAACGATACCCGCAGCCACACGCCCTGTCTGTACACCCGACTGCCACCGGGCCAGGTCTTGACTGGTGCCGATGCCAGTGGCAGCGTGGCAGACATCTCGCTGAAATACTCAGTGCCCTGATTAATTCGCTGAGAGATGAGGCTTCACGGATGGACAAGGTGGTCGCCACGGCCGCGGAGGCGGTGGCCGATGTGCCCGAGGGCGCGTCCTTGGCGGTGGGCGGGTTCGGGCTGAGCGGTGTGCCGAACGTGCTGATCGGGGCGTTGTACGAGCGGGGTGTGGGTGGCCTGTCGGTGGTGTCGAACAACTGCGGGGCGATGGAGTCGGGTCTGGCGGTGCTGCTGGCGGCCGGGCGGATCGCGCGGGTGACGGGGTCGTACATCGGGGCGAACAAGGAGTTCGCGCGGCAGTATCTGGCGGGTGAGCTGGAGGTGGAGCTGATCCCGCAGGGCACGCTGGCGGAGCGGCTGCGGGCGGGCGGTGCGGGGATTCCCGCGTTCTACACGCCGGCGGGGGTGGGCACGCAGGTCGCGGAGGGCGGGCTGCCCTGGCGTTACGACGGCACGGGCTCGGTGGCGCTGGCGTCGCCGGCGAAGGAGGTGCGGGAGTTCGACGGCACCGAGTACGTGCTGGAGCACGGTATCCGTACCGACTTCGCGCTGGTGCGGGCGGCCAGGGGCGACCGGCACGGGAACCTCGTCTTCAGCAAGTCCGCCCGCAACTTCAACCCGCTCGCGGCGATGGCCGGGAAGGTCACGGTCGCCGAGGTCGAGGAACTCGTCGAGCCCGGGGAGATCGATCCGGACGCGGTGCACCTGCCGGGGATCTTCGTGCAGCGGGTGGTGGCCCTGACCCCGGAGCAGGCGGCGGACAAGAAGATCGAGCAGCGGACGGTGAGCAGCTGATGGCCTGGACGCGCCAGGAGATGGCCGCGCGGGCGGCGCGCGAGCTGGAGGACGGGCAGTACGTCAACCTCGGAATCGGGCTGCCGACGCTGATCCCGAACCACCTGCCCGAGGGGGTGGAGGTGGTCCTGGAGTCGGAGAACGGCATCCTGGGCACCGGCCCCTACCCCACCGAGGACCAGGTCGACCCGGATCTGATCAACGCCGGGAAGGAGACCGTCACGGTCCTGCCGGGCGCGTCCTTCTTCGACTCGGCGCTGTCGTTCTCGATGATCCGCGGCGGGCACATCGACGTCGCCGTGCTCGGTGCCATGCAGGTGTCGCAGAGGGGCGACCTGGCGAACTGGGCGGTTCCGGGAAAGCTGGTCACCGGGATCGGCGGGGCCATGGACCTGGTCCACGGGGCCCGCAGGGTGATCGTCGTCATGACCCACACCGCCAAGGACGGCTCGCCGAAGATCCTCACCGAGTGCACGCTGCCGCTGACCGGGAAGGCGTGCGTGGACCGGATCATCACCGACCTCGGTGTCCTCGACGTCACCGACGAGGGGCTCGTCCTCGTCGAGACCGCACCCGGCGTCGGCGCCGAGGAGATCACCGCCAAGACCGACGCGAAACTCACTGTCCCGGAGGGACTGCTGTGAACACGGTGTACATCGTCGACGCGGTCCGGACACCGATCGGCCGCTACAACGGCGGGCTCGCCGGCGTGCGCCCGGACGACCTGGCCGCCCACGCCATCCGTGAACTCCTCGCCCGCACCCCCGCACTGGACCCGGCCCGGATCGAGGACGTCTACTTCGGCAACGCCAACGGCGCGGGCGAGGAGAACCGCAACGTCGGCCGGATGGCCGCCCTCCTCGCCGGGCTGCCCACGTCCGTGCCGGGCGTCACCGTCAACCGGCTGTGCGCCTCCGGCCTCGAAGCCGTGATCCAGGCCGCCCGCGCCATCGCGGTGGGCGACGCCTCCGTCGCCGTGGCCGGCGGCGTCGAGTCGATGACCCGGGCGCCGTACGTGCTGCCCAAGAACGACCGTCCCTTCCCCGCCGGACACGCCGAGCTCTACTCGACCACCCTCGGCTGGCGCATGGTCAACCCGAAGATGCCCCCGCAGTGGACCATCCCGCTGGGCGAGTCGGCCGAGCGCATCGCCGACAAGCACAGGATCAGCCGCGAGCAGCAGGACGAGTTCGCCCTCGCCTCCCACCAGAAGGCCACCGCCGCACAGGAACAGGGCCTGTTCGACGCCGAGCTGACGCCCGTGCCCGTCCCGCAGCGCAAGGGCGACCCGGTTCCCTTCGCCGCCGACGAGTGCGTACGGCCCGACGCCTCCCTCGCCGCGATGGCGAAACTGAGGCCGGCGTTCCGTACCGAGGGCGGCACGGTGACGGCCGGCAACTCCTCGCCGCTCAACGACGGAGCCGCCGCCCTGCTGCTGACCGACGAGGAGGGGCTGAAGACGCTCGGGCGCGAACCGCTGGCCCGGGTCAGCTCGACCGGTGTGTCCGGGATCGACCCGGACTACTTCGGCCTCGCCCCCGTCGAAGCCGTCAACCGGGCCCTGGCCAAGGCCGGCAAGACCCTCGCCGACCTCGACGTCCTCGAACTCAACGAGGCGTTCGCGGCGCAGGTCCTCGGGTGTGTCGCCGAGTGGCCCGAGTTCGATCCGGCGATCCTCAACCCGCAGGGCGGCGCGACCGCGCTCGGCCACCCGCTCGGCGCCTCCGGTGCCCGCCTCGCCGGCACCGTCGCGCACCAGCTCGCGCGGCGCGGCTCCGGCACCGGCGTCGCGACCCTCTGCATCGGCGTCGGGCAAGGGCTCGCGCTCGTTCTCGAACGATAGGCCGTAGAGCACCTGCGGGCGCGTCGTGGCTGGTCGCGCCCACGCGGCGGAACCGCATACCAACAGAGCCCCCGCGCCCCTGAGGGGGCGCCCGCACCTAGGACTTTCATGACACTCACCCAGGCCGACATCGATCTCGAGATCGCCGCCGAACACGCCGCATACGAGAAGGGTGTCGCCGAAGGCGCCCCCGTCGAGCATCACCCCCGCCGGGACTACGCCCCCTACCGGTCCTCCGTCCTGCGGCATCCGAAGCAGCCGCTGGTCGCGATCGACACGGCCCAGGACCCGGAGCTGGTGGAGCTGCACTCCCCCGCGTTCGGGGAGCGGGACATCACCGGGATAGACAACGACCTGACCCGGCAGCACAGCGGGGAGCCCGTCGGCGAGCGGATCACCGTCTCCGGGCGGCTCCTGGACCGGGACGGCCGGCCGGTGCGGGGGCAGCTGATCGAGATCTGGCAGGCCAACTCGGCCGGCCGCTACGCGCACCAGCGCGAGCAGCACGACGCCCCGCTGGACCCGAACTTCACGGGGGTCGGCCGTACGATCACCGACGCCGACGGCGGCTACCGCTTCACCACGATCCAGCCGGGCCCCTACCCCTGGCGCAACCACCTCAACGCGTGGCGCCCGGCCCACATCCACTTCTCGATGTTCGGCACGGCGTTCACGCAGCGGCTGGTGACGCAGATGTACTTCCCGAGCGACCCGCTGTTCCCGTACGACCCGATCATCCAGTCGGTGACCGACGACTCGGCGCGCCGGCGCCTGGTCGCGACCTACGACCACAGCCTGTCCGTGCCGGAGTTCTCGATGGGCTACCACTGGGACATCGTGCTGGACGGCCCGCACGCCACCTGGATCGAAGAAGGACGCTGACCTGCCATGACGAAGATCGACACGAGCAGCCAGGGGAACGTGCTGCCCACCCCGTCGCACACGGTCGGCCCGTTCTACGGCTACGCGCTGCCGTTCCGCGGCGGTGAGGACATCGCACCGCTGGGGCACCCGGACACGGTCACGGTCCACGGGTACGTCTACGACGGGGAGGGCACCCCGCTGCCCGACGCGCTCATCGAGCTGTGGGGCGCCGACCCGGACGGGAACGTGTCCACGACCGACGGGTCGATCCGCCGCGACCCGGCGACCGGTGACTACCTCGGCCGCAACGGCGTGGAGTTCACCGGCTGGGGCCGGATCCAGACGGACACCGACGGCCACTGGTACGCGCGGACGCTGCGGCCCGGCGCCCGCGGCGGCAGCGCGCCCTACCTCAGCGTGTGCGTGTTCGCGCGCGGGCTGCTGGTGCACCTGTTCACCCGGATCTACCTGCCGGGCGACGACGCGGCGCTCGCCGCCGACCCGCTGCTCACCCGGGTGGGCGAGCGACGCGACACGCTGATCGCCGCCGACGAGGGCCGGGGGACCTACCGTTTCGACATCCGCCTTCAGGGCGAGGGCGAGACGGTCTTCCTGGAGTTCCAGTGAGTTCGGTGGATCACGGCGGTGACGCAGGGCTGCTCGGTCCCGGGTGGTCCGGTTCGGCCGCCGCGGCCGCGACGAGCGACGGCGCCTGCCTGCGGGCGCTGCTCGACGCGGAGGCGGCCCTCGCCCGCGCCCAGGCCGCTCTGGGCCTCGTCCCGGACGGGGCCGCGACGGCGGTGACCGAGGCGGCCGACCCCGGCCGTTTCGACGTCGGTGCCCTGGCCGAGCGTGCCCGCGCCGGCGGCAACCCGGTGATCCCCCTGGTCGCCGACCTGACGAAGGCGGTGGGCGCCGAGTACGGGCCGTACGTGCACCGCGGAGCGACCAGCCAGGACATCATGGACACCGCGGCCATGCTGGTCGCCGCCCGCACCCTGGACCTCGTGCTCGCCGACCTGGACCGCACCGCACAGGCCCTGGCCCGGCTGGCCGCCGAACACCGCGACACGCCGATGCCGGGCCGGACGCTCACCCAGCACGCCGTACCGACGACGTTCGGGCTGAAGGCGGCCGGCTGGCGTTCGCTGGTTCTCGACGCCCGGGACCGCGTGGTCCCGGTCCGGGACTCGCTGCCCGCCCAGCTGGGCGGCGCGGCAGGCACGCTGGCCGCCTTCGGGGCGTACGGCGCGGCGCACGCCGAGGAGCTGCCCGCGGCGTACGCCCGTGAACTGGGCCTGGCCGCACCCCTGTTGCCGTGGCACACCCTGCGCGCACCGGTCGCGGACCTCGCCGGGTGCCTCGCCTTCACGGCCGGGGCGCTGGGGAAGATCTCTGCGGACGTGCTGGTCCTGTCCCGTACCGAGATCGGCGAGGTCTCCGAGGGCAGCGGGGGCGGTTCCTCGGCGTTGCCGCACAAGGCCAACCCGGTGCGCGCCACGCTGGTCGCGGCGGCCGCGCGGCGGGCCCCGCAGCTCTCGGCCGTCCTGTACGGCTCGATGGCCGCGGAGGACGAGCGGCCGGCCGGTGCCTGGCACGCCGAGTGGGAGCCGGTGCGGGATCTGCTGCGGACCGTGGGGGGTGCGGCGCGGGACGCGGCGGAGCTGGCGGAGGGGCTGCGGGTGCACCCGGAGGCGATGCGCCGGAACCTCGGCCGCACAGGTGGGCTGATCGTCTCGGAGCGGCTCTCCGCCGAGCTGGCCCCCGTGCTCGGCCGGGCCCGCGCCAAGGAGCTGCTCACCGAGCTGGCCCGCCGCACCCACACCGAGCACCGGACGCTGCGTGAACTCCTCGCCGGAGAACCCGGCCTGAAGGACGTCGATCTCGACAGCCTGACCGATCCCGCCCGCTACACCGGCTCCGCCGGTGTGCTCACCGACCGTGCTCTGGAGCGACGTTGACCGAGAACCTCCTCAACCACCGTGTCGAGGGCCCCGCTTCGGCTCCTCCGCTGCTCCTGGGGCCGTCGCTCGGCACCTCGTACGCCCTGTGGGACGCCGTGGCGCCCGAACTGTCCGGCGCGCACCGGGTGGTGCGCTGGGACCTGCCGGGGCACGGCGGTTCGGCACCCGGCCTGATCAAGGCGGGGGCGACCGTGGGCGACCTCGCCGAGCTGGTGCTCACGCTCGCCGACTCGCTCGGCATCGGGCGGTTCGCGTACGCGGGGGTGTCGCTGGGCGGTGCCGTGGGGCTGCACCTGGCCGTCCACCACCCGGACCGGGTGGAGAGCCTCGCGGCGATCTGCTCCTCGGCCCACTTCGGCGGCTCCAGGGCCTGGGAGGAGCGGGCCGAGCGGGTGCGCCGGCAGGGCGTGGAGTGGCTGGCGGAGAACGCCCCCGGCCGCTGGTTCACCCCCGGCTTCACGGTGCCCCGGCTGGTCGAGGACCAGCGGGCGGCCGACCCGGAGGCGTACGCCGCCTGCTGCGACGCGCTGGCCGCCTTCGACCTGCGGGACCGGCTCGGCGAGATCGCCGTGCGCACCCTGCTGATCGCCGGCCGTCAGGACACCGCGACCCCGCCGCCGCACCTGCGGGAGATCGCGGACGCGGTCGCCGCGGCCACGCTGGTCGAGCTGCCGGGCGCCGCCCATCTGGCGCCCGCACAGTGCCCCGAGGCCGTCCTGACCGCGCTCCGCTCCCACCTCGACGGGGGCGCCAGGCGCGGCATGGCGGTGCGCCGCGAGGTGCTGGGCGACGCCCACGTGGACGGTGCCCAGTCCCGGCAGACCCCCTTCACGGCCCGCTTCCAGGACTTCATCTCGCGCTACGCGTGGGGCGAGATCTGGACCGACCCCACGCTCTCCCGCCGCGAACGCAGCATGATCACGCTCACCGCGCTGGTCGCCCACGGCCACTACGACGAGCTGGCCATGCACGTGCGGGCGGCCCGGCGCAACGGGCTGACGCCGGAGGAGATCGGCGCGGTGCTGCTGCAGACCGCCGTGTACTGCGGGGTCCCGGCGGCGAACTCGGCGTTCGCGACGGCCCAGCGGGTGCTGGCGGAAGAGGAAGGGTGACCCTGCCGGGGACAGGCACAGGAGGGGGCCCTGTGCCTACGGTGGGGGCATGTCGACCATCCTGATCACAGGTGCCACCTCCGGGCTCGGCCGGTACGTCGCGTTCGAACTGGTCCGCGCGGGCCATGTCGTCCTGGCGCACGGCCGCGACCCCGGCCGTACCGAGCGACTGGTCGGGGAACTGCGCACCGAGGGTGAAGCCGAGGCGTTCGTCGCGGACCTGGCCTCGCTGGCGCAGGTCCGCGAACTGGGCGCGCGGGTCGCCGAGGCACATCCCGACCTGGACGTCCTGGTCAACAACGCGGGTGTCGGCGCCGGTACGCCCGGCTCGGGCCGCGAGCTGAGTGCCGACGGCCACGAACTGCGTCTCGCCGTCAACTATCTGGCCCCGGTCGCCCTGACGCACGCTCTGCTCCCGGTGCTGCGCACGCACACCCCCGCCCGCATCGTGAACGTCGGCTCGGCGGGCCAGGAGCCCCTCGACTTCGACGACCCCGAATTCACCCGCGGCTACCAGGGCTTCGCCGCCTACTGCCGGGCCAAGTTCGCGCTGGCGGCCCACACCTTCGCGCTGGCGGAGGAGTTGGCGGACACGGGCGTCTCGGTGAACGTCCTGCACCCGGCGACCTTCATGGACACCGCGATGGTGCGGGAGGGCGGTGTGGCGCCCTGGAGCACGGTGGCCGACGGCGCCCCGGGCGTCCTGGCCCTGGCCACCCAGGACTTGGGAACGGGCGGCTACTTCGACGGCACGAACAGGGCGCGGGCACACGAGGCGACATACAGCCGAGAGGTACAGAAACGCCTGTCAGCGGTGACTGATCAACTCCTCGCGCTGTAGCGCGCCGCTAAGGGGCGCTGGGGGTACCCCCGGCCGAAGGCTGGGGGAGGAACTGCGCGATCAGCCCCCACACCCGCACCCCGCAACGCACCTGTCACCGCAGCCCCCTTCCCGTATCCAGCACCTCCCGAGCCTGCGCAACCAACCCATCGGCTCCACACGACCGGGCCAGCGCCAGCCCCCGGTTCAACTCCGCCACCGACCGCGCGGCGATCCCGTACTCCACCCGAGCCGCCGCATGCTCGTACTGGCACGGCGACGCCTCCAGATAGGCAACGGCCTGCGAGGCCAGCCGCACCTGCCGCTGCCCGGTCTCCAGCGCGGCGGCGCACCGCAGCGCCTCGCCGATCGCCGTGTCCGTGCCGAATCGCTCGGCCTGCCGCCGCGCGTCACTCGCGAGGTGCGCCGCCCGCGCCGGGTCCTCGTTCGCGAGGGCCCGGGCGAGGTCGAGCGCCCAGGGCACGACCACGGGGTTGAAGTGGCCGCGCGCGGCGGATGCCTTCTCCGCCGCCTCCAGTTCGTTCACGGCCTCCTCCGTGCGCCCGACGGCGAGCAGCAGCCGGCCGCGCACCGACCGCGGGTCCGGCATGACGATCGTGGAGGGGTACGGCGGCGCGAAGCCGTACTGTTCGGCGGTCTCCCAGGCCTGCTGGACGTGGCCGCGGGCGAGCAGCGTGTCGACGAGGTTGCAGGTGGCGGTCCAGTACAGGGGCAGCCGGCGGCCGACCCGCTCGGCGATCCGCAGGGACTCCCGCAGCGAGATCTCCGCGTCCCGCAGCCGGCCGCGCCTGCGGTGGCCGAGCCCGACGTAGGCATGGGCGAGGGCGAGGTGGCCGCCGCTCCAGCCGGAGGACTCGTAGGCGCGCAGGGCTTCGTTGTACAGGCTCTCCGCGCGGTCGAGCCGGTCGGTGTAGACGTAGGAGTTGGCGAGCATCAGCAGGAGCTCGATGCCCCACTCGGTGTCGGTCCAGCCGAGACCGGGCGCGAGCCGGCCGTTGACGAGGGCGCGGTCGCACAGCTCGACGACCTCCTCGGCGCTCTCGCCCTGTATCAGCAGGTCGAAGCCGCGCAGCATCAGCAGGGCGCGCTCGGAGTTGTCGCGGCCGGTGCAGGTGGCGGCCAGGTCGGCGAGCCGTTCGGAGCGGCGTGCGGAGACGGCCTCGCCGGCGATGCCCTCCCACATGAACTGGACGGCCTGGAGCCGGAGCCTGGCGGGTCCTTCCTCGTGCCGGGCGGCCTCCGCCTCGACCGTGCGGACGGCTTCCTCCAGCTGGTCGTTGTGGAGGAGGGCCTGGGAGAGCCGGAAGACGGCGTCCACGCGTTCGGGACCGGAGAGGCCGGGCATGCCGAGAGCGCTCTGCAGATGGCCGATGGTGACGGCGGGGTTGGTGAGCAGGGTCGCGCAGCCCAGCTCGTAGAGCACGCGGGCGTGGACGTCGGGGAGGGGCGGTTCGCGCAGGGCGCGTTCGAGACAGCGGCGGGCCGCGTCCGGGGCGCCGACGGCGAGGTGTTCCTTGGCCGCGTCCCGCAGCTGTTCGACGAGTTCCTCGTCGTCGTCCGGGTGCACCTTCAGCAGGTGGCGGGAGGCCTCGGCGATGCCGCGGCCGTCGTCCAGGACGATCTGGGCGGCGATGCCGTGCATGGCGGTGCACATCGCGGGCGGGATGGAGTTGTAGACGGCGGTGGCGATCAGCGGGTGGACGAACTCCAGGTCACCGCTGCGGGGCCGGGAGCCGGCCGGGTCGGGCGCGGTGAGGATACGGGCGGTGCGCAGGAGTTCGGCGCACCGCTCGGCGTCGTCCACGGCCATGCTGGCGAGCTGGGCGACGAGGTCGACGGAGATGCCGGTGCCGAGGATGGCGGCGGCCCAGGCGAACCGGGTGGCGTCGACGCCGAGGCCTTCGAGGCGGGTGACGAGTCCGCCGCCCCTGGCCGACCGGTTGAGGGCGCGCAGTTCACCGGCCCGGGCCTCGACGGGTTCGAGTTCGCTGTCCTGGACCTTGGCGAGGAGTTCCACGGTCTCGTAGGGGTTGCCGCCGGTGACGGCCCAGACCTCGCGGCAGAACGGGGCGTCGGCGTGCTCGCCGAGGGTGGCTCGGGTGAGGCCGGCGGCGGCGTCCGGGGTGAGGGCGCTGATGGTGCGGACGGGGCGGCCGGCCGCGGCGGCCACGGCGTCCAGGTGGCGGGCGCCGTCGCCGCTGACCTCGCCGGGGCGCCGGGCCACCAGGACCAGGACGGACAGGTCGTCGAGGCGCTCGACGAAGGCGGCCAGCCAGGCCAGCGTCTCCTGGTCGGCCCAGTGCGCGTCGTCGATCAGCAGGACCAGCGGCCAGTCGCGTTTGGCGAGCCGGCGGACGGCGGCGACCAGGCCGTCGCAGACGCCCTGCGGGTCGGCCTGGCGGTCGCCGGGGTCGGTGATGCCGAGGGCGGGGCCGGCGATCTCGTACCAGTCACCCAGGTACTCCCGGGCCTCCTCGGGCAGCAGGGAGACCAGGGCGGGCTGGAGGAGCTGCCGTACCACGTGGAAGGGGACGCTGCGCAGCGTCTCCACGCCGCGGGTGGACCAGACGGTGCAGCCACGGCGTTCGGCGATGCGGCGGGTCTCGGCCAGCAGCGCGGTCTTGCCGAGCCCGGCCTCACCGCGGATCACCAGCAGGTTCCCGGCGGTGGACCGGTCGGCGCACAGGAGCTCGAGGGCCTCGGTGACGGCGGCGATCTCCTCCTCGCGCTCCCAGAGGGGACCCCGGACGCCTCCCGGGGACTGCTCCTCCGTCATCCTGCTACCTCCCCAAGTCGCCCGAACGACGTACAGACCACGAGCGTAGCCGTCCTGTTGGCTGTCCGGAGGCGGGTCCGGGCAGCTGTGGCCGTGACGGGTGAAAGCGGGTGCGGCCGGACGACGCGGGACGGTCCCGACCTGCCGCTGTGCAGCGAACGGACCGTCAACGGGCAGGAACATGAGGCTGACTTTCGAAGACCGTGCAGTGCGCGAGCGGAACCGGCCCCTCCGGGCGCTGGCGGCGGGCTCGGTGGGGAACTTCATCGAGTGGTACGAGTTCGGTGTCTACGGCTATGTCGCGACCGTCGTCGCCGATCGGTTCTTCACCCCGGCGGGCGGCAGCGCGGCCGAGGGTCTGGTGCGCACCTACGCCTCGTTCGGGCTGGCGTTCTTCTTCCGTCCGCTGGGCGCGGCGCTGTTCGGCCGGCTGGCGGACCGGCTGGGCAGGCGGCCGGTGCTGATCCTGGTGGTGGCGCTGATGACGGGCGCGACGGCGCTGATCGGCGTGCTGCCGACGTACGCGCAGGCCGGTGCGCTCGCGCCGTGGCTGCTGACGTTCCTGAGGGTGGTTCAGGGACTGTCGGCGGGCGGTGAGTTCGGCGGGGCGGTGGCGATGCTGACCGAGTTCGCGCCGCCGAGGCGGCGGGGGCTGTACGGGGCGTGGCAGTCGTTCACCGTGGCGCTGGGGCTGCTGGGCGGGGCGGGGGTGGCGGTGGGGCTGTCCGTGTTGCTGACGGCAGATCAGTTCGGCTCCTGGGGGTGGCGATTGCCGTTCCTGCTGGCGGTGCCGCTCGGTGCGCTGGCGCTGTGGCTGCGGATCGGTCTCGACGAGACACCGGAGTTCCGGGAGCCGGCCGCGGACGCCGCCGGCGCGGTGCGGGTGCCGGTGCGGGTGCCGGTGCCGGTGCGGGCGATCGCGCCGGCCGTCGCCCGGGTGATGGGCTGGTCGGCCGCCGGCTACACCTTCCTGGTGGTGCTGCCGTCGTACCTCCAGTCGGCCCTGCACACCGGCTTCCGCACCGCGCTGCTGGCGACCGTGGTGGCGAACCTGGGGTTCGCGGCGGCGATCCTGCCGGCGGGGCTGCTCAGCGACCGGACGGGGCGGCGGCCGGTGATGCTGGCGGGCGCCGGGCTCGTGGTGCTGCTGGCGCTGCCCCTGCTCCACCTCCTGCGGGACCCGGGGACCCCGGCCGCCGTGAAGGGCGCGGCGCTGTGCGGAGCGGGCGCGGTGGTGGGGCTGATGGCCGGGCCGGGGCCCGCGCTGCTGGCCGAGATGTTCCCGGCGCGGGCCCGCTGCACGGGCCTCGGACTCGCCTACGCCCTGTCCAATGCCGTGTTCTCGGGCTGTGCGGGCCTCATCATCACGGAGGCGGTACGGCGCACCGGGAACCTCGACGTTCCCGGCTACTACGCGGCGGCGACCTGCGCGGTCAGCGTGCTCGCGCTGCTCGGGCCGCCGCGGACGAAGGCCGGTTGAGAGGCGGGGCGAGAGGCGGGTTGGGACCATGCTGGTGATCGGCCTGATGTCCGGGACGTCGTACGACGCGGTGGACGCGGCGGCGGCCGAACTGCGGCTGCTGGACGGCACCCTGCTGCTGAAGCCGCTGGGGATGGTGAGCACGCCGTACGACGAGGAGCTGCGGGAGGCGCTCGCGGGGGCGCTGCCGCCGTCCGCCGTGCCGCTGGCGCGGGTGTGTCTGCTCGACACCCGGATCGGGCAGGCGTTCGCGGCGGCCGCGGTCCGGGCCGATCGTGAACTGTGCGGAGGGCGGGCCGAGTTGGTGTCCTCGCACGGGCAGACGGTCTACCACTGGGTGGACGGCGGCCGGGTGCACGGCACGTTGCAGCTCGGCCAGCCGGCGTGGATCGCGGAGGCGACGGGGCTGCCGGTCGTCGCCGACCTCAGGTCGCGGGACGTGGCAGCCGGGGGGCAGGGTGCTCCGCTGGTCAGCCTGGTCGACCTGCTGTGGCTGCGCGGGCGGCCGGGGAGGCCGGTGGCACTGAACCTCGGCGGGATCGCCAACCTCACCGCGCCCGACGGCACGGCCTTCGACACCGGACCCGGGTGCGCGCTGCTGGACGCGGCGGTCCGTGAGTTCACCGGCGGCCGGCTGACGTACGACGTGGACGGGGCGCTGGCGGCGCGCGGCCGTCCGCACGGGCCGCTGCTCGAGGAGCTGCTGACGGAGCCGTACTACGCGCTGCCCGCGCCGAAGACGACCGGCAAGGAGCTGTTCCACGCCGGGTACTGGCGGGCGCCCGAGGGCCTGTCGGCCGAGGACGCGCTGGCGACCCTCACCCGTCTCACCGCCCGGACGGTGGCGGACGCGGTGCGCGGCGTGGCGGCGACGGAGGTGGTCGCGTCGGGCGGCGGCACCCGCAACCCGGTGCTGATGCGGACGCTGCGCGACCTGCTCCCGGAGATCCCGGTGCGCCTCTCGGACGAACTCGGGCTGCCCGCGGCGGCGAAGGAGGCGTACGCCTTCGCGGTCCTCGGCTTCCTCACCGCACACGGTCTCGCGGGAACGGCCCCGGCCGCCACCGGCGCCCGCCACCCGAGCGTCCTGGGCTCGCTCACCCCGGGACGCAACGGCCTGCGTCTGCCCCCGCCGGCAGCGGCGCCACCGGTCCGGCTGCGGCTCGGATGAGGTGTGCCGGAACGCCTCGTGCGAACATCGCCGGATCCTCTCATCCGACTTTCACCGATGCCTCATACGGTAGGAGCATGACGCAGGTGACTCCCCCCGGGTGGTATCCCGATCCCGGGCAGACAAGTGACGGTCCGGCCACCGAACGCTGGTGGGACGGCAAGGCCTGGACGGAGCAGACCCGGCCCGCCGGGACGGCCGCCGACTGGGGTCCCCCGCCGCAGCCGCCGGCCGACGGGGCGCAGCCGGCCTACCCGGCGTATCCGGCCGGCGAGGCCTACCCCGCGTACCCGGGCTATCCGGGGTACCCGGCGCAGCCGCCGGCCCCCGCCAGGCGCGGGCTGCGTACCGGCATCGCGGTCGGCGTCGCCGTGGCGGTCCTCGCCGCGATCGGGGTCGGCGCGTGGGCGCTGACCGACAACGGCAGCGGCGGTGGCCAGCAGGCCTCGCAGCAGGGGTCGGGCGGTCAGGGCGGGTTCGGCCAGGGTGGCCCCGAGGGGCAGAACGGCGGTCAGGGCGGCGGGCAGAGCGGCGGCCAGGGCTTCCCGTTCGGCGGGTCGGGCGGCGGCTCGGGTTCCGGTGGCACCGACGGCGGCGCGTCGCCGTCGCCGGGCCAGTCCGAGGCGCCGAAGGTCAAGGGCGGCGGCACGGTGTCGGACTCGATCAACGCCATCAGCATCCCGGTGCCGGAGGGCTGGACCGGGCAGGCGACGGAATACGGTGCCGCCGTCAGCTCCGACGACGCCTACAAGTGCCCGGGCGACACCTCGCAGAGCTGCACCGCCGGCGGTGCCTACTCGGCGCCCGCGGTGGTGCTGGGCACCAAGGGGGACACGGCCGAGGAGGTCGCCAAGGCGGACATCTCGGCCAGCGCCCAGGACTCGTACGGGAAGGGTTACGGCTCGATCACCTCGCACGAGGTGCTGGCCTCCAAGGCGGTCACGGTGGCCGGGCAGAAGGGGTACCTGGTCCGCTGGAAGGCGATCACCAGCAAGGGCGCCGACGGCTACGTCGAGTCGCTGGCCTTCCCGTCGCCCGCGAACGCCCAGCAGATCGTGGTGGTCCGGTTCGGCGTCGACGTCGGCCAGAAGGAGTCGATCATCGACACGATCACCAGCGGCATCAAGGTGTCCTCGGGCAGCGGCAACGGTTCGAACGTCTGACCCTTCCGGCCCGGAACAGCAGTCGGCCGGGTGGAGCGCCCCTCCGCTCAAAGGGGCACCCCACCCGGCCGGGGGGTGCGCGCCGCCCCCGTCCCCACGGTGCGGCGCGAGCAGGTCGCCGTCCAGTCATCCCGTGGACGGCGGCCTGGGTCCTAGGTCAGTCCGAGTGCGGGCAGCGCGACGGCCTCCACGAAACGGACGAGATAGTCGGCGTCGGCGTACTCGCCGGTGAGCACGGGCCGCACCCGCAGCACGCCGAACATCATGGCGGGCACGTAGTCCAGCGCGGGATGCCCCTCGGGCACCTCGCCCCGCTCGACCCCGCGGCGCAGGATCTGCTGGAGCGCGGCGATCTCGGGTTCCACGAGCGCCTCGCGCAGCGCCTGCGCCAGTGCCTCGTCCGAGTGCACGGCGTGCCCCAGCGCGGAGAGCAGCTTGGTGTCCTTGCGCGACCAGTCGCCCGCGGCCCGCGCGACCTCGCGCAGGTCCTGGGCGAGTGACCCGGTGTCGACGCCGGCGAAGCGCACCTCACGGTTGGCCCGCAGCGCGGCCGCGACGAACTGCGGCTTCGTCTTCCACTGGCGGTAGAGCGTGGACTTGCTGCAGCGGGTGCTGGCGGCGACGCCCTCCATGGAGACGGAGTCGTAGCCACACTCGCGGATCTGTTCGAGCACGGCGTCGAAGAACTCCCGCTCACGCTCCGGCGTGATCTTGGAGCGGCGCGAGGCGGCGACCATGTCCGGTCCGTCCGCGGCCTGCGACGTCATGTGCCCTGCTCCTCACTCGTTCCTCACGTGCGGATCACTTCCGCCCCGCCCGCCGTTCGGCCGGCGCGGAAACCTACAACCAGTGTGGCCTACGTCTATCGATACGCCACTGTACCGGTACTCGACCGTATCGGTACAGTGGCGTATCGGTACGCTTCCGTATCGAAGAGTTCGGGCCACCGTCCGGGACTCGCACAGCACCACCGTCAGTGAGGGGGCCTGGGATGAGATCCCAGTCCGAGCCTGCTTCAGCGGAGCCGGGCGCGATAGCCCGGCCGCCGCTCGTCCGTGAGTTCCTGCTCGTCGCGGGGCTCTTCCTCGTCTACAAGTTCGGGCGGCAGCTGGCCACCGGCCATACCGCCGAGGCCCTGCACAACGCCCACCGGATCTGGGACCTGGAACGGACGCTGCACCTGCCCTCGGAGGTCGACGTGCAGTCCGCACTGCTGCACGGCGACACCCTCGTCCACCTGGCCAACACCTACTACGCCACCGTTCATTTCCCGGCCACGGTGGCCTTCCTGGTCTGGCTCTACCTGAAGCGGCCCGCGCACTACGTCTGGGCCCGCCGGGTCCTCGCCCTGGTGACCGCGGCGGCCCTGGTGCTGCCGTTCACGTTCCCGCTGGCACCGCCCCGGATGCTGGCCGCGAGCGGCCTCATCGACACCGCCCGGGTCTACGGCCCCTCGGTCTACGGCCCGCCCTCCAGCGACCACCTCTCCAACCAGTTCGCGGCGATGCCCTCGCTGCACTTCGGCTGGGCCCTGATGGTGGCGATCGGCCTGATCGTCGCCACCCGCTCCCGCTGGCGCTGGCTGTGGCTGCTGCACCCCGCGATCACCCTCTTCGTGATCGTCGGCACCGCGAACCACTACTGGCTGGACGCGATCATCGCCACCACGATGCTCGGCGCCGCCCTCGCCCTCATCCGCCCCCAGAGCTCGTCCGGGGGGACCCCCGTCTCGCTTCGCTCGCCGCACCGCACGGCCGGCACGGCCGGGCGCGGCACCCGGCAGCTCGCCTCCGAGGAGCCCGCACTGGTGGGGGCGGGCCGATGAGCGCCGCGGCCGTGGTCGCCGTCATCCTCTCCCAGGTCTCGGCCGTCGCCTACGCGGCCGCCGCCGTCGCCCAGGAGCGCCTCGCCGCGAAGACCGCCGGCGCGGGCCTGCTGCGGCTGCTCGGCTCCGGTGCCTGGTGGGCGGCGGTGGGCCTGAACGCCGGCGCCGCCCTGCTCCACGTCGTCGCCCTGAAGTACGGCCCGCTGACCCTCGTACAGCCGCTCGGCGCACTGACCCTCGTGGCGGCCGTGCCGATGGGCGCCCGGGCGGCCGGCCGCCGGGTCACCGCCACCGAGTGGCGGGGCACCGCGCTGACCCTGCTGGGCCTCGGCGCCCTCCTGGTCACGGCCTCAGGACCCGCACCCCACCAGGTGCTGAGCCTCACCGAGGCCCTCGCGGTCGCCGGTACGACGGCTGCCCTGATCGGCGTCCTGTCCCGTCCCGGCGCCCGCCCCGGCCTGCGGCACGCGACCGCGTCCGGCTTCGCCTCGGGCGTCGCCTCGGCCCTCACCCAGACGGTGACGGTGGCGGCGACCGACCGCTCCGGCCCGGCTCTGAGCGTCGAGGTGGTCGTGGTCGCCCTGCTGGTCGCCGCGTTCGCGGTGGGCGGCCTGCTGCTCTCCCAGACGGCCTACCGCGGCGGCCTCGGCGCCCCGCTCGCGGTCGTCACCCTGTCCAACCCGGTGGCCGCGGCGGTCATCGGCCTGACCCTGCTGGGCCAGGGCCTCCAGGACGGCGCCTGGGGCATCCTGCTCGCCCTGACGGGCGCGGGCCTGGCGTCCTGGGGCGTGGTCCTGCTGACCCGCGTGCCGCAGCCGGCCCCGGTCGTCGAACCGGACGACGAACACCCGGTGGCAGCGGTCCTGGCCCTGGACCCGACCCTGCTCCCCCGGCAATCACCCGAGCCGAAGAAGCTGACCGCTCTCTAGTGCCGCGGCAGGCCGCGTCGGTCGGCTGCGGCTGCGTGGGGGCTGGGGGGGGGGGGGGGGGGGGGGGGGGGGGGGGAGGGGGGGGGGGGGGGAAGGGGGGGGGGGGGGGGGGGGGGGGGGTGTGGTTTCGAGTGGGTAGGGGGAGGCGGGCCTACTTGTATATGTGGGTGCC
>NZ_JBVJNZ010000013.1:93422-146108 GCF_055583445.1 Streptomyces sp. NPDC104761 | reverse complement strand
CACTTTTTCTTCCTTCCTCCTCCCCCCCCCCCCCCCCCCCCCCCCCCCCCCCCCCCCCCCCCCCCCCCCCCCCCCCCCCCCCCCCCCCCCCCCCCCCCCCCCCCGGCCACGAACCACCCACAGCCGCCTGACAGCAGTCCCCACACCCCTTGGTCGCGCTCTCACACCGTGATGATCGCCGGGTCGCTGACCCCCGGCTCCCCGTTCTCGACATGCCCGGCGAACCGCCGCACGAAGCTCGCGTCCGCCTCCGACGTCACCGTCAGGTCGTACCACCGCTCACTGTGGTTGAGGTGCACGATGTGCGTCACGACGGCCCCGGCGCGCACCGTGAACGTCCGCCCCCGGCCGCCGTACCCGTCGGCCACCGCCAGCTTCACCGTGCCGCTGCCCTTGTTGGTGAAGGTCAGCTCGATGTCGTCGCCGTGCGGCCGGGCGGTGACCTCGGGTCCCGCCACCTTGCCAGGGCCCTGGAAGCCGCGCAGGAAGCCGTTCGGGCCGTGCACGGTCAGGTCGTAGGAGCCGCCCGAGTACACCGAGTTCCAGGTGTCGGAGACGGTCTTGCCCGCCTCGGTGGTGTAGCTCCAGGGGCCGTCGGAGCGGTTGTTGGAGGTCACCAGGAAGGCGGCACCGGCCTGCGCGCCGGACGCGAAGGTGAGCGTGAACCTGCCGGCCGCCGCGTCCAGCGCGCCGTCCACCAGCGGGGCGTACTTCAGCGGCCGGGTGGGACGGGAGCCGCGCTCCTGCTTCGGCAGCGCGGGGTTGGCCGGCGGGGTGGGCACGTAGTCGGGGTGGCGGTTGCCGTCCGGCGGCCGGTAGCCGTCCGTGGCGGGCAGCGCGACCGGCTTGGTGTCCTTGCGGGAGAAGTCGAACGCCGAGGTCAGGTCGCCGGTGACGGCACGCCGCCAGGGCGAGATGTTGGGCTCGTGGACGCCGAAACGGGCCTCCATGAACCGGATGATCGAGGTGTGGTCGAGCGTCTCGGAGCAGACGAAGCCGCCCTTGCTCCACGGGGAGACGACCAGCATCGGGACGCGCTGGCCGAGGCCGTAGGCGCCGGCGGGGTGGCTCGCGTTGCCCGCGAAGAGGTCCAGGGCCGGGTCGACCGTGGACTTGCCCTGCGCGGCGGAGGCCGGCGGGAACGGCGGGATCAGGTGGTCGAAGAAGCCGTCGTTCTCGTCGTACGTGATAAACACGGCCGTCTTCGCCCACACCTTCGGGTCGGCGGTGAGCGCGTCGAGGACCTGGGAGACGTACCAGGCGCCGTAGTTCGCGGGCCAGTTGGGGTGCTCGGTGAAGGCCTCGGGGGCGACGACCCAGGAGATCTGCGGCAGCTTGCCCGCCTTGACGTCGGCCTTCAGCTGGTCGAAGAAGCCCTCGCCCTTGGTGGCGTCGGTGCCGGTGCGGGCCTTGTCGTACAGCGGGTCGCCGGGCTGGGCGTTCTGGTACTGCTTGAAGTAGAGCAGCGAGTTGTCGCCGTAGTTGCCGCGGTAGGCGTCCTGGATCCAGCCCCAGCCGCCGGCCGCGTCCAGGCCGTCGCCGACGTCCTGGTAGATCTTCCAGGAGACGCCGGCCTTCTCCAGGCGCTCCGGGTACGTGGTCCAGCTGTAGCCGGCCTCGTCGTTGCCGAGGACCGGGCCGCCGCCCTGGCCGTCGTTGCCGGTGTAACCCGTCCACAAGTAGTAGCGGTTCGGGTCGGTGGAGCCCATGAACGAGCAGTGGTAGGCGTCGCAGATGGTGAAGGCGTCGGCGAGCGCGTAGTGGAACGGTATGTCGTCGCGGTTCAGGTACGCCATCGTCGTGGTGCCCTTGGCCGGCACCCACTTGTCGTACTTGCCGGCGTCGACGGCGGTGTGCGTGTCGTTCCAGCCGTGCGGGAGGTCCTGGATGAAGGCGAGGCCCAGGTCGTCGGCGTCCGGGTGGAAGGGCAGGACGTCCTTCGTGCCGTTCGACTGCTTCCACACGGACTTGTTGTTCTGGGTGACCGGGCGGGGGTCACCGAAGCCGCGGACGCCGCTGAGGGTGCCGAAGTAGTGGTCGAACGACCGGTTCTCCTGCATCAGGACGACGATGTGCTCGACGTCCTCGATCGACCCGGTGCGGTGGTTCGCGGGCAGTGCGGCGGCGCGCTGGATGCTGCTGGACAGCGCGGTGAACGCCGTGGTGGCGCCGGCCAGTTGAAGGAATCGGCGCCGGTTGACTTCGGACATGGGTGAGCGACCTCTCATCCTGACGCACGGGTTGGCCGGAACAGGGCGGATTGTGCGCGGATGCGAGTGTTCCAAGGGCATCGAACGTCAGGGAAGGGTCCGGTGGCGCGGATGTGAATCTCGGCGGTACGTGAGGGAGGAGGTCGGTAAGGAGACGGAGCCGGCCGACGGGTCCTGAGTGACCAACGTCTTCATCAGGGGCCCGGCCTGGCTGCCGGAGATCGCCGTCTGTTGATCCGGGCCCGGCTGCGGGGCGCCCCCGGGGTCGGGCGCCCCGCCGACCTCACCTATTCACTTTGTTGTCTAAGTCGCTCGGCCCGCTGCGCCAGCCTCCGCAGGGCCAGGTCCCCCCACTGGAGGTTGTCCCGCTCGAAGGACATCCCGCGCAGCAGGGTGAGGTACGGGCCGATGCGCTCCGTCTCGGCGAAGTACGCCTCCTCGGACCGGCCGGCGAGGAGACGCTGCCGGATCCGCTCGTAGCGGGCGAGTTTGGCAGTGGCCCACTCCATGCGCTCGGCGACGGCGGTCCGGACCGCCTCGATGTCACCGGCGTCCGCGCACTGCACCTTGACCAGCAGCTCGTCCCGGACCACCGCGGGCCGGCCGGGGGGCTCGGACGTGTAGGCGCGTACCGCCTCGCGGCCGGCGTCCGTCAGGGAGAACAGCCGCTTGTTGGGCCTGCGTTCCTGCTCGACGACGCGGGCGGCGACCAGCCCGTCCGCCTCCATGCGCTCCAGTTCGCGGTAGAGCTGCTGGGGCGTCGCCGTCCAGAAGTTGGCGACCGTCGCGTCGAATCCCTTCGCGAGGTCGTACCCGGAGGCCTCTCCCTCCAGGAGGGCGGCCATCAGCGCATTCCGCAGAGCCATGGCAGCACGCTAGCATGCACCTAATCAACTTTTTGACTAGGTGAGGTGGACCCATGCATTCCGCGCACCCCGTGCACCCCTTCCGCAAGGCCGTCGAGAGCGGCGACATGGCCGCCGTGGCCGCCCTGCTCGCCGACGACGTCGTCTTCACCAGCCCGGTCGCCTTCAAGCCGTACCCGGGCAAGCCGATCACGGCCGCGATCCTGCGCGCGGTGTCGCAGGTGTTCGAGGACTTCGCCTACGTACGGGAGATAGCGAACCCGGACGGCCGCGACCACGCCTTCGTGTTCACCGCCACGGTCGCCGGCAAGCGGCTCCAGGGCTGCGACTTCCTGCACTTCGACGAGGACGGGAAGATCGACGAGTTCACGGTGATGGTGCGTCCGCTGTCGGCCGCGCAGGCGCTGTCCGAGGCGATGGGCGCCCGGTTCGAGCAGATCGCCCAGGAGGCGGCAGCCGCCGCGCAGTGACCGGGCCACCGCACGGCCGACGGGGTACGGCGGGGGCCCGCCCGCTGCTACGGCTGCCCCGGCTCCCTCACGACCGGCACCCGCCACACCAGCGTCGTTCCCCCGCCCGCAGGCCCCTGGGGGCAGTCCCACTCCAGCCGGCCGCCGAGTTCCGCCGCCCGTTCCGCCATGTTCCGCAACCCGCTGCGACGGCCCTCGGGCGGGATGCCCACCCCGTTGTCCCGGACGGAGAGGACCAGCTCCCGCCCGTCGGTCGCCAGGACGACCTCCGTGCGGTCGGCCTGCGCGTGCCGGGCGATGTTGGTCAGGGCCTCGGACAGGACCGCGACCGCGTGGTCGGCGATCTCCTGGGGCACGTCGGTGTCGAGCAGCCCCTCCATCCGCACGCTCGGCGCGAACCCGAGCGCCGCGGCCGCCTCACCGGCCACCCGCACCGCACGCGCCCGCAGCCCGCTGCCCGCACCGCCCTCCCGGGCCCGCAACCCGAAGATCGTCGACCTGATGATCTTGATGGTCTCGTCCAGGTCGTCCACCGCCCGCAGCACCCGCTCCGCAGCCTCCGAGTGCTCGATGAAACGCCCCGCGCTCTGCAGGGTCATCCCGGTGGCGAACAACCGCTGGATCGCCAGGTCGTGCAGATCCCGCGCGATCCGGTCGCGGTCCTTGAGCACCGCGATCTCCTCCGCGTCCCGCCGCCGCTCCGCCAGCTCCATCGCGAGAGCCGCCTGCGCCGCGAACACCTGCAAGGGCTCGGTCTCCTTCGCCGTGAACGGCGGCCGGCCCGCCTCACGCGCCAGCAGCACGACACCCCGCACCCCCGCCTCACCCGTCCCGATCGGACTGGCCACCGCCGGCCCCAGCCCGGCAAACCGCGGCGGCTCCGGCGAGACCCGCTCGTCATGGACCACGTCCGTACTGGTCACCAGGGCACCCCGGGCGAACGCCAGACCCATGAGCGTCCTGTCCAGCGACAGCACCAGCCCCCGGTGGGCGTCCGCGTCCATACCGACGGCGATCTCCACCGTGAGCGAGTCGGTGTCCGTCATCGGGATCGCGACCGCGGCCAGCGCCGAACCGGTGATCTCCCTGGCCTGCTCGGCGATCAGTCCGAGAGCCTCGGCGCTCGGACTGCCCGACATCAGACTGTTCGTGATCTCCGCGCTCGCCCGCAGCCAGCGCTCGCGCAGCCGCGACTCCTCGTACAGCCGGGCGTTGTCGATCGCCACGCCGGCCGCCACCGCCAGCGTCGACGTCACCGCCACGTCCTCCTCGTCGAACTGGCCGCCGCCCCGCTTCTCGGTCAGATAGAGGTTGCCGAAGACCTGGTCGCGGACCCGGATCGGGACCCCGAGGAAGGAGTTCATCGGCGGGTGGTTCGGCGGGAAGCCGTACGAGGCCGGATGCTCGGAGAGCTTGGCCAGGCGCAGCGGCTCGGGGTCGCGGATCAGTTCGCCGAGGATCCCGTGGCCCTCCGGGAACGGGCCGATCCGGGCTATCTCCTCCTCGGTCACCCCGACCGTGTGGAACGCCGACAGCCGCCTGCCGTCCGGCCCGATGACTCCCAGGGCCGCGTACTCGGCGTCCACCAGCACCGCCGCCGCCTCCACGATGCTGCGCAGAGCCTGCTCCAGGTCCAGTTCCCGGCCGACCGAGAGCACCGCCTCCAGCAGGCTGTGCACCCGGTCCCGGGTCCCACGCGCCGCGTCCAGCCGCGCCTGCAGCTCCCCCAGCAGCTCGTCCAGCCTGAGCTGCGGCAGCCGCACCTGGGCCGCCTCATGGCTCTCCACCGCGCTCCTCCCGACCCCGTCGACTCGTACACCGGCAGGTCCGGTAAAGGCCCACGGTAGTGCGGGCCGACCTCGCCGGGCACCTGGATCGGGCAAGTCCGGCGGGCGTCAGCGCGGCGCGGCGGACAGCACCGGAACGGAACCCCCGTAACGGGTGGGCCGCCCGGGGCGTAAGGGCCGACCGGTCCCGAACCGGTGACCACCGGCACCCGCCACTGGGCACGGGCTGGGGAAGACTGGCCTCAGGAGCGGCACCGGTCCCCCGCGGTGTCGCTCCGCGCCGCCTGGGCTCACGGGGAGTACCGCGGGAGCCGCGGCGGGGATCACGGAACGGGGTCCAGGCCGTCCGGTGCACCGCAGGACGGGCCGTCCGGGGCGCCGAAGGGGCCGAACGGCCCTTCCGCGCGACCCGCCGGCTGGACTTCGCTCGTCTCATGGCCGACAACCACACGAGGTCCGCGACGTACCGCACGACCCGTACCGACGGGGGCATCACCGTCGTGACCCTGCACGGCGACCTCGACCTCCTGGCGGTTCCGGTCCTCTCCGTGGCCCTGGACGACCTGACGTCCGGTGCGGCGCCCGATCTGGTGCTCGACCTGAGTCCCGTCTCGTTCGTCGACTGCGCCGGCCTCGGTCTCCTGTGCCGGGCCCGCAACCGGGTCCGGTACCGCGTCGGCAGACTGCGCCTGGTCACGCCGGACGACGACTTCCGCCGGCTGCTGCGCCGCACGGGGCTGGGCGACGCGTTCGAGCTGTACCCCGGCCTCCCGGAGGCCCTCGCCGACGGGGACGCCTCCGTTCCGGTCGCCTGACCGGAACGGGGGACGCGGACGTTCAGCCGTTCCAGGTCCAGTCGGCGACCTCGGGCAGGTCGGTGCCGTGCTCGCGGATCCAGGCCTGGTGGCGGGTGCGGGCCTCGGCCATCTGCTGGCGTACGGCGGCGGCCCGGACCCCGAGGCCGGGCACCCGGTCGATGACGTCCATGACCAGCCGGTAGCGGTCCAGGTCGTTGCGGACGACCATGTCGAACGGCGTGGTCGTGGTCCCCGACTCCTTGTAACCGCGCACGTGCAGGTGCCGGTGGCCGGTGCGGCGGTAGGCGAGGCGGTGGATCAGCCAGGGATACCCGTGGTACGCGAAGATCACCGGCTTGTCGGCGGTGAACAGGCCGTCGTACTCGAAGTCGGTCATCCCGTGCGGGTGTTCCTCCTTGGGGAGCAGCCGGGTCATGTCGACGACGTTGACCACGCGGACGGCCAGCTGCGGGAGGTGGCGGCGCAGCAGCTGGGCGGCGGCGAGCACCTCCTGGGTGGGCACGTCACCGGCGCAGGCCAGCACCACGTCGGGTTCGCGGGTGCCGTCCTCGGTGCCGGCCCACTCCCAGATCCCGGCGCCGCGCGCGCAGTGCACGCGGGCCTCGTCCATGGAGAGCCAGTCGAAGCAGGGCTGCTTGCCGGCCACGATGACGTTGACGTAGTCCCGGCTGCGCAGCGCGTGGTCCGCGACCGAGAGCAGGGTGTTGGTGTCCGGCGGCAGGTAGACGCGGACGACCTCGGGGCTCTTGTTTAGGACGTGGTCGACGAAGCCGGGGTCCTGGTGCGAGAAACCGTTGTGGTCCTGGCGCCAGACGTGGGACGTGAGCAGGTAGTTGAGCGAGGCGATCGGTGCCCGCCACGCCAGCTCCCGCGATGTCTTCAGCCACTTGATGTGCTGGTTGACCATCGAGTCGACGATGTGCACGAACGCCTCGTAGCAGGAGAACATCCCGTGCCGGCCGGTGAGGAGATAGCCCTCCAGCCAGCCCTGGCAGGTGTGTTCGGAGAGGATCTCCAGCACCCGGCCGTGCCGGTCCAGGTGCTCGTCCACCGGCAGCAGCGCGGCCTGCCAGGCCTTCCCGCTGGCGCCGTAGACGGCCTGGAGCCGGTTGGAGGCGGTCTCGTCCGGGCCGACGAGGCGGAAGTCCCTTCGCCCCCCGGTGTCCTTCATGACCTGGGCCAGGAGATCGCCGAGGACCCGCGTGGGTTCGTGCAGGGCCGTACCGGGCTTGTCGACGGGGACGGCGAACTCGTCGAGGTCGGCCAGGGGCAGGTCGCGGACGAGCAGCCCGCCGTTGGCGTGCGGCGAGGCGCCCAGGCGCCGCGCCCCCTCGGGGACGCAGGCCAGCACGTCGGCGACCGGCCGTCCGTCGGGGCCGAAGAGTTCCTCGGGTCGGTAGGAGCGCAGCCATGCTTCCAGCTGCCGCAGGTGCTCGGGGTTCTCGCGGACACCGGCGAGCGGGACCTGGTGGGCCCGCCAGGTGCCCTCGACGGGGACGCCGTCCACCTCCGCCGGACCGGTCCAGCCCTTCGGCGTCCGCAGCACGATCACCGGCCAGTGCACCCGCTCGGTGATCCCCTCCTCGCGCGCCGAGCGCTGCATCACGGCGATCCGGTCCAGCGCGTCGTCCATCGCCGCCGCCATCGCCCGGTGGACCGCGTGCGGGTCGTCGCCCGTGACGTGGATCGGCTCATGGCCGTAGCCGCGCAGCAGCGAGTCGAGCTCGGACTCGGGAAGGCGGGCCAGGACCGTCGGGTTGGCGATCTTGTAGCCGTTCAGGTGCAGGATCGGCAGGACGGCGCCGTCACGGACCGGGTCGAGGAACTTGTTGGAGTGCCAGGAGGCGGCCAGCGGCCCCGTCTCCGCCTCGCCGTCCCCGATCACACAGGCGACCAGCAGGTCCGGGTTGTCGAAAGCGGCGCCGTAGGCGTGGGAGAGGGA
This sequence comes from Streptomyces sp. NPDC104761, assembly GCF_055583445.1. NCBI lineage: Bacteria > Bacillati > Actinomycetota > Actinomycetes > Kitasatosporales > Streptomycetaceae > Streptomyces > Streptomyces sp. NPDC104761. Next base: position 138,015 of record NZ_JBVJNZ010000013.1, on the reverse strand, counting down.
GTAGCCGAGCTCGCCGCCCTCGTGGATGGAGCCCGGCGTCTCGGGAGCCACGTGACTGGGCACCCCGCCGGGGAAGGAGAACTGCCGGAAGAGCCGGCCCATCCCCTCCCCATCCCGCGGGACGTCGGGGTAGGTCTCGCTGTAGCTGCCCTCCAGCCAGGAGTTGGCCAGCACGGACGGGCCCCCGTGCCCCGGCCCCCACACGCACAGCGCGTCCAGGCCGCGCGCCCGGATCACCCGGTTGAGGTGGGTGTACACGAGGTTCAGGCCCGGTGAGGTGCCCCAGTGGCCGAGCAGCCGGGGCTTGATGTGCTCGGGACGCAGCGGCTCGGTGAGCAGCGGGTTGGACATCAGGTAGATCTGGCCCGCCGCCAGGTAGTTGGCGGCACGCCAGTGCGCGTCCAGGGTGCGCACTTCCTCGTCGGACAGTACGGTGGCGTCCTGGTGTTCGACCTTGGGCATCGGAGTGGCTCCATGGGTAGGTCATCGGGCGGTGGAGGCGGCATGGCCGGCAAGCAGGCGGCGGAGCTGCCGCGCAAGGTTTACGAGGCGGAACTGCTCCGGCTGCAGACCGAGTTGGTGAAACTGCAGGAGTGGGTGCGGGCCACGGGTGCACGTCTTGTAGTGATCTTCGAGGGACGGGACGCGGCCGGCAAAGGCGGGACGATCAAACGGGTGACCGAGCACCTCAATCCGCGGATCGCCCGGATCGCGGCGCTGCCGAAGCCCACCGAGCGCGAGCGCACCCAGTGGTACTTCCAGCGGTACGTGGAGCATCTCCCGGCGGCCGGGGAGATCGTGCTGTTCGACCGGTCCTGGTACAACCGGGCCGGCGTCGAACGCGTGATGGGTTTCTGTACGAAGGAGGAGTACCAGCTCTTCCTGCGGCACTGCCCGATCTTCGAGCGGATGCTGGTGGAGTCCGGGATCCTGCTGCGCAAGTACTGGTTCTCGGTGAGCGACACCGAGCAGCAGGACCGGTTCCGCAAGCGCCTCGACGATCCACTGCGGCGCTGGAAGCTCTCGCCGATGGACCTGGAGTCGATCACCCACTGGGAGGCGTACTCCCGGGCGAAGGACGAGATGCTGGTCCACACGGACGTCTCGGACGCACCCTGGTACGTCGTGGAGAGCGACGACAAGCGCCGGGCCCGGCTGAACATGATGGCCCACCTGCTGTCGACCGTGCCGTACCACGACGTGCCGCCGCCGGTGCTGGAACTCCCGAAGCGCCCACCGTCGACCGGCTACGAGCGGCCGCCCAGGGATCTGCAGACCTACGTTCCCGATCACGCGGCAAGCCTCTGAGCGAGCGGGTCCCCGAACGGCGCCGCCGGGCGGCCCCCGGCCGGGCCGGCGAGTGCCGCGGTGGCGGTGCGAAGCATGATCATCACCTCACGGTCTCCTGAGGGTCTCCTGGTCTCCTGGTCTCCTGGTCCGAGGGATCGCGCCGGGCTCCTTCGGCGGATCCGGTTCAAGCGTCGGGTCCGGGAGGTCAGGCGGGCAGGGGCCACAGGTCCCGGACCGGGGCCGCCCGGCCCATGCGGGGGCCGGCGGTACGGCCGACGGCACCGGGGCGGCCCCGGGCGCCGGATGCCGAAGGCAGGTACCGACGGATCACGGACTGCGGGACCACCGGACGGAAGGCGGCGCATGACCCACGGCAGTGGCGGACGCCCGGCGTGGCACCGGCTCGTGCCCGGACTCGTCTCGCTGCTCGGCTACCGGCGCGCCTGGCTGAAGGGCGACCTGCTGGCCGGGGTGACCGTCGCCGCCTACCTGGTGCCACAGGTCATGGCCTACGCCGGGGTGGCCGGGCTGCCCCCGGTCGCCGGTCTGTGGGCGATCCTGCCCGCGCTGGCCCTGTACACGGCGTTCGGCTCCTCGCGGCTGCTGTCGGTGGGCCCGGAGTCCACGACCGCCCTGATGACGGCCACCGTGGTCGCCCCGCTCGCCACCGGTGACCCCGGCCGGTACGCCGTCCTGGCGGCCGGCCTCGCCGCCACGGTCGGCCTGCTCTGCCTGGTCGCGCGGGCCGTCCGCCTGGGGTTGCTGGCGGACCTGCTCTCCCGCCCGGTCCTGATCGGCTACCTGGCCGGTGTCGCCCTGATCATGGTCGTGGACCAGCTGCCCAAACTCACCGGCGTACCGGGGACAGGGACCGAGTTCTTCCCCCAGCTCTGGTCGTTCTTCACCCACCTGGGCGAAGCCCGTACGGCGACCGTCGTTTTCTCGGCGACGACACTGCTCTTCCTCCTCGTCGTCACGCGGTACTTCCGGGTGCTCCCCGGCCCGCTGCTCGCGGTGGTGCTGGGCACGGCGGCCGTGGTGGCCTTCGACCTCGACGACCGTTACGGCATCAGGGTCATCGGCACCGTCCCGGCGGGTCTGCCCGGCCTCGCCGTGCCCGACCCGGCCGAGCTGCCACGCCTGGTGCTCCCTGCGCTCGGCGTCCTCCTGGTGGCGTACACGGACTTCGTCCTCACCGCCCGCGCGTTCGCCGGCCGCGGTCCGGACGAGGGGCCCGGGCTCGACGCCGACCAGGAGTTCCTGGCGCTCGGCGCGGCCAACCTAGGCGCGAGCGTCGTGCACGGCTTCCCGGTGAGCAGCAGCGCCAGCCGCACCGCCCTGGCCACCTCGGCGGGCGCCCGCAGCCAGGCGTACTCCCTGGTCGCCGGTGCCCTCGTGCTCGCGGTCCTGCTCTTCCTCAGCCCCCTGCTCGCCCGGACGCCCGCGGCGGTGCTCGGTGCCCTGGTCGTCTACGCGGCGACCCGCATGACCGACCTGGCCGGCTTCCGCCGGCTGGCCGCCTTCCGCCGCCGCGAACTGCTCCTCGCGCTCGGCTGCCTGGCGGGGGTGCTCGCCCTGGACATCCTGTACGGCGTGCTGGTCGCCGTCGGCCTGTCGGTGGCCGAGCTGCTGACCCGGGTGGCCCGCCCGCACGACGCGGTCGAGGGCCTGGTACCCGGCGTGGCCGGCATGCACGACGTCGACGACTACCCCACCGCCCGCACGGTCCCCGGCCTCCTGGTCTACCGCTACGACTCGCCCCTGTTCTTCGCCAACGCCGAGAACTTCCACCGCCGGGCCCTGGCGGCCGTCGACGAGCAGACCACACCGGTCCGCTGGTTCGTCCTGAACACCGAGGCCAACGTGGAGGTCGACATCACCGCCCTCGACGCGGTGGACGCCCTGCGCCGCGAACTGACCGCGCGCGGTGTCGTCTTCGCACTCGCCCGGGTGAAGAAGGACCTCCTGGACAGCCTGGAGGCGTACGGCCTCGCCGACGCGGTCGGCCACGACCGGATCTTCCCGACCCTGCCGACGGCCGTGACGGCCTACCGCGCGTGGCTGGCGGCACAGCCGGACGGGTGAGACGGGGACCGGGTTCGGCAGTGCGGGGACGGCCTTCCGGCCCATGGCCGTACCGAAGGTCCCGAACCTGAGGGACCGCTCGGCCCATGGCGGGCCCGGCCCCGGCACCGCACGCTGGCAGTGGCAGCCCGTACCCACGTCCCGCCCCGGGAGGCAGGCCATGAACACCCCGTCGACCCTCAGCATGCCGCGCGTCCTGCCCGCCGACCGGCAGCGGCAGCTGATGCGCCTCGCCCGGGAGGTCGCCTTCCCGCAGGGCACGCGGCTCTTCGAGGAGGGCGGTCACGCCGACCGGTTCTGGATCATCCGCACCGGCCGCGTCGAACTCGACCTGCACGTCCCGGGCCGCCGTGCGGCCGTCATAGAGAGCCTCGGACACAACGAGCTCATCGGCTGGTCCTGGCTGTTCGCGCCCCCGGTGTGGCACCTGGGTGCCGAGGCCACCACACCGGTACGCGCCTACGAGTTCGACGCCGCGACCGTCCTGGCCCTGTGCCGGGAGGATCCGGCGCTGGGCAACGCGGTCAGCCTGTGGGTGGGCCAGGTGCTCGCGCACCGTCTGCGCGCGGCCCGGAAACGGCTGCTGGACCTGTACGCCCCGTACGGCGCCGGCACGACCGTCTGACACCGTCCGCGGCCGGCGCACACCACCGGTGAGGCAAGTGGGCCGGTCGCCCCTGGTGCGACCGGCCCCGGCGGACGGGATACCGGGAGCAAGGGGACGTCACGATGCCGGAGCCGCGCACCTTCTCGGAGCAGGACCCGATCCGTGTGTAACTGCTGGACGACCAGGGCGCTCTCGGGCCCACAGCCCAAGCGGCGGGAAGCGCGTACCCACGGGAGACCGAAAAATTTTTTGACTGATCATTCCTGCGTTCAGTCGAGGGCATCCAGGGCGACGTCGACGACGGCCATCAGCGCGTCCCGGTCGGGGGCGATGGCACCCATGACCCGCAGACCGTGCAAAGTCACGGCCAGGTACCGGGCGAGGTCACGCGCGTCGCGCCTGCCGGAGAGCTGCCCGGCCGCCTGCGCCTCCGCGACGACCTCGGCCAGCGCGTCCTCCAGCAACTCCGTCGTCGACCGCACATGGGCGGCGACCTGCGGGTCGTGCGCGATCCGCTCCATGGCGGCACCGACGATCAGGCAGGCCCGGCGGCTGCCGTCGCGAGCGATCTCGTCCACCGCCGCGACCAGGGCCTCTCGCAGCAGTTCACGCCCCGGGGCGCCCTGACGCAACACCTCGACCAAGGGCAGGGCATGGCGCTCCCGGTAGCGGTCCATGGCCGCGAGGTAGAGGCCTTCCTTGCTGCCGAAGGCCGCGTACAGCGAACCGCGGCCCACCCCGGTCGCGTCGACCAGGTCCTGCACCGACGTGCCCTCGAAGCCCTTGCGGCGGAAGGCGTTCATCGCCGCCTCCACCGCCCTGTCGGTGTCGAACTCCCTGACGCGTGCCATAGGCGGGACCCTACACCTATCAGGAACGAACGGTCCATTTTCTCCCGTGACCCTCGCCACCTTCGGATTCCGGAGATTTTTTTGACTCTTCGTTCCACATAGGTTTGACTCTGCCACACCGGACCTTCCCGGCCACGGAGTCCGGACCCTCGTAACCCCCACGACCCACGCCGCACGCCGTACGGCCCTCGACACCCGGCTTCGGGCGGCACGGCACCGTCCCCACCTCGACTCCCCCGGCCGCCGCGCCGAAGAAGTGACCCCACGACCACATAGGAGCCATGACATGAAGAACCCCATCGGTGTCGGCATCATCGGTGCCGGCCAGGCAGGTTGGGCCTCCCTCAGCCACGTGCCCGCCCTCAAAGCACATCCGGACTTCGAACTGCGCGCCATAAGCACCTCCCGCCTGGAGTCCGCCCGAGCGGCGGCCAAGGCGTTCGAAGTCGAGGCCGCCTTCGACCACCACTCCGGCCTCCTCGCCCACCCGGGCGTCGATGTCGTGGTCGTGGCCGTCAAGGTCCCGCACCACCGGGAGCTGATCTCCGCGGCGATCGACGCCGGCAAGACGGTCTACGCCGAGTGGCCAATCGCCCTGAACACGGCGGAGGCGTCCGAGCTGACCCTGCGCGCCGAGGCCGCCGGTGTGCGCACCGCCGCAGGGCTGCAGGGTCGTTACCACCCCGAACTGCGTTACGCGCGCAAGCTGATCGAGGACGGCCGGATCGGCCGCATCCTCGGCACCACTCTGGTGGGCTCGGGCATGGTCTGGGGCGGACAGACCACCCGCGCCCACGCGTACTGGTACGACCGCACCCAGGGCGCCACCCCCCTGACCGCCGCGGCACTCCACACCATCGACGCGCTGAACGTCATCCTCGGGGAGTTCGCCCACCTGTCGGCGAATCTCGTCCTCGGCCGCACGGAGGTCACGGTGACCGACGACGGCAACTCCGTCGTCCCGGTGACCGCCGCAGACCAGATCTCCGTCATCGGCACCCTGGACAGCGGCGCAGCCGCCTCCGTGTTCTACCGCGGCGGCGCTTCTCGCGGCGAAAACTTCCGCTGGGAGATCAACGGCACCGACGGGGACCTGGTGTTGACAGCGGACTGGGGGAACCTCCAGGTCGCCGACCTCACACTGCACGGCGGCTTCGGCACCGACACGTCGGTATCGCCGATCGAGGTACCTGCCGGGTACTCCGCCGACATTCCCCCGGGCCTTGTCGGACCGCCCAGGAACGTCGCGGCGCTGTACACGAACCTGGCCCGCGACCTGCGGGAGGGGACACACACCGTCCCCGACTTCACCTATGCCCGCAGGCGGCACCGGCTGCTGGACGCCATCGAGCACGCGTCCTCGACAGGAAGCAAGCCGCCCGGCGCGTGATCCCGGCACCGGAGGCCGGCGCGCCGGCGCACCACAGGCCCCGGCCTCCGCCGAACCGGCGTATCCCTCCCAACGGATGGCCACGATCTACCGACTTCGCGCGAGGCCAGGACCCCGATGCGACCGCAGCACCGTCACGGCCGCGCCCGGCAGCCGAGGAAAGCCGTTCTGGTGGCCAGGGACTGACGGAACACGGCTCTGAACAGCCCCTTTGCAGAAGTCCTTCCGCCTGGAGGAAGCTGCCTTGCCAAGCCGACGCAAGCCTCACGACCCTGATTCCAACCACGGCACGCGGGGCGACGGAGCCCCGCCGACAGGGACGGGAACTGCCATGCCGCACATGACCGCGTTCGCCAGGAACCAGTGGTACGTCGCCGCCTACAGTCACGAGGTCGGGCGTGAGCTGCTCGGACGGACGATCCTCGGGGAGCCCCTCGTGTTCTACCGGGCCGAGGAGGACGGCACGCCCGTCGCCCTCGCCGACCGCTGTGTGCACCGCCGTTACCCGCTGTCGGAGAGCGGGCTCGACGGCGACCGGATCGTGTGCGGGTACCACGGGTTCACCTACGACCGGACCGGCGCGTGCGTGTACGTGCCGGGGCAGAAGCGCGTCCCGCGCACCGCACGGGTCGCCTCCTACCCGGTGGTCGAGCAGGACTCGCTGGTGTGGGTCTGGATCGGCGACCCCGCGCTCGCCGACGCGGGCGCCGTCCCGCGCGCCCGGCACCTCGACTCCCCCGGCTGGCTGACCGTGCGCGGCATGGAGCCCATCGACGCCGACTACGGTCTCCTCGTCGACAACCTCCTCGACCTCTCCCACGAGACGTATCTGCACGGCGGTTACATAGGCACCCCCGAGGTCGCCGAGACGCCCATCACCACCGAGGTCGACGAGGGCGCCGGGATCGTACGGGTCAGCCGGCACATGGACGACGCCGAGTGCCCCCCGTTCTACGCCCGTTCCACCGGCATCGAGGGCCGGATCACGCGCTGGCAGGACATCGAGTACCACGCGCCGTGCCTGTATCTGCTGCACAGCCGGATCGCGCCGGCCGGGGTGGTGCCGGAGGCGGACGGCAGCGACCCGAACGGCTTCCACACCGAGATCACCTATGCGATCACCCCGTCCTCGGACGGCAAGGTGTACGACTTCTGGATGGTCTCCCGGGACTGGGCGACCGACGACGCCGAGGTCACCGAGTTCCTGCGGAGCAACAACCACACGGTGGTCATGCAGGACGTGGACGCCCTCAACCTCCTGCAACGGACACTGGGTTCGGAGCGGGCCGGCTACCAGGAGCTGAGCATCAACATCGACACCGGCGGCCTGGCCGCCCGCCGTATCCTCGCCCGGCTGGTCGAGGAGGGCGACAAGCCCGTGGAGAAGGTCCTGTGAGCACACCGACCGGGGAGATCTACCGCATCGACTGGCTGCCGGGCACCGACGTCCTGCACGGCACCTGCCACTGCGGCGCCGAGCACAGCGCCCAGGACCCGGTCGAGATGTGGGAGTGGATGCTCGGCCACCCCGAAGGCCACCAGCTCCCGGAGCGCACCGCATGAGCCTCTACGAAGCCGAACTCGTCGTGCAGGAATGGGAGTCGGCGGCCGACGGCGTGGTCGCCCTCACGCTTGGGCACCCCCTCGGCGAGGAACTCCCGGGCTGGGAGCCGGGGGCGCACGTCGATGTCGTGCTCGGTCCCGGCCTCGAGCGGCAGTTCTCGCTCTGCGGGGATCCCGCGGACCGCTCCGGCTGGCGGATCGCGGTGCTCAGGGAGCCGGCCGGGCGGGGCGGATCCGCGCACGTCCACGAGCAGTTGGGCGTCGGTGACAAGGTGCGGGTACGCGGGCCGCGGAACCGTTTCCGGCTCGAACCCGCGCCGCGCTACCGGTTCGTCGCGGGCGGCATCGGCATCACCCCGATCCTGCCCATGCTCGCCGCCGCCGAGGCCGCGGGCGCCGAGTGGACGCTGCTGTACGGCGGCCGGACCCGGCGGTCCATGGCGTTCACCGGTGAGTTGGCGCGGTACGGGGACCAGCGGGTCACCGTCGTACCGCAGGACGAGGCCGGGCTGCTGGACCTGGCCGCGGTACTCGACGACGTCCCGGACGGCACCCTCGTGTACTGCTGCGGTCCGGGGCCGTTGCTGGACGCGGTGGAGGCGCGCTGTCCGGCCGGCGCCCTGCGGGTCGAACGGTTCCAGCCGAAGGCCCAGGAGGCGGACGGGGACCGGGAGTTCGAGGTCGTCCTCGCGCAGAGCGGCCGTACCCTCACCGTCGCGCCCGGTGTCTCGGTGCTCGACACGGTCCGGGCCGCCGGGGTCGAGGTGCTCTACTCGTGCACCGAGGGCACCTGCGGGACGTGTGAGACGGACGTCCTCGAAGGCGAACCGGACCACCGGGACTCGGTGCTCACCGAGGAGGAACGGGCGGCCGGGGAGACCATGCTCATCTGTGTCTCGCGGTGCCGAGGGGCGCGCCTGGTGCTGGATCTGTGATCCGCAGGTCCGCCTCGCTCGCCGCCACGGCCGCCCGCCGAAGCGCGGGGTTCCCGGGGGGTGACCCGGTCAGGAGGTCAGATACGCCTCCACCTCACTGAACTGGCTCGCCGGCCAGCCGCTGTTGGCGGTGACGGTGAGCCGCAGGTAGCGCAGGTTGGTGGAGCCGGGCAGGGGCACGGTGACGGTGTTGCCGGTGGCCGGGTCGAAGCGGTAGCCCGTGGAGCCCACCACGGTCGAGAAGTTCGACCCGTCGGTGCTGCCGAGGACGGTGACGGTCTCGGTCCGGGCGCTCCAGGCCGAGGACGGGGGGAGCTTCAGCACCAGGCGGCGGGCGGCGTAGGAGGAGCCGAGGTCGACGGTCAGCGACTGCGGGAAGGCGTTGTTGGTCGACTCCCAGTAGCTGTTCGCGTCGCCGTCGACCGCCTTGCCCGGGGTGTAGACGTCCTGCGAGCCGGTGGCGGTCGCCGGGCGGCCCTTGGCGAGGTTGCGGTTCGGGTCCGGGTCGGGGTTGCCCTGCCCGGGGGCCGGCCAGGTGGAGCAGTCCGACCAGGTGCCGGCCCAGCCGGAGTTGCCGCCGCCGTCGGTGAGCGTGAAGGAGCCGGAGCCGGCCGGGTAGGGGCAGTTGTAGATGCCGGCCGCGCCGACGCCGGTGGCGGTGACGTTGCGGAAGGTGGCGGCGCCCTGCGCCTCGGCCTGGACCACGACCGTGCCGGTGTTCTGCACGGTCGCGCCGGTCACGTTGACGTTGCGGACCGGGTACCCCTGCCCGCCGCCTGAGACGAACTCGAAGGCGCTGTACGGGCTGTTGGTGATCGTGGTGTTGGTGATGTTCACCGTGGCGTTGATGGCGCTGTCGTAGGAGTCGACGCGCAGCGCGCCCATCGGGTGGTTCCAGTTGGGGTTGATCGCGCCGGTGCGCACCAGCGTGTTGCCGTCGACCGTGATGGTGCCGGACAGCGGTGAGAACGGGTCGAGGAACTTCTGGTTGGAGATGGCGATACCGCTGCCCAGGGCGTTGGTGTCGGAGATCAGGTTGTTCTTCACCGAGAGGTCGGTGCCGCCGTAGATCGCGATGCCGTTGGCCAGGTTCGGCTGGGAGACGGTGTTGTTGGTGAAGCTGGAGTTGGAGTCGGGCGAGTTCAGGGACCACATGGCGAGGGAGTCGTCGCCCTGGTTGCGCAGGAAGTTGTTGCGGACCTGGACGCCGTGGGCGTTGCCGTTGAGGTTGAGGCCGTCGGCGGTGGTGTCGAGGATGCGGTTGTTCTCGACGACGAGGTTGTCGTTGTTGCCGGTCAGCCAGAACCCGCACTTGAGGTGCTGGATCCACATCCCGGAGACCGAACTGCCGGGTCCGAGGGAGCCGTTGACGAAGTTGTCCGGGTTGGAGTCGACGCGTTCGGTCACCTCTCCGATGACCGCGAAATTGGTGATGTGGACGTTCCCTGAGGAGCTGGACTGGTCGATGAACCGGGAGGTGTGCACGACCGAGTACCAGCTGCCGGCGCCGAGGAGGGTCACGTTCTGCACGCCGCTCAGCGAGGACGTCAGCCTGTAGTCGCCCGGCGGGATCCACACCGTGCCGCCCTGGGCGGCGGAGACGGCGTCCCGGAAGGCCTGGGTGGAGTCGCCGTTGCCGCTCGGGTCGGCGCCCTTGGAGACGACGGAGACCGACCCGGCGGGCTGCGAGGCGGCCGCCGCGACCTGCTCGAAGTCGGCCACGTCGACGGTGACCTGGGTGCCGGTGGACTCGAAGGCCACCTTGTCGCCGGCCTGGATGTTCTGGCCGAGCAACAGCCGGGCGTTGTCGAAGAAGTGGTGCTGCTTGGCTCCTGCGATCCAGCTGGTGTCGACGTAGGAGTACTTGGAGGTGACGGCCAGGGTCCTGGCGATCCTGACCCCGTTGACGTACACGTTCAGGCTGCCGGTCTGGCCGTCGGGGACGCTGTAGGAGAGGTTCACGGCGTTGGACGCCTGGGGGGCGGTGAACTCGACCCGCTGTCCGGAGGTGAGACGCACGGCCTGACGGCCCGAGGCCTCGGAGGCGAGGGTGCCCTGGGTGTAGTCGGGGCCGATCTTCGTACCCGTGGTGGTCGCCGCCTCCGCCTCCACCGAGGTGAAGGGGAGGCTCGCGCCCGCGGCGGCGTGGGCGGCGGGTGCGAGGGCGACGAGCATGCCCGCGGCGAGCGCCACGACCGCCGCCACAGCTGGCATGCTCCTGACAGAGATGGCTGTGCTGCGCTGCATGTGCTGATCCCTTCGGGGGTGGGGGGACGGGGATAGCGCGAGCGTTACCGGCGGCTCAGTTCGTCAGCCAGGCCGCCGTGTCCTGCGGCAGCCGGCCGGCGTCGTCCAACGGGCCGCTGCTGAGCAGGAGTTCGGAGTGGGCGGGGAGTTCGGCGGGGGTGGCGCCCAGGTTGACCACGCACGTCACACCGTCGGCGCGGCTGAAGGCGAGGACGCCCTCGGGGGCCGGCAGCCAGGTCAGCGGGCCCGCACCGAAGCGCGGGCGCAGGGCGACGGCGCGCCGGTACAGGGCGAGCATGGAGCCGGGGTCGTCCTGCTGCCGGTCGACCGCGTACGACGCCCAGCCGGCCGGCTGCGGCAGCCACGGCTCCTGACCCGAGCCGAAGCCCGCGTGCGGCGCCCCGGCCGCCCAGGGCAGCGGCACCCGGCAGCCGTCCCGGCCCGGGTCGGTGCCGCCGGACCGGAAGTACATCGGGTCCTGGATGCGGTCGACCGGGATGTCGGCCTCCGGCAGCCCCAGCTCCTCGCCCTGATAGATGTAGACCGCGCCGGGCAGGGCCAGGGAGAGCAGCGCGGCCGCACGGGCCCTGCGCGTCCCCAGCTCCAGGTCGGTCGGGACGCCGAAGGCCTTCGCCGCGAAGTCGAAGGCGGTGTCCTCGCGGCCGTAGCGGGTGGCCGTACGGGTCACGTCGTGGTTGCACAGCACCCAGGTGGCGGGGGCGCCGACCGGGGCGTGCTCGGCGAGGGTGGTGTTGATCGACGTCCGCAGCCGGGCCGCGTCCCAGGGGCAGGACAGGAAGGAGAAGTTGAAGGCGGTGTGGAGTTCGTCGGGACGCAGGTAGCGGGCGAAGCGTTCGGCGTCGGGGAGCCAGACCTCGCCGACGAAGACCCCGTCGTAGGCGTCCGCGACCGCGCGCCAGGCACGGTAGATGTCGTGGAGTTCGTCGCGGTCGACGAAGGGGTGCGGGTGCGGGTGCGAGGCCAGGTCGGGCAGGTCCGGGTCCTTGGCGAGCAACGCGGCCGAGTCGATGCGGACGCCCGCGACGCCCCGCTCGAACCAGAAGCGCAGGATGTCCTCGTGCTCCTGGTGGACGGCCGGGTGCGCCCAGTTGAGGTCGGGCTGCTCCGGGGTGAACAGGTGCAGGTACCACTCGCCGTCGGGCAGCCGGGTCCACACCGGTTCGGTGGAGCCGACGAACTGCGACGGCCAGTCGTTGGGCGGCAGGTCGCCGTTCGGGCCGCGGCCGGGGCGGAAGTGGAACAGCTCGCGCTCCGGGCTGCCCGGCCCGGCGGCCAGCGCCGCCTGGAACCACGGGTGCCGGTCGGAGACGTGGTTGGGGACGATGTCGACGATCGTCCGGATGCCCAGCTCCCGCGCTTCCGAAATGAGCTTCTCGGCCTCGGCGAGGGTGCCGAACGCCGGATCGATGGCCCGGTAGTCGGCGACGTCGTAGCCGCCGTCCTTCATGGGGGACGGGTACCAGGGGCTGAACCACAGCGCGTCCACGCCGAGTTCGGCGAGGTACGGCAGCTTCGCGCGGACGCCCGCGAGGTCGCCGGTGCCGTCGCCGTCGCTGTCGGCGAAGCTGCGCACGTACACCTGGTAGATGACGGCCGAACGCCACCAGTCCTGGTCCTTCGGGGCATGGCTGGGCTGTCCCACTGGGCGAACCTTTCTGTCGGAGGAAGGGCCGTCAGCCCTTGGTGCTGCCCGCGCTGATCCCGGCGATGATGTGCCGCTGGAAGACGAGGAACAGCGCGACCATCGGGATGCTGGCGATCACCATCGCGGCAATGAGCACGGTGAGCTGGATGTTCTGCGACAGCTGGACCAGGGCCACGCTGATGGGCTGCTTGTCCGTGTCGGAGAAGACCATCAGCGGCCACAGGAAGTCCTGCCAGACCGCCACCAGGGCGAAGATCGAGACGACCCCGAGGACCGGACGGGACATGGGCAGGACCACGGACCAGAGGATGCGCAGCTTTCCGGCGCCGTCGATCTCGGCGGCCTCCAGCACGTCGCGGGGCAGCTGGTCGAAGAACCGCTTGAGGAGGTAGAGGTTGAATGCGTTGGCGACGGCCGGCAGCCAGATGCCGAGCGGGTCGTTCAGCAGGCTGGTGTGAAGGAACGGCAGGTCGGCGACGGTCAGGTACTTGGGTACGACCAGGGCCTGGGCCGGCACCATCAGGGTGGCCAGGATGCCGCCGAGGATCACGTTGCCGAAGGCCGGCTTCAGCTTCGACAGGGCGTAGGCGGCGGCCGTGCAGAACACCAGCTGGAAGGCCCAGGCACCGGCCGCCTGCACCACCGTGTTCCACAGGTGCTCCGGGAGCTGCATCAGGTCCCAGGCGTCGGTGTAGCCGGACAGGTGCCAGTGCGTGGGGATGACGGTGGGCGGGGTCCGGGCGATCTCGTCCGGCGACTTCATCGCGCCGGTCACCATCCAGTACACGGGGAACAGGAAGGCGAGCGCGAACAGGACGACGATCCCCGTGAAGACCGTCCAGTAGGCCGCTCTCCCGCGCGGGCGGGCCAGGGTCGCCGGGGAGATCAGGGTGCGGGTCGCGCTGCTCATCCGTCCTCCCCGGACCGGGTCAGCCGCAGGTACACGGCCGAGAAGATGCCGAGCAGCACCAGGAGCATCACGCTGAGCGCGCAGGCGCCGCCGAAGTCGTTGTAGAGAAAGGCGTACTTGTAGATCAGGTAGAGCACGGTGACCGTGGCGTTCTCCGGACCGCCGCCCGTGATGACGAACGGCTCGGTGAACACCTGCATGGTGGCGATGATCTGGAGCAGCATCAGCATGAGGATGACGAACCGGGTCTGCGGGATCGTCACGTGCCGGACGCGCTGCAGGAGGTTCGCGCCGTCCAGTTCCGCGGCCTCGTACAGCTCACCGGGGATGGACTGGAGGGCGGCCAGGTAGATCAGGACGGTGCCGCCCATGTTGGCCCAGGTGGCCACGATCACCAGGGAGACGAGCGCGGTGCCGGTGCCGTTGGTCCAGTTCGAGGTGGGCAGGTGCAGGAAGCGCAGCGTCTCGTTGGCGAGGCCCGCCCCGGGGTCGTAGAACCACTTCCACAGCAGGGCGCTGACCACCGGCGGGATCATCACCGGGAGGTAGACCACGACCCGGAAGAACGCCTTCGCGTGCCGCAGTTCGTTGAGGACCAGGGCGAGGACGAAGGGGATCGCGAAGCCGATGAGCAGGGCCAGCAGCGTGAAGGTGAGGGTGTTGCGCCAGGCCGCCGAGAACTCGGGGTCGTGCAGGACCCGGGTGAAGTTGGCGGTGCCTACCCACTCGGCGGACGAGCCCGGCGTGTACTTCTGGAAGGAGATCACCACGGCGCGGATCGCCGGGTACCAGGAGAACAGCGCGAAGCAGATCAGTCCGCCGAGCAGGAAGCCGTAGGCGCGGACCTGGTCGGTGATCCGGCGCCGCCTCCGGTCCCCTGCCGGGGGCGGCGCCGGAGTCTGTCGGGCGCCGACCGCCGCCGGGGCGGGTCGGTGCTCGGCCGTCTTGGTCATCGCGGTCAGCCTCGGGCCAGGATGCCGTTGATCTTGTCGTTGGCGTCCTTGAGGAGCTGGTCGATGTCGGCGTCCTTCTTGGTGAGGACGGCGGAGACGGTGCCGTCGAGGACGGAGTAGATCTGCTGGGCGTCCGGCGGCTCGATCTTCATCTGCAGGGACTGGTTGCCGTCCAGGAACGCCTGGTAGTTCTCCACCGGCACGTTGGCGTTGGCCTTCTTGACCGCCTGGTCCTTGGCGTCGGCGGCGCCGGTGAACAGGCGCGGCTCGGGCAGGCCGACGGGTGCGTTGTTCTTCTTGGCGCGGGCGTAGTCGCCGAGGAAGCCGTCACCGGGGGTGAGGAACATGGAGTCGAGCCACTTGAGGCCGGCGCGGATCTGGGCGGGGGTGTCCTTCTTGTTGAACATGTAGCCGTCGCCGCCGATGAGGGTGCCCTGGCCGCCGGGCATCGGGCCGAGGGCGAGGTCCTTGTAGTTGCCGCCCTTCTCCTTCACCAGGATCGGGATGTTGTCCGGCGCCGAGAGGTACATGCCGAGCTTGCCCGAACCCATCATCTGCTGGACGTCGTTGATGATGAGGAGCTGCTTGCTGCCCATCGAGTTGTCGGTCCAGCGCATGTCGTGCAGGTTCTGCAGCACCGCGTGCCCCTGGGGGGTGTCGACGGTCGCCGACTTGCCGTCGGCCGAGACCACGTCACCGCCCTGCGAGTACATCTCCGCCGTGAAGTGCCAGCCGCCCTGGTTCTGCGCACTGTAGTCGGCGTACCCGACCACGCCGTTGCCGAGCGCGGCGATCTTCTTGGCGTCCGCGCGGACCTCTTCCCAGGTCGTCGGCGGCTTGTCGGGGTCGAGACCGGCCTGCTGGAAGAGCTTGCGGTTGTAGATCAGGCCCATCGAGTAGCCGGTGCGCGGGATGCCGTAGACCTTGCCGTCGACGGTGTAGATGTCCCGCAGCTGCTTCTGGATGGTGTCGTAGCTCTTCAGGTCCTTGAGGTACGGCGTGAGGTCGGCCGCCTGGTTGATGTCCACCACGTGCTTGGCGTCGGTGAAGTACGTGTAGAACACGTCCTCCATCTGGCCGCCGGCCAGCTTGGCGTCGAAGGTCTTCGGGTCCTGGCAGGGGAACGCGTCGTGCATGACGACGTCGATGTCCGGGTTCTTCTTCTCGAAGTCGGCCGTGTCCTGATCGAAGAACGAACGGTCGACCTTGGCGCTCTTCGGCGGCTCGCAGTTGACGGTGATGCGCGTCTTGCCGCTGCCCGCGTCGTCGCCGCTCGACCCGCAGGCCGTGGCGGAGAGCGCGAGTGAGGAACAGACGCCGAACGCGACGAGAGCACGGCGGAACCCGGTGCTGGACATCGGTGGACCCCCCAGAACAGGAGCAGTTGGGCGCCGCACCGGGATCGGTGGGCGCCGCACACTCAAGCACCGGCAGCACCGCCGCGCAAGATGTCACGCAGAATCTGTAATTATTCGACAGAGGATGGGATCTGTTGAGCCTCAGGCTTTCGGCGCTTGCGCGGTCGAACCCCTGACGACCAGCTCGGGCTCGAACAGCAGTTCCTCCGCCGGCACCACCGTCCCGCCGATCTGCGCGTTCAGGAGTTCGACGGCGGCCCTGCCCATGGCCTCGATGGGCTGCCGGACGGTGGTGAGCGGGGGCTCGGTGCAGTTCATGAACGCCGAGTCGTCGTAGCCGACCACCGAGACCCGGGAGGGCACCTCGTGCCCCTTGCGGCGGGCCGCGCGCACCGCACCCAGGGCGAGCGGGTCGCTGGCGCAGATGATGCCGGTGACGCCCCGGTCGATGAGCCGGGACGCGGCCGCGTGGCCGCCCTCGATGGAGAAGATCGCGCGGGCCACGAACTCGTCCGGCACGTCGCCGATCGCCCGCGCGGCGGTCAGTTTGCGGGCCGAGGGGACGTGGTCGCCGGGACCGAGGACCAGGCCGATGCGCTCGTGTCCCAGGGAGGCGAGGTGCCGCCAGGCCTGCTCCACCGCCACCGCGTCGTCGCAGGACACGCTCGGGAAGCCGAGGTGCTCGATGGCCGCGTTGACCAGCACCACCGGGATGTTGCGGTCGGCGAGCAGCCGGTAGTGGTCGTGCGGCGCCTCCGCCTGGGCGTAGAGCCCGCCGGCGAACACCACGCCGGAGACCTGCTGTTGCAGCAGCAGCTCCACGTAGTCCGCCTCGGAGACCCCGCCCTTGGTCTGGGTGCAGAGCACGGGCGTGAGGCCCAGCTGGGCCAAAGCGCCTCCGATCACTTCGGCGAACGCCGGGAAGATGGGGTTCTGCAGCTCGGGCAGGACCAGACCGACGAGCCGGGCGCGTTCACCGCGCAGTTGGGTGGGGCGCTCGTACCCGAGCACGTCGAGGGCCGAGAGCACCGCCTGCCGGGTCGCCTCGGAGACCCCCGGCTTGCCGTTGAGCACCCGGCTGACCGTGGCCTCGCTGACCCCGACCTTCTTGGCTACTTCCGCAAGTCGTCGCGTCATGCACGCAAGGGTAGCGCAAGTTACGCAAGCTGTTTGCGTAAGGTGGCGGCAGCGTCTCGGCATCGGCCGAGCACGGTGGGAGCGGACGCGGCGCGGCGTGACGACGGCGCTTCACCCGCGCACCCGGTCCTCCCGCCGGGAGGTGGTGCCGAGCAGTGCACGTGCAACGTCCTCCAGCGGTCCGAGCAGCGGGTTGGGGTCGCCGGCGCGCGTGACGAGGACGACCTCGCAGGGATCGATGCCGGTGACCGGCACCAGGGCGACGTCCTCGCGCGCGGTGGCGCGTCGGTCGCCGGCAGGGAAGATCGCGACGCAGTGGCCGGTGGCGACGAGTTCCAGCTTGTCCTCGTAGCTGTCGTCGATCGCGGGCGGGGGTGGTGCCGGGCGGTCGCCGACCGGCTTGGGCGTGCTCCAGACGACCGGAGTGCTGACGCAGGGCACCAGTCCCTCGCCCGCCAGAGTCCGCAGGCTGACCGTTTCCTCGTTCGCCAGCCGATGTCCGGCCGCCGCGACGAGAACCCGCGGCTCCTCACGGAGCTCGGCCACCCGGAAGCCGTCCGTGGGGAAGGGCAGCGGCCTGTAGGCGACGAGTGCGTCGACGCGCCCCTCGGCAAGGGCACGCGTGTCCCGCCAGTCGAGGTGCCGGGTGCGGACCTGGCCGTCAGGGTGCCGCCGGCGCAGTTCCTGCACACAGGCGGTGATGACCAGCCCTTCGGCGTAGCCGATGGTGACGGTCGGGGGCCGGGCGGCCGCTCTGGCCGTGCGAGCGGCTTGCTCGGCCTCCTGGAGCAGTGTCCGTGCCCTGGGCAGGAATGCCCGGCCGGCGTCGGAGAGGCTGCTGCCCTGCGGCGAACGGTCGAAGAGCCGGACCCCGAGCTGAGCCTCCAGTCGCTGGATCTGGCGGCTCAGCGACGGCTGCGCCAAGTGCAGCTTCGTGGCGGCCCGGCCGAAGTTTCCGTACTCCGCCACGACCGTGAAATAGCGCACGAGCCGCAGATCGAGGTCCATTCGCCCAGGGTACGTCGCACGTCGTCATACGCCCGGGACATGACGGCATACGGAACAGGTCTTGGACAGGGAGTACGGGTGGACATTTGGGTTGAGGGCATGAGCACTTATGACGGCAAGAAGATCGTGATCACGGGTGGAAGCAGCGGTATCGGCCTGACCACGGCCCGGTTGTTCGCGGACGGTGGGGCGCGCGTACTGATCACCGGCCGCACCCCGTCCACCCTGGACGCCGCGCTGGAGCAGTTGGGGGACAAGGCGGTCGCCGTCCGCAGCGACGCCGCGAACCTGAAGGACATCGAGGCGCTGGCGGACACCGTCGCAGAGCACTTCGGCGAGGTGGACGCGCTGTTCGTCAACGCCGGTGTCACCGCGTCCGCGCCGTTCGAATCCACGACGGAGGAGATGTACGACGCGTTGTTCGACATCAACACCAAGGGCCCGTACTTCACCGTGCAGGCGTTGGCGCCGCTTTTGCACGAGGGAAGCGGCGTGGTCCTCACCACGTCGGTGGTGAACGTCCTGGGCCTCGACGCGCTCAGTGTCTACTCGGCGAGCAAGGCGGCCCTGCGGTCGATGACGCGCACCCTGGCCCGCGAGCTGCTGCCGCGCAAGGTGCGCGTCAACGCCGTGAGCCCCGGCCCGGTCGACACCGGCATCCTGGACCGCTCCCTGCCCGCCGACGTCGCCGAGACGATGAAGGACACCTACCGGAGCACCAACCCCATGCAGCGGCTCGGGATGCCCGAGGAGGTGGCCGCCGCGGTGGCCTACTTGGCGTTCGGCGCGACCTTCTCGACGGGAACGGAGTTCCCCGTCGACGGAGGGGCTTCGCAACTCTAGAGGAAGGTGTGACGACCACGCCGTCGTCCGGCAACTCACCACAGCCAAGACCGTCCGCGCGACGGCCGCCGGCCTCGGTCTCGAGCAGCCGCCGGGCGGCGCGGCAAGGAAGCCGTTTCCTGACGCGGCGCTACCGTCATGACGGTGACAGGAAGCAGTGCCGACCGGCGATGGTCCGCATCCATGCCGGCGGCCTATGAGCAGTACCTGGTGCCGGTGGTCTTCCGGCCCTTCGCCAAGGACCTGACCGCCCGGGCGGCGGCACTCCACCCGCGGCGAATCCTCGAACTGGCCGCGGGAACTGGCGTGTTGACAGCAGAACTGCTCGCGGCGGCACCCTCGGCCGAGGTGACGGCCACCGATCTGAACGAGGCCATGGTCGCTCTCGGGGCGACCCGGGCCCCTGGCGCGGTGTGGCGGCAGGCCGACGCGCAGCGGCTGCCGTTCCCGGACGGAGGCTTCGACCTGGTGGTCTGCCAGTTCGGCGTGATGTTCCTTCCCGACCGCATCGAGGCCTTCACCGAGGTCCGCCGGGTGCTGGCCCCGGGCGGCCGGTTCCTCTTCAACACCTGGGGCCCGCTCGGGACGCACGCCTTCGAAGTCGCGCTGCAGGCCGGGCTGGAGCGGGCCTTTCCGGTCGACCCGCCACGGTTCTTCCGGATGGTTCCGCACGGCTACGCCGACCCCGCTGTCGTGGCCGCTGATCTGGCGGCCGCCGGGTTCGCTGTCGAGGACGAGCAGGAGCTGACGCTTCAGGGCCGGGCCGCGTCGACCGCCGACCTTGCCACCGGGTACCTCACCGGGACACCGGTGCGCGCGGCCATTGAGGAGCGCGGCGACGGACCGGCCGTCCGGGCCACCGTCATCGAGGAGATGACGACCCGTCTGGGCCCGGGTCCGGTCACCGCCCCGATGACGGCGTACGTCTTCCGTGCCACGGCCTGAACGCCGGACGCTCCCGCGCAGAGGATGGGCAGACTCGGCCTCGACGTGGCGGTCATTGCGGTCAACGGGGAACAGGCAGTCTGGGTGCGCTCGGAGTTTCGGCGTGTGGGTCTCGGCTTTCCGGCGGGTCGCCGGGTGCTGGTCCTTGCGAGCGTGCAGGGAGATCTCGGCGCCTTCGCAGGTCACGCGGAAGTGGTGTGCTCGGCGTAGAGGGGGTGACGGGCTCGACCGTCGCCCACCTCAGACCCGGCTGCCGGTCGCCGTGTCCGCCGAAAGGCGTTGCGCGACGTAGATCGGGACGACGGACAGGAGGACGAGGACCGCCGCCACCACGTTCACCACCGGAGCCTGCTGCGGGCGGGTCATGTTGTCGAAGATCCACAGGGGCAGGGTCTGGACGCCAGGTCCTGCGGTGAAGGTGGTGACCACGATCTCGTCGAAGGAGAGCGCGAAGGCGAGCAGCCCGCCCGCGAGCAGCGCCGAACGCACCAGCGGGAAGGTGACGTCCACGAAGGCCCGGAAGGTGTCGGCGCCCAGGTCGGCCGCCGCCTCCTCGTAGCTGCCGGAGGTACGGCGCAGCCGGGCGACGACGTTGTTGAAGACGATCACCACGCAGAAGGTGGCGTGTCCGACCACCACGGTGAACAGGCCGAGTCCGACGCCGAGCGGCTCCAGGACCGTGCTGAACGCCGAGTTGAGGGCGATGCCGGTGACGATGCCGGGCAGCGCGATCGGCAGCACGACCACGAAGGACAGCGCGTTGCGGCCGAAGAAGCGGTACCGGGCGACGGCGAAGGCGATCAGCGTGCCGAGCACCAGGGCGATCGCGGTGGCGCCGAGCCCGGCCTTCACCGAGGTCCACAACGCCTCGCGGGCGCCCGAGCTGCGCCAGGCGGCCGACCACCAGTGGGTGGTCAGGCCGGGCGGGGGCCAGCCGGCGCTGCGGTCGGGGTTCAGGGAGTTGACGAGGACGAGGAGCAGCGGGACGTAGATCACGGCGAAGCCGAACCCGGCGGCGAGGCGCAGCGCGATGCGCGCGGAACGGGAGAGTTGCACGGCGGGCTCCTCTACAGGCTGCTCAGCGCGCCCGTACGACGCATCGCGAGCAGATAGAGCACGATGACGGCGACGGGTACGGTGGCGAGGGCGGCGGCCATGGGCAGGTTGAGTTCGATGTTGGCGTAGACGAGGTTGCCGATGAGCTGGGTCTTGCCGCCGACGATCTGCACGGTGATGTAGTCGCCGAGGCTGAGCGAGAAGGTGAAGACGGATCCGGCGGCGACGGACGGCAGCACCATCGGCAGCACCACCGAACGGAAGGTCCGCCCGGCGCGGGCGCCCAGGTCGGCCGACGCGTCGAGGAGGTTGTCGGGCAGTTGCTCCAGCGCCGTGTGGATCGGCAGGATCATGTACGGCAGCCACAGGTAGGTCAGGGTCAGCACGGTGGCCGGCAGTCCGAAGCCCGGCCCGCTCAGTCCGAGGGGCTTGAGCAGCCAGTCGGCGAGGCCCCCCTCGGAGAGGATCAGCCGCCAGGCGTACACCTTGACCAGGTAACTCGCCCACAGCGGCGTGAGGATGGCGACCACGAGCAGCGGGCGCCGGCTCGGCCTGGCGACCCGGGCGGTGTAGAAGGCGACCGGGAAGGCGAGCACCGCGCACAGGGCGGTCACCGCGAGGGCGACGCCGACGCTGCGCAGGATCACCTGCCGGTAGACCGGCGTGGTGAACAGCTCGTGGAAGTTGTCGGTCGACCAGACCTTCACCACCTCGGAGGTGAAGGAGTCCGTCGTCCAGAACGCGGAGACGAACAGCACGGCCAGTGAGCCGAGGTAGAGCACGGCCAGCCACAGCAGCGGGGCGGTCAGCAGCAGGGCGAGGCGGAGCCGGGGGCGCCGGTGCAGCGCCCCCGCGGTCCGGGTGAGCAGGGCCATGGGTCAGCCCTTGATCTCGGTCCAGGCCTGCACCCACTTGGCGTACGGCACGCACGTGACGTCGGTGCGGCCGTCCAGGCACTGCTCGATGGGCGTGTTCCAGAAGGCGATGTTCTTCCAGTAGCTCTCGTCGGCCGCGTGGTAGGTCGTGCAGAAGTTCTTGTCGCTGGTCAGGGCGCAGGCCTTGGCGTTGGCGGGGGCCTCGCCGAAGTACTCGGCGACCTCGGCGTTGACCTTCGGGGAGACGATCCAGTTCAGCCACTGGTAGGCGCAGTTGGGGTGTTTGGCCTTGGCGGAGACCATCCAGGTGTCGGACCAGCCGGTGGAGCCCTCCTTGGGCACGAAGGCCTTGACCTTGGCGCCCTCGCCGGCGGCCAGGTTGGCGATGACCTGCCAGCTGGTGCCGATGACGGAGTCGCCGCTCTTGAAGGCGGAGATCTCCTTGAGGTAGTCGCTCCAGTACTCCCCGATGTCCGCGTTCTGCTGCTTGAGCAGGGCGACGGCCGCGTCGAACTGCTTCTGGTCGAGCGCGTAGGGGTCCTTGATCTTCAGCTCCGGCTTGGTGGCCTTGAGGTACAGGGCCGCGTCGGCGATGTAGATCGGCGAGTCGTAGGCGGTGACGTGGCCCTTGTACTTCCCGGCGTCGTCGAAGACGGCGGACCAGGACGTGGGCGCGGGGCTGACCTTCTGGGTGTTGTACATCAGCAGGTTGGCGCCGCGGCCGTGCGGGATGCCGTACATCTGGCCCTTGACGGAGTTCCAGGCGCCGTTCTTCAGGCCGCTGAAGACGTCCTTGTAGTTCGGTACGAGCTTGGTGTTGACGGGGGCCGCGTCGCCGGAGGCGATCAGGCGCAGGGAGGCGTCGCCGGAGGCGGAGACGGCGTCGTACTGGCCGGTCTTCATCAGCTTGACCATCTCGTCGGAGCTGGCGGCGACCTTGGAGTTGACCTGGCAGCCGGTCTGCTTCTCGAAGTCGGTGACCCAGTCCACCTTGGGGTCGTCGGAGCCGTCCTCGACGTAGCCGGCCCAGGCGATCAGGTTGACCTCGCCCTCGGACTTGCCGAGTTTCGCGAGGGGTTTGAGGTCGGGCGGGTTGAGTCCGGTCGAGGAGCCGGAGCCGGAGGAGCCGCAGGCGGTGGCGGCCAGCAGCAGCGCGGCGAGGACGGCCGCGGTGAGGGGACGGGGGAGGCGCACGGCGTACTCCAGAGGTGAGGGTCGGCGGATCCGGACGTGAGGACGGCGGGTCAGTCGGGGACGTGGACGGTGTGCCGGCGCTGCCAGCGGAGCCGGACGCGGGTGCCGCGGTAGGCGGTGACGTCCTCGGCGGAGGTGTCGAGGTTCTGCTGGAGCGCGGTGAGCCGGCCGCCGCCGTCCAGGTCGACCAGGAAGCGGGTGGCGTCGCCGAGGTAGACGACTTCGGCGACGGTGCCGAGGGCGGTGACGTGCCCTTCCGTGCCCGGTTCGGCGGCGTTTTCGTCGAGGACCCGGATCTTCTCCGGGCGGACGCTGTGGGTGCCCTGCTCGCCGAGCACGCGCAGCGCCGTCTCCCCGGTGAGCAGGTTGGAGGTGCCGACGAAGGAGGCGACGAAGGGGGTCTCGGGGCGTTCGTAGATCTCGGCTGGGGTGCCGACCTGTTCGATGCGGCCCTGGTGGAAGACGGCGACGCGGTCGCTCATCGTCAGGGCCTCCTCCTGGTCGTGGGTGACGAAGACGAAGGTGATGCCGACCTCGCGTTGCAGGGCCTTGAGTTCGATCTGCATCTGCTCGCGCAGCTTGAGGTCGAGGGCGCCGAGGGGTTCGTCCAGGAGCAGGACGCGGGGCCGTCCCACCAGGGCGCGGGCGAGGGCGACGCGCTGGCGCTGGCCGCCGGAGAGCTGGGAGGGGCGGCGGGTGCCGTAGCCGTCGAGGCGGACCTCGGCGAGTGCCTTGCGGGCGCGGACCAGGCGTTCGGCCCTGGGAACCCCCCGGATCCTGAGGGAGTAGGCGACGTTCTGCTCGACGCTCATGTGCGGGAACAGGGCGTAGTCCTGGAAGACGGTGTGCACGTCGCGCTCGAAGGGGGCGCGGCGGGTGACGTCCTGCCCGGCGAGTTCGATCGTGCCCGAGGTGGGGGTCTCGAAGCCGGCGATCAGGCGCAGCACGGTGGTCTTGCCGGAGCCGGAGGGGCCGAGCATGGAGAAGAACTCGCCGTCCCGGATCTCCAGGTCGACCCCGGCGACGGCGCTGGTCTCGCCGAACGACTTCCGCAGATCCCGCAACCGGATCGCGCTGGCCTCCATGGGCGGGAACCTCTCTGCCGTTCTCGTGCGTTGCACCTGGTGATCGGAAAGATATGAAGTCATAGTTCATATCTCAAGACCCTTTCAAGGTAAAGGTTGGGTCAACGCATAGGGTGGTGGGCCGTGAGACAGCAGCAGACGGCGGGCGGCGCCCGAAAGGCCGTTTTCGCCCCCGTGGACGGCGGGGCCCGGGTGGACGCCGTGGTCCGCCGGATCGGCGACGCCATCGAGCTCGGCCTGCTCTGCGACGGGGAGCAGCTGCCCGGCGAGACCGAACTGGCCGGACAGCTCGGGGTGTCCACGGTGACCCTGCGGGAGGCGCTCATGGCGCTGCGCCAGCAGGGTCTGGTGGTCACCCGCCGGGGGCGGGGCGGCGGCAGCTTCGTGTCCTCCCCCGAGGTGCCCGACCGGGAGCGGCTCACGGCGCGGCTGCGCGGCTGGAGCCCCGAGGAGCTGCGCGACCTCGGCGACCACTGGGCGGCCCTGTCCGGCACCGCCGCCGAGCTCGCCGCGCAGCGCACCGAGGACCACGACCTCGACCAGCTCCGCCGGACCACCGAGGAGCTGCGCGGGGCGCCGGACGCGGCAGCGCGCAGCCGGGTGTACGGCCGCTTCCACGTGGAGCTGGCCGCCGCCGCCCAGTCGGCCCGGCTCACCCGCGAACAGGTGGCGCTGCAGACGGAGATCGGGGCACTGTTCTGCCTTGTGCTCGGGGACGACGAATATCGTGAAGAGGTGGCGGACCGTCACCGGTCCGTAATCTCGGCCGTGCAGGATGGGGCGCACACATCGGCCAGGGAGCTGGCCGAGCGGTGCGTACGGGACTCGACGGCACGGCTGATCGCCCTGCGGCTGGCCCTGTAGCCGCGCCGCGCCCGCTCCCCCGTCCGCCGGAGGGCACCATGAGCCGCTCCACCGTCCCCTCCGGTCCGGCGGCGGCCACGCTCGACGCCGCCGAGGAGTACGTGGCCGCGCGGGTCGGCCACGCCCTGGAGACGGTGTTCGACGCCGTCGCGGCCACCCGCGCCGACACGGCCGCGCTGCTGGCCCGGGTGGTCGCCGAGGGCCGCCGGCCGGTCACCGCGGACCTGGCCGCGCTCCGCCCCGGGCTCCATCTGCGCCTCGCCCGCCAGGAGCTGGTCTCCGGTGTCGGGTTCGTGGCCGCGCCCGGGGTGCTGGCCGACGTCCCGGCGTGGCTGGAGTGGTGGCAGAGCGACGCCTCAGGGGACGTACGGCCGCTCCTCCTCGACCTGGACCCGCGCACCTCGGCCTACTCCGACTACACGCACTGGGACTGGTTCGCGCTGCCCCGGGAGACCGGGCGGCGGGCGGTGGCCGGGCCGTACGTCGACTACCTCTGTTCGGACGAGTACAGCCTCACGCTGTCGGCGCCGGTGGAGGTGGGCGGCCGGTTCCTGGGCGTGGCCGCGGCCGACGTGTACCTGCGGCACTTCGAGGCGGCCGCGCTGCCGCTGCTGCGCGAGCTGCCCGGACCCGCGCGGCTGGTCAACGCCCGCGGCCGGGTGGCGGCTTCGGCGGACCCGGCCCAGCTGGCCGGTTCACTGGACAGGGGGCCGGACTTCGCGGCGGTCCTGGAGAGCGGCCGGCCGGGCACGTTCGGCGGGCTGCGGCTGGTGCCGTGCCGGGGCGTGCCGCTGGTCCTGGTGGTGGCGGGCGGATGAGACGGAGTCGAGGCGGGGGCCCGGCGGCGTCCTCCGGCCCGGCGGCGTCCTCCGGCCCGGCGGCATCGTCCGGCCCGGCGGCATCGTCCGGCCCGGCGCCGTCGGCGACCTGAACGCCGACGGTGCCGGGTCAGCCTTCGGGGGCCGGGACGACGGTGAGATGGGCACCGAGCCCGCCGGGCCGCCGGGAGCGGCGCGGGGCGGCGGGGCGGGGGACGGCGCGCAGTACCAGGGTGTAACGCGCGTAGCCCATGTCCTGGAGGGTCTTGGGGATTTCGCCGACGACGCGGCACTCGGTTGCGCCCAGCAGCGGGTCCGGGTGCAGGAGCTGCCGGACGGCTCCGTCGAGCTGCGCGCCGTCCTCGCCGACCGCGCGCAGCCAGTGCGGCAGGCCCTGCCGGAAGGCGGCCTCCATGATGGGGTCCTGGGCGATCTCCCGGCGGATCGCCTGGAGTTCGTGGTCGTGGCCGTACCGCTCCAGGGCGGACTTGAACTGCGCAAGCAGCGGCAGGCACCAGCCCGCCTCGTGGGCGCCGAGAATCGTTCCGGCATCCGGGTGGAACAGGACGAAACGCAGGAAGTTGTCGCCGGGCATCGCGGTGGGATGCGGGGCGACCGCCCGGAAAAGTGTCTCGAACGCGCCGTTGGCCAGCACCACGTCCCAGCGGTGGTCCACCACGAGGGACGGGAAGGGGACGGCGTCCAGCAGTAGCGCGTAGTCCTGGAGGTACGCCTGGGCCTCAGGGCTTTCGGGGACGGGCCGCGGCGCCGGCCGCCGCCCACCTGCCTGATATGCCATCGGGAGGTCACCCCTCTTGCCTATGCGGCCTTCTCGCGGCGATGTGATCCTGCTGCCCCACCCAGAGTCATGTCAACTATCGTGGCATTTCATGTCGGTTGACGTCCGAAATTGGCCACAGTTGTGGCGAGACCTGGATGTGAGTTCGAACGACCCGCTAATCTCCGGGGGATCGTGCGGGCGCCGGGTCATCAACGGTGCAGCTTGTGAGAAGCCCCTGATTCCCCTGAGAGACGTAGGAGTTCAGTCGGTGACGGATGGCTACGAGGATCCGGGCGCCACGGCGACCGCCCAGCTGCCGGCCGTCGTCTCCCGCGTCTCCGCGCTCGCCGACCGGCTCGGCGTCGCGCACGCCGAGGTCTTCCATGTCGGACGGCTCTCGCACGCCTGCGGTGTCCCCGAGTCCGTGGTCCGGGCCCTGCTGGCCGGCCGCCCGGCGGGCGAGCCCGACGTCCAGGCCCGCTTCCTGCAACGCCTGGACCTGCTGCGCCGCACCCGGCTCAAGCCGAACGGCCGCAAGCACACCCAGCAGGAGATCGCCGACGGCGCGGGCATGTCCCGGCAGCAGGCGGGCGCCCTCATCAACGGTGACCGGCGGCCGACCATGGAGCACTGCGACGCCCTGCAGCGCTACTTCCGCGTGCACGCGGGGTTCCTCACGGCCGAGGATCCCGAGGCCCTCGCCGGCGCCCTGCAGCGGGTCGAGCAGGAGCTGTTGCAGAAGCTGGCCGACCGTGAGCGGGCCGCGGCCGAGACGGCCGAGGATCCGCTGGAGCGGCTGCTGCAGGACCACGGAGTGCGCGGCATCGCCTGGCGGGCCGCCCAGCTCCCCACCGACCAGCACCGGGACAAGGTCGCGGAGTGGCTGGACATGCTCCTGGAGAGCGTCAAGCGGCCCGAGTCGTGAGCCGACAGTCGTGAGCCGTACGTCGTGAGCCGAGAGTCGTGACCCGAGGGAGGAACGTGGGCATCGGCAGGGACATGCGCCGGCTGAGCGGTGAGCTGGTCGGGGGACTCACCCTGCCCACGCCCGCGCCCCCGCAGGAGCTGTACCGGGCGCTGTGCGACGCGCTGGGCCGCCGCCGCGGCCGCCCCGTCCAGTTCCGTACGGCCGTCTTCCCGCCCGGCACGGCCAGCGGGCTGTGGCTGGACCTGGCCGACCGCGACCTGGTCGTGGTCGAGGAACGCACCGTTCCCGACCACCAGTTGGTGATCCTCGGCCATGAGCTGTGGCACATGCACGCCGAGCACTGCGGCCATGACGTGGCGGGGGCCGGGGTGGCCGCGCGGCTTCTCGGCACCGGCTCCGACGCGGGCACCGAGACGGAACAGGCCGCGCTCCAGGCCGCCGTCCAGCGGGTGGCCGCCCGCACCCGCTTCGACCGCGCCGAGGAACGGGACGCGGAGACCTTCGGGCTGCTGCTGGCCAGCAAGTGCCGCAGCCGGCTCGCGGGTTCGGCGCTGCGCGGGCCGGTACGGCGTCACGACGTGGCGGGCCGCATCGAGGCGTCGCTGGGGTACCTGGGGAAGTGACCCGCGGCGCGCGCTCAGGTGGCGCTGCGTTCGCTCGCCTCGCGCAGGTCTCGCCGGGCGGCCGGGCCGTGGCCGGTGCCGGGGCGGCCGTCGAGGAGCAGGGTGCGCCAGTGGTCACGGCTCCAGTCCGCCGGGGCGGTGGCGGCCGTGAACTCCTGGACCAGGGCGACGAACCGGGCCGGGTCGGCGTGGAACGGGAAGTGCCCGGCGCCCTCGAAGATCTCCAGCCGGGCGCCGGGCATCGCCTCGCGGGCGCGGTGGGCGTGCCGTACCGGTACCACGCTGTCGCGGTCGCCCCACAGCAGCATGGTCGGCATGCCCTCGGTGAGATAGCAGCGGTCCAGCATGGTGACGACCTGGCCGCGCCAGTCGACGACCGCGCGCAGGGTGCGGATGAAGGCGTTACGGGAGGTCTCGTCGGGGAGCGCGTCGACCAGGGTGAGCAGTTCCGGGGCGTCCTGGCCGAGGCCGGTGTCCAGGAGCTTCAGCAGGCGCACGGCCAGGCCCACTTGGAGGCGCATACCGGGCAGCCGCAGCGCGGACAGGGCCAGATGGGCACCGGGCAGTGAGACGAGGCGGAGCACCGGGTTGACCTCGCGGCCCACCCCGCCCGCGCTGACCAGGATGAGCCGCTCGGTGCGCTCGGGGAACTGGTAGGCGAACTGCATCGCGACTCCCCCACCGAGCGAGTGCCCGACGAGGGTCGCGGACTCGATGCCCAGGGTGGTCAGCAGGTCCCGCACCCCGTTGGCGTAGGCGGCGACCGAGTAGTCGGCCCGGGGCTTGTCCGACTCGCCGTGGCCGAGCAGGTCGGGGGCGATCACGGTGTGGGTGCGGGCGAGGTCGGGGATGAGCCGGGCCCAGGTCGCCGAGGAGTCCCCGATGCCGTGGATGAGGACCAGGGCGGGACCGTCGCCGGCGATGCGGTAGGCGCGCCGGTATCCGTGCACGACCCGGTGGTGCGCCACGAGTTCCGCGTCGCCCACCGGGCGCAGGTGCGCGGTGCGCTGCGGACGGCTGGGCATCACTTCCGACACGGCTCGGCCTCCCCCGCTGTCCCGGGCACTGCGGCCCGGCCGGATCCTTCTCCTTCCAGGGTAGAAAGGCATTTCCCCATGGGGTTTCGGTGAGGTTTCGCCTCCGCTAAGCGGGCGAACCGGGGCCGGGTGCGGGGGCGTTGTCAGTGGCGACCGGCAAGCTGGGGGGTGCGCACCGCACACCCGGTGTGCCCGCGCCGTCCGGGCGCGTGACCGCGACGACCGACGGGGAGAGCCGACCGATGCACACCGCCGTACTGACCGACCGTGAACGCGCCGCCGTGCAGGCCTATCTGAGGCTGCTGCACACCGTGCGCGCGGCCTTCGACGGACCGCCCGACGCCCCGCGCCCCTTCGTGGTGCCGCCCGCCGTGCTCGCCGAGGCCGAACAGGCACTGGCCGGTGCCGGACTGGCCGGAAACGAGGAGGCGTTCTTTCGGCTGCTGCACGACTGGTGCCCACCCACCTGAGCCGACGGCGCGTCAGGGGTACGGCACGACCACGGCCGAGGTCAGCATGCCGTGCCCCACGCTCCAGCGGCCCTCGAAGACCTCCAGCCGCCGCCCGCCGACCTCCGGACCGGGGACCAGGAGGCGGGCGCGCAGGACGCCGTGCGGCCTTTCACCGGGCTCGGGGACGAGCGCTATGTCGGCCTCCGTGAAGTCCAGCCACTTCCCGGTGAGGGGGAACCACGCCTTGTAGACGGATTCCTTGGCGCTGAACAGCAGCCGGTCCCAGTGCACGCCGGGCCGCTCGGCCGCGAGTACGGCGAGCCGCTGCCGCTCGGCGGGCAGCAGCACGGCCTCGGCGACGCCCTCGGGGAGCGCCGCGTGCGGTTCGGCGTCGATGCCGAGGGAGGCGAGGTCGGTGGCGCGGACCAGCGCGGCGGCGCAGTACCCCTCGCAGTGGGTCATGCTCCCGACCAGCCCGTCCGGCCAGCGCGGGGCGCCCCGCTCGCCGCTCACGACGGGCTGCGGCGGGACTCCCAGCTTCTCCATGGCGTCGCGGGCGCAGGCGCGCACCGCGGCGAACTCGCGGCGGCGCTTGGGCACGGCCCGGGCGACCAGCGCCGCCTCCTCGGGGTAGAGCGGGGCCTCGCGGATCGCCTCGTCACCGAGCATCTCCACGGCCACCACCGACTCCGGGAGCAGCTCCTCGATCACCGGTTCCGACCTCCATCGGCAGAATGCGGCGCAGCCGGCCCGGGTCTCCGGAACGCTTGCGCCACTCACGGGGGTATCCCACGGAGACCTCTTCGAAGCGGACCCCGTCGAGCCAGGTGGTCCGGGGGATGTGCAGATGACCGTAGACCATGGTGGTGACACGGAACCGGCGGTGCCAGTCGGCGGTGCGGGTGGTGCCGCACCACATGGCGAACTCCGGGTACCAGAGCACGTCGGTGGGGTGCCGGTCCAGCGGATAGTGCCCGGCCAGCACGGTCGGCAGGTCCTCCGGCAGTTCGGCGAGCCGGCGTTCGGTCTCCTCGACCCGGGCCCGGCACCAGTCCTCGCGGGACGGATAGGGGTCGGGGTGCAGCAGGTACTCGTCGTTGCAGACGATGCCGGTGCCGTGCGCGTAGGCGAGGCCCTCCTCCTTGGTGGTGCAGCCGGCCGGCAGGAAGGAGTAGTCGTACAGCAGGAACAGCGGTGCCACGACGGCCGGGCCGCCGGGGCCCTCCCAGACCGGGTACGGGTCCTCGGGGGTGACCACGCCCAGCTCCCGGCAGAGGCCGACGAGGTGCTCGTAGCGGGCGACTCCGCGCAGCGTGACCGGGTCCTTCGGATGGGTCCACAGGTCGTGGTTGCCGGGCGCCCACAGCACCTTGCGGAAGCGGCCGGCGAAGGTCTCGAGGACCCAGCGGATGTCCGCGACGGTCTCCGCGACGTCACCGGCCACGATCAGCCAGTCCTCGTCCGACTCCGGCCGCATCTTCTCGACGAGCTCGCGGTTCTCCGGGTAGGAGATGTGCAGGTCACTGATGGCCAGCAGCTGCCCGGCACCGGCCGTGGACTCCACCCCGTACCCCTTCCGATCATGTCGTCGGCACCCACCACAACACACTTCCGGGGCCGGGAACAAGGGCACCCCGCCGAGGGCGGGGCGGGGATCGAGGCGGCGGTCGGGGCCGTCAAGGAAACCGGCGCGGACGGTGCAGGAAAACGCGCGTGGACAGTACGGGGAAATCCGTAACACTCGCGTTGCACGCGGGGCCCCTCGAAAGCCGTATGATCCCCCCAACACCACCGCCACGAACTTCCCTTCGCCCAGGGCGGTTTGGTGTCCCTCCAACCACCCTGCCCGGGCACGGGCTCGCTGAGCCCTGCCCGAAAACCCCGAAAGGCGGCTTTAATGCGCTCTCGCGTACGCGTCTGGCTCAACCGCACGTACGCGGAGAACGTGTTCTTCATGGATCAGCTGCGGAGAAATCCCAGCGACCGGGCGGTCGACATCCATGCGACGCACGGTGACGCCGACTCCCCCGTGCTGGCCGCCGCCGACACCGCCGACCTGGAGCCGGAGGGCCTCTCCCCGGCCGGCTACGTCGAGTACGCCCTCGACCAGTGCCAGCGCCGTGGCATCGATGTCTTCGTGCCCCGGCTGCACCAGTCGGCGATCGTCGCCCACCGGGCCGACTTCGAGGCGATCGGCACGGCCCTGCTGGCGCCGACGCCGCAGGCGACCGCCGTCTTCGAGGACAAGGCGACCGCGTACGAGGCGGTGAGCTCGGTGGGCGTCCCGGTGCCGCCCTGGTCACGGGTCCGCACGGCGGACGAACTGGTCGCCGCGGTCGAGGAGTTGGAGGCCGGCGGGCACAAGGCGTGCTTCAAGCCGGCCGCCGGTGCGGGTGGCGTGGGTTTCCGGGTGATCACGCGCGCCCCCTTCTCGCTCTTTCACCTCAACGGGTTTCCCGGCCCGTACGTCCAGCTCGACCTGGTCGTGGACGCGCTGCGGCGTGCGGACGAACCGGTGGACTGGCTGGTGATGCCGCGCCTGGAGGAGCCGGAGGTGTCCGTCGACTGCCTCACCGGGCCCGACAACCGGGTCCGGCTGGCCGTGGGCCGCACCAAGAAGGGGCGCCGGCGCGGATTCACCCTCGACGAGCAGTGGCTGAAGCCGGCGCGGATCATCGCCGAGGGCTTCGGGCTGCACTACCTGTCCAACATCCAGTTCCGGATGTACGGCGACCAGCCGGTGCTGCTCGACGTCAACACGCGGCCGGCGGGCGGGCTGCACCAGCTGTCGCTCTGCGGGGTCAACGCGCCCTGGGCTGCCGTGCAGTTGGCGCTGGGCGAGGACCCCGGGGTGATCGAGCCGCCGTTCCTGGGGCAGGACTACGCGATGGTGTCCGGGCCGAAGCCTGTCCTCCCGTCGGTTCCCGTGCAGCGGGAAGAGGCCGACGTGGTGTTGGCGCCGGCGTTGCCCGTGGAAGTGGAGTCGGTCGACGCTGCGGCTGCGGTGTTGCCGCTTTAGGTTGTCGGCCGACTGCGGGCTCGTCGTGGTTGCTCGCGCAGTTCCCCGCGCCCCCAAGGGGGCGCTCACCTCACCGGTATGGACCAATTCCCGTCCGTCTCCTTGACAGGGGGATTGGTCCAGACCAAATTTGTTGCGCACCTCCTTGCACTTTCGTGCAACTCCCGAACACCCCCATTCCCTCAGGGAGATCGCGTGCGCAACTCGCTCAGACGTCACAGACGTCGGATACTCGCCCTGCTCGGGTCGGCCGCTCTCGCGCTCGCCGGGGCCATCGCGCTGCCCGGTACCGCGCAGGCGGCCAACGTCCTGTCCAACCCCGGCTTCGAGTCGGGGAGTCTGTCGCCGTGGTCCTGCTCCGGGAACCTCGGCTCCGTCGTGTCCTCGCCCGTGCACGGCGGCTCGAAGGCGCTCGCGGGCGCCGCGAGCGCCAGTGACAACGCCCAGTGCACGCAGACCGTCGCCGTGCAGCCCAACACGACGTACTCGCTCAGCGGCTGGGTCCGCGGCTCGTACGTCTACCTCGGCGTGACCGGCGGGGCGTCGACCTGGACCACCTCGGCGTCCCAGTACAGCCAGCTGACGGTCTCCTTCACCACCGGGGCCTCGCAGACCAGCGCCCAGATCTACGTCCACGGGTGGTACGCCCAGGGGACGTACTACGCCGACGACATCAGCCTCGACGGGCCCGGCGGCAGCTCGGACACCCAGGCGCCCACCGCGCCCACGAACCTCACCTCCACCGGGAAGACCTCGTCGAGCGTGTCCCTGTCGTGGTCGGCCGCGACGGACAACGTCGGGGTGGCGGCGTACGACGTCTACCGCGGGTCGACCCTGGCGACGAGCGTCTCCGGAACCTCCGCCACGGTGAGCGGCCTGTCCGCCAGTACGGCGTACACGTTCACCGTCAAGGCGCGGGACGCGGCCGGGAACGTGTCGGCGGCCTCCAACTCGGTGTCGGTGACGACGAGCGCGGGCAGCGGCGGCGGGACCGGCTTCAAGCAGGCCGCGCCCTACCTCTACGAGGGCTGGGGCGATCCGCCGAACCCGACGACCGTGATGAACGCGACCGGCATCAAGAACTTCACCATGGCCTTCGTGCTCGACTCGGGCGGCTGCACCCCGGCCTGGGACGGCAGCCGGGCACTCACCGGCGGCGCCGACCAGACCGCGATCAACCAGATCCGCGCGGCCGGTGGTGACGTCACCCCGTCGTTCGGCGGCTGGCAGGGCAGCAAGCTCGGCGCCAACTGCTCGTCCGCGAGCGCGCTGGCCGGGGCGATCCAGAAGGTGATCGACGCCTACGGTCTCAAGTCCGTCGACATGGACATCGAGAACACGGACGAGTTCGAGAACGAGGCCGTGCAGGCGAAGATCCTGACCGCCCTGAAGACGGTGAAGGCGAACAACGCCGGCCTGAAGACGATCGTCACCTTCGGGACGTCCACCACCGGTCCGACGTACTACGGCAACCGGCTCATCGAGCAGGCCCAGTCGATCGGCGCCGACATCGACGTCTTCACGATCATGCCGTTCGACTTCGGCGGCGGCTCCGACATGTACGGCAACACGGTGGCCGCGGCCGAGGGACTGAAGACCAAGCTGAAGTCCACGTTCGGCTGGGACGACGCGACGGCCTACGCGCACATCGGGATCTCCGGCATGAACGGGCTGTCCGACCAGCAGGAGAACACCACCCCGGCGATCTGGACGCAGATCCGCGACTGGGGGAACTCGCACCACATCGCCCGGCTCGCCTTCTGGGCGGCGAACCGGGACCGCGGCTGCGCCGGCGGCGGCGTGGTGAGCAACTGCTCCGGGATCAGCCAGAGCGACTGGCAGTTCACCTCGATCACGGCCGGCTTCACCGGCTGAGCACCGCAGGCGGTGGCGTGGGGATGCCCTAGACCGGGTATCCCCACGCCCTCGCCATCTCCGCGAGCCTGGGCGGGAGCTCGGCGGCTGGGTCGGCCTGGCGGGCGGCCTGGATCCGGCCGGACCTGATCTCGTTGCTCCAGTCGCCGAGCTTGGGCCGGAAGGCGCCGTGGTCCTGGGCGCCGTAGTCGAGCATGGCGCTCTCCCAAGGGACGCCGAGGTACTCGCACAGGCCGCGGGTGACCCGTTCCGGCTCGGCGGTCAGGTCCTCGTACGTGATCACATGGGCGTCGGGGAGCTGCTGCCGGGCCTCCTCCAGCTTCTCGGCGTAGGCGAGGACCTCGCCGTGGATCTGGTCGAGATCGGGTTCGGCGCGGCGGCTGATCAGGGACTGGACGACCGCGCCGGGGTGGCGCAGCAGCAGGACGAACCGGGCGTCGGGCCAACATCGGTGCAGCCGGGGCCAGATGAGGGTGTTCGGCGGGGTCTTGTCGACGATGACGTCCTTGCCGCTCCGGCTGAGTTCGAGGTGCAGCACCCGGTCCCACAGGACGTGCTCGAGCTCGTCCTTGTCCAGGGCGAGTTCCGCCATGGCGTCGGCCGTGAAGTCCCGCGACATGCGGACGTGGACCGTGCGCAGGTGCATCTCGTGCGGGGCGCGGATACGGCTGTGGCTGTTGAGCAGGACCCGCAGCAGCGTGGAGCCGGAGCGCACCGAGGACAGCACGAAGACCGGCTTCTCCACCAGGCGCGGCGCACGGGGGGCCACGTAGGCGGCCTCGGTGTCCGGCTTGACCAGGGGCTGGGTGGGGATGGCGTCCAGGGTCCTGCGCGGCGGGCTCACCGCCTGCGCCATGAGCCGGCCCCGGCGCTTCAGCCCCTTGGCGATCGCTGACATTCGCGGGTCTCGCACGGTGATGCCTTTCTGTCGTCCCTGCCGTCCCGCATCCCAGGGGTGTCAGGCGAACTCAAGGTGTCCACGAGGAGAACCGACAGGGTCAGGGCGACCCGAAAAGCCGCCCTGACCGGCCCACTTACCGTTCTCTTAATTCTTCATATAAGAAATACCGGCGTAGGGCCCGAATCGGGTCAGAACCGTCCGGACCCGCGGTACAGCTCCAGTTCCCCGTCCAGTTCGACGGCGAGCACGGTGGCGTACGGGTCGAGGTCGGCCGCGGCCGGCGGGTCGATCCACAGCACGCCGACCGCCTCGTGCAGGCCGCCGGTCACCCGGTGGCCGAGTTCGGTGCCGGTACCGAGGACGGTGACCCTGTGCACCTCGGTCGCAAGGCCCCGGACGCCGATCTCGGCGCGCGGGACGTCGAACAGGGTGAGGTAGAGGGTGCGCCGGTCGGCGGAGAGGGTGCTCGGGCCGTAGTGGTGGCCGGCCGGCAGGCCGCGCCCGGTCCCGTACACCGCCTCCGCGTGCCTGCGGATCCACTCCCCCAGCCCCTCCAGACGCTCGGCCTGCGGCTGCGGGATGGTGCCGTCCTCCATCGGGCCGACGTCGAGCAGCAGGTTGCCGCCGCCCCCGATGGTCTCGGTGAAGTAGCGGATCAGCTGGGCGAGGGACTTGTGGTTGTGGTCGTGGTGCTGGTACCCCCACGAGTCGTTGATCGTCAGGCACAGCTCCCACGGCCCGTCCGGCGGCACGACGGGGGCGCCCTGCTCGGGGGTCGCGTAGTCGCCCTCGCCGAGCATCCGCGCGTTGAAGACGACGTGCGGGACGTACGACCGGATCAGCGCGGCGAGTTCGGGGATCCGCCACTGCTCCTCGCTGCGGTCCCACTCCCCGTCGAACCACATCAGGTCCGGCCGGAACCGGGAGGCCAGCTCCCGTATCTGGCCGTCGCGGTAGGCGATGAAGCGTTCCCAGGCCGCCAGGTCCTCGTCCTCGGCCGCCACCTCCGAGTACCGGTTGTCCTCCAGCTCCGGCGGGCGGCCCGGCTTGCGGGTGGAGGCGTAGTCGGGGTGGTTCCAGTCGGAGTGCGAGTAGTAGAGACCGACCTTGAGGCCGTGCTCGCGCAGGGCCTCGGCGTAGGGGCCGACGTAGTCCCGGCCGAGGTTGAGGTCGCCGTAGGCGGTGTCCCAGAGGGCCACGCCGTCGTGGTGACGGCTGGTGAGTACGGCGTACCTGGCGCCGGCGCGGGCGAACAGGTCCGCCCACGCCTTCGGGTCGTACCTGGCGCCGGTGAAGCGGCCCAGCTGGGACATGTACTGCTCGTGCGGCACGATGTCGTCGTAGAAGGACCAGGACTCCTGGACCCCGTCGACGGCGTAGATGCCCCAGTGCACGAAGATGCCCAACTTGGCGTCGGTGAACCAGGGTTGGATGGCCATCCGGTCAGCTCCTGCGGAGGCGGAGGGTGAGGATCTGGAAGGGGCGCAGCGCGACGGAGACGGTGTCGCCGTCCACGTCGGCGTCCTCCAGAGGGCGCTCGAGGAGGTCGGTCACCTGGGCGCCGGCCAGCGGGAAGCCGGTGCGCAGGACGCCCGCGGCCCGGCCGCCGCGGGACTCGTAGAGGCGGACCACGACATCGCCGGAGGCGTCGTCGGCGAGCTTGACCGCCTCGACGGTGACGCCCTCGCCGTCCACCGAGACGACCGGCCGCGGCTCGCCCGCCGCGTCGGCCACCCGCAGCGGGAGGTTGAGGGCGTAGCCCTCGGCGACGGCGTCCCCGATGGTGGCGCCGGGCAGCAGGGAATAGGTGATGCGGTGGCGGCCCTGGTCGGCGCCCGGGTCCGGGACGCGCGGGGCGCGCACCAGGGAGAGGCGGACCGTGGTGGTCGTCCCGCCGTCCTCGCGGACCGTGCGGGAGACGTCGTGGCCGTACGTCGAGTCGTTGAGGACGGCGACGCCGTAGCCGGGCTCCGCGACGTGCACCCAGCGGTGGCCGGAGACCTCGAAGCGGGCCGCCTCCCAGCTGGTGTTGGTGTGCGTGGGCCGCTGGACGTGGCCGAACTGGATCTCGGCGGAGGAGTGCGCGGCACGGATGTCCACCGGGAAGCCGGCCTTGAGGAACTTCTCGGCCTCGTGCCAGTCGATGTCCGTCTCGAAGTCGATCCGGGGGCTGCCGGCCCGGACGGTGACCGTCTGGGTGATCGTCGAGCCGTTGCCGAAGGGGCGCGTGACCCGGACCGAGCCGAGCAGCGGGTCCGCGGCGACGACCGTGATCTCCGAGGGGTCCAGGAGGTCCGTGTAGCGGTTCTTGTAGTGCTTGTCGACGTCCCAGGCGTCCCAGTAGTTGGGGAGGTCGGTGTGCAGGCGCAGGAGGTTGCCCTGGCCGGCGAGGACCTCGCGGTGCGCCCGGTGGTCGTACACGGACGACAGGGTGCCGTCCTCGGCGATCTCCACCCGGACGAGTCCGTTGTCGAGGACCCGGCCCTCGACCGTCACCGGCTGCGGGGCCTCGGCGGCGGCCGTGAGCGGCGCGCTGCCGCCCGCGGGGACCTCGACGTACACGGGGGTGCCCGTGGCGTCCCGGACGACCTCGGCGCGGGCGTAGGGGCTGGTGTTGAAGACGCGGGCGGTGCCGCTGCCCAGGGCGGTGACCGCCTCGGCGGTGAGCGCCTCCAGCTCTTCGGCGACGCGGGCGTACTCGGCCTCGGCCTCGCGGTGCACCCAGGCGATCGAGGAGCCGGGCAGGATGTCGTGGAACTGGTGGAGCAGGACCGTCTTCCAGAGCCGGTCGAGCTTCTCGTGCGGGTAGCGGTAGCCGGGCGCGTGCAGCGCGGCCGTGGTCGCCCACAGCTCGGCCTCGCGGAGCTTGTGCTCGCTGCGCCGGTTGCCCTGCTTGGTGCGGGCCTGCGAGGTGTAGGTGGCGCGGTGCAGCTCCAGGTAGAGCTCGCCGACCCAGACCGGGGCGTCCTCGTACTCGGCGCGGGCCTTGGCGAAGAAGGCGTCGGGATGCTCGACCTCGACGCGCGGGGAGCCCTCCAGGTCCTTCAGGCGGCGGGCCCGCTCCATGATCTCGCGGGTGGGGCCGCCACCGCCGTCGCCCCAGCCGAACGGGGCCAGCGAGCGCGTGGCGCCGCCCTTCTCGGCGTAGTTGCGGACCGCGCGGGACATCTCCTCGCCGCTGAAGCGGGCGTTGTAGGTGTCGACGGGCGGGAAGTGGGTGAAGATGCGGGTGCCGTCGATGCCCTCCCACCAGAAGGTGTGGTGGGGGAACTTGTTGGTCTGGTTCCAGGAGATCTTCTGGGTGAGGAACCACTCGTTGCCGGCGAGCTTGGCGATCTGCGGGTAGGCCGCGTTGTAGCCGAAGGAGTCCGGCAGCCAGACCCCCTTGGTCTCGACCCCGAAGTGCTCCATGAAGAACCGCTTGCCGTGGACGAACTGGCGGGCGACCGCCTCGCCGCCCGGCAGGTTGCCGTCGGACTCGACCCACATGCCTCCGACCGGCGCCCACTGGCCCTTCTTGACCGACTCCTGGATCCGGGCCCAGACCTGCGGGTAGTTGTCGCGCACCCATTCGTACTGCTGGGCCTGCGAGCAGGCGAAGACGAACTCGTCGTACTCCTCGGCGAGGGAGGTGACGTTGGAGAAGGTGCGGGAGGTCTTGCGCTTGGTCTCGCGGATCGGCCACAGCCACGCCGAGTCGATGTGGGCGTGGCCGACGCCGGAGATGCGGTGGGCGCTGGCGTGCGCGGGCTTGGACAGGGCGGGCTTCAGGGCCTCGCGGACGGCGGCGGCCGAGCCGGAGACGTCGTCCAGGTCGAGCAGGTCCATCGCGTGGTCGAGGGCGTGCGCGATCTCGTGCCGGCGCGGGTCGTGCTCGCCGAGCTCCAGCATCAGCTCCTTCAGCACCTGGACGTCGAGGTCGAGGTGCCAGACCTCCTCGTCGAGGACGGCGATGTCGGCGCGCCTGAAGGTGTAGAGCGGCTTGTCGCCGGCCGTCAGGACGTCGCCCAGAGGCGTGGGCCCGGCGAAGTCGTTGGCGAGGATGTCGGGGTTGGAGGCGGCCTCGACCAGGTAGTCGATCACCTCGCCGCCGGTCGCCGGGTTCGCGATCCGCACGTACTGGTTGAGCGGGTTGACCGCCTTCAGCGGGGTCCCGTCGGCGAGGTGGACCAGGGCCTCGGCCTGGTTGCCCGGCCAGTCGCCGACGAAGCCGAGGTCGATGACGGCCTCGACGCGGCGGCCCGCGAACGCGGCGGGCACCTGCCCGTGCATCCGGAACCAGGTGGTGCCCCAGGGCGGCCCCCACGGGGTGCCCATGGCGAACGGTTCGTACGCGGCGGCCGCGGCCTCCTCGAAGGGCACCGGCTCCCCGGGGGCCTGCCAGGCGGACACCTCGAAGGGGACGGTGGCCGCGTAGACCGCGGGCTTGATGCGCTGGTTGTGGAGGCGCTCTACGCGCTCCTCGATCCGGCGGCGTTCGTCGTGCATGGGAAGTCTCCAGAAGAGGTTTGGAAAGCGCTTTCCGAGCGGCTGGTCACTTAAGATACGCGAGGCCCGGGTGGACCGCGGTGTACCCCTCCACCAGCCGTCGGGCGACGTTCACCGAGTCGACCAGCGGGTGCAGCGCGAACGCCTTCACGGCCGTCGTACGGGAGCCGGACTCGGCGGCGGCGAGCACCTCGCGCTCGACGGCCTTGACCGCGCAGACGAGGCCGGTGGCGTGGTCGGGGAGCGGGGCGACGGCGACCGGGTGGGCGCCGTTGGCGTCGACCAGGCAGGGCACCTCGATGACGGCCTCGCCGTCGAGGACCGAGAGGGTGGAGCGGTTGCGGACGTTGAGGATCAGGGTGGTGCGCTCGTCGCGGGCGATGGCCCGCATCAGGGCGAGGGCGACCTTCTCGTAGCCGCCGGAGAGGTCGTCGGCGTCGCGCTCGCCGGCGCCGGCCGTCTCCCGGTTCTCCGCCATGTAGGTGGCCTCGCGCTCGGCGCGGGTGCGGTCCCAGACGTCCAGGGCCTTCGCGCCCGGCTCGGCGACCGCCTCGTAGAAGTGCGCCTGCTGGTCGCGCAGGAAGGCGCCGCGGGTCCTCTCGGCCTGCTGGTAGGCGCGGACGGCCTCGCGGTTGAAGTAGTAGTAGTGCAGGTACTCGTTGGGGATGGCGCCGAGGGACTGCAGCCAGTCGACGCCGAAGAGCTTGCCCTCCTCGAAGGAGCCGAGCAGGTCGGGGTCGGCGAGCAGGCGCGGGAGCTCGTCGCGTCCGGCGATGTGCAGGCCGCGCACCCAGCCGAGGTGGTTGAGGCCCACGTAGTCGATCCAGGCCTCCTTCGGATTCCCGCCGAGCACGCGGGCGATCCGGCGTCCGAGCCCCACCGGGGAGTCGCAGATGCCGATGACGCGGTCTCCGAGGTGCCGGGACATGGCCTCGGTGACCAGGCCCGCGGGGTTGGTGAAGTTGATGACCCAGGCCTCGGGGGCGAGCCGGGCGACCCGCCGGGCGATGTCGACGGCGACGGGCACGGTCCGCAGGCCGTAGGCGATGCCGCCGGCGCCGACCGTCTCCTGGCCGAGGACGCCCTCGGCGAGGGCCACCCGCTCGTCGTTCGCCCTGCCCTCCAGGCCGCCGACCCGGATCGCCGAGAAGACGAAGTCGGCGCC
Organism: Streptomyces sp. NPDC104761; assembly: GCF_055583445.1. Taxonomy (NCBI): domain Bacteria; kingdom Bacillati; phylum Actinomycetota; class Actinomycetes; order Kitasatosporales; family Streptomycetaceae; genus Streptomyces; species Streptomyces sp. NPDC104761. The sequence continues at coordinate 97,066 of NZ_JBVJNZ010000013.1, read as the reverse complement.
GGTGAGGGCCTCGTCCAGGTCGGTCGTGGCGGTCACGGCGGGGGCTTCGGGGACGCCCGCCGCCTGTTCGGCCAGGACCCGGGCGACCGCGGAGAGCCGGCCGGCGTCGAGATCGTGCAGCACGACCTCGGTGACCCGCCCCTCGGCCCGGTCCGTGAGCAGTGCGCCGTACACGAGCGGCACGCGGAACCCGCCGCCGCCCAGAATCGTCAGTTTCACGCTTCAGCCTTTCCTGCCAGGACCACCTCGACACCGGCCTCCTCCAGGGCGGCTCGGGTCGCCGGGTCCACCGGCGCGTTGGTCACCACCATGTCCAGGTCCCCGGGACCGCAGACCTTCGCCATGCCCGTGCCCGGGAACTTGGCGGCGTCGGCGAGCAGCACGACCTTGTCGCTCGCCCCGATCATGGCGCGCTTGACCGGCACCTCCACGACCGTCGTGTCCATCACCTGCCCGCCCGGCCGCACCCCGCTGGTGCCGAGGAACAGCCAGTCGGCGTGCAGCTGGCGCAGGTTGTCCTCGGTGAGGAACCCGACCAGGGAGCGGTACTCACGGCGCAGCATGCCGCCGAGCAGCACCAGCTCGATGCCCTCGTCGTCGGCGAGCTCCTCGTAGACCACCAGGTTGCTGGTGATGACGGTGAGGCGGCGGCCGTGCAGTTGGCGGGCGAGCCGGAAGGCGGTGGTGCCGATGTCCAGCAGCACCGACTGGCCGTCCTCGACCAGTGCCGCCGCGCGTGCGGCTATCGCGTCCTTCTCGGCCACCCGCACCTCGGCGACCTCGGCGAAGGGCTGGTCGCCCTCGTCGACGACGGCGCCCCCGTGGACACGCGTGAGCAGCCCGTCCTCCTCCAGCTTGACCAGGTCGCGCCGGATGGTGGCCGGACTCACGCTCAGCTGCTCGGAGAGGTCGGTCACAGAGGCGGGGCCGCCGGCGCGCAGGGCCCGCAGGATGAGTTGGTGTCGTCGTTCTGCCAGCACGCGGCGAACACTACTCGTCATCTTCAATCAAATCCATGCTCAGTTCTGCTCGGGTATTGACCAATCTCTCCGAGCGGCGCACGATTCCCGTCATCGAAAATGACGAGTTTTGACGAGAGGCACGCACGTGGACGACGACAGGCCCGATGTGCTGCTGACCGGACTGCTCTTCTACGACCTCGTCCTCACGGGGCTGGGAAAGCCGCCGACACCGGGCGAGGAGATCTGGACGGCAGGCATGGGCTGCGGGCCCGGCGGCATCGCGAACCTGGCGGTGGCCGCGTCCCGCTTCGGCCTGCGCACCTCGCTGGCCACGGTCTTCGGTGACGACTTCTACGGCGAGTACTGCCGGGACGTCCTGTGCGACCAGGAGGACATCGACCTCTCGCTCTCCCGCACCGCGGACGGCTGGCCCACCCCCGTCACCGTCTCGCTCGCCGCCGGACACGACCGGGCCCTCGTCACCCACGGCCAGGAACCCCCGTACTCGCAGGACGCCCTGATGGGCGACCCGCCCGAGGCGCGCACCGCGCTCGTGCACATCGAGGCCGAGCCGCGCGCGTGGATCGCCAAGGCGGCGGCGAACGGCACCCACGTCTACGCCGACGTCGGCTGGGACCCCACCCAGGAGTGGTCCCGCGACCTCCTCGACCAGCTAGCCCTGTGCCACGCCTTCCTCCCCAACGAGACCGAGGCGATGGCCTACACCCGCACCGACAGCGCGGTCGCGGCCCTCGGCACGCTCGCGGAGCTGGTTCCGGTGGCGGTCGTCACCCGGGGCGGGGACGGTGCGGTCGCCGTCGACCAGACCACCGGCGAGTACGCCGAGGTCCCGGCCCTCGCCGTCGACGTCCTGGACGCCACGGGCGCCGGGGACGTGTTCGGGGCGAGCTTCGTCGCGGCCTCCCTCGGCGGCTGGCCGCTGGCCGAGCGGCTGCGGTTCGCCGTCCTCGCGGCCGGTCTCTCCGTACAGCACCACGGCGGCGCCCTCGCGGCCCCCGGCTGGTACGGCGTCGACCGCTGGTGGCGCTCGCTGACCGACCGCGACCTGAAGAAGACCTACGGCTTCCTCGCCGACCGGCTGCCGGCGGACGCGGGACCCCCGGTGCAGCACGCCCCGGTCACCCCGCCCGCCCGGCACCTCTGACCCGCACCCGCACCCGTTCCATCGCCCGGCACCCCGCAGCCCGACGCCCCCCAGCCCCCAGCCCCACGCTCCACAGCACCAACGCCCCTCAGTACCACGAACAGGAACAACAGGAGTGACCCGTGGACCTTTCACGTAGAGGCTTCCTCCAGGCCGCCGCACTCACCGCGGCCGCGTCCGGTCTGACCGTCGCATGCGGCGGCTCCGGATCGGGCGGTACCAAGAACGGCAAGAACCTCACCCTGTGGTACTGGGGCGGTGCGCTCAGCGACAAGGTGGTCGCGGAGGCGAAGACCCACTTCGGCAGCACGGTCAAACTGACCGCCTCGTCCATCGGCGGCGACTTCAAGCAGAAGCTCACCACCACCCTCGCCGCGGGCGGCTCCTCGGTGCCCGACATCACCGGCATCAAGGGTGAGGACATGGCGTCCTTCCTGCCCAACGCCTCGCGCTTCCTCGACCTGAACGACCTCGGCTTCAAGAAGCTCTCCTCCCAGTACCTGGGCTGGAAGACGAAGCTCGCCCAGACCGAGGACGGCAAGCAGATCGGCTTCCCGATCGACATCGGCCCCACCGCGCTCTTCTACCGCGAGGACCTGTTCGCCAAGGCCGGCGTGGCCACCGACCCCGACAAGGTCGCCGGCCTGGTCAGGACCTGGGACGACTACTTCGCGCTCGGCACCGAGCTGCAGAAGAAGAACCCCGGCAGCTACCTGGTCAACAACATCGGCGCCGTCTTCACGGTCGTGGTCGGCCAGGGCACCCAGCGGTTCATCGACAAGAACAACCACTTCATCGGCGACCAGGACCACATCCGCGCGGCGTGGACCACGGCCGTCCGCCCCTACACCCTGGGCATCGACGCCAAGATCAACGACAACAGCTGGAACGCCGCCATCGGCAAGAACCTGCTCACCGAGCTCGGCGCCGCCTGGCACGCCCTGGACATCGAGCAGGCCGCGCCGCAGACCAAGGGCAAGTGGCGGGTCTGCGCCAACCCCGTCGGACCGTCCAACCAGGGCGGCTCCTACCTGGCGCTGCCCAGGCAGTGCCGCAACCCCGAGGAAGCCTTCAAGATCATCAGCTGGATCCTCAGCCCCGCCAACGACGCCCGCGGCTTCACCGACGCCGCCATCTTCCCGGCCGCCCCGGCCGCGTACGCCATGCCGGCCATGACGGGCCCGGACGCCTTCTTCGGCGGGCAGAAGATCATCGACGTCTTCGGCCCGGCCGCCAAGGCCATACCGGACAGCTACGAGGCGCCGGCCGACGCGGCCGTCATGGCCCCGTACATGACGGAGCTGACCAACATCGAGGCGAAGGGCAAGAAGCCCGACGACGCCTGGAACGACGCGGTCAGCCAGGCCAAGCAGATCGCCCGGCGGCAGGGGGTGAACTGAGGTGACGTCACCTCCGGTCACCGGTCCCGGGGGGGGGGGGGGGGGGAGGGGGGGGGGGGGGGGGGGGCGGGGGGGGGTGGGGGGGGGGGTGGGTGTGGGGGGGGCGGAGGCCAGCAG
>NZ_JBVJNZ010000013.1:72650-93412 GCF_055583445.1 Streptomyces sp. NPDC104761 | reverse complement strand
TATGTGCTCCCCCCCGCCCGGGAACCTGGCCATCGAAGTGCACCTAGCAACGCGGCGGTCCGGGCCCGGCCTGGCCCCCCCCCCCCCCCCCCCCCCCCCCGCCCACCACCGTCCGGCCCAGGCGGCGCGGGCCGCTGTCGTACTGGCGGCAGTACCTGGCGATCTCGCCCTTCTATCTGATCTTCGCCGCGTTCTCCTTCTTCCCGGTCTTCTACTCGCTGTACCTGGCCTTCCAGCGCTGGGACGGCCTCGGCGACATGCAGTTCGTGGGCCTGCAGCAGTTCCGGTTCCTGTGGTCGGACCCGGTCTTCTGGCTGTCGATCCGCAACACCCTGGTGATCTGGGTGCTGTCGACCGTGCCCACCCTGCTGGGCGCCCTGGTGCTGGCGACGCTGCTGCACTCGGTGCGCCGCTTCAAGGGCTTCTACCGGATCGCGCTCTACCTGCCGAACGTCACCTCGATCGTCGCGGTGGCGATCTTCTTCGGCGCGGTGTTCAGCAACAACTTCGGCCTGGTCAACGCGATCCTGGGCACGGTCGGCATCTCGCCGATCCCGTGGCTGAGCAACCCCTGGCTGATCAAGGTGGTCATCTCGCTGCTGATGACCTGGATGTGGACCGGCTACAACATGATCATCTACCTGGCCGGACTCCAGGCGATCCCGGCCTCGATCTACGAGGCGGCGAAGGTCGACGGCGCCGGCCCGGTCCGCACGTTCTTCCAGATCACCATCCCGATCATGCGGCCGATCATCCTGTTCACCGTCATCATCTCGACCATCAACGGCCTGCAGAGCTTCAGCGAACCCCAGGTCCTGTTCGCCAGCAACGCCGCCAACGCGAACCTCGGCGGCCCGGGACAGGCCGGTCTGACCACGCTGCTGTACTTCTACCAGTCGGCCTTCCTCAACAACGACTACGGCTACGGCGCGGCCATCGTGTGGGCCTTCTTCCTGCTGATCATCGTCCTCGTCGCCGTCAACTGGCGCATCACCCAACGCGGGAGGAAGCCGTGACCGCCGCCGACCCGACCGCCGGCCCGACGCGGCCGGCCCCGCGCGCGCGGCGGCTGCGCCGCCCCAAGGGCCTGACCGCGCACATCGTCCTCATGGCGGCCGTCCTGATCTCGGTCTTCCCGTTCCTGTGGACGATCGTCATGGCGACCAACACCACCCAGGACATCTACAAGAGCCCGCCGAAGTTCACCTTCGGCTCGCACCTGCTGGAGAACATCCGGCACGTGCTGAACACCATCGATTTCTTCGGGTCGATGCTCAACACGATCGTCGTCGCGACCGTCACCACCGTCCTGGTGCTGTTCATCGACTCGCTGGCGGCCTTCACCTTCGCCAAGTTCGACTTCCCCGGCCGCAAGGTGCTCTTCGGCACGCTGCTGCTCTTCATGATGCTGCCGCTGCAGCTGGCGGTCCTGCCGCAGTTCATCCTCATGTCGAACATCGGCTGGGTCGGCATGCTCAAGGCGCTGATCCCGCCCGCCCTGGCCAACGCCTTCGGCATCTTCTGGCTGCGCCAGTACATCGAGAACGGCGTGCCCGACGAACTCCTCGACGCCGCGCGCATCGACGGTGCCGGGTTCTTCCGCCAGTACTGGAACATCGCGCTGCCGATGATCAGGCCCGCGCTGTCCTTCCTCGCCATCTACGCCTTCGTCGGCGCCTGGAACGACTACGTCTGGCCGCTCATCGTGCTCACCAACCCCGACCACGTGACGCTCCAGGTGGAGCTCGCCCAGCTCAACGTCGGCCACACCACGGACTACAGCATGGTCATGGCCGGGGTGCTGATGGCCTCCCTGCCGCTCGTGCTGGTCTTCGCCGTCTTCGCCCGCGGCTTCATCGCGGGCGCCACCGAGGGCGCGGTGCAGGGCACCTGACCCGCGCGGGCCGCCCCGGCCCCCGCGGCACGCGCGAGACAGAGGAGGGACCCGGTGAGCGACATCGGACGGGCCGGCAGGGTGCTCGTGGTGGGCATGGACGGGCTGCGCCACGACCGGCTGACCCGGCCCGACGCCCGCGCGCCCGTCCTGCACGGCCTCATGGCGGCGGGCGCCCACGGCACCAGCCTGCTGCCGTACGGCGAGGCGGACGGCCAGGCCGCGGACGGGCCTACGACCAGCATGGCCTACACCGACTCCGGCCCCGGCTGGTCGAGCGTGCTGACCGGGGTGTGGCCCGACCGGCACGGGGTCACCGGCAACGACTTCGCCGGCGCCGACTACACCCACCACCCCGACTTCCTCAGCCGCGCGGCCGCCGCCCGCCCCGGCCTGCGCACCGCCGCCGCGGTGTCCTGGCCGGAACTGGTCCACCGCGGCACCCTCGGCCCCGCCGTCGGCCGCCGGGTCCGTTTCGACGGCGAGAGCGACGGCTACGCGACCGCGGACGACCTGGTCACCCGCACCGCGGTCCGCTGGCTCACCGACCACGATCCGCACCTGGTGTTCGTGTACTTCGGCGCCACCGACGAGGCCGGCCACGCCACCGGCCCGCTCTCCCCCGCCTACGACCACGCCCTGCTCGCCCAGGACACCCACCTCGGACGGCTGCTCGCGGCGATCGACGCCCGGCGCTCCGGCGAGCGGTGGACCGTGCTCGTCACCACCGACCACGGGCACCTCGACACCGGCGGCCACGGCGGCGACACGCGTGCCGAACGGGAGGTCTTCGTGATCCTCGCCGACCCCGGGGCGCCCGGCGGCACCCTGCTCGACGCCCCCCGCCTCATCGACATCGCCCCCACCGTCCTGGACCGGCTCGGCATCCCCGTCGACCCCGCCTGGGGCTGGGAAGGACACGTCCTGCCCAGACCCGCCACACCACCCACGTCACCAGAGAAGTGAGCCACCCGCCGATGAACGGTCCGTCGATCCCCGGGGCCCGGCCCGCCGATCCCCTGATCGCCCTCCGCCCCTGGGAGGCACCCGAGGTGACCTCCTGGGGACGGCTCCCCATGAACGCCGCCGACCGGCGCACCGGAGCGCTCCCCCTGGACGGCGACTGGCGCTTCCAGTTGCTGCCGGCTCCGGACGCGCCGGTCGGCGGCTCCTGGTCCACGGCCCACGTCCCCGGCGCCTGGACCGTGCAGGGCACCGACGACCTGCCGCAGTACACGAACGTCACCATGCCGTTCCGCGAGTTCCCGCCCGACTCCCCCGCCGCCAACCCGACGGGCGTCTACGAGCGTGAGCTGGACGTGCCCGCCGAGTGGACCGGGCGCCGGATCGTGCTCCAGGTCGGCGCCGCCGAGAGCGTGCTGCTCGTGCACGTCGACGGACTCCCGGTGGGCGTCTCCAAGGACTCGCACCTGGCCGCCGAGTTCGACCTGACCGGGGCCGTCCGCCCCGGCGCGCGGTCGGTCCTCAGGCTCACCGTCGTGAAGTGGTCGGACGCCTCGCACATCGAGGACCAGGACCACTGGTGGCACGGCGGGATCACCCGTCCGGTACTGCTCCACACGACCGACCTCTTCCATCTGGCGGACGTGACCGTGCGGGCGCGACGGGACGGCGAGCTGCGCGTGGACTGCCAGGTGCGCAACGCCGCGGGCGACCGGGCGCTGCCCGGCGGCTGGTACGTCACCGGGGACCTCGACGGCGAACCGCTCGCGCAGGACGCCGAGTTCGACCGGATCAACACCGAGGACGACCGGGTCTCCGACTTCCTCGGCGAGGCCCGCATCCACGCCAGCGTGGCCGACGTGCGCACCTGGAACGCGGAGCAGCCCGAGCTGTACGGGCTGACCGTGCGGCTGCACCGCGCGGACGGCACGGTCGCCGACACGTCGTACCACCGCGTCGGCTTCCGGGACGTCGAGATCGTCGGCCGGGACCTGCTCGTCAACGGCGAGCGGGTGTTCGTCCGGGGCGTCAACCGGCACGACTTCCACCCCCTCACCGGGCGGACGGTGTCCTACGACGACATGCGCGCCGACCTGGTGGTGCTGAAGCGGTTCGGGTTCAACGCGATCCGCACCTCCCACTACCCGAACGACCCGGCCCTGTACGACCTCGCCGACGAACTCGGCTTCTACGTCGTCGACGAGGCGGACATCGAGTCCCACGACCACGCCCACGAGATCGCCGACGACCCGCGCTACCTCAACGCCTTCGTGGACCGCGTCTCCCGGATGGTGCTGCGCGACAAGAACCACCCGTCGATCATCGTCTGGTCGCTGGGCAACGAGTCCGACTACGGCGCCAACCACGACGCGGCGGCCGGCTGGGTGCGCCGGCACGACCCGACCCGGCCGGTCCAGTACGAGGGGGCGGCCAAACGCGGCTGGGCCGACCCGGACGTGGCCTCCGACATCGCCTGCCCGATGTACGCGCCGCTGGAGGACTGCGTCGCCCATGCGCTGTCCGGGGAGCAGACCAAGCCCCTGATCCAGTGCGAGTACTCGCACGCCATGGGCAACAGCAACGGCACGCTGGCCGACCACTGGGCCGCCATCGAGTCCACTCCGGGTCTTCAGGGCGGGTTCATCTGGGAGTTCTGGGACCACGGAATTCTCCAGCGGGTGAGCGACGGAAGACCGGTCGGGCGCGCGGGCGCCGGACTGTACGACAACGGTGTCGCCGCGCCCGGCCACCGCTGGGCGTACGGCGGCGACTTCGGCGAGGCCCTGCACGACGGGGCGTTCGTCGCGGACGGGATCGTCTTCCCCGACCGCACCCCCAAGCCCGCCATGTACGAGCACCGGGAGATCGCGGCGCCGGTGCGCATCCGGTGTTTCCGGCACGAGGGCATCGTGCTCGCCAACCACCAGCACTTCCGGGGCTTCGAGTGGCTGGCCGGTACCTGGGAGCTGGCGCTGGCCGACGGCCGTACCCTGACCGGCCCGGCCGAGCTGCCCGGGCTGTGCCCCGGCGAGACGGCGGCCGTACCGCTGCCGTTCGAGGTGCCGGCGGACGGCGGTGAGGCGTGGCTGACGCTGCGGGTGACGGTCGCCGAGGACCAGCCGTGGGCACCGGCCGGTACGGAGGTCTGCGCGCCGCAGATCCGGCTCCGGGCGGCGGACCCGCTCGGGCCGCCGGTACCGGCGGGACCTCCCGTCGAGGTGGACGGCGAGGGGCTGCTGGTGCACCCGCTGCTGACCGCCGCCCCGGCGCTGTCGCTGTGGCGGGCGCCCACCGACAACGACGAACTGGGCGGCATGGCGCCGCGCTGGCGCGCCTGGGGCCTGGACCGGCTGGTGCGCAAGGTGGTCTCGGTACGCCGTGACGGCCCCCGGGTGGCCGTGCTCGCGGAGTACGCCGGCACGGTCGGTGTCGTACGGCACCGGCAGGAGTTCACGCCGGTCGCGGGCGGGGTCCGGGTCGACGAGTCGGCCGAGCTGCCCGAGGCGTTCACGGACGTGGCCCGGGTCGGCTCGGTCTTCGAGACGGTGGCCGGGCTCGACCTGCTGGAGTGGTTCGGTCAGGGTCCCTGGGAGTCGTACCCCGACCGCGCCGCCGGTGCCCCGGTCGGCCACCACTCCCTCCCGGTGGACGAGTTGTTCACCCCGTATCTGCGGCCCCAGGAGAGCGGCGGCCGGCACGGCGTACGGCGGTTCACCCTGTCGGCGCCGGACGCCACCGGACTCGCGGTCGAGCTGGACGAGCCCCGCCAGGTATCCGTCAGCCGCTACCGCGCCGAGGACCTCACCGCCGTTGCGCACCACGACGAACTCGTGCCGCGGGCCGGCTGCGTGGTCCACATCGACGCCGCGCACCGGGGTCTCGGGACGGCGTCGTGCGGTCCCGACACCTTCCCCTCCTACCTCGTCGCACCGGGCGTCCACCGCTGGAGCTGGACACTGCGCGTGCTCTGAGAACCGTCTGCCGAGATCCGCCTTCCGAGCTCCCCCCACGCCCTTCGCCGTCACTTCTGCTTACCCACGGAGCACACGTGTGTACTTCGCATGACCACCCTCAGGGCGAGGCCGCGCAGGCCGGAGCCGGACGACGCAACTTCCTCAGGGCCACCGCCCTGCTCGGCGCCGCCGCCACCGCCGGGGTCGCGCTGCCCACCGTCGCCGAGGCGTCCTCCGGCTCCGGCCGGCTGCCCGACCCGGAGAGCCGGCGCTTCACCCTCGCGGTGATGCCCGACACCCAGTACCTCTTCGACGGGCCGAGCATCAACCCGGCGCCGATCGAGGCGTCGCTGCGCTATCTGCTGGAGCAGGCCGAGGAGGACAACATCGTCTTCCTGTCCCACCTGGGCGACCTTACCCAGAACGGGGCCGTCGAGGAGTTCGCCGCGATCAGCAAGGCGTTCGGGATCCTCGACCGGCGCGGGGTCGGCTACAGCGTGCTGGCCGGCAACCACGACATCAGGTCGTCCACGGACGACCAGCGGGGCGCGTCCCCCTACCTGGACGCGTTCGGCCCGCGGCGGTTCGCGGACAAGCCGACGTTCGGCGGGGCCTCCGCGGACGGCTACAACACCTACCACCTGTTCCGGGCGGCCGGGCGCGAGTGGCTCGTGCTGGCGCTGGACTGGCGGCTGTCGGCGAAGGGGTACGCCTGGGCGAAGGACGTCATCGCCGCGCACCCGAAGGCGCCGGTCATCCTCACCACCCACGAACTGGTCGTGGACGACGACGAGTTGTCGTCGTACGGGCAGCAGCTGTGGGACCAGCTGATCGACGAGCACGACCAGATCTTCCTCACCCTCAACGGCCACTACTGGCCGGCGGGCCGCGCGACCCGCAAGAACGCGGCCGGCAACGACGTGCACCTGCACCTGACGAACTACCAGAACCGGTACTTCGGCGGCGCGGCGATGATCCGCCTCTACCACTTCGACCTGGACCGCGACGTCATCGACGTGGAGACGGTCTCGCCGTGGATCCTCGGCCGGGCCAAGAAGGGCCTGAACGAGCTGGAGCGGCAGGAGATGGAGCTGAGCGGAGACGCGGACCGGTTCTCCGTCGACATCGACTTCGCGGCCCGCTTCGAAGGCTTCGACCCGGTGCCGGTCCGCCCGGCACGGCCCGCCTCGCAGATGCTGGTCCGGGGCACCGCCGCCTACTGGCGGTTCGACTCGGCGGTCTCCGGCACGGTCCGCGACCTGTCCGGCAACGGCAACGACCTCACCGTGGTCTCGGTGGGCGGCGGCGCCCTCGGCTGGTCGGCGGACCACCACCCGGACCAGCCGGGCCACGGCAGCCTGGAGTTCACCGGCTACAAGTCGCCGCTGAAGGGCGCCTACCTGCGGACCGTCGACGGCGCACCGCTCAACTCGGCCACCTTCAAGGAGGGTTACACCATCGAGGCGTTCTACCGGCTGCCCGCCGACTGGAACGCCTCGCACAACGCCTGGTCCGGACTGGTCAGCCGCACCGGCCGCAACGGCTCGGTGGGCACCGTCACCGACGACCCGGACGAGCCGCTCGCCACGCTCTCCATCACCGACGGGCCGGGGCCGCAGTGGGCCGTCCACCCGCTGAACCAGCAGCAGCTCGCCACCAACTGGGGTGACGAGACCGACCCGGAGATCTGGTGGCACCTCGCCGTCGTCAACGACGGCAAGCACACCACGATGTACGTGCAGGGCTGCCCGGTGGCCCGCAACCCGCACGCCGCCGCGGTCGGCATCGCCTCGTCGGGCAAGCCCTGGCTGCTCGGCGGGTACGAGTACGCGGACAGGATCGACCAGATCCTGCACGGCCGCCTCGGCGACGTCCGGATCGTCTCCCGCGCACTGCCCGTCTCCTCCTTCATGACCCGCTAAATCCCGTCACGAGGATCATCATCATGACCGAGCAGCAGCTGCCCGCCTGGGCCGATCCCTCCTTCCCTCCCGCCGAGCTCGACGCCCAGGGGATGTCGAGACGTGGGCTCCTGCGCCGCGCGGGCCTGTTCGGCGCCGCGTTCGCGCTCGGGTCGGCGGCGGCCCCCGCGTTCGCCGCGTCCGGCCGCGGTCCGGGCGGCGAGGACCCGCGCCTCGCCTACCTGGTGGGCGACCACCACGTGCACTCCGTGTACAGCCACGACGCCAAGTACACGTTCACCCAGCAGGCCCGGGCCGCCGCGAAGTACGGCCTGGACTGGATGGTGTTCAACGAGCACTCCAACTTCGGGCACGCCTCCTACGGCGCGAAGCTGGAGCACGCCGAGATCCTCAAGGCCCGTGCCGCCAACCCGCGCCAGCTGATCTTCCAGGGCCTGGAGTGGTACATCCCGGCCGCCGAGCACTGCACGGTGTTCGCCGCGCCCGGCCCGCACGAGACCGACCTGCTCACGCAGTTCGAGCTGGCCTACGACGGCAAGCTCCTGGGCTACACCGAGGGTTCGGCGGGCGCGGCCGACACCGCCCGCAACGAGGCCCACGCGGTCAAGGCGATCCAGTGGCTGGCCGAGCAGCGCCGCACCGGCTACGTCGACGACGTCCTCGTCCTCGCCAACCATCCGCTGCGGCTCGGCATCGACTCTCCGCACGAGATGCGCAACTGGCGGGACGCGGCTCCCGAGATCATGATCGGCATGGAGGGTGCCCCCGGCGCCCAGGGTGCCGCGATCCCTGGCTGGCGCGGTGCCACCTCGGTCCGCGGCGAGTACGAGAACAAGCCCTCCGCCCAGTCCTGGGCGGGCTACCCGGCGGACGCGTACCTCACCTACGGCGGTTTCGACTGGGCGACGGCGACGGTCGGCGGCCTCTGGGACGCGATGCTGTCCGAGGGCCGCCTGTTCACCATCACCACCAACTCCGACAACCACCGCACCGTCTTCGACACCTGGAAGAACGGCGACTGGCCGGCGGGACAGAACTTCGACAACACCGGCAAGCTGCCCGACCCGGTGAACACCGACACCCCGCAGCCTGGCAGCGACTTCTGGCCCGGTGAGTTCAGCCGTACTCACGTCGGCGTCACCCGGTACGGCTACCGTGCGGTGATGGCGGGCCTGCGGGCGGGCCGGGTCTGGCTGGACCACGGGCACCTGCTGGACGGCCTCGACGTCCGACTGAAGCGGGACTGCGACCACGGCGCCGGTGTCACGCTGGGTGGCCGGCTGCGCGTCCGCAGGGGCGAGCGGATCACCCTGAACGTGACGGTGACGAGCGCGTCCCGGGTGAACCCGCACGGCATCCTGCCCCAGCTGGCGCACGTCGACGTGATCCGGGGCGCGGTGCGCGGCCCGGTCGCCGACCGTGACGCCTGGCAGGCGCCCGACACGAAGGTCGTCCAGAGCAAGGACGTGAGCGGCCGCAAGGGCACCTACACCCTGCGCATCCCGCTCACCGCGGGCGACGAGTCGTTCTACGTGCGGCTGCGCGGCAGCGACGGCGAGCGCAACGGAACGGGCTACCTGGGCGCGGCGATCGACCCGCACGGCCCGGTCCCGCACGAGCCGGGCAACGGCGACCCGTGGGCGGACACGTGGTTCTACTCGAACCCGATCTTCGTGGATGTGGTGAACTGAGCGCAGCTGAGCCCCTCGTTAGGGCCGAGGGAACCGCGCGACCGGCCCCACCGGCGCGCGGTTCCCCACCACGGCAAGCTCCTACGCGTAAAAACGCGACAGACTCTGCAGCACCGCGGCGGGCTTGGCCCCGCCCTCGATCTCGATCGTCCCGTCGACGACGATCTGCACCCCGCCCGGCACCTCCTCGACCTCCGCCAGCCGTCCGGCCAGCCGGATCCGGGATCCGGCCTTCACCGGGGACGGGAAACGCACCTTGTTCAGGCCGTAGTTGACCTTCGTGGTGACGCCCTGGACGTCGAGGAGCTCGGTGAACATCGGGATGAAGAGGGACAGGGTGAGGTAGCCGTGGGCGATCGGGGCACCGAAGGGGCCCGCTGCCGCCCGCTCGGGGTCGACGTGGATCCACTGGTGGTCGCCGGTGGCGTCGGCGAAGGTGTCGATGCGGTGCTGGGTGACCTCGATCCAGTCGCTGGTGCCGAGGTCGCTGCCCGCGAGCTTCTTCAGTTCGTCGAGGCCGTTGACGGTGACGCCCATGTCGCTTTCCTTACTCATGAGTCGGTGCCGTAGCGCTTGCGCACCCGGGACTTGAGGAGCTTGCCGGAGGCGGTGCGCGGGAGTTCGTCCGCGAGCACCACCGATTTGGGGAGCTTGTACTTGGCGAGCCGCCCGGACAGCGAGGCGAGCACCTCGTCGGGGTCGAGGACGGTGCCCTCGCGGGGCACGACCACCGCGCGCGGCACCTCGCCCCACTTGTCGTCCGGCACGCCGATGACCGCGCACTCCACGATGTCGGGGTGGGCGAGGAGCAGGTCCTCGATCTCGGCGGGGTAGATGTTCTCCCCACCCGAGATGATCATGTCCTTCAGACGGTCGACGATGTAGACGTAGCCGTCCTCGTCGACGCGGGCCGCGTCCCCGCTGCGGAACCAGCCGTCGGCGAAGGAGGCCGCGGTCTCCTCCGGCAACCCCCAGTAGCCGGGCATGACATGGGGTCCACGGACCACGACCTCGCCGGGCTCGCCGACGTCGACCGGGGTCAGGTCGGGCCGTACCACCCGTACGTCGCTGAAGAAGTGCGGCACGCCCGCCGAACCGGCCTTGCCGATGGCGTGCTCGGCGTCGAGGAAGAGGGTGCCGGGCGAGGCCTCCGTCATGCCGTAGCCCTGGAGGAAGGTCAGGCCTCTCTCCTGGTAGGCGGCGATCAGCGGGGTGGGCACCGGGGAGCCGCCGCAGGTGAGGATGCGCAGGGAGGAGAGGTCGGCGTCCGGCCAGCGCGGGTGCCGGGCCACCTGGTCGAACATGGTCGGGACCCCGAACATGAAGGTGATCCGGTGCTGTTCGATCAGGTCCAGGGTCGTGGCCGGGTCGAAGGACTCCACCAGGAAGCAGGCGCCGCCCTTCAGGAGGACCGGCAGGGTGAGCATGTTGAGACCCGCCGTGTGGAACAACGGGGCGCAGACCAGGGCTCGTTCGTCGGCGATCAGATCGGTGTCGACCAGCACGTTGAGCGCGTTCCAGGTCAGGTTCCCGTGGGTGAGCATCGCGCCCTTGGGGCGGCCGGTCGTCCCCGAGGTGTACATGATGATGCAGGTGTCGTCGGGAACGACGGGCTCGTCGATCGGGTCGTCGGCCGCGGCTGCCAGCAGTTCCTCGTACTCCGGGCCGACCTCGAGGTACGTCCGGACGTCGGTGGTGCCGGGCAGGCCCGCGACGAGTCCGGCGTGCGAGGAGCCGTAGAGGAGGGCCTTGGCACCTGAGTCGGAGAGCTGGTAGGCGATCTCGGGGCCGGCGAGGCGGGTGTTGAGCGGGACGAAGACCGCGCCGAGCACGCCGGCCGCGAACAGGGTCTCCAGGTAGGCCGGGTGGTTGGGGCCGAGGTAGGCGATGCGGTCGCCGCGGCGGACACCCCGGGCGCGCAGGGCGTGGGCGAGGCGGGTGGTGCGGTCGTGCAGGGTGCGGTAGTCGGCCGCCCGGCCGTCGTGCACCAGTGCCGTACGGTGCGGGGTCTTGCGGGAGCGGCGGGCGGGCCAGGATCCCAGTCCCTCGTTGCGCATCTGCGGCCCCTTACGGCTTGGTCAGCCCGAGCAGACGGGCGGCGTTCTCCTTGAGGATCTTCGGCCGGACCTCGTCCTTGATCGGCAGCTTCGCGAAGTCGGCGAGCCACCGGTCGGGGGTGAGGACGGGGAAGTCGGAGCCGAACAGCACCTTGTCCCTGAGCAGCGTGTTGGCGTACTGGACGAGCTGCGGCGGGAAGTACTTCGGCGACCAGCCGGACAGGTCGATGTGCACGCCCGGCTTGTGGGTGGCGACGGCGAGGGCCTCGTCCTGCCAGGGGAAGGACGGATGCGCCAGGATGATCTTCAGGTGCGGGAAGTCGGCCGCCACGTCGTCCACGTGCAGCGGGTTGCTGTACTTCAGCCGGATCCCGCCGCCGCCCGGGAGGCCGGCGCCGATGCCGGTCTGGCCGGTGTGGAAGAGGGCGATGGTGCCGGTCTCCTCGATCACCTCGTAGAGCCCGTAGGCCACCGCGCGGTCGTTCGGGAAGAAGCCCTGGATGCTGGGGTGGAACTTGAAGCCCCTGACCCCGTACTCCTCGACCAGGCGGCGGGCCTGCCTGACGCCGGCCTTCCCCCGGAAGGGATCGACGGAGGCGAACGGGATCAGCACGTCGGCGTTGGCCGCGGCGGCCTCCGCCACCTCCTCGTTCGGTACCGGCGCGGTGCCGGTGGCGGACTCGGCGTCCACCGTGAAGATCACGGCGGCCATGTTCCGTTCCCGGTAGTAGGCGGCGGTCTCCTCGATCGTCGGCTTCCGCTTCCCCTCGGTCTTGAAGTAGGCGGCGGACGCGTCGTGCAGGTCGTCGTCGAGGGAGGAGTGCCCCCGGGAGGAGACCTCGGCGTGCGTGTGGACGTCGATCGCGGTGAGGGATTCCAGGTCCATCACGCCTCCGGGAGCTTGGGCGCCGGGATGCCGACCGTCTGGAGTTCGGCGCCGACCGAGGTGGGGAAGGCGTCGGCCAGGGTTTCCGGGGTCCAGCCGCCGTCGGCGTAGGCCGCCCTGATCTCCTGCGGATGCGACCAGAGTGCCACCTTGTCGCCGCCGATGCCGATGGCCTGGCCGGTGATCGAGCGGGCGGCCTCGGAGGCCAGGAAGGGGACGAGGGCCGCGCAGTCCTCGGGGGTGCCGAAGCCCTCGCCCTTGCGCAGGAAGCCCGGGAGCGGCTCGCCGTTGCGCATGGCCTCGATGTACGGCGCGAAGGCGGGGATGGTCTCGGTCATCGCGGTGGCGGCCACCGGGACGATCGCGTTGACGGTGATGCCGGCCCGGCCCAGCTCCATCGACCAGGTGCGGGCCATGGCGGCGATGCCGGCCTTGGCGGCGGAGTAGTTGGTCTGGCCGAAGTTGCCGCGCTGGCCGGCCGGGGAGCCGACCAGGATGAGGGTGCCGCCCTCGCCCTGTTCGCGCATCCGGACGGCGGCGGCGCGGGCGCAGGTGAAGGTGCCCTTGAGGTGGGTGGTGAGGACCGCGTCGAAGTCGTCGTCGGTCATCTTCCACAGCACCTTGTCGCGCAGGATGCCCGCGTTGGTGACCAGGACGTCGAGGCGGCCGAACTCCTGGACCGCCCGGTTCACGAGGCGGTCCGCGGCCTCCGCGGTGCCGACCGGGACCACCTCGGCGACGGCGGTGCCGCCGGCCTCCGCGATGGACTTCACGGCCTGCTCGGCGACGGTCTCGTCCACGTCGTTGACGACCACCGAGGCGCCGTGGGCGGCCAGGGCGTGGGCATAGGCGAGGCCGAGGCCCCGGCCGCTGCCGGTGACGACGGCGGCCTTGCCGGTGAGATCGATGGGGGGCACGGTCGGTCCCTTCGCAGACGACGACGGTGGCCCCTGGGGCCACCTGCGGCTTTCGAGATCGAAGCTAAGAGCAATAATTGTTGTCGTCAATAGTTGTTGCCAACCCATGGGTGCCCCATGCTGGAATCCGAGCGACAGACCGCCCCGCCGCCGGGGCCCGGACCAGGGAGAGCGCCATCACCCGTCAGCACACCGAGAACCCGACCTCGATCGACGCGGACGAGCCGTGGATGCGGGGGCTGCACGCGGACACGGGCTACCTGCTGTACCGCCTGGGGCTGCGTTCCGGGCAGTTGTTCAACACGTTCCTGCAGGAGTCGGGGCTCAGGCTGCGCCACTACGCGGTGCTGCGGTTCCTCGCCGGTTCGGAGGGCTCGCTCCAGCGGGAGCTGAGCGCCCGGCTCGGCTACGACCCGAGCGCGATCGTCGGCCTGGTCGACGACCTGGAGAGGCTGGGCTTCGCCGAGCGGCGCCCCTCCCCCGACGACCGGCGCAGCCGGATCGTGGTGCTCACCGATGCCGGCCGGGCGTTCCTGCGGGACACCGACGAGGCCGGCCAGCGGGTGACGAACGAGCTGCTGAGTCCGCTGGACCCCGCCGAGCGGGCGTCGCTCCACGCCCTGCTGCTGCGCGTCGCCGACCGGCCGTGACCGCGGCCGCCCGCTCCGCTCCCGACCGGCTGCTCGCGGTGCTGGCCGCCTTCGACCACGGGCATCCGGCGCTCAGCCTGACGGACATCAGCCGCCGGGCCGGGCTCACCCTCACCACCGCGCACCGCCTGGTCGGCGCGCTCACCGCGTGGGGTGCGCTGGAACGGGACGCGGACGGCCGCTACCACGTGGGGCTGCGGCTGTGGGAACTGGCCGCGCTGGCGCCGCGCGGCCTCGCGCTGCGGCAGGTCGCGCTGCCCTACCTGGAGGACCTGTACGAGGCGACGCACGAAAACGTGCAGCTTGCGGTGCGGGACGGGTCGGACGTCGTCTACATCGAGTGGCTGTCGGGGCGTTCGGCGGTGGGTGTGCACATCCGGGTGGGTGCCCGCTGGCCGCTGCACGCGACCGGGGTGGGGCTCGCCCTGCTCGCGCACGAGGCGCCCGGCTTCCAGCGGGACTACTGCGCGGGCCCGTTGACGTCCTTCACGCCGTACACCGTCACGGATCCGGACCTGTTGCGCCGCTCGCTGGCCGAGGTCCGGCGCACGGGTGCCGCGGTGAGCAGCCGGCAGGTCACCGACGACGCGCTGTCGGTGGCGGCTGCGGTGCGCGGGGCGACGGGACAGGTGGTCGCGGCCGTCTCGGTGGTGGTGCCCGAGGCCGATGCCCAAGTGCCGGTGCTGGTCCCGGCGGTGCGGCTGGCGGCCCGCGGGATCTCCCGGGCGCTGGGCTGGCAACCGGACCGGACGACGGGCCCGGCCGTGTAGCGTGACCCGGTGACGACGAGCGAGGTGTACCGGGAACTGGGCGAGGCCGCCTGGACGTGGGTGCTTGGGCAGGTGCGGGAGGACGAGGGCCCCTGGCTGCCGGAGACGGTGCGGGAGGAGGACACCGGGGACCCGGCGCCCGACGAGGACCGGGACTCGCTGTACTGCGGGATCGCCGGACTCGCCCCGGTGCTGGCGGAGATCGCGCGGTACCGGCCGCTGAGCGGGCCGGAACAGGCCCTGGCCGCCGGGATCGTGAAGCGCCTGTCGGCGCAGGCACCCGTCGTGACCGAGCCCTCGCTCTACCTCGGCCTGGCGGGCCACGCCACGGCGCTGCGGCTCCTCGCGCCGGGCAGCGAGGCGACCGTGCTGCGGCGGCTGGCCGAGCTGGCGACCCCTGAGGGCTGGCGGACCACGACCGCGTACGTGCCGGACTCCGACGCGCCCCTGACCGACGTCATCATGGGCGTCGCGGGCGTGGTCATGACGGCGGTCTGGACGGGCGGCGCGTACGCGGAGCGGATCGCGACGACCGGCGGCGAGGCCCTGCTGCGGATGGCGGACCGCACGGCGGCGGGCCTGGACTGGGGGATCTCGCCGGGCAGCGAGTCACGGTCCCCGAACTACTCGCACGGCGCCGCCGGAGTGGGCGCCGCCCTGGCGGTGGCGGGCGCGGCGGTGCACCGCGAGGACTTCGTCGCGGCCGCCGTGGACGCGGCCCGCCACGTGCTGTCCGTGGGCTCGCTCGCGGACGGCGGTTTCGTCGTCCCGCACACGATCCCGCCGTCGAGGCGGGAGGTGGAACCGGTGACGTACACCTGGTGCCACGGCCCGGCGGGCACCTCGCACCTGTTCACGGCACTCGCCCACGCGGGCGTCCCCGAGGTGGCGGGGCATGCCGTCGGGGAGCTGCGGCAGCGCTGCCTGACCTCGATCCTCGCCTCGGGGCTCCCGGAGCGGCTGCGCCCCGGGTTCTGGGACAACGACGGCCGCTGCTGCGGGACGGCCGGCGTCGGGGACGTCCTTCTCGACGCGGCGCAGGACTGCGCGGGGACGCCTTGGGCGGACACGCTGACGAACGGCGCGGTGCGGATGGGCGACGCGCTCGTGGAGCGGGCGGTCAGGGACGCGGCGGGCGCCCGCTGGCGCTTCGTGGAGTACCGCATCGAGTCCCCGCTGCTGCCGCCGGGCACGTCGTGGATGCAGGGTGCGGCCGGTATCGCGGCCTACCTGCTGCGCCTCGCCCGCTACCTGGACACCGGCCCGGACGCCACGGTCGTGGACCGTCCTGACCAGTGGTGGGCGGTGCCGGCGCGGGTGCGCGGCGAGGGGCCGGCCCTGGTCGGCTGACCGGCGCGCTCGCGTGTACGTCACCTCGTCGCCGCCGTGGCGGGCGGTGCCGCGTGCCGCTGGTCGGTGGCGACGGCCCGCGGCCGTCACGGCGGGCGCGGGTGGCTATGAGGCCAGTCCCGCCCGCAGCCGCCGGTCGCGCGGGGCGTGGGTGCGGTCGAGGCGGGCGTCCAGGAGCCGTCGCGCCGCCTCGCAGCGCCCGTCCGACACCAGGGCGTACAGCAGGGTCTCCTCCACCACCTCCCGCTGGGCCGCGCTGCCGCCGACCCGGCGCAGCACCGGCAGCAGCGCGTCGAGCCCCCTGGCCGCCTCCCGGAAGCGTTCCTCGACGAGCGCCGCGAACGCCTCGCACAGCGGGGCGACCACCTCGCGCTGCACCTCGTCGGCGCCGGCGGCGTGATCGCGCAGCCGGTGCAGCGCGGCCAGGTCCCCTGCGGCGGTGAGGGCGACGGCCGCGTGCAGGGCGGTGAACGCGGTCTGCGGCCGCTCCAGCACGTCGCGCTGCACCGCCTCCAGGACCCCCGCCACCGGGAAGTCGCCCTGCCAGCTGTCGCTCACCCGGGCCCGCCACAGCAGCGAGCCGGAGTCGACGAGGGCCCGCACCCCGCTCACCACCCGGCCCGGCGCGAGCTGGGCGAACCAGCGTCTGCGGACGGCGTGCGGGTCGTCGAGGGCGAGTTCGTGCAGGGCGACGTGCCAGGAGAAGTGGGCCCGGTGCACCGCCCCGCGGCCGCGGCCGGACACCCAGCCGTCGAGCCAGTCCCGGCCCGCCTCGTGCGCCCCGGACTCGTAGTGGACGTGCGCCAGGGCGTGCACCGCGTGCCCGGAGGCCGGCTCGGCGGCCAGCGCGCGGTGGGCCAGCTCGCCCGCCTCGTGCAGCCGCCCCTGCTCCTGGCGCAGGAAGGCCAGCAGCGAGGTGTGGAACCAGTGCCCGTCGTACGCGGGTGAGGTCAGGTCGAGCAGCCGGAGGGCGTCGTCGTCCTGCAGGTCGCTGACCCCGGAGAACGCGATGGTCGGCACGGCCGCCGCGAGCGCCAGCGCGTCGCCCGGGTGCGCGCGCAGATGCCGTACGAGCGCCTCGTCGCCGTCGTCACCGGTCACCCGGCGGGTGATCACGTCCACGAACGACCGCTCGCGTTCGTCCGCGCGTTCACGGGCGCTGCGCTGGGCGTCGGCGAGGGCGCGCGGCACGTCGACGGCGGCGGCGCACTCGTGGCCGAGCAGGGCGAGGGCCGCGTGGCCGAGCGCGAAGCCGGGGTCGAGGGCGACCGCGCGGGCGAAGGCGTCCTCGGCGCCCGAGCGCACCTTGAGGACCCGGCCCAGGCCGCTGCGGTAGGCGGCGGCCGCCTCGGCGTGCGTGGACAGCGGGAGCCCCTGCCCGTCGGCCGGCCGCCGCGAACCCCGCCGGCGCGCCGGGAGGGGCAGCAGCCGCTGGGCCAGCTCGGCCGCCTGGACGCGGATCTCGGGGATCGCCGTGGTCTCCCACAACTCGCCCCGGCGCGGGGCACCGAGGGTGAACAGGGGCCCGGTGAGGCGGCCTCGGGCGTCGGCGAGCTGTCCGTCGTGGGTGGCCACGCCCATGCCCAGCGGGCCGGGGACGGCCAGCCCGGCGGCGAACAGGGCCTGCCACAGCGGGGTGTCGGGGCGGCGCCCCGGGCCGGTGCAGTCGAGCACCCAACCGACGTGCAGCACCTGTCCGTTGGACAACTCGACCGCGAGGGAGCCGTCTTCAATGTCCGTGGCGCGCAGCACCGTGCCGGTGTGGACGTGCAGGCGCCGCGCGGTGCGGGCGCGGGAGACGTGTTCGGCGGTGGCGGGGGCCATGCGGTGGCGGTGGGTGTTCCACAGGGCGCCCTCGCGGGCCAGGAACTCCTCGCGCTCCTCCGGGGTGAGGCTGCGCCACAGCCGGGCGGTGTGCGGGCGGAGGCTGTCCAGGCCGGGGCGCCAGTCGCCGTGGGTGCGCACCGAGCGGCTCAGATGGCGGTAGACGGCGCGCCGGAGCCGGCCGAGCGAGGTGTCGTCGAGGCCGTCGGGGGCGGTCATGGTGCCGGCCGGGCCGAGGGCGTGCGGCTGGGGCAGCAGCCCGCTGCGGGAGAGGGCGTGCACGGTGCGGCCGGGGCGGTCGAGGGTGAGGGCGAGGTCGACGGCGGTCAGGCCGGTGCCCACCAGGAGGACGTCGTCGAGGCTGTCCCGTACGGGGCCCAGGACCTCCGGCGCCCACGGGGTGCCGACGAAGCGGGGCGAGGTGCGCAGGGCGGGCGGGGCCCAGCCGGCGCCCGCACCGGCGGGGCCGGTGGCCAGGACCGCGCTGTCCACCGCCAGGGGTCCCCCGTCGGCGAGGTGGAGTTCCACCCGGCCGTCGGGGGTGCCGGTACAGCTCTCCGCGAGGGTGCGCAGCCGGCGTACGGCGACCGTGCCGTGGGCGCGGACGACGGCCTGGCCGAGGGTGTCGGCCAGGTAGGCGCCGTAGCGGTAGCGGGTGGCGAAGTCGGCGCCGGTGACGGCCGGTTCGCCGTGCCGGCAGAGCCAGCGGACGAAGTGCCCGGGGTCGTCGGGGTAGGCGCTCATGTTGCCTGCGGGCACGTTGAGCCGGTGCCGGGGGTCGCGGGTGGCGTAGGCGGTGCCGCGGCCCGCCTCCGGGGCCGGGTCGATCAGGACGAGGTCGAGCGGAGTCCGGCGGCGGTGCGCCGTCTCGCAGAGCTGGACGGCGGTGAGGGTGCCCGCCGCACCTGCTCCCACGATGGCCACGGTGTGCCGCTTGCGGACGTCGGTCACGGAATACCTCCGGCGGGGTCGGCTTGCTGCTTCTTCACTATTCCGATGGGGTAGGTGGGGAAGCCAGGCCGGGCAGGTGATCTCACCGGAATCTCAGGCCGCCGGTCGGGCGTTCATACTCTGTTCACGATCGGAGGGCGGGACAACCCGGGTTCCGGCCGACTCGCCCCCGGGCCGCGGCGGTTCGGCCGTCAGTGCGCCGCGTGACGTCACCGCTCCTCATCGGAATCTCAGCGTGCACGCCCGTGATTCAAAGGAACCACCCATACAGACGACGCAGGATGCCCTGACACAGGTGGGCAAGTCAGGAAGGCGTGTCGTGGGCGTCCAGCACATATCGAACGGGTCCGGACGACAGCCGGGGACGTGGTCCCGGCGCGGGATCCTCGCCGCTCTCGGCGCGGTGCCCGCGGGGGCGGCGCTGGCCGGATGCAGTTCCTCCGCGGACGCCTCGGCCGCCACCGACGGCAAGGGTGCCACGGCCTCCGTGAAGTCCGCGGCCAAGAAGGCGACGATCACGGTCACGCCCGTCTCCGGCACGAAGAAGGCCGATTTCACCACCCCGGTCGAGGTCACGGTCGCCGACGGCACGCTGGCGTCCGTGACCGTCGTGGGCAACGACGGGTCGACGCTGTCGGGGACCTTCAACGACGCGAAGACCACATGGACGTCGGCGAAGAACCCGTACTCCGGCACGAAGTACACGGTGACGGCGAAGGCGCAGGGTGCGGACGACGAGACGGTGGCCACCTTCACCACCAAGTCCCCCGGCGAGACGTTCATCGGCTACTTCACGCCGGAGGCCGGCTCCACGTCCGGCGTCGGCATGCCGGTGTCGATCAACTTCACGCACGCGGTCGCGGACCGTGCGGCCGTGCAGAAGGCGATCACCGTGACCGCCGAGCCGGAGGTCGAGGTCGTCGGGCACTGGTTCAGCGACACCCGGCTCGACTTCCGCCCGGAGACCTACTGGGCGTCCGGCACCAGGGTCACGCTGAGCCTGGACCTGAAGGACGTGGAGGGCGCGGACGGTGTCTACGGCGTGCAGTCCAAGGACGTCACCTTCCACATCGGCCGCGCGCAGATCAGCACCGTCGACCTGTCCACCAAGGAGATGGTCGTGAAGCGGGACGGCGCCACGTACGCCACCTACCCGGTCAGCGGCGGCGACTCCGACCACACCACCTGGTCCGGGATCATGGTGATCAGCGAGCGGTTCAAGCAGACCCGGATGGAGTCCTCCACGGTCGGCCTCGGCGACGAGTACGACATCGCCGACGTCCCGCACGCGCAGCGCCTGACCACGTCCGGGACCTTCGTGCACGGCAACTACTGGGCGTCCACCGCGGTCTTCGGCCACGAGAACACCAGCCACGGCTGTGTCGGCCTGCACGACGCCAAGGGCGCGAGCGACTCCTCGGTGGCGGGCTACAAGTTCTACGAGAGCTCGATGCTCGGCGACGTCGTGATCGTCAAGAACTCCGGCGAGAAGACCGTCGAGGCCTCCAACGGCCTGAACGGCTGGAACCTGTCCTGGGCGGACTGGAAGGCGGGCAGCGCGGTTTAGCGAGCGGCCGGCTTCACAGCGTGAACCCCCGTGAGAAACAAGGAGATTCTTTGTTTTAACTCTTGACGACGGCAGGCACGGAGAGCACATTGGGCCCACTTTGAGAGCGCTCTCAACCGGTCTCGGCACCTCCCCGCGCTCTCGGAGGCACACCCGCGCACTCCCCTCCGTACCCGAGAGGCACCCCCATGAGTGAAACCTCCGGTATACCCCCTGCGGACCACAGACGGCGGCGCCCGCTGCGCCGTGTCCTGCTCGCCGGGCTCGCCACCATGGGCCTGGGGGGGGGGGGGGGGGGGGGGGGGGGGGGGGGGGGGGGGGGGGGGGGGGGGGGGGCGCGCAGCGGTTCCCGAAACTGCCCGCCTC
>NZ_JBVJNZ010000013.1:6393-72640 GCF_055583445.1 Streptomyces sp. NPDC104761 | reverse complement strand
ACCCCCTGGAGAAAACAGCCTGCGCCCCTCGCTTTTCGGTTCCCTCCTGTCGGTACCTCCCCCCGGGGCCTGTGTTTTCGCTCCCCCCGCGACCCCCACGCTGCCCGCCAACGCCTCGGCCCCCTCCGTGCCGTCCGGCTGGAGCCAGGTCTTCCTCGACGACTTCAACGGCTCGGCCGGCACCGGCGTCAACACCTCCAACTGGCAGTACGACACCGGGACCTCCTATCCCGGAGGCGCCGCCAACTGGGGCACCGGCGAGGTCGAGACGATGACCAACAGCACCACCAACGTCGCCCTGGACGGCAGCGGCAACCTGAAGATCACGCCGGTGCGGGACTCGTCCGGCAACTGGACGTCGGGCCGGATCGAGACCACCCGTACCGACTTCCAGCCCCCGGCGGGCGGCAAGCTGCGCGTCGAGGCCCGCATCCAGATGCCGAACGTCACGGGCAACGCGGCCCTCGGCTACTGGCCGGCCTTCTGGATGCTGGGCGCCCCCTACCGGGGCAACTACCAGAACTGGCCGAGCGTCGGCGAGCTGGACATCATGGAGAACGTCAACGGCATCAACAAGACGTGGGCGACCATGCACTGCGGCACGGCCTCGGGCGGCCCGTGCAACGAGACGACGGGGCTCGGCAATTCGACCGCCTGCCCCAACACCACCTGCCAGGCCGGCTTCCACACCTACACGATGGAGTGGGACCGCTCGGTCAGCCCCGAGGCGATCCGCTTCTACGTCGACGGCGTCAACTACCAGACCGTGACGGCGAACCAGGTGGACGCCACCACCTGGGCCAACGCCACGAACCACGGCTTCTTCGTCATCCTGAACGTGGCGATGGGCGGCGGCTTCCCAGCCGCGTTCGGCGGCGGACCGACCTCCGCCACCGAGTCCGGCCACCCGATGGTCGTCGACTACGTCCAGGTGCTGTCGGCCAGTGGGAGCGGCACCACGACCCCGCCGACCGGCAACCGTGACGCCTACAGCGCGATCCAGGCCGAGTCGTACGACAGCCAGTCCGGCGTCACCGCCGAGACCACCACCGACACCGGCGGCGGCCAGGACATCGGCTACGTCGCCAACGGCGACTGGGCGCTCTACAAGGGGGTGAACTTCGGCTCCACGGCGGCCACCCAGTTCTACGCGAGGGTGGCGAGCGGCGCGGCCTCCGGGGTGAGCGGCCAGGTCCAGGTCCGGCTCGACAGCCCCTCCAACTCCCCCGTCGGCAGCTTCTCGGTCGCCAACACCGGCGGCTGGCAGACCTGGACGACGGTCCCGGCCAACATCAGCTCGGTGACGGGCACCCACGACGTCTATCTGACCTTCAGCAGCGGCCAGCCGGCGGACTTCGTGAACGTGAACTGGTTCGACTTCGGTCACTGACGACCGAGTGGCCGCACGGCGCCGGAGTGGTCCTGCTCCGGCGCCGTCGCCATGTCAGCGCAGCTCGGCCCGGAACGCCACCGGTGTCTGCCCGGTGTGCAGGTGGAAGAACTTGGAGAAGTTCGCCGCGTCCGGGAAGCCGACCGCCGCACCGACCCGGCCGATCGGGAGGTCGGTGTGGGCGAGGAGGCGCTTGGCCTCCAGGACGACCCGCTTGTCGATGAAGCCCTTGGGGGTCTCCCCGGTCGCGGCGCGGACCGCGCGGACCAGGGTGCGGCGGGAGTAACCGAGGCTGTCGGCGTAGGCGCTGACGCTGTGGTTGGTGGCGAAGTCCTTCTCCACGGCGTCCCTGAACAGGGTGAAGGTCGTGTCGGCCTGGCTGCGGGCCGCCTCCGCCGAGGTGGCCGCGAGATGGGCGAGGCGCAGGAGAAACGCCGTCAGGGAGTGCCGCAGCACCGAGGTGTGCAGGGACAGGGGGAGGGTCTCGGTGTCCTCGTACTCGCGCTGCAGGTGGGCGAGCGACGCCTGGAGCGCGGCGAGCTGCGGGGCGTCGGGGCGGAGCAGGGGCGGCAGGTCGTAGCGGTAGAGGCCGGTCGCCTCGACCGTGGCCCGCGGCAGGAATCCGGGCTGCATGGTCAGGACGGTTCCGCGGTACTCGCAGGTCCGCGAGAAGCGGTGCACCTGCCCGGGGCGGATCCAGAGCAGGTCGCCGGCCCGGGCCTCGTACCCGGCGAAGTCGATCATGTGGCGGACCGGGCCCTCGGTGAAGAGCATGACCACGTGGAAATCGATGCGGTGGACGCGCTCCAGCGGGGCGTCGGCGTGCCACAGGCGTTCGGTCCCCATCGGGCCGACCTGGATGCCGACGCCGCCGACGCTCAGATCCACCGGGAAGGGGAAGGTTCTGATTCCGTCACCGTCGCCTGCCCCGTTGGGCGTTCTGTCCGCCATGTCCTTCTCGTGCCGTCCCTGTCGAAGATCCGTGTCCCACTTTCACCACAGGCTGACACACCCCGACCTTCCCTCCCAAAAGTCAGACTTTTACTTTTGAACGCGTCAGGCCAGCCAGAACGCTTCGAACGAGGACTTCTTGAAGATGAGCACGCAGACATCGGTGGGCGTCGACGACGGCTTCGAGTGGACCGACCTCGACCGGCGCGCCGTGGACACGGCCCGCCTCCTCGCGGCCGACGCGGTCCAGCAGGTCGGCAACGGACACCCCGGCACCGCGATGAGCCTGGCCCCGGCGGCGTACACGATCTTTCAGAAGGTGATGCGCCACGACCCGGCCGACCCCGAGTGGACCGGCCGGGACCGTTTCGTCCTCTCCCCCGGGCACACCTCGCTCACCCTCTACACCCAGCTCTTCCTCGCCGGGTACGAGCTGGAGCTGGACGACCTCAAGGCCTTCCGGACGCACGGGTCGAAGACGCCGGGCCACCCGGAATACGGGCACACGGCCGGTGTGGAGACCACCACGGGCCCCCTCGGCCAGGGCGTCGCCAACGCCGTCGGCATGGCCATGGCGGCCCGCTACGAGCGCGGTCTCTTCGACCCCGAGGCCCCCGAGGGCACCTCCCCCTTCGACCACACCATCTGGGCGATCGTCTCCGACGGCGACCTGGAGGAGGGCGTCTCCGCCGAGGCCTCCTCGATGGCCGGCCACCAGAAGCTCGGCAACCTGGTCTTCGTCTACGACGACAACCACATCTCCATCGAGGGCGACACCGCGACCGCGTTCTCCGAGGACGTCCTCAAGCGGTACGAGGCCTACGGCTGGCACACCCAGCGCATCGAGCCGACCGCCGAGGGCGACGTCGACGTGCACGCCCTGTACGCGGCCCTGAAGGCGGCCCAGGCCGAGACGGGGCGGCCGTCCATCATCGCCATGCGCACGATCATCGCCTGGCCGGCCCCGAACGCCCGGAACACCGAGGCCTCCCACGGCTCCGCGCTCGGCGCCGACGAGGTCGCCGCCACCAAGCGCGTCCTCGGCTTCGACCCGGAGCGGAGCTTCCAGGTCGACGCCGACGTGCTGGCCCACACCCACCGCGCCCTGGACCGGGGTGCCGAGGCCCACGCGGCCTGGGACAAGCACCTCGCCGAGTGGCGGTCGGGGAACGCGGAGCACGCACGGCTCTTCGACCGGGTCGTGGCCGGCCGGCTCCCCGAGGGCTGGGAGGACGCGCTGCCCGTCTTCGAGGAGGGCAAGGCCGTCGCCACCCGCGCCGCCTCCGGCAAGGTCCTGCAGGCGCTGGGCGCGCTGCTGCCCGAGCTGTGGGGCGGCTCCGCCGACCTCGCGGGCTCCAACAACACCACCATCGACAAGACGTCCTCCTTCCTGCCGAAGGGCAACCCGCTGCCCGAGGCGGACCCGTACGGCCGTACCGTCCACTTCGGTATCCGCGAGTTCTCGATGGCCGCCGAGATGAACGGCATCGCCCTGCACGGCAACACCCGCATCTACGGCGGCACCTTCCTGGTGTTCTCCGACTACATGCGCAACGCCGTCCGCATGTCGGCGCTCATGCAGCTCCCGGTGACGTACGTCTGGACGCACGACTCCATCGGCCTCGGCGAGGACGGCCCGACCCACCAGCCGGTCGAGCACCTGGCCGCGCTGCGCGCCATCCCGGGCCTGAACGTCGTCCGCCCGGCCGACGCCAACGAGACCGCGGCGGCCTGGGCCGAGATCCTGAAGAGGCACGCCACGCACCCGGCCCCGCACGGGCTCGCGCTGACCCGCCAGGGCGTGCCGACGTACGCGCCGAACCCGGACGCGGCCAAGGGCGGCTACGTGCTGCGCGAGTCGTCGACCGAGACCCCGGAGGTGGTCCTGATCGCCACCGGTTCCGAGGTGCACCTCGCCGTCGAGGCCCGCGACCTCCTGGAGGCCGAGGGGACCGGCACCCGCGTGGTGTCGATGCCGTCCGTGGAGTGGTTCGAGGAGCAGCCCCGCGAGTACCGCGAGAGCGTCCTGCCGCCGGCCGTGAAGGCGCGGGTCGCCGTGGAGGCCGGGATCGGCCTGACCTGGTACCGCTTCGTGGGCGACGCCGGCCGCATCGTCTCCCTGGAGCACTTCGGCGCCTCCGCCGACGCCAGGACCCTGTTCGCCGAGTTCGGCTTCACCCCCGAGAACGTGGCGGCCGCGGCCCGCGAGTCGCTCGCCGCCGCCCGTACCGCCTGATCCGCCAGCCAGAAACAGTTCAGTAGAGGAAGATGATCACTGTGACCGAAGCAACCGCCACCGCGGGAGCACTGAAGCGCCTGACCGACGAGGGCGTCTCGATCTGGCTGGACGACCTGTCGCGCAAGCGGATCAGCACCGGCAACCTCGCCGGGCTCGTCGCGGAGAAGAACGTCGTGGGCGTGACCACGAACCCGTCGATCTTCCAGGCCGCCATCGGCTCCGGCGAGGGGTACGAGGAGCAGCTCGCCGACCTGGCCGTGCGGGGCGTCACGGTCGAGGAGGCCGTGCGGATGATGACGACGCAGGACGTGCGGGCCGCGGCCGACATCCTGCATTCTGTATACGATGTGTCACATGGCACAGACGGCCGGGTCTCCATCGAGGTCGACCCCCGCCTCGCCCACCGCACCGCCGCCACCGTCGCCGAGGCCAAGCAGCTCTTCTGGCTCGTCGACCGCCCCAACGTGATGATCAAGATCCCGGCGACGAAGGCCGGCCTCCCGGCGATCACCGCGGTCGTCGCGGAGGGCATCAGCGTCAACGTCACGCTGATCTTCTCCCTGGAGCGCTACCGTGAGGTCATGGCCGCCTACCTGGCCGGCCTGGAGCAGGCCGCGGCCAAGGGCCTGGACCTCTCCACGATCCACTCCGTGGCCTCCTTCTTCGTCTCCCGCGTCGACAGCGAGATCGACAAGCGGCTGACGGTCATCGGCACGGACGAGGCGCTCGCGCTGAAGGGCAAGGCGGCGCTGGCCAACGCGCGGCTCGCCTACGAGGCGTACGAGCAGGTCTTCACCGGCGAGCGCTGGGCGGCCCTGTCGGCGGCGGGTGCCCACAAGCAGCGTCCGCTGTGGGCCTCCACCGGCGTGAAGGACCCGGCGTACAAGGACACCCTCTACGTCGACGAGCTGGTGGCCCCCGGCACCGTCAACACCATGCCGGAGGCGACGCTGAACGCGACCGCCGACCACGGTGACATCCACGGCGACACGGTGACCGGCGGCTACGCGCAGGCCCGCGCGGATCTGGCAGCGGTGGAGCGGCTCGGCATCTCCTACGACGAGGTGGTGGGCAAGCTGGAGGACGAGGGCGTCGCCAAGTTCGAGGTGGCCTGGCAGGAGCTGCTGGACGCCGTCACGAAGTCCTTGGACAGCAAGGGAGTTGAGGCGTAATGAGCGAGACCGCCAAGGAGGTGCGGGTGCCGGTGGTGCCCGCCGCCGACTGGGACAACCCGCTGCGCGACCCGCGCGACCGGCGGCTGCCGCGGGTCGCGGGTCCGTCGGGCCTGGTCATCTTCGGGGTGACGGGCGACCTGTCCCGCAAGAAGCTGATGCCGGCCGTCTACGACCTGGCCAACCGCGGGCTGCTGCCGCCGGGCTTCTCGCTCGTCGGCTTCGCCCGCCGGGACTGGGAGGACCAGGACTTCGCGCAGGTCGTCCACGACGCGGTGCGCGAGCACGCCCGGACCCCGTTCCAGGAGGAGGTCTGGCAGCAGCTGGCCGAGGGCATGCGGTTCATCCCCGGTGACTTCGACGACGACACCGCCTTCAAGCAGCTGAAGTCGGCCGTGGACGAGCTGGACTCGTCCCGGGGCACCGGCGGCAACTTCGCGTTCTACCTCTCCGTGCCGCCGAAGTTCTTCCCGAAGGTCGTGCGGCAGCTGAAGAAGGTCGGCCTGGCGACCCCGCCGGCGGGTTCCTGGCGGCGGGCGGTCATCGAGAAGCCGTTCGGCCACGACCTGGCGTCGGCACAGGAGCTGAACGCGATCGTCCACGACGTGTTCGATCCGGACCAGGTGTTCCGCATCGACCACTACCTGGGCAAGGAGACCGTCCAGAACATCCTGGCGCTGCGCTTCGCCAACCAGATGTACGAGCCGATCTGGAACCGGTCGTACGTCGACCACGTGCAGATCACCATGGCCGAGGACATCGGCATCGGCGGCCGCGCGGGGTACTACGACGGCATCGGCGCGGCGCGTGACGTGATCCAGAACCACCTGCTCCAGCTGATGGCCCTCACTGCGATGGAGGAGCCGATCGCGTTCGACGCGGACGCGCTGCTCACCGAGAAGCTGAAGGTCCTGAAGTCGGTGCGGCTGCCGGGGGACCTGGGGCGGCACACCGTGCGCGGGCAGTACGCCGAGGGCTGGCAGGGCGGCGAGAAGGTGATCGGCTACCTCCAGGAGGAGGGGATCGACCCGAAGTCGAAGACCGACACCTACGCGGCCGTCAAGCTGGGCATCGACAACCGCCGCTGGGCCGGCGTCCCCTTCTACCTGCGCACCGGCAAGCGGCTGGGCCGCCGCGTCACCGAGATCGCGGTGGTCTTCAAGCGGGCCCCGCACTCCCCCTTCGACTCCACGGCCACCGAGGAGCTCGGCGCGAACGCGATCGTCATCCGCGTCCAGCCCGACGAGGGCATGACCGTCCGGTTCGGCTCCAAGGTGCCGGGCACCTCGATGGAGATCCGGGACGTGTCGATGGACTTCGCCTACGGCGAGTCGTTCACGGAGTCCAGCCCGGAGGCGTACGAGCGGCTCATCCTGGACGTGCTGCTCGGCGACGCCAATTTGTTCCCTCGTCACCAGGAAGTGGAAGAGTCCTGGAAGATCCTCGACCCGATCGAGACGTACTGGGCAAAGCATGGTAAGCCCGCCCAGTACCCGTCGGGCAGCTGGGGACCGCAGGAAGCCGACGAGATGCTCGCACGAGACGGACGGAGCTGGCGCAGGCCATGAAGATCGACCTGACCGACACCACGGCAAGCAAGATCAACAAGGCGCTGGTGCAGGGGCGCCGCGCCATCGGCACGCCCGCTGTGGGCATGGTCCTGACGATGGTGATCGTCACGGACGAGGAGAACGCCTACGACTCGATCAAGGCGGCCGAGGAGGCCTCGCACGAGCACCCCTCGCGCACCCTGGTCGTCATCAAGCGGCACGCCCGCACCCTGCGCGACCGCACCGCGTCCCGGCTTGACGCCGAGGTCCGGGTCGGCTCCGAGGCCGGCACCGGCGAGACGGTCGTGCTGCGCACCTACGGCGAGGTCTCCGACCACGCCGACTCGGTGGTGCTGCCGCTGCTGCTGCCGGACGCCCCGGTGGTCGTGTGGTGGCCGGTGGAGGCCCCGGAGACGCCGTCCAAGGACCCCCTCGGCGCGCTCGCCCAGCGCCGGATCACCGACCTGTACGCGGTCGACCGGCCGATGGAGGTCCTGGAGAGCCGCGCCCGCAACTACGCGCCCGGCGACACCGACCTCGCCTGGACCCGGCTCACCCTGTGGCGGTCCATGCTGGCCGCCGCCCTCGACCAGGCCCGGGTGGACGTGACCTCGGCGGCCGTCGAGGCCGAGGCGGACAACCCCAGCGCCGAACTCCTCGCCCGCTGGCTGGAGGCGCGCCTGAAGGTCAAGGTGGACCGCGTGGTCTCCCCCGGCCCGGTCGTCACGGCCGTACGGCTCGGCACCGCCAACGGCGAGATCCGCATCGACCGCCCCGAGGGCCCGCTGGCCAGCCTGACCCTGCCGGGCCAGCCGCCGCGCACCCTCGCCCTGAAGGTCCGCTCCACCTCCGAACTGATCGCCGAGGAGCTCCGCCGCCTCGACGCGGACGAGATGTACGCCGTCGCCCTGCGGGGCGAGGGCACCAAGGAGACCGTCTCCCATGCCTGACACCCCCGAGCTCACCCGGCGGCCCGAGTGGGCCGCCCTGGAGGACCACCGGGCCGAGGGACAGCCCGTCCTGCGTGAGCTGTTCGCGGCCGACCCTGCGCGCGCCGAGCGGTACGTCGTACGGGTCGGCGACCTGTACATCGACTACAGCAAGCACCTGATCACGGACGAGACCCTCGCCCTGCTCCGGGAACTGGCCGCCGCCACCGACGTGTTCGGGCTGCGGGACGCGATGTTCCGCGGCGAGAGGATCAACATCACCGAGCGGCGGGCGGTCCTGCACACCGCGCTGCGCGCCCCGCGCGACGCGGTGGTCGAGGTGGACGGGGTGAACGTCGTCCCCGGCGTGCACGCCGTGCTCGACAAGATGAGCGCCTTCGCCGAGCGGGTCCGCTCGGGCGAGTGGACCGGCCACACCGGCAGGCGGATCAAGAACGTCGTCAACATCGGCATCGGCGGCTCGGACCTCGGTCCCGCGATGGCCTACGAGGCCCTCCGTGCCTTCACCGCACGGGACTTGACGTTCCGGTTCGTGTCCAACGTGGACGGCGCCGACCTGCACGAGGCGACCCGCGACCTGGACCCGGCGGAGACACTGTTCATCGTCGCGTCGAAGACGTTCACCACGATCGAGACCATCACCAACGCGACCTCGGCCCGCACCTGGCTCCTCGAGGGGCTCGGAGGCGACGAGAAGGCGGTGGCCAAGCACTTCGTGGCCCTGTCGACCAACGCCGGCAAGGTCACCGAGTTCGGCATCGACCCGGACAACATGTTCGAGTTCTGGGACTGGGTCGGCGGCCGCTACTCCTACGACTCGGCCATCGGCCTCTCCCTGATGATCGCCATCGGCCCGGACCGCTTCCGCGAGATGCTGGACGGCTTCCACCTGGTCGACGAGCACTTCCGCACCGCCCCCGCCGAGTCCAACGCGCCGCTGCTCCTCGGCCTGCTGGGCGTCTGGTACGGCAACTTCTTCGACGCCCAGTCGCACGCGGTGCTGCCGTACAGCCACTACCTGTCCAAGTTCACGGCCTACCTGCAGCAGCTGGACATGGAGTCCAACGGCAAGTCGGTGGACCGTGAGGGCCGGCAGGTGCAGTGGCAGACCGGTCCGGTGGTGTGGGGCACGCCGGGCACCAACGGGCAGCACGCGTACTACCAGCTGATCCACCAGGGCACCAAGCTGATCCCGGCGGACTTCATCGGCTTCGCCGAGCCGGTCGCCGAGCTGAGCGGTGAGCTCAAGGCCCAGCACGACCTGCTGATGGCGAACTTCTTCGCCCAGACCCAGGCGCTGGCCTTCGGCAAGACGGCCGACGAGGTCCGTGCGGAGGGCGTGGCCGAGGAGCAGGTGGCGCACCGCACCTTCCAGGGCAACCACCCCACCACCACGATCCTGGCCCGCGAGCTCACCCCGTCGGTCCTCGGCCAGCTCGTCGCCCTCTACGAGCACAAGGTCTTCGTGCAGGGCGCGATCTGGAACATCGACTCCTTCGACCAGTGGGGCGTGGAGCTGGGCAAGGTGCTCGCCAAGCGCATCGAACCCGCCCTCACCGACGGCGCCGACGTGCCCGGCCTCGACCCGTCCACCACCGCCCTCGTCTCGACGTACCGAACGCTTAGGAAGTGAATGACATGCAGCTCGGACTGATCGGCCTCGGCAAGATGGGCGGCAACATGCGCGAGCGGATCCGCCGCGCAGGGCACACCGTCATCGGCTACGACCGCAACCCGGACGTCTCCGACGTCAAGTCCCTCGAGGAACTGGTCGAGAAGCTCGACGCCCCGCGCACGGTGTGGGTGATGGTCCCGGCCGGCCACGCCACCCAGTCCGTCGTCGACGAGCTCAAGGACCTGCTGTCCGAGGGCGACACGGTCGTCGACGGCGGCAACTCCCGCTGGACGGACGACGAGAAGCACGCCGCCGAACTCGGCATCAAGGGCATCGGCTTCGTCGACGCCGGTGTCTCCGGCGGTGTGTGGGGCCTGGAGAACGGCTACGCCCTGATGGTCGGTGGCGACAAGGAGCACGTCGAGCGGCTCCACCCGATCTTCGAGGCGCTCAAGCCGGAGGGCCCGTACGGCTACGTCCACGCCGGCAGGGTCGGCGCCGGGCACTTCTCCAAGATGGTCCACAACGGCATCGAGTACGCCATGATGCAGGCGTACGCCGAGGGCTGGGAGCTCCTTGAGAAGGTCAAGTCCGTGGACAACGTCCGCGAGGTCTTCCGCTCCTGGCAGGAGGGCACCGTCATCCGCTCCTGGCTGCTCGACCTCGCGGTCAACGCGCTGGACGACGACGAGCACCTGGACAAGCTGAAGGGCTTCGCGCAGGACTCCGGCGAGGGCCGCTGGACCGTCGAGGCGGCGATCGACAACGCGGTGCCGCTGCCGGCGATCACGGCCTCCCTCTTCGCGCGGTTCGCGTCCCGCCAGGACGACTCCCCGCAGATGAAGATGGTCGCCGCGCTGCGCAACCAGTTCGGCGGCCACGCCGTCGAGTCGAAGGAATAGGGCGCCGTGGGGGACCTCCTCCTGGTCCGCCACGGTGAGACGGAGTGGAGCGTGTCGGGCCAGCACACCAGCTGGACCGACCTGCCCCTCACCCAGCACGGCGAGGAACAGGCCAAGTCCCTCGCCCCGCTGCTCACCGACCGGACCTACGCACTGGCGCTGGCCAGCCCGCTGGACCGCGCGATACGCACGGCCGAACTGGCCGGTCTGACCGGGGTCGTCCCAGACCCCGACCTGCACGAATGGGACTACGGCGGCTACGAGGGCATCACCACCGCGGAGATCCACCGCACCCGCCCGGACTGGTACCTGTGGACCGACGGCGTCCCCCCGGGCCCGGAGGGCCGTCCCGGCGAGTCGCCGGAGCAGATCGGCGCACGGGCCGACCGGGTGCTCAGGAAGGTGGAGACGGCGCTCAACGGCGGCACGGGTGACGTGATCCTGGTGGCCCACTCCCACTTCCTGCGCGTGCTGACCGCCCGCCGCCTGGGGCTGCCGCCCGCCGAGGGCCGGCTGTTCCAGCTGGCGACCGGGACGGTCAGTCGGCTCTCCACCGAGCACGGGTGGCCCGTGATCGCCGAGTGGAACAAGCAGCCGTAGGACAGCAGGACACCCCGCGACGGCCCGTCAGTGACAACTGACGGGCCGTTTTGGCGCATTGCCGTCGACAGCCGCCACGCGGGTGTTTCTACGGCCCCTTTCCTAACCCCTTGTCGAAAGTCCCGCGAAGCCCATAGCCTGACGCCGCGCCGGTGCCGTCGTACGCCCCGGCCCGGCCGTGACGGGATGGGAGGGGCAGCCGCGTGAAGCGCACATCGCGTGACATCCGCACCGCGAACCGCTACGAGGTGCTGCGCCAGATCATCGCCCGCTCCCCCACCTCCCGGCAGACGCTCGCGGCCGCCACCGGACTGAGCGTCGCCACGGTCGCCACCCTCGTCGGCGAACTGCTCGACCTCCGGATGATCACCGAGGTCGGCTTCGAGGACTCGGCGGGCGGCCGCCCCCGGGGACTCGTCGCCGTCAACTCCGCGGGCGGCGCGCTGATCGGCGTCGACATGGCGGAGACGTACGTCCGGGTGGAACTGTTCGACCTGGGGCTGAACGTGCTGGCCCGCGCGGTGGAGGAGATGCGCCCCGGGGAGAGCCGGCCGGAGCAGGTGGTGGGTCAGGTGGCCGCGGCGGTCGGTGCGGTGGTGGCGCAGGCCGGCATCGAGGGCGCGCGGGTGCTGGGCGTCGGGGTGAGCGTGCCGGGGCAGGTGGACCGGGCCACCGGCATCGCCGAGTACGCGCCCAACTGGGACTGGCACGACGTGCCGTTGCTCGGCCTGCTCGCCGAGCACATCGCCTACCCGCTGCACCTGGACAACCCGCTGCGGGCGAGCGCGGTGGCCGAGCTGTGGTTCGGGGCGGCGCGCGGGCGTGAGGACGCCGTGGTGGTGAACCTCGGCACGGGGGTCGGGGCCGGGCTGGTGCTCGGCGGCGCACTGTACCGGGGCGTGAGCAACAGTGCCGGCGAGTGGGGTCACACGACGCTCGTGCTCGACGGGCGGCTGTGCCACTGCGGCAACCACGGCTGCGTGGAGACCTATGTCGGCGCCCCCGGCATCATGCTCAACCTGCGCGAACTCAGCCCCTGCTCTGCGCTGTTGCACGCCGAGGACCAGACGGCCACGGTCGACGCGCTGGCCGACGGGGTGGCCGCGGGCGATCCGGTGGCCGTCAAGGTGGTCCGTGACACCGCCCGTTACCTGGGCGCGGGCATCGCGGACCTGGTGAACCTGTACAACCCCGAAGTGGTCGTGCTCAGCAGCTGGGTCGCGAGGAAGCTGGGCACCCCGCTGCTCGACGAGGTGCGCGAGGCCGTCCGGCGGCACGCGCTCGGGCGGCCGTTCGCCGCCACCGAGATCGTCCTCTCCCCCGTCCCCACCGACCCGGTCTGCCTGGGCGCGGCCACCTTCGCCCTGGAGGGCGCCCTGCAGGCGGTGGGCCAGCGGGCCCCGAAGCGCACCACCGGTCCCGCAAGGAGCCGTACCGCACCACCTTCATGACGACGGAAGGGATGCACGTGTCACACCCGAACCGCAAGAGATCGGTCCTCCTGACGGCCGCGGCCGCACTGGCCGTCGCCGGACCCCTGATATCCGCCCCGCCCACCTCGGCGGCCGCCGCCACCGGATCCGTGCCCGCGGCCGAGGTCTCCCCGCACGCCGCCCAGACCATCGACGACATCGGCGCCTCGGGCGCCTGGTGGGTCAACGACCTCCAGCACTTCTCCCCCAAGGTGCAGGTCCGGGTGGCGAAGCTGCTCTTCTCGAAGCAGGGCCTGGACCTCAGCTCGTACCGCTACAACATCGGCGGCGGCGGGGCCGCGGTCACCACCCCGGCCCGGGCCGCCGAGGACTTCCTGCACGCCGACGGCTCCTACGACTGGAGCAAGGACAAGGGCGGCCGGACCTTCCTCACGTACGCCGCGAAGTACGGCGTCGAGGACCTGATCGGCTTCGTCAACAGCGCGCCCGCCCAGTGGACCACCAACGGGCAGAGCTGCGGCGGGCAGTTGAAGCCGGAGAACGAGCGCGACTACGCCAAGTACATCGCCGACGTCACCCAGCACTTCGCCGGGCAGGGCGTGCAGCTGGACCACATCAGCCCCTTCAACGAGCCGGACAACGACTTCGGTTCGTGCGGCCAGGAGGGCATGCAGGTCACCGTCGGCCAACGCGACGACATCGTGCGGGCGCTCGGCGCCGAGCAGCAGGCCCGGCACCAGAAGACCTCGATCATCGCCGACGAGTCCAGCCAGACCACCCAGTTGGTCTCCGAGCTCCCGCAGTGGATCTCGCAGCCGGGCACCGCCCCGTACGTGTCCGCGCTCGCCCACCACACGTACAACAACCCGAACGACGGCCAACTCGCCAACGTCTACGAGACGTCGAGGAGCGTCGGACAGAAGTCCTGGGCCACCGAGATCTGCTGCTTCGGAAAGGGCTCGACGGGCTGGAACCAGGAGTACGACCCGTCCATCGACAGCGCCCTGCTGACGTCCCGGATCATCTACAAGGACTTCGCGAGCGCCCACGACTCGGCCTTCCAGTGGTGGGTGGCGCTGGCCAGCGGCTACGGCACCGACCCGTACACGAAGAACGACGTCGGCTGGAACGACGGCCTGATCTACTACGACCCCGACTACGCGACGAACGGCAATCAGACCCTGTACTTCACCAAGCGGTACTACGCGCTCGGCCAGTACAGCAAGTTCGTCCGACCGGGCTCGGTCGCGCACAACGTGACCGGGGCCCCGGACGGGGTCGAGGTGTCGGCGTACGACAGCGGCGGGAGGTGGGTGGTCGTGGTCAACAACCACAACACCACCGACACCCCGTTGAGCCTGCACTTCAACAACGCGGCACCGGTGAAGGCCAGGCAGGCGGTGCGCACGTCGGCCACCGAGGACTGGGCCGACGTGGCGAAACCGTCGGTGAGCGCGGGGACGGTCTCGGCCACCCTCGCCGCCCGCTCGGTCACGACGTACGTCTTCGACCAGAAGGGCCATGACACTTCGGCCGTGACCGGCGCGCTGGCGGGCAAGCAGTCCGGCAAGTGCCTGACGGCGGGCGCCTCGGGGGCCGCGATCGCCACCTGCACGGGCGCGGCGGACCAGTCCTGGTCCTACGACGAGGACGGCACCCTGAAGGGCGCGAACGGCTATCTGACGGCCGCCTCCGGTTCCGGCCTCACCGCCGTCCCCGACCCCACGGGTGACGCGAGCCAGCGCTGGCTGCTGAACGCCAACGGGCAGATCCTCAGCGAGGCGTCCGGCAAGTGCCTCGACGTCAGCGGGCAGGCGACCACCGACGGCAGCAAGGTGATCCTCTACAGCTGCAACGGCGGCACCAACGAGGCCTGGACCAGGCAGTAACCGTCCGCCTCGGCGCAGACCCGAGGGCCGCCGGCCACCCCCCGAGCCGGCGGCCCTCAACTCGCCCTGCCTTCTGCTCTGTTCGTCATCCCGAACCGGGTGCAACGTTTCACGCAGACTTCGTCCAACCTCTTGCCGAAGCATTAGCCGAAGGTTAACGTCCCGCTCCGCGACGCATTTTCAGCCATCTGGTTTCCGAGGTCCCACGGGCCGTAGAGGCACCGCCGCACTCGACAGACAAGGACGTCAGCATGTCGGCACTGAGCAACAGCAACTGGTCCCGCCGGTCTCTCTTCCGCGCGGCAGCGGGCATGGCCGCCGCCGGCACGCTGGCCGCGTGCGGCAGCAACAACGGGAGAGGCGGCGGGAGCGGCTCGGGGACGCAGCTCACCCAGTACTTCCACGCCTACGGCGAGGCGGGGACCGAGCAGGCCCTCAAGCGCTACGCGGCGGCGTACAAGAAGGCCGACGTGAGCACCAACTGGATCACCGGCAACAACTTCGAGTCCGCGCTCTTCGCGGCCCTGCTCACCAAGAAGGCACCCGACGTCTTCGAGTTCCACCCGCAGCTTCAGCTCGTCAAGAGCGGCCAGGTGGCGGACCTGAGCGACCTCATCGACCCGGTCAAGGACGACTTCAACCCGAACGACATCAAGTCCCACACGGTCGACGGGAAGATCTACGGGATCCGGATGATCGACGACCCGCAGTTCTTCTACTACCGCAAGTCGATGCTGGAGAAGGCGAAGGTCGAGGTGCCCACCACGCTCGACGAGCTGGTGGAGGCCGCCGCCAAGCTGACCACCAGCAAGGTGAAGGGCGTCTTCCTCGGCAACGACTTCAGCGCGATCCAGAACCCCATCATCTGGTCCGCCGGTGCCGACACCATCGACGACAAGCACCAGATCGCCTACCACACGGACGGCGTCGTCGAGGGGCTGAAGACGCTCCGGAAGCTGTTCACCAGCGGCAACGTGCTGCTCGACGCCCCGACGGACTTCTGGGACCCGTCCTCGCTCAACCAGGGCCTGTGCGCCATCCAGTGGGGCGGCATGTGGTCCATGCCGGCCATGCAGCAGGCCCTCGGCGACGACCTCGGCATCTTCCCGTTCCCGAAGATCGGCAGCGCGGGCAAGCTCTCCGTCTACAACGGCGGCTGGTCGATCTTCGTCAACGCCAAGGGCAAGAACGTCGACGCGGCCAAGGAGTACGTCAAGTGGCTGTGGATCGACCAGAAGCAGTACCAGGAGGACTGGGCCACCTCGTACGGCTTCCACATCCCGCCGCGGACCTCGATCGCCGGCGAGGCCACCAAGCTCAAGTCCGGCCTGGCGGCCGAGGGAGTGAAGCTCTTCACCGACTACGGGCACTTCGACAACATCGCCTACGACCAGACCATGCAGACCGCGTTCGCCGAGGTGATCGCGTCCTCCGTCCGCAAGGGCGGCAGCCCCGAGGCGGCGCTCGACACCTGCGACAAGAAGGTCGACGTCGAGCTCAAGAAGCTGTTCGGATAGGCCCCCGGGAAGACCACGACATGTCGACCACCACCACACGCGGGGTCGCCCAGCCCGCCCCGGCCGAGGCCTCCCCGGCCCGGCCGCGGCGGGGCCTGCGGGGCAACCCGACCGTGAACTTCTGGCTCTTCACCGGGCCCTTCCTCATCGGCCTGGCGATCTTCGTCTTCGTGCCGATCGGCTGGAGCGTCTGGCTCAGCTTCTTCGACGCCCGCTACACCGTCACGCCGAGCCATTTCATCGGCTTCGACAACTACAGGCAGATCCTGACCAACAGCGAGTTCCCCGACTCGCTGGTGACGTTCACCGTGTTCGCCGCGTTCATCGTGCCGACCACCTGGGCGCTGTCGCTCGGGCTCGCGCTGCTCGTGAACCGGCTGCGGTTCATGCGGGCGTTCTTCCGGTCGGTGTTCTTCCTGCCGACCGCCGTCTCCTACGTGGCGGCGGCCCTGATCTGGAAGATGTCCATCTTCAGCGGCGTCCGCTTCGGACTCGCGAACACGGTCATCGGCTGGTTCGGCGCCGACACCGTCGCCTGGATGTCCGACCCCACTCCGCCTTGGTACTGGCTGGTCATCGTGACCCTGCGGCTGTGGATCCAGTCGGGCTTCTACATGATCCTGTTCCTGGCGGCGCTCCAGAACATCCCCGGCGAGCTGTACGAGGCCGCCGCCATCGATGGCGCCAAGCGGGGCTGGCAGACCTTCCGGTACATCACGCTGCCCCAGCTGCGCGCCACCTCGACCGCGGTGATCCTGCTCCTGCTGATCGCCGCCTACCAGGCGTTCGACGAGTTCTTCAACATCGTCGGACAGAAGGCGACCTGGGCCCAGACACCGCTCATGGTGCTCTACAAGACGGCCCTGGGCACCAGCCAGGACTACGGGGCGGGCAGCGCCGGCGCGGTCGTTCTGTCGCTGCTCATCTGCCTGGTCACCCTGGTCCAGGGCAAGTTCATGGGGTTCGGAAGGGGGGAGGAGTCCAAGTGACCACCACCGCACCGCAGGTCGGCAAGCGACGTGGCAGGGGCCGGGGCGTCCTCGGCAACACGGGGCTGTACGTCGCCGTCGGCGTGGCCGCCCTGCTCTTCCTGATCCCCTTCTACCTGATCGTCCGCAACGCGCTCTCCACGGACCTGGAGATCACGGGCGAGAACTGGAAAGTGCTGCCCTCCTTCCAGTGGGGCAACATCAGCGAGCTGTTCAGCGACCCCACGGTCGACTTCGGCAAGTCCATGGTGAACTCGCTCGTCGTCGCCGTCCTCACCACGGTCGGCACGCTCCTGGTGTGCTCGCTGGCGGGCTACGGCCTGGCCCGTATCCCGTACAGGCACGCCAACAAGGTCTTCTACGCCGTCCTGGCGACCCTGATGGTCCCCACCGCCGTCACCTTCGTGCCCAGCTTCGTGCTGGTCTCGTCCCTCGGCTGGGTGGACACCTACCGCGGTCTGATCATCCCGGGGCTGTTCAGTGGTTTCACCTGCTTCCTTTTCCGGCAGTACTTCCTCGGATTCCCGAAGGAGCTGGAGGAGGCGGCACGCGTGGACGGGCTCGGCTACTGGGGCGCGTACTGGCGGATCGTCGTACCCAACTCGCTGAACTTCTTCGCGGCGATCGCCACGATCACGTTCATCAGCGCGTGGAACTCGTTCCTGTGGCCGCTGGTCATCGGCCAGGACCCGAGCTCCTGGACCGTACAGATCGCGCTCTCCTCGTTCATGACCAACCAGACCGTCAACTTCCACCTGATCTTCATGGCCACCGCCATCTCCATCCTCCCCCTGGTGTTCGTCTTCCTCTTCCTCCAGCGCTGGCTGGTGCAGGGGATCGCGCAGACCGGGATCAAGGGCTGAGCCGCCTCGAACCGCCCCTGGAACCACACCTCGCACACACCCTCGAAAGACCTGGAGACCGATGTCTTTCCGCTCTGCCACGGCTGTCGGCTACGTCGAGGACGTCTCGCCGGGCTCCGGGGCCCTGCCGCCCCGCGCCTGGTACCCCGCGTCGGACGCCGCGTCCTACTCCCTGAACGGCAGTTGGCGTTTCCGGCTGTCGCCGACGGCGGACGCGGAGGACGACGCGTTCGCCGCGCCGGGGTACAACGCCGGCGGCTGGGCGGAGGTGCCGGTCCCGGGGCACTGGGTGCTCCAGGGGCACGGCGCGCCGATCTACACGAACCACCTCTACCCGTTCCCGGTCGATCCGCCGAGGGTCCCGACCGAGAACCCCACCGGTGACCACCTGCGGTTCTTCGACCTGCCGGACGGGTGGGACCCGGCCGACGGCGGGGTCGTGCTGCGGTTCGACGGCGTCGAGTCCTGCGCCCGGGTGTGGGTGAACGGCACGGAGGTCGGCGAGTTCAAGGGCTCGCGGCTGCCGCACGAGTTCGCGGTCGGGCATCTGCTCAGGCCGGCCGGCAACGTGCTCGCCGTCCGCGTCCACCAGTGGTCGGCCGGGTCCTACCTGGAGGACCAGGACCAGTGGTGGCTGCCCGGCATCTTCCGGGACGTGACCCTGCTGCACCGCCCGGCCGGCAGCGTCCACGACTTCTTCGTGCACGCCTCCTACGACCACGTCGGCGGCGTGGGCACGCTGCGCGTCGACTCCGACGTGCCCGGCAGGGTCACCGTCCCGGAGCTGGGTGTCGACGTCGCCACCGGTGAACCGGTCACCGTCCCGGTCGAGGCGTGGACGGCCGAGACCCCGCGGCTGTACGACGGTGTGCTGGCCACCGAGGGCGAGCGGGTGCCGTTGCGGATCGGCTTCCGGACCGTCCTCCTGGAGGACGGGCTGA
The DNA here is from genome assembly GCF_055583445.1 of Streptomyces sp. NPDC104761. Taxonomy (NCBI): domain Bacteria; kingdom Bacillati; phylum Actinomycetota; class Actinomycetes; order Kitasatosporales; family Streptomycetaceae; genus Streptomyces; species Streptomyces sp. NPDC104761. The sequence goes on along the minus strand of NZ_JBVJNZ010000013.1, from coordinate 53,639 downwards.
TCAAGGTCAACGGCACGGCGGTCCTCTTCAAGGGCGTCAACCGGCACGAGTGGCATCCCCGGAAGGGCCGCGCCCTCGACCTGGAGACCATGCGCGCGGACGTGCTGCTGATGAAGCGGCACAACATCAACGCCGTCCGCACCTCCCACTACCCGCCGCACCCCGCGTTCCTCGACCTGTGCGACGAGTACGGCCTGTGGGTGATCGACGAGTGCGATCTGGAGACCCACGGCTTCACCGAGCAGGCCTGGCGGGACAACCCCGTCGACGACGACCGCTGGACCCCGGCACTGCTGGACCGGGCGGCCCGGATGGTCGAGCGCGACAAGAACCACCCCTCGGTGGTGATCTGGTCCCTGGGCAACGAGGCCGGCACCGGGCGGGGCCTGACCGCGATGGCCGAGTGGATCCACGGCCGGGACGCGTCGCGGCTCGTGCACTACGAGGGTGACATCGACTGCCGTGACACCGACGTCTACTCACGGATGTACGCCGACCACGCCGAGGTCGAGCGGATCGGCCGGAGACTGGACGGCGGCACCCATCGGCGTCGTCAACTGCCCTTCATCCTCTGCGAGTACGGGCACGCGATGGGCAACGGCCCCGGTGGCCTCACCGACTACCAGCGGATCTTCGAGTCGTACGACCGGCTGCAGGGCGGCTTCATCTGGGAGTGGATCGACCACGGCATCGAGGACGAGCGGTACGGCTACGCGTACGGCGGTGACTTCGGCGAGGAGTTGCACGACGGGAACTTCGTCTGCGACGGACTGGTCTTCCCGGACCGCGAGCCCTCTCCCGGACTGGTGGAGTACAAGAAGGTGATCGAGCCCGTCCGCATCGACGGCGACGGCACGGACGGCACCGTACGCGTCACCAACAGGTACGACTTCGCCGATCTGTCCGCGCTGGACTTCGAGTGGTCGTACCAGGTCGGCGGGGAGAGTGTGGCGTCGGGCTCGTTGGCCGTACCGCCGCTGGCGGCCGGTGAGTCGGCGGAGGTGAAGCTGCCGGAGCCGCCGGCGGCCGTCGGCAGCGGCGAGACGCAGTGGACGGTGCGGGCGGTGCTGGCGGCGGACACCGGCTGGGGGCCGCGCGGGCACGTGGTCGCCTGGGGCCAGTTCCCGGTCTCGGGGCGGCAGGTGCCGCCCTTCGCCACGTCCGCGGGACCCGTGGTCTCCGGCGACGGGTCGGTCAGCCTCGGCCCGGCCGTCTTCGACGCCCGCAGCGGGGCGCTGCGGAGCATCGGATCGGTGGCGGTGACCGGACTGCGGCTGGACGTGTGGCGGGCGACGACCGACAACGACGACGGTGCCGCCTGGCAGAGCGACATCCGCTACGGCACGCTGTGGCGGAAGTTCGGCCTGCACCGGATGCGGCACCGGCTGGACGCGGTGGAGCCGTCCGCCGACGCCCTGACCGTGCGCACCCGGGTGGCGCCCGCCGCCTGGGAGTTCGGGCTGGCGACCGAGTACCGCTGGACCACGGACGGCAGCCGCCTCCGGCTCACCGTCTCCGTGACCCCGGACGGCGACTGGACGGTGCCGCTGCCCCGGCTCGGCGTCCGCTTCGGACTGGCGGCCGCGGACCGGGTGCAGTGGTTCGGCGGCGGGCCCGGCGAGGCGTATCCGGACACCAGGGCCGCCTCGCTGGTGGGCCGTTGGCAGTCGACGGTGGACGAGATGCAGACGCCGTATCTCCGTCCGCAGGAGAACGGGGCCCGCGCGGACGTCCGTTGGGCGGAGCTCGGCGGACTGCGCGTCGAGGGCGACCCGGAGTTCTGGTTCACGGCCCGCCGCTGGACCACCGAACAGCTGGACGCGGCCGCGCACCGCAGCGACCTCACCCCCGGCACCGCATCCGACGGCGGCTCCGCCGCGGGCGTGTGGGTCAACCTGGACCACGGCCAGCACGGCATCGGCTCGCAGTCCTGCGGGCCGGGTGTCCTGCCGCAGTACCAGCTCCACGCCGGACCGGCCGAGTTCTCCTTCGTGTTCTCGGCCATCGGCTGATCCGGCGCACGCTCACCCTCCGTGGCCCGGTCCGCAGCGGTACAGGGTGTAGGCCGCGACGCGCACCGGCGCGCAGTGGCCGATGGCCCAGCGGACCAGAGCCCGGCCCGGGGTCCGCGCGCCCCGGGCGCGGTGGCCGAGGTCGGCCGCGGAGAGCAGGACGTAGTGGAGCCGTCCGGTGTCGATCAGGTGGTGGAAGGTGCCGGGCGCGGGGTAGGGCACACGGGCGGTGAAGCCGCCGAGCGGGAGGATGGCCGCGTTGTCCGAGAGGATGTACGGCGCCGCCATCTGCCAGCGGGGTACCGCGGCCAGGTAGCGGGCGCCGTCGCGGTGGGCGGTGAGGTAGGCGAGGACGCGCCGCTGGGCCGGGTTCAGCGCGGCGGCGCCGTTACGGGTGGCGATGCTGCCGGGGCCGATCCGGCCGAACCCGCCGGGCTGGTTGTAGCTCAGCGAGGTCGCGGACACCGACCAGACCGTGGGGACGACCAGGACCGCGGCAAGGGCGACCGCCAGGGCGGTCCGGCGCGGACGTGACCGGCCGACGGCGAAGAGGACCAGCGCCGGCAGGCCGAGGACCGCGGCGACACCGACCGACCAGGTGAAGAAGCGCGGGTAGTACAGGGTGAGGGCCGCGCACCAGCCGACGTTGACGGCGAGGACCGCGCACAGCACGCTCCGGTGGCGCACCCGGGTCACGGCCGTCGCGGCCAGGGCCGACAGGCCGACCGCCACCACGCCCATGTAGTAGGTGTGCCCGGTCACGCTGCCGAAGCTGAAGACGAGGAAGAACGTCACCAGCCAGCCGCCCCACAGCAGGTAGCCGGCCAGGAAGGGATCGGTGCGCCCCGGGCGGCGGCGCCACAGGCCGTACAGCCCGGCGGCCAGGCCCAGCGCCGCCAGCGGGTACAGCCAGCCCGTCTGGCTGGCCAGTCCGGGGCTGAACATCTTCCAGACGCTCTCCCCCATCCCCGCCCGGGCCCTGCCGTGCGCCTGGCCGGCGACGATGCTCCCGGTGCCGGCCGCGTCGACGCCCAGCGCCTGGAAGCGGGTCAGGAAGTTGTAGCCGACGACCAGGGCGACCGGCGAGTTGTCGGTCGTGCCGTCGAGGTAGGGGCGGGCGGCGGCAGGGGTGAGACCGGCGGCCAGCATCCAGGACAGGGACACCGCGAGCATGACCGCCCCGGACACGGCGAGGTCCCGGATGCGGCGGCGCAGCGTGGCCGGAGCGGCCACCAGGTAGGTCACGGCCAGCGCGGGCAGCACCGCCCAGGCCTCCAGCATCTTGCACTGGAAGGCCACCCCGACCCAGACACCCGCCAGGACGAGGGTGCGCAGACGCGCACGGGCGGTGGCCCGCTGGGTGGCCTCGGCGGCCAGCAGCAACAGCAGGACGAACGGCGCGTCCTCGGTGACCGAGCGGCCGAGGCCCACGGTCACCGGGGTGAGCGTGAGGAAGGCGGCGGCCAGCAGCCCGGCCGGTACGCCGGCCCAGCGCCGTACCACGACGTGGAGCAGGACCACCGAGGCCACGCCCTCCAGGGCCTGCGGGACCACCAGGGACCAGGGATGGAAGCCGAGGACCAGCGCCGACAGGGCCTGCGGCCACAGGAAGCCGGGCAGCTTGTCCAGGGTGATGGAGTTGCCCGGGTCGAAGGAGCCGTAGAGGAAGGCGACCGGGTTGTCGGTCATGCTGCGGACCGCACTCGCGTAGAAGGTGTGGTAGGCGCTGTGCCAGATGCCCCAGAAGTCGAGCAGCGCGGCGACGGTGGCGATGCAGGCGAGGATCGGGCGTTCGTAGCGCCGGGTACGGCTCCGCGCCGGGGGTGGCGGCTCCTCGACACGGTCGAGTGGGTCGGCGCTGACAGGGCTCGGCATCGCGGACGGCCTCCAGGACTCCCGTTATCCGGGACTTCCAGAACGCCCCGGAGTGCTACGGCCTGTAGGACGACCGGATTCCGGCGAACGTCACGTCCGGGTTGTCAAGGAACATTCAGGATGTTCGTGAGTACCGGTCATGGAGGCCGTAAGAATCCTGCGCCCTGCCCGTTTCTCACCGCCGGGCGTGCTGGGCGGCGAGGCGCACCGGGGCGTTCTGGGCGCCGTATCCGCGGTATCCGGGATCCCGCTCGACCAGTTCGAAGAACACCCGGCCGACCGTCCGCGTGTAGCAGTGCCGGAAGACACCGCCCGCGTCCCGGTCGTAGAGGATGCCGAGGTCGCGGTACGTGTCCAGCTCGCCGTCGGCGAGTTCGTACCGGGCGGCGAGGTCGTCGTGGTAGTTGGCGGGGATGGGCAGCAGGCCCCCGCCCGCCGCCCGGAAGGCACGGGCGGCGGCGACCACGTCCGGGACGGCCAGGGCGATGTGCTGGGCGTGCAGGGTGTCGTCGGCCGGGGCCGCGCCGACCCCGAGGACGATCCGGACGCTGCCGTCGCCGTTGGTGACGGCGCGGGAGCGCAGCAGCCCGTAGGGGTCGGCGACATCGACGCTCTCCTCGGGGTGCAGGCCGAGGACGCTGCGGTGGAAGAGGGTCGCCTCGTCGTACTGGTGCCAGGGCTGGGTGAGCGCGAGGTGGTCGATGCGCGCCCCGGCCGAGCCCGGTTCGTGCGGCACCGCGGCGAAGTCGGCGCGCCAGTCGGGGAGTTCCGGGTCACGGCCCAAGGCGCAGAAGAACAGTTCGGTGCCGTCGGGGGCGGCGACCGCGTCGAGCGGGGCGTCCTGCGGAGCCCGGCGGTGGGGCAGCAGGGGGGCGAGCAGGGCCTCGGCCCGGCGGGCGGCCGCCCGCGGGTCCGGTGACTCCAGGCCGATCGCGGCGAGGCGGGTGCCGTCGATGGGGGTCCCCCCGCTCGAGCGAAGCCGAGAGTGGGGGAGGGCGGCGGGACCGGTGTTGACCAGGATCCGGGCCTCGCCCTGCTCCCACAGGTCGACGGGCTTGCTCCGATGACGCGCGGTCCGGGCGAAGCCGAGCGCCGCGAGCAGTGCCGAGACGGGTTCGGCGTCCGGCGTGACGAGTTCCGCGAAGGCGACTCCCGTCGGCACGACCGGCGCTGGCAACTTCCCCATCCCGACGGCCTCTTGCAGCACCAGCAGTGAACGCTGCGCGTCGACGGCGGTCGGCCCGGCCTCGGCCTGCCGGAAGACGTCGTTGAAGACTTCGAGGGAGAGCGGCCCGTCGTACCCGGCGCGCAGCACGTGCCGCACGAGCCCGGCGACGTCGAACCCGCCCTGTCCGGGGAAGCACCGGTAGTGCCGGCTCCACTGGAGCACGTCCATCGCGAGCATCGGGGCATCGGCCAGCTGGAGGAAGAAGATCTTCGCGCCGGGGATGTCCTCGATGCCCTTGGGGTCGGACCCCCGGGAGAGGATGTGGAAGCTGTCGAGACAGGTGCCCAGGGCGGGGTGGCCGGCCGCCTCGACGATCCGCCAGGCGTGGTCGTACGTGCTGACGTGCCGCCCCCAGGCGAGCGCCTCGTAGGCGACGCGGATGCCGAAGTCCTGCGCCAGGTCGGCGAGCCGGGCCAGCTGGGAGGCGGCGAGATCATCGTCGTCGATCGCGAGCGGCGAGACGGACGAGCAGACGAGGACGGTGCCGGCGCCCAGTTCCCGCATGAGCTCGAACTTGTGCCGGGCGCGGCGCAGATTGCGTGCGAACTCGCCGTCGGGGACGGCTTCGATGTCCCGCATCGGCTGGTAGAGGTCGACGGTCAGCCCGAGGTCGGCACACCGGGCGCGGATCTCCCGGGGAGACAGCGGACTGGCGAGCAGGTCGTTCTCGAAGATCTCCACGCCGTCGAACCCGGCCCGGGAGGCGGCGGTGAGCTTCTCGGTGAGCGACCCACTGAGCGAGACGGTAGCGATGGAAGTACGCATGAACCTTTTCCTCACGTGCACTACAGCGCCCCGTCAGGGGCGCGGGGAACTGCGCGACCGGCCACAACGGACCGGCACCCGTCACACGACCTGCCCCGTCGGCCTCTCCCCCAACTCCGCGATGTCGGCAAGCATCCGGCCACTGTCCGGCTCCCTCCCCGTGAACAGACGGAACGCATCCGCGGCCTGGAACACGGCCATCCCACCCCCGTCCAGCACGGCACACCCCAACGCCCGTGCGGTACGGACCAGTTCGGTCTCCAGTGGCCGGTACACGACCTCGGCCACCCACAGCCCGGGATGCAGCAACTCCGCAGGTACCGGCATCCCCGGATGCGCGGCCATCCCGGTGGGCGTCGCATGGACGAGCCCGTCCGCACCAGCCAGCAACTCCGGCAGCCGCTCCAGACCCGCGGACACCGCGCGGCCCGCCCCGAACCGCCCGCACAGCTGCTCGGCCAACCCGGCCGCCCGGTCGGCGAGCGCGTCCACGAGCGTGACCCGCTCGGCCCCCAGCGTGAGCGTCGCATGCGCGACGGCGGCCCCGGCGCCCCCGGCACCGAGCTGTACGACGCTCTCCAGCGGCGCGTCCCGCAGGCCGCGTGCGAACGACGCCGCGAACCCGGTCACGTCCGTGTTGTGGCCGACGGCCCTCCCGCCGGCCTCGAAGACCACCGTGTTGACGGCACCGAGCGCCTCGGCCTGCGGGGCGAGTGCGTCCAGGTGCTCGATGACCAGCTGCTTGCAGGGGTGCGTGATGTTGAGCCCGTCGAAGCCGAGATCACGGGCCGCCCGCACCAGCCGCCCCACGGCCTCCGGCCGAACGCCGGCCACGTCGATGTCGATCAGCCGGTACAGGTACCGCAGCCCCTGCCGGTCCGCCTCGCGCTGGTGCAGGGCGGGGCTGAGCGACGGGCCGATGCCGGAACCGATCAGTCCGACGAGATACGAGTCCTTGGCCACGCGGCCCTCCAGTGCGGCATCACGAACGCTAATGTACGAACTAGTACGTTAGCTATAACACCGGAGGCCGCCGCGAGGGAAGACCTCGCCGGCAACACCTCCGTCCCGGGCTTCTACAATCTCCGCACCGGCCTCCCCCGCGAAGGAACCCGACAGGAACCCGAAGGAACCCGATGACCAGCGTCGACGAACCGGCACAGACCAACGGGCGGCTCCGTGACGCCGTCCGCACCCGGGCCGAGATCCTCGACGTGGCCACCCAGGAGTTCGCCCGGGCCGGCTACGACGGGGCTCGCGTCGACGAGATCGCGGCCCGCACCCGCACCACGAAGCGGATGATCTACTACTACTTCGGCGGCAAGGAGCAGCTGTTCACGGCGGTCCTGGAGCGCGCGTACGGCGTGATCCGCGAGGCCGAGCAGCAGCTGGACGTCGAGCACCTGGACCCGGTCGCGGCGATCCGCCGGCTCGCCGAGCTGACCTTCGACCACCACGAGCAGCACCCGGACTTCATCCGCCTGGTCAGCATCGAGAACATCCACGGCGCCGAGCACATCGCGGCCTCCGAGAAGCTCGGCAGGATCGGCTCGCCCGCCCTGGAGGTGATCCGCCGGATCCTGGCCGCCGGGCAGGAGTCCGGCCTGTTCACGGCCGACGTGGACGCCGTCGACCTGCACGCGATGATCAGCTCGTTCTGCTTCTTCCGGGTGTCGAACCGGGCCACCTTCGGCGCCCTCTTCGGCCGCGACCTGGTGGACCCGGCGCAACGCGCGCACTACCGGACCATGCTCGGCGACATGGTGATCGCCTACCTCACCGCGGAGCGCGCGGCGGACTGACCGCGCCGGGCGGCGGACACCCGGCGGGGACCGGGCACGACCGAACGGGACCGGCACGGCCTCTTGACACCGGGGAAACGCGAGCGCAACATCCGTACCCATCGCGACTAACTACCCAGTGGGTTAATTAGCACTCCGCCCCTGGCCCGCCGACCCCGTCATCCCTGGGAACCGGCCTTCTCCCCCGCCGCTCACTCCGCCTACGTTGGAGTTCCCCGAAGGAGCACCGCCGTGTCCGTCCCCGCCCAGCCCGCCGCCACCGCCGTACCACCCGGTGGCCAGCCGAGGAAGGCCGCCCTGGCCGCCTGGATCGGCAGCGCCCTGGAGTACTACGACTTCTTCATCTACGGCAGCGCGGCCGCGCTGATCTTCCCCAAGGTCTTCTTCGACGAGTCGGACCCGGCCAACGCCACCCTGCTGTCGCTGGCCACGTTCGGGGTGGCCTACGCGGCCCGCCCGGTCGGCGCGCTGTTCCTCGGGCACTTCGGGGACCGGATCGGCCGCAAGAAGGTCATGGTCTTCACGCTGCTGCTGATGGGCCTGTCGACGTTCCTGATCGGCTGTCTGCCGACCCGCGCCCAGGTGGGCGGGTCGGCGCCGGTGCTGCTTGTGCTGTGCCGGGTGCTGCAGGGCATATCGGCGGCCGGAGAGCAGGCCGGCGCCAGCTCCATGAGCCTCGAACACGCGCCGCCGGACCGGCGGGGCTTCTTCACCAGCTTCACGCTCGGCGGCACCCAGGGCGGCCAGCTGATCGCCACCCTGGTCTTCATCGCGGTCTCCCAGCTGCCCGAGGACCAGCTGATGTCGTGGGGCTGGCGGGTGCCGTTCTGGCTGAGTGTCCTGGTGGCCGTGGTCGGCTGGTTCATCCGGCGCAGGCTCCAGGAGACCCCGGCCTTCGCCGAGCAGGCGGCGACCGAGGGGGTCGTACGGCTGCCGCTGGTGACGCTGCTGCGGTACCACTGGGCGGACGTGCTGCGGGTGATCGGGGGCGCGCTGATCGCCTCGGTGAGCACGATCTTCACGGTGTGGGCGCTGGCGTACGCGACCAGCGACTCGGTCGGGATGCCGAAGACGTCGATGCTGTGGGTGGGTGCGCTGGCGAACCTGGTGGCGCTGGGCGCGATCCCGGCGTGGGCGACGCTGTCGGACCGGATCGGCCGGCGGCCCGTGTACCTGGTCGGCGCGGTGGGCAGCGCGGTGGCGATGTTCGGCTACCTGTGGGCGGTCTCCACCGGCTCGTACCCGCTGATCATGCTCCTCGGGATCGTCGCCTTCGGTGTCGTCTACAGCGCGGCGAACGGTGTCTGGCCGTCCTTCTACGGCGAGATGTTCTCGACCCGGGTGCGGCTGTCGGGCATGGCGATCGGCACCCAGATCGGGTTCGCGGTGGCCGGGTTCGCGGTGACCTTCGCGGCGCGGATCGCGGGGCCGGGCGGCGACGACTGGTCGGCGGTGGCGCTGTTCACGGCCGCACTGTGCGTGCCGCCGGTGATCGCCGTGCTGTCCGCCCGCGAGACCCACACGGTGGCGACGGAGGACCTCGGGTCCCGCACCTCCCGCGAGGCGTCCCGGCCGGAGACCGTGACGGCCTGAGCCCCCGGCCGGGCAGCCGGCACGCGTCCGCCCGGGCCGACGGCGCCCGGGCGGACCGTCGCCGTCCCCACAAAGGAGATTTGGTCCCATGCCGTTCACACCCTGGACATGAGCGATGACCTGCGGGGATGCCCTTCGGTGCGACCGTGGGGCGTAGGCGGCACCGTGTCCGACATCCTTGAACAACGGCGGGGAACCGATGAACCCGAGCACAGCTGACCGTCCCGAACAGACCGTCACCGAAGGCGACGCCGACACCGCGGCCGGAGTCAGGCCGCTCCTGGACGCCCCGCAGAACGCCGCGGCGGGCGTCGCGATGTGGATCTTCGTGGTCGGCCCGCTGATCTGCCTGGTCGTCGCGGTGCCGCTGCTGTGGGGGCGGGGCCTGTCGGCGCTGGACGTCACCATGGCCGTGATCGCCTACCTGGTGTCCGGCTTCGGCCTCACCGTCGGCTACCACCGGCTCTTCACGCACCGCTCGTTCAAGGCGAAGCGGGGGCTGCGCATCGCGCTCGCCGTCGCGGGGTCGCTGGGGGTCGAGGGCTCGCCGGTGCAGTGGGTGGCGAACCACCGCCGTCACCACGCCTTCGCCGACCGCGAGGGCGACCCGCACTCGCCCTGGCGCTTCGGAACCGACACGCGCGCGCTGCTCAAGGGGCTGCTCCACGCGCACATCGGCTGGATGCTCAAGCGCGAGCTGAGCAACCGGGCCAGGTTCGCGCCCGACATCGACGCCGACCGCGACCTGCGCCTGATCGGGCGGCTCTTCGGTCCGCTGACCGTCGTCTCGCTCCTGGCCCCCGCACTGGTCGGCGGGCTGGTCACCGGCGCCTGGACCGGTGCGCTGACCGGGTTCTTCTGGGCCGGCGTGATGCGGATGGCCCTGCTGCACCACGTCACCTGGTCGGTGAACTCGGTCTGCCACGTCGCGGGCAAGCGCCCGTTCGCCGCCCGGGACAAGGCCACCAACTTCTGGCCGCTGGCCCTGCTGTCCTTCGGTGAGAGCTGGCACAACTCCCATCACGCCGACCCCACCGGCGCACGCCACGGTGTGCTGCCGGGCCAGCTGGACCCGTCGGCACGCCTGATCCGCATCTTCGAGAAGCTCGGCTGGGCCCACGACGTCCGCTGGCCGACCCCCGACCGCCTCACCGCCCGCCTCCTCCCCGAACCGACGGGCAGGCAGGGGTCGGCGGCCTGACGCCTCGGCCGGTGTGTGTCTCACCCTGACACCAGCAGCTCCGTCCAGTCCTTCGCCACCCGCTCCAGGGAGAAACCCTCGCGCACCTGTTCGCGGGCCGTCGCGCCGGCGGACTGCCAGTCGTCCTGGTCGGCGAGGGCCGCGATGGCGTCCGCCATCGCCTCGGGGGTGTCGTGGATCCAGCGGCGGTCGTAGATCTCGTCCGCGCCCGGCCACGGCAGCAGGGCGGGTACGGCGCCGGAGGCCATGCCCTCGGCCGGGGAGAGGTGGAAGCTCTCGTCGTCGCTGGTGGACAGCACGTGGCCGACGCGGCGCAGCCAGTTGGGGACGTCGGGGCCGAACTGGTCGAAGACGACGGCTCCTTCGAGGAGCGGTGAGGTCTGCATGCGGCGCAGGATCGCGTCGTAGTGCGCGCGTTCCTCGGGCTTGTTCCAGATCCACCAGTACTCCCACGGCGGCTTGGACTTGACCGAGAGGTGCCAGCGCCGGTCGCGGGCGCGGAGTGCTTCGAGGACGTCGAGGCCGAGGTCGAGGCGTTTGCGGCTGGGGGCGATGCCGATCATGCCGAGCCGGTGGCGGGCGCCGGGTGCCTTGGGCCGGTCGAGCTGGTCGACGTCGACCCAGTTGCCGATCGTGGTGATCTTCGCGGCGGGCCAGCCGGTGCGCTCCCGGGTGGCGCGGGCGTAGTAGGGGCTGACGCACACCACCCGGTCGACGTTGTCGATGTCGACCTGGCGCGGGTATCCGGCGTCGAGTTCGAAGCGGTGCAGGCGCACGATCAGCCGGCTGCCGCGCCGCTTGTGGCGGCTGTACCAGATGGCCGCCGGGCCGCACCACTCGACGACCATGACGTCGGCCCAGGCGGCGAGTTCGCGGCCGGCGGCCGCGTCGTGCTGGGCGAGCGCGGGCCAGGCGTCGATCCGTACGTCGAGACCGGGCAGCGCGCGGAGGTGGTCGAGGAGGCGGGTGAGGAACTTCAGGTCGTGGCCGGCGACGCCGACCCGCAGCGGGCGGGCCCGGCCGGCGACGGCGGCGGGTGCGGCGGGGAAGGCGCGGTCGAGGTGGCCGCGCCAGCGGGCCGCCGCGGCCTCCATGGTGTACTCCCGGGCGGCCGCGGCGCACCGGTCGGCGGCGAGGTGCCGAGCCGCGGTGTCGCGTACGGCTAGAGAGACGGCGTCCGCCGCGTCCGTGAGGGTGGCGGTGCCCGGTACGAACAGGGGGTAGTCGGCGCCGAGCAGAGCCTCGTGGGCGGGGGTGCGGTTGAGTACGACGGGCAGGCCGAGCGAGCCGAACTCCAGGACCTTGGTGGAGAGTTCGAGGCTGGCGTCGAGGGAGGCGTCGCGCCAGCCGAGGCCGAGGTCGCAGTCGGCGGCCAGGCGCATGGCCTCCTCGCGCGGCACGCCGCCGTGGTGGACGACCTCGGGGGTGGTGCGCAGGGCCTCGGCCATGGCGGTGTCGAAACCGGGATGGGCCGCGTCCTTGTGGATCTTGTCGCCGACGGCGTGCAGTTCGGTCCTGATGCCGCGTTCGGCGAGCATCGCGGGCAGCCGCGTCATGGGCAGGGTGTTCCAGCGGGGCGCGAACTTGCCGGTGTAGACGAGGCGTACCGGATCGTGCAGGCCGCCCCGGGCCGGGACCGGGAAGCCGGGCTCGGGCACCGCGGGCGGACAGAGCACGGACCGCCCGCAGGCCTCCGGCACCCAGGCCTCCAGGAAGCAGCGCAACTCCTCGGTCTGACACAGGAGTTGCGCACAGGCGGCGGCGATGCGGGCGAGGTCGGCGCGGGCCTCCTCGGTCATGTCGGCCGCGGACTGCGGGATGTCGGTGAGGTAGGCCCAGATCCGGCCGTCGAAGGCGCCGTCGCCGACGATCTGCTTGACCAGCCGGCGGCCGCGCAGCACCAGCAGGTCGCAGGGCTCCTCCGCGTCCAGCCGGGCCAGCAGCTGCGACGCCTGGAAGGGCGAGAGCGGGTGCGCGCCCTGGCCGGGGACGAGGTGTTCCTCGTACGGCCGCACCACGGTGACCCCGGGCAGGCCGGCGAGGGGATCGGTCAGCCGGCCCGTCTCGACCGGTGCCTTGAGGACGAGGCGGGTCCGGCAGCCCGCGCGGGACAGTGCCTGGACCGTCGACTGGGCCCACACGGCGGAGCCGTCGATGAGGTTGAGGTCCACGTCGCCGTAGACGAGCGCCCTCAGGGTGCGGGTCATGACGGTTCCTTTCCACGCACGGCGAACAGGCGGTGCCCGGCGCGCGACCAGCTGTCCGGCGGGGTGCCGGAGTCCAGCAGGGACCGGCGCACGAGCAGCGGCTTCAGGGCCGGTACGAAGACGTAGTCGTCGGCTGCGGGGGTGTGGCCCACCGCGTCGGCGCCCGAGAACTCCTGGGCGCAGAGCAGGTCGAGCAGGAGGGTGTCCGGGCGGTCCTCGGTCAGGTCCGTCCAGTCCGCGACCCAGGGTGCGGTGGGCGGTCCGGCGTGCACGGCGACCGAGGCGGCGGTGAGTTCGCCGAGGGCGAGGCCCGCCGGCTCGGCGACGATCACCTCGGCCGGCCGGTGCAGCTGGCCGAGCGCCTGGGCGACGAGCCGGGCCACGTCGGTGGCGTCCCGGGGCGCGGCGAGGACGGCGATCCTTCGTTCGGCGAGCGGGTCGGGGCCGCCGGTGAGGGCGGCGAGCCGGGCCAGCCGGACGCGGGTGCTGTCCTGGAGGAAGACGTCCCGGAGCCGGTCCCGGCCGTCGGTGACCGGGTCGAGGCGGCACAGCGCCGTCCCGGTGTCGCCGTCGAGGACGGTGTCCCAGGGCAGCAGGGTCAGGCCGGGGGCGGAGGACGCCGGGCCGTCCCGCCACAGCACCGCGGTACGGCCCAGCCCCCTTGCCTGTGACACCAGTTCGGCGAGGCGCCGGTCCAGGTCGGGGGCGAGTCCGGTGCCGGTGAGCGACCAGGGTCCTTCCTGGGCCGCGCAGGCGCTCAGCTGGACGAGGAAGACGTCCGGGTCGGTGCGCTCGACCAGCAGCCGTCCGTCGTGCGGCAGCACCCGGCTGACCACGGCGTCCGCCGCGAAGTCCCGGGCGGTCCCGTCGGTGAGCACGCCGGTGATCACCAGCCGGTCGCGGGGCGCCACGGACAGGGCGCGGTGGGCGAGGTGGAAGCGGTCGTCGGCCTGCGGCTCCGGCGCGGGGACGGTGGCCGGGGTACGGAGACCGGTCGGGCGGCCGCCCTTGGCCTTCCGCTGCCGCCAGAGCCCGTACAGCTCGCCCGGCAGCCGGGCCGCACGGCGCTTCGGCGACCGGGCCGCCGACACCAGGGCCTTGCCGATCCGCAGCGAGGTGGAGCCCTCCAGCATGGCCACCCGCGCCTCCAGCACGCCGGCCCGCTCCCGGGCCCGGCGCAGCGCGGTGGAGAGCTGGTCCTTGTCCCGGACGGCGGCGGCGAGCCGTTCGGCGAGGCCGTCCGCGCGGGCGGTCTCCAGGGCGCGGGCGGTCTCCTCGGCGGCCCGCTCCAGGTCGATCAGGCGGGCCCGCTGGGAGCGGGAGACGAAGTCGGCGAGGACGTACTCGTCGGCGATCCGGAGGGCGGTGGCGAAGCCGTCGGCCGGGAGCGGGTGGCCGAACCAGTCGTGCGGCGGCAGGAGTTCCTCGGTGCAGGCGAAGACCGCACCGGAGTGCAGGTGGGTGTAGCCGAGGGAGGCCGCGTGCAGCACCTGGCAGCGGTGGGCCACCAGGGAGTCGAGGAGCCGGTGGTAGGGCAGCTCGGTGCCGGGGTGGCCGAAGACGATCAGGCCGCGGCCGCCGGGCCGCATCCGTTCCAGTGCGGCGAGGCAGTCCGCCTCGGCGCCGTGCAGGGCGAGGTCGGGGCCGTAGCAGAGGAGCATCAGCTCCCCTTCGCCGACGGGTTCCTGGTGCCGCCGCAGCTCGACGCCGGGCGGCAGGTGCAGGTAGTGGTCCAGCCGCAGGCCGCCGCTCGTCGCGTCCACGACCGAGGTGACGTCGTCCAGGTGCGGGTGGAGCAGATCGGTCAGACGCATCGGCGGGTCCTTGGGAAGACATCGGTCGGGCGCATCAGCGGGTCCTCGTGAAGACATGGAAGCCGACCCGGTTCTCGCGGAAGCCGTAGGGCCGGAAGAGCGAGTGGCTCAGGCCCAGGGGATCGAGTTCCCTGCGGTAGGCGGCGAGCGGCCGGTGCACTATGTAGTCGCCGCGCGGGACGGGTTCGTCGGTGTTCTCGTCGGTGACGATCAGCCGGCCGGTGATCCGGACGAGTGAGGCGAGGTTGCGCAGGCTCGCCGCCCACTGGGCGTCGTCCAGGAGGTGGAAGAGGACGTCCACGCACAGCACCACGTCGTAGAGCCAGGGGCTGCGCCACTCGTCGAGGCCCGCCACGGCGTAGCGGGGGCCGCCGCCCTCGGCCCGGGCGTGGGTGACGGCCGCCTCGCTGGCGTCGAAGGCGTCGACGTGGTGGCCGCAGCGCGCCAGTGACCGGGCGAAGTGCCCCTTGCCGCAGCCCGCGTCGAGGACGAACAGCGGGGAGGCGGGGCTGGACAGGTCACCGATCAGGGTGAGGAGCTGGCCGAGCCGGATCGCGTAGAAGATCTCGTTGCCGGGCCGGTCGAGGCCGATGTGGCCGCCGGAGGCGAGGTCGTCGCGTTCGCGGTGCCGGGTGTCCCAGTAGGTGAGAGGGGCTTCGGTGTAGGTGCGGGTGGCGTCGTTCATGGCGCTCCAGCCACTCGGTGGTCATGGCGTTCCAGCCACTCGGTGAGCACGCGGGCGATCCGGGGTCCTGCCTTGCCGTCCCACAGCGGTGGTCCCTCGGGGTCGGCCGCCGTCTGCCCTTCGAGGACCTTGCGCAGCGCGGGCACCAGTTCGCCGTGCCGGACCAGACGGTTGGTGCCGTGGGTGACGGTGACGGGGCGTTCGGTCGTGGTGCGCAGCGTCAGGCAGGGCACGCCGAGCACGGTGGTCTCCTCCTGGACGCCGCCCGAGTCGGTGATCACGACGGCGGCGCCCCGGACCAGGCCCATGAACTCGACGTAGCCGAGCGGTTCGAGGAGGTGGATGCCGGGCGCGTCGGCGAGGCCCGCCCTGCGCAGCGCCTCCCGGCCGCGCGGGTGCAGGGGTACGGCGAGGTCGAGGTGGCCGGCGGCCTCGGTGAGGGCGCGGGCCGCGGCCGCGGCGGCCTCTGGGTCGTCGACGTTGGCCGGGCGGTGCAGGGTGACCACGCCGTACCGCCCGGGCAGCGCGTGGGCGGCGCGGGCGGCGGCCGGGTCGAAATGCTCCAGATGGGTGAGCAGGGTGTCGATCATGGGGTTGCCGACGAAGTGCACCCGGCCCGGGTCGACGCCCTCGCGGGCGAGGTGGCCGACGGCCTCCGGGCTGGTCACGAAGAGCAGCTCGGCGAGCTGGTCGACCAGCCGCCGGTTGACCTCCTCCGGCATCGCCATGTCGAAGCTGCGCAGCCCCGCCTCGACATGGGCGACCGGGATGCCCAGCTTGGCGGCGACCAGGGCCGCGGCCAGGGTGGAGTTCACGTCGCCGTAGACGACGACCAGGGCCGGGGCGCGGGCCAGCAGTTCGCCTTCCAGGGCCACCAGCAGGTCGGCGGTCTGCCGGGCATGGCTGCCGGAGCCGACGCCGAGGTCGGTGTCCGGGGCGGGCAGGCCCAGCTCCCGGAAGAAGATGTGCGACATCCGTTCGTCGTAGTGCTGACCGGTGTGCACCAGGACCTGGTCGTGCCCGGTCGCGCGCAGGGCGGCGACCACGGGCGCGGCCTTCACGAAGTTCGGCCTGGTCCCTACGACATGGAGTACGCGGCCGTTCATTCCGTACGTTCTCCGCTCTGTCGGCCTACCTTGGCGACATGGCCCGACGTCCGTCCCGGCACCTGCCGCGTCGTATCCCCCGTGCACTCAGCTTGGCCGCATCCGTCGCCTGGGGCGAGTTGCGGCACGACCCCGCCCGGGCCGCGCTGCTCGGTGTCCGGCTGCTGCCGGGGCGGGTGCGGCGCGGGCTCGGGCCCGTCGAGAAGCGGCTCGCCGGGCGGGCCCGTACGGCCGGGCCCACCGCCGCCCCGTCCGCCGCCCGGGTGCCGGCGCCGGCCGGGCGGGCGGTGCGGCCCGAGCCGGGCCGGGTGCTCCATCTGGTCACCAACGGGCTGCCGTTCAAGCACGCCGGTTACACCGTGCGCACCCAGGCGCTCGCCGAGGCCCAGCGGGCCGCCGGACTCGATCCGCACGTGGTGACCCGGATCGGGTTCCCGGTGGCGCAGGGCGTCCTGGACGCCCGTCCGTTGCAGATCGTGAACGGGGTGCCGCAGCACCGGCTGCTGCCCTACGGGCTGCCCTACGGCCAGGGGGCGGTGCTGGCCCGCAACGCCGAGCTGGCCGGACGGCTGGTGGAGCGGCTGCGGCCCGCCGTGCTGCACGCGGCCACCGACCACGGCAACGGGCGGGTGGCGCTGGCCCTGCGGGAGACCTACGGGCTGCCGGTGGTCTACGAGGTGCGGGGCTTCCTGGAGGAGACCTGGCTCACCCAGGCGCCCGGCCGCAGTGCGGGCGACCCCTCGTACCGGGCCCGGCGCGCCCTGGAGACGTACTGCATGCGCGGGGCCGATCTGGTGCTGACGCTGGGCGCGGCGATGAAGGCCGAGATCGTGGCCCGCGGGGTACCCGGGGAGCGGGTCCTGATCGTGCCCAACGCGGTGGACGACGCCTTCCTCGCCCCGCCGCCGGACGGAGCGGAGCTGCGCGCCCGGCTCGGCATCGCGGCGGACGACTTCGTGGTGGGCACCGTGAGCAGCCTTACTCCACACGAGGGAATCGGCACATTGCTCCATGCGGGTGCCGAACTGCGCCGCCGTGGGGTCCCGCTGCGGCTGCTGATCGTCGGCGACGGACCGGAGCGCGGCAGGCTCGAGGCGCTGGCCGGACGGCTCGGTCTCGGCGACGGCGCCGCCCTGTTCACCGGCCGCGTGCCGCACGGCCAAGTGCGCGTCTACCACGCGGTTCTGGACGTCTTCGCGGTGCCGCGCACCGACGAACGGGTCTGCCATCTGGTCACCCCACTCAAGCCGGTCGAAGCGATGGCGAGCGGTATTCCCGTGGCGGCCAGTGATCTCACAGCCCTGCGAGAACTGGTGAAAGACGAAGTGAACGGGCGGCTGATTCCACCTGAATCTCCCCATGCTTGGGCAGAAGCTCTCGAAGTATTGCTCTACAGTCGAAAAAGGCGGCATGAATGGGGAGCATCCGCCCGCGCGCTGGTGGCGCGTGAACGCACCTGGAAAAGGGTCGCTGCCACGACCCGAGAGGCGTATCGCGCTCTTGGATGTGTCTGAGGCCCCGCGCCCGGAACCGCTCACCGTCCGGGCCCTTCGGATCCATACGGCATCTGCCGTTGCTGCCGTCGAGGGCGGAGTGAATCCCTATGCAGGTCGAAAAGGCCGTACCGCTCGGGGAATCGAGCGCATCGCTCGGGGATGAGGAACAGACCGACCGTTTCGAACTGGCCGTCATCGGGCTCGGCTACGTCGGGCTCCCGCTCGCGCGGGAGGCGTCGCTGGTCGGCCTGAGAGTGGCCGGGCTCGACCTCGACCCACGGGTCGTGGAGGGCCTCAACGCCGGCCACTCCCATGTCGACGACGTCTCCGACGAGGACGTCGCCCGGATGCGGGCCGCCGGGTTCACGGCGTACACCGACGACCAGTGCCTGGCCCGGGCGCAGACCGTGGTGATCTGCGTGCCGACCCCGCTCAGCGAGGACGGCGGCCCCGATCTGAGCGCGGTGACCTCCGCCGCACGGGCGGTGGCCGGCCGGCTGCGCCGCGGGCGGCTCGTCGTCCTGGAGTCGACCACCTATCCGGGCACCACCGAGGAGATCGTCAAACCGCTCCTGGAGGAGTCCGGGCTGCGGGCCGGCGAGGACTTCGCGCTGGCCTTCTCACCGGAGCGCATCGACCCCGGCAACACCACCCACGGGCTGCGCCAGACACCCAAGGTGGTCGGCGGCTGCACCCCGGCGTGCGCGGCGAAGGCCGCCGCCTTCTACGGCAAGCTCGTCGACACCGTCGTACAGGCCAAGGGCACCCGCGAGGCCGAGATGGCCAAGCTGCTCGAGAACACCTACCGGCACGTCAACATCGCGCTGGTCAACGAACTGGCCGTGCTCTGCCGCGAGTTGCACGTCGACGTGTGGGACGCGATCCGTTGCGCGGGCACCAAGCCGTTCGGTTTCCAGCCCTTCCGGCCGAGCGCCGGGGTGGGCGGGCACTGCATCCCGATCGACCCCAACTACCTGTCCTACAAGGTGCGTTCCATCGGTTACGAGTTCCGGTTCGTGGAACTCGCCCGGGAGATCAACGCGCGCATGCCGGAGTACGTCGTCCGGCGCGCCCAGGACCTGCTCAACCACGAGGGCCGCGCACTGCACGGCTCCCGGGTGCTGCTCCTCGGCGTCACCTACAAGCCGGACGTGGCCGACCAGCGCGAGGCGCCGGCGGTGCCGGTGGCCCGGCTGCTGCGGGAGCGGGAGGCCGAGATCGCCTTCCACGACCCGTTCGTACCGGCCTGGTTCGTGGACGGGGAGGCCGTGCCGCGCGTCGCCGACGTCATGGCCGCGGCGCGCTCGCACGACCTGACGATCCTGCTCCAGGACCACTCCGCGTACGACCTCCCGGCCCTCGGTGACGAGGCCCGCCTGCTCTTCGACACCCGGGGGCGGATCTTCCGGCCCGGTGTCGAGGTGCTGTAGCCGACCTGCGTAGCAACTCACCTTCCGTGGCTCGGAGTCGAAGGGCTCCGGGCCGCGGAGCCGAAAGGCGCTCAGATGCGGATACTCGTCGTCACCGTCGTCCACCACCCCGAGGACGCGCGCATCCTGCACCGGCAGATCAGCGCGTTGCGGGACCGCGGACACCATGTCGTCTACGCGGCGCCGTTCTCGGCCCGCGAGGCACGGCCCCGCCCGGACCTCGAAGGCATCGACCTGCCGCGGGCCGCGGGCCGCAGCCGCCGCACGGCGGTCGGCGCGGCGCGGAACCTGCTGGCCCGGCGCGGCCACGAGGCGGACCTGATCCTGCTCCACGACCCGGAGCTGCTGCTGGCCCTCCCCGGCACACTGCGCCGCTGGCGGCGGTCCGGCACCGGTCCGGTGGTCGTCTGGGACGTGCACGAGGACACCGCGGCCGCGCTCGCCATGAAGCGCTGGGTGCCGAGGGCGCTGCGGCCACCGCTGCGGCTCGGCGTCCGCGCGGCCGAGCGGCTGGCGGAACGTCATCTGCGGCTGCTGCTCGCCGAGGACGCCTACCAGGAGAGGTTCCGCCGCACCCACCCGGTGGTGCCGAACTTCACCACCGCCCCGGTCGAGGCACCGGAGCCGCCGGGCGCCGAACGGGTCGTCTACGTCGGCCACCTGTCACGGGCGCGCGGCGCGCTGGACCTGATAGCCACGGCCCGGCACCTGGGCCCCGGCCTGCGCGTCGAGGTGGCCGGCGCGGCCGACCCCGACGTCCGGGACGCGCTCGCGGCCGCCGACCGGGACGGCGTCCTGCGCTGGCACGGCTTCCTGCCCAACGACCGCGCCCTCGCCCTGTTCCCGGGCGCCCTGGCCGGTCTCTCGCTCCTGCACGACCAGCCCAACTACCGCCATTCCCGGCCCACCAAGGTCGTCGAGTACATGGCCCACGGCGTGCCCGTCGTCACCACGCCCACCCCGCTGGCCGCGGACATGGTGGAGCGGCACGGTTGCGGAATCGTCGTCCCGTACGAGGATCCGCGGGCGGCGGCGGAGGCGATCCACCGGCTCGGCGCCGATGCGGTCCTGCGTCACACCGCGGCCCAGCGTGGCCGTGAGGCGGCCCTCACCCACTTCAACTGGCCCGACAAGGCGGCGGAGTTCACCCAGTGGCTGGAGACCTGGGTACGGGAGGAGACTGGTGCTGGGCGCGCGGGTGGCGCGGCTCGTACAAGGCGACCTCGCCTCCGCCCGGCAACCGGAAGCCCGTCACCCGGCCCCAGGCCGCGACCTGGACGGGTCGGCTGAACTCGACGCCCTTGCCGGTGAGTTCGGCGATCGTCTCGTCCAGGTCGTCGCACATCAGCATCAGTTCGTGCGACGGTTCGCCGTCGGCCGGATGGCACGCCACCTCGGCCGGCGGCAGCCGGAAGAGCAGCCAGCCGTGTCCGGCGTCGACGTGCGGCCAGCCCAGCACGTCCCGGAGGAAGGCCCGGTCCGCCTCGGCGTCCCGCGTGTAGATCACCACATGTGCCCCATTGATCACGCGCGGAGGCTAACCCCGCGCGGACCGGACGGCAAGGACCTCCCGTCACGCGTTGGACCAGCCCCGCTCGCAGAGCACCAGCCGGTACCCGTCCGGGTCCTCGACGGTGACGCCCCACCGGTTCCAGTAGGGGTTCGGCGAGGGCACCCGCTTGCCGCCGTGCTCCTCCAGCCGGGCCACCAGGTCCTCCGGCACCGGCCCGTCGACGTAGACCACGAGCAGGTCCTCCTCGGTGGGCCGGGGCTCCACGGGCCGGGCGGGCTCGTGCACCAGCTCCAGATGCCAGTCCGCGTCCGGCCAGCCCATCATCAGCAGATCGTGCTCGCCGGGTTCGGGACCGCCCTCGGCCCGCCACACCACGCCGAGCCCGAGCCCCCGCACCCAGAACCGTTCGGCCGCCGCCAGGTCCCGGGCGGGTCGGGCGATCCGGATGTGACTGCGGCCGTTGACGGGCATCGTGACCTCTTCCTGAGCTGCCGTTCCCTCTCCGGCAGCCTAGGTGCCCGCCGCTCGCGCGCACATCGGCCGATCGCCCTGCGTCACAGGTCCTAGTCCCGTCAGGCCCGTCAGGCGCGCGGCACGCCGTACGCCCGCTCCACCCGCAGCCGCAGCACCAGCCGCCTGTCGCGGACCATCGCGGCGCGGTAGTCGTCCCAGTCGGGGTGCTCGCCCCGGACGTCGCGGTAGAGGCGGATCAGCTCCTCGACGGTCGCGTCGTAGGGGTCCTCGGCCACCGGCGACAGCTCCGCGGTGCCCTCGGCGACCGTGTAGGCCCAGCGGTCCGGGCTGGTGACGTGGTACGAGGCACGGGGGTCCCGGCGCAGGTTGCGGGTCTTGGCGCGGCCGTCGGTGATCGACACGCGCACGGTCCGCTCGTCGGGGTAGTAGGCGTGGTTGACGTTGGACAGCTGGGGGCGTCCATCGGTCTTGAGGGTGACCAGCACCCCGTCGTGTCCTTCTGCGAGCAGCTTCAGCAGAGCGTCCTGGGTCATGTCAGGGGGAACCCCGGCGCGTCCGTCGCGCATTCCCGCCCGCCGCTTCCGCACCGGCCCTCGCGCGCCGGGGCGCGCCTGCCCGGGCGTGCGCGGAGGGGAGCCGCCCGGACACGGTGCGGTCGCGCCGGGCGCGCAAGTCGCCGCACCTGGCCGGGTGCGCCCCGGCGTCGGAGCGGGCCGTCGCGGGCAGGTACGAACTGATGAGCCGTCATCACCCGCCGTACGTCGGGCGTGGCGGTGGCGTGTCCGTTTTCCGGTGCCTCTTCTATAGCGTCCGTCACACCACGCGCGTTTGAGCGGGACCGTTCCCCTGTTCCTGCGCGACGATGAGGTCCGAGGTCGGACCGCACCGCGGACGACACGACCCAAGGAGAGCGATGGCACAGCTGCGACAGGAAGTCGACCCCGGTGAGGTGGGGCTGGACGTGAAGGCGCTCGACCGCCTCGACCAGCACTTCGCCCACTACGTCGACGAAGGGCGGCTGCCCGGTTACCTGGTGGCCGTGGCGCGCGGCGGGCGGGTCGCCCACCTCACCACCCAGGGCCACCGCGACCTCGCGGCCGGGCTGCCGGTCGAGCCGGACACCATCTGGCGGATCTACTCCATGACCAAGCCGGTCACCGCGGTCGCCGTGCTGCTGCTGGTGGAGGACGGGCTGCTCTCGCTGGACGACCCGGTCGACCGTTTCCTGCCGGAGTTCGCCGCCCCGCGGGTCCATGTCTCGGGTTCGGGCGACGACATGGTGACCCGGCCGGCCGACGGGCCGATCCGGATCCGCCACCTGCTCACCCACACCGCCGGGTTGACCTTCGCCTTCTACCACACGCACCCCGTGGACGCCTGCTACCGCGAGGCGGGCCTGGAGTTCTCGGTGCCGTCGGGCGCGGACCTCGCCGAGGCGATGGCCGTGTACGCCCGGATGCCGCTCCAGTTCGAGCCGGGCACCCAGTGGAACTACTCCGTCGGCTTCAACGTCCTCAGCAGGGTCGTCGAGGTGGCCTCCGGACAGCGGCTCGACGAGTTCTTCGCGGAGCGGATCTTCCGTCCGCTCGGCATGCCGGACGCGGGCCTGCACATCGCGCCCGAACAGGCCGACCGCCTTTCGGAGTTGTACGGCGAGACCGAGGGCGGCGGCATCGAGGCGATTCCCGGACTGCCGTTGCGCGGCCGCCCCCGCTTCCTGTCCGGCAGCGGCGGCCTCGCGGCGACGGCGTACGACTACCACCGTTTCATGGAGATGCTGCGCCGGGGCGGCGAACTGGACGGCGTCCGGCTGCTCTCCCCCGCCTCGGTCGGGCTGCTCGCCGACAACCATCTGCCGGGCGGGGCCGATCTGCGGACCTACGGCGCTCCTGTCCACCAGGAACCCGGCAACGACGGGCTCGGCTTCGGTCTCGGCGTCTCCGTGGTGATCGACCCGGACCGCACCCTCTCCCCGAGCAGCCCCGGCGCCTACGGCTGGACCGGTGCGGCCACCACCGCGTTCTGGGTCGACCCGGCCCACGACCTGACCGTGCAGTTCCACACGCAGGTCCGGCCGAAGACGCTGAAGGTCTTCCCGGACCTGCGCCGGCTGGTCCACGAGGCGATCCAGGACTGAGCGCCGCTCACACCAGGTTCGACTCCGGGCGCGGGGCGTCGGCCGCGAACCGGCCGGCGCCGAGCGGGCCGACGTCCAGGAAGGGCGTGCGGCCCAGGTACAGGTCGCGGACCACCTCGCCGACGGCCGGTGCCTGGAGGAAGCCGTGACCGGAGAACCCGGTGGCGTACAGGAACCGGGAGACCGCGGGCGCCTCACCGATCAGGGCGTTGTGGTCCGGGGTGTTCTCGTACAGGCCCGCCCAGCCGCCGGTGCGGCGCAGGTCGAGCAGGGCCGGGGCGCGGCGTTCCATCGCCGCGTACAAGCGCGGGATCCAGCGGTCGTGGGGGTCGGTGGCGAAGCCCGGCCGTTCGTCGGGGTCGGACATGCCGAGGAGGAGTCCCGGGCCCTCGGCGTGGAAGTACAGGCTGGTGGTGAAGTCGATCGTCATGGGGAGCGTCGGCGGCAGCCCCCGGACCGGCTCGGTGACCGCGATCTGGCGGCGCAGCGGCTGCACCGGTAGGTCGACGCCGGCCATCGCGCCGACCGACCGCGACCAGGCGCCGGCCGCGCAGATCACCGTGTCGGTGGCGATCCGGCCGAGGGTGGTGTGCACGGCGGTGAGAAAGGCGCCGTCCCGTTCGATGCCGGTGACCTCGGTGTGGCGCAGGACGCGGGCGCCGTGGGCGCGGGCGGTGGCCGCGTAGCCGTGCACGACGGACTCGGGGGTGCAGTGGCCGTCGTCCGGGGAGTAGGCGGCGGCCAGCAGTCCGTCGGTGGCGATCAGCGGGGAGAGCCGGGCCGCCTCCTTCGGGGTGAGCATCCGGCTGGGCACGCCGAGGTGGTTCTGGAGCCGGACGCCCGCCTCGAAGGAGGCGACCTCCTCGGGGGTGGAGAGGAGGAACAGGTAGCCGACGCGGCGCAGGCCGATGTCGTACCCGGTCTCCTCGCCGAACCGGGCGAAGGCCTCCAGGCTGCGCGCGCCCAGCTGGACGTTGAGCTCGTCGGAGAACTGGGCGCGCACCCCGCCCGCGGCCTTCGAGGTGGATCCGGCGGCGAGTTCGTCGCGTTCGACGAGGACGACGTCGCGGACGCCCGCCATCGCGAGATGGCAGGCGATGCTGGTGCCCATCACCCCGCCGCCGATGATCACGACCTGAGCCCGAAGATTCACGCGTGTACCTCCTGTCGGTCTCCCCCGATCCTGCCCGGGGAGGCCGCCCGGTACCTCAGGACCAGTGCGCCACCGCGTCCAGGTGGGGCAGCACGTGGTCGAGCCGCTCGCGCTTCGTCCGCAGGTAGGTGATGTTGTTCTCGCACGGCTCGATCAGCAGCGGGACCGTTTCGGCGACCTCGATGCCGTGCCGTACCAGGGACTCGCGCTTGCGCGGGTTGTTGGACATCAGACGTACCGAGCGCACCCCGAGGTCGCTCAGGATGCCGGCGGCGACCCCGTAGTCGCGGGCGTCCACGGGCAGACCGAGCGCGAGGTTCGCCTCGACGGTGTCGAGGCCCTCCGCCTGGAGGGCCATCGCGCGCAGCTTGGCGAGCAGGCCGATGCCGCGGCCCTCGTGGCCGCGCAAGTAGACGACGATGCCGCTGCCTTCGGCGACGACCGCACGCAGTGCGGCGGCCAGCTGGTCGCCGCACTCGCAGTGCTGGGAGCCGAACGCGTCCCCGGTCAGGCACTCGGAGTGCAGCCGGGTCAGCACCCGGTCGCTGTCGATGTCCCCGTAGACCAGGGCGACTTGCTCGTCGCCGCGGTCGTGGTCCAGGTAGCCGATCGCCTGGAATTTGCCGTACACGGTGGGCAGCGGTGCATTCACGACGCGTTCCACGCCCGAACGCCGTGGGGACTTCTTGCCGAGTACGCCGATGTTTTCTGTCATGATCTGATTCCTAAGCAGAGACGAAAGGCCGTGAAAAGATGAGTGGTTCGGGCGCGCGTACGGCGGCATACGGCTTGTTGCCGGCGGACACTACGGAAGAGGTACGGACCAGGGGGGCGGGCGTTTCAACACAGGTCGCCGTCCTTCCCGTGGGGAGCTTCGAACAGCACGGCCCCTACCTTCCGCTCGCTACGGACACCCTCGTCGCCTGTGCCGTCGCCCGGGAGATCGCCGCCGCCTACCCGGTGCACCTGCTGCCTCCGGTGACGGTCTCCTGCTCGCACGAGCACGCGGCCTGGCCGGGGACCGTCAGCATCTCCGCGGTGACCCTGCACGCGGTGGTGAACGACATCGCCGGCTCGCTGCGCCGCTCGGGGGTCGAGGCGCTGGTCGTGGTCAACGGCCACGGCGGCAACTACGTGCTGGGCAACGTCGTGCAGGAGGCGTCCGCGCGGGGCGAGCGGCTGGCGCTGTACCCGGCCGTGGAGGACTGGGAGACGGCGCTCGCGCGGGCGGGGGTCGAGACCTCGGCGCTCTCCGACATGCATGCCGGAGAAATCGAGACCTCCATTCTGCTGCATGCTCATCCCGAATTGGTCCGCCCTGGTTACGAGTCTGCCGATTTCACCGCTGACGACCGTCGTCATCTCCTCACCCTGGGAATGTCCGCCTATACCGAGTCGGGCGTCATCGGCCGCCCTTCCCTGGGGTCCCCGGAAAAGGGGAAGGAACTCCTGTCGAGCCTCGCGGCTTCCTTCGGCGCGCTTTTCGAACTGCTCACCGCCGGGCGGGAGTAGCGCAGTCCGGCGTACCAGCGGACGACGAGGACCAGCAGACCGGGCAGGGCCGCCACGAAGCTGAGGACGCCGTAGACCACGGCGGTGGCGAGCCCGCTGTCGGCGCCGAGACCGGCCGCGGCGAACGCCCAGGCGGTGACGCCCTCCCGGGGGCCCCAGCCGCCGACGTTCAGCGGCAGGCCCATCGCGACCAGGGCGAGGACCGAGATCGGGACCAGGACCGCCACGGACGCGGCCGAACCTGCGACCCGCGCGGCCACCACGAACATCCCGACGTGCCCGGCGAGGATGACCGCCGAGGAGAGAGCGACGCCGGGCCCGTTCCGCCGCGACAGGAGTGCGCGGCGGGCCTCGCCGAGCGTGGCGCGCAGGGCACCGGCGCGCTTGCCCGGGGCCTTGTTCATGCGGACGGCGAGCACGATCGCGCACGCGCCGGCCAGTCCGGCCGCCGCCAGCGGGGCGAAGCTGCGCACCTCCTCGCGGACCGGAGAGGGCAGGATCAGCAGCGCGGCCGAGCCGAACACCGTCAACGCCACCTGCCCGGCGGCGCGTTCGAGGACGACGGCGCGGACCCCGCGGCCGATGTCGCCCTCGCTCTGGCCGTGCCGGACGGCCCGGTGCACGTCACCGAGGACTCCGCCGGGCAGGGCCGCGTTCAGGAACAGGGCCCGGTAGTAGTCGCCGACGGCAGGCCCGAGCGGCAGCCTGAGGCCGAGGCTGCGGGCCACCAACTGCCAGCGCCAGGCGCTCAGTACGGTCGTGATCGCGCCGATCACCAGGCCGGCCACCAGGGTCGGGGAATCGATCCGGCGCAGTCCGTCGAGGAAGACTCCGGTGCCGAGCCGCCACAGCAGCACGGCGATGATGGCGGCTCCGGCGACGGTGCCCAGGTGGGTGCGGACGGCACGGAGGTTGAGGCGCCGGGGCACGGCGAGCGGGGCGAGGGGCGCGGTCTCCCGGACCAGGGTCGGCGTGCTCATGAGGTGCCTCCGGTCGGCCGGGCGAGCGCGAGCAGGTCACTGTGGTGCACGACGACCCGCAGTTCGCCGGCCGCGTTGGCGGCGAGCCGCTCGGCCAGGTAGGCGTCGGCGCGCTCGGCCAGCTCGGGGCGTTCCTCGACGGCGGCGCCGACCCAGCCGCGCAGCCACTGCTCGGTGAGCGCCTTCTGGCCGGGGCCGAGCCGCCACGCGCTGGGGTGCAGCTTCACGGTGGCGCCCCGGTCGGAGAACGCCTCGCAGGCGGCGGTGACGGCGTCCGGGCCGAGCAGGCCGCCGCGCCGCTGGTGGGCGTTGAAGGCGTCGGTGAGCTCGGCGTCCAGGGGGTGGGCGGGGGTCAGTTCGACCCGGCCGGCGACCGAGAGGGTGAGCAGCGCGGGGCAGCCGACCCCGGTGCAGGCCTCGGCGAGGGTGTCCATCTCCTCCCGGGTGAGGACGTCGAGGAGGGCGGACGCGGTCACCAGGGAGGCGCCGGCCAGCGCGTCGGGGGTGAGCCGGGCGACGTCGCCGCGCCGGGTCTCCACCGTGACCCGGCTGCCGTCGGCGGCCGCGCGGGGCGAGGCGACGGCGGCGAAGTGCAGCAGGTAGGGGTCGCGGTCGTGCAGGATCCAGTGCTGGGAACCGTCCAGGCGGGGGGCGAGCCAGCGGCCCATCGAGCCGGTGCCGCAGCCCAGATCGTGCACGACGATCCCGCCGGCCTTGCCTGGCAGGTTCGCCAGCCGGATCCGCAGCGGGTCCAGCAGGTCGTTCGCCCGGGCGGCCGCGTCCGCGCTCTCCCGCAGCTCCAGCCACTCGGGCGCGTACCGCGGCGGCTCCTCGGGCCCGGTCTCGCGCAGCCGTACGGTGGCCCGCTCGCCCGGACGGACGACGGGACCGGCCCCGGGTATCACCTCGGAGGGCGCCTGTTCGTGTTCTCGTCCCACTCCTGCATCCGTAACATCCGTCGGTCCCGGCTGCGCGGGTATCGCGCCGGCCGGAGCAGTGGTCGCGGTCTCGCTGGTCATGCCGCCCTCCGGGGTTCGTCAGGGAGCCGCAGCAGGACTCCGGCCAGGCTCCGGGCGGTGGTCGCCCAGCCGTCGAGCGCCGCCCGCCGGCCGCGCGCGGCGGCCTTGAGACGGCGGCGCACGTCCGCCTCGCCGAACCAGCCGCGCAGTTCGGCGGCGAGCGCGGCGGGGTCCTCCGGCGGCACGAGGATGCCGGGTACCCCGCCGTCGGGGGCCCGGCCGACCGCTTCCGGCAGACCGCCGACGTCGGTCGCGAGCACCGGGATGCCACGGGCGAGGGCCTCGGTGACGGCCATGCCGTAGGTCTCGGCGTACGAGGTGAGCACCATCAGGTCGGCGGCGGCGTAACTGGCGTCGAGGTCGGCGCCGGCGCGCGGGCCCGCGAGGTGCAGGCGGTCCGTCAGTCCCTGCTCGGCGATCAGCGACCGCAGGTGGGCCACGTACTCGGGAGCCGTGTCGAGACCGCCGACGCAGGTGCAGGTCCACGGCAGGTCCCGGACGGTGGCGAGCGCCTCGACGAGCCGGTGCTGGCCCTTGCGCGGGGTGACGGCGGCGACGCACAGCAGGTGCGAGACGCCGTCGGTGCCGCCGGCCGGCGGGGCGATGTCGGCACCCGGTGCGGCCACGTGCACCCGTTCGGGTGCCAGGCCGTGGTGCGAGACCAGCCGCCGCACCGCCCAGTCGCTGGTCGCGATCACCGCCGGTACGGCGCGCAGCACCGTCCGCTCGCGGGCATCCAGGTCGGCGGCGACGGCCGCGTCGAGGCCGGTCTCGGCGCCGAGCGGCAGGTGCACGAGGACGGCGAGCCGCAGTCGGTCCGTCTCGGGTACGACGATCTCCGGTACCCCGCAGGCGACCAGGCCGTCGAGGAGGACCACGGTGCCGTCGGGCAGTTCCCGCAGGGTGCGGGCGAGGGCGTCGCGGGCGGCGGTGCCGGGGCGCGGCCAGGAGCCGTCGACCGCGTGCTTGGTGACCTGCCAGCCGAAGCCGGGCAGGTCCAGGCAGACCCGCCGGTCGTAGGCGTTGCCGCCGCTCGGGCTGGCCGGGTCGTCGACGCCGCCGGGCATGACGAAGTGCACGTTGCGCAGGGACATGGGGAGGATCCCGATGCTCGCCGGAGCCTTGTTGTCGGTGCTGCCCGCGCGCTGCGCGGGCACGTAGGTGAGGGCCGACGGGCGGCCGATGGCCATGCCGGTCACAGGGCACGCTCGTAACTCGCCCAGGCGACGTGCGACTCGTGGAGGGTGACGGTCAGTCCGGCCAGGCCCCGGGCGCCCTCGCCGAGCGCGCCCTTCTCGATGCGCTCGGCGAGCCGGTCGGCGATGACCTTCGCGAGGAACTCCGTGGAGGTGTTGATCCCGGCGAAGTCGGGCTCGTTGTCCAGGTTTCTGTAGTTCAGCTCGCTGACCACGGCGCCGAGTTCCTGGGTGGCAAGACCGATGTCGACGACGATGTTGTCGTCGTCCAGCTGCTCACGGCGGAAGGTGGCGTCCACCAGGAACGTGGCGCCGTGCAGTCGCTGCGCGGGCCCGAACACCTCGCCGCGGAAGCTGTGGGCGATCATGATGTGATCGCGGACGGTGATGCTGAACAACGGA
This sequence comes from Streptomyces sp. NPDC104761, assembly GCF_055583445.1. Lineage (NCBI taxonomy): Bacteria > Bacillati > Actinomycetota > Actinomycetes > Kitasatosporales > Streptomycetaceae > Streptomyces > Streptomyces sp. NPDC104761. Next base: position 24,039 of record NZ_JBVJNZ010000013.1, on the reverse strand, counting down.
CGACCCTCCAGGTGCGGCGCGTCTGGTCCCTCGGCTGATCCCTGCCGGGGGATGCCCTTAGTACGGCTCTCGGCTTCCCCGCGTTCAGTCCACTCTCACTCTTTTCTCAGGTCAGGACCTCTTGGCGGCCCGCACCGGCGTTGTTGGACGTTCCGTCAGCCGTTGTCGCCGTAGCGGACCCGGTGACAGAGGGCCGGAAGCTCCCCGGAGGCGAGCCTCGGGAGCACCTCCGGCAACTCCTCGAACGCGCTTTCCCCCGTGACGAGGGCGTCCAGCGCCGGGTCGGCCAGCAGGTCCAGGGCCAGGGTGAGCCGGTCGGCGTAGGTGCGGCCGGCCCGGGCGGCCGGGGAGACGGTGCCGACCTGGCTGCTGCGCACGGTGAGCCGCCGGGAGTGGAAGGCCTCGCCGAGCGGGAGGGCGATCCGCCGGTCGCCGTACCAGCTCAGGTCGAGGACCGTGCCCTCCGGCGCGAGGAGTTCCAGGGCGCGGGTGAGGCCCTGCTCGGTGGCGCTGGCATGCACGACCAGGTCGCACTCCCCGAGGGCGTCCTCGGGGGCCGCGAAGTCCACGCCGAGGGCCCCGGCGGTCCTGGCCCGGTCCGGGTCGGCGTCGACCAGCTGGAGCCGGACGCCGGGGAAGCGGGCGAGCAGGGCGGCGACCGAGCAGCCGACCATGCCGCCGCCGATGACCGCGATCCGGTCGCCGAGCAGCGGCGCCGCGTCCCAGAGGGCGTTCACGGCGGTCTCGACCGTGCCCGCGAGTACCGCACGTGCCGGGGGTACCCGCTCCGGTACCACCGTCACCGCGCTCACCGGAACGACGTAACGCGTCTGATGCGGATACAGACAGAAGACCGTACGCCCGATCAGGTCCTCGGGGCCCTGCTCGACGACGCCGACGCTGAGGTAGCCGTACTTCACCGGACCGGGGAAGTCGCCCTCCTGGAACGGCGCCCGCATCACGTCGTGCTGGCTCTCGGGTACTCCGCCGCGGAACACCAGTGTCTCCGTGCCCCGGCTGACCCCCGAGTACAGCGCGCGCACCAGCACCTCGCCCTCGCCGGGCTCCGCGAGGGCGACGTCACGCAGCTCTCCGTGGCCCGGGGAGCGGAGCCAGAACGCGCGGGCCGAGGAGTTCATCGGCATCCTCCTGAACGATCGGGAAGTGGTTCACGTACGGAGTTGTGCACAGCGAGAAGTGCACAGGCCGCGCACAGTACGCGGCGTTGATCGACTCTGTCACTCGGCCGGAGGACGTGCGGTGGCCCTGAACAACACTTACGAAGCCAGGCTGGTCCAGCAGGAGACCGCTGTGGGAGCGGGCGTGCAGGTCCTGTTGCTCGCCCTGCTCGGGACGGCGATCGGCATGGGGCCGGCCGGCTGGCTTGTGGGTCTCGCGTTCGCGATAGCCACCTGGGCGGTGCTCTCCCGGGCCCTGCACCGCACCCGGCCTCGCTCCTTCGGCCCCGCCAACCGGGTGACCCTCGGCCGCGCGATCCTGGTCGGCGGCGTGACGGCCCTGGTCGCCGACTCCTTCGAGAGCTCCCCTCCGGTCACCCTGCTGGTCGGCCTGACGGCCGTGGCCCTGATCCTCGACGGCGTGGACGGCAAGGTGGCCCGGAAGACGGGTACGTCGACCGCGCTGGGCGCCCGCTTCGACATGGAGGTCGACGCGTTCCTGATCCTGGTGCTGAGCGTGTACGTGTCCACGCGGCTCGGGCCCTGGGTCCTGCTGATCGGCGGGATGCGCTACGCGTTCGTCGCGGCCGCGAAGGTCGCGCCCTGGCTGAACGCCCCGCTGCCGCACTCCATGGCCCGCAAGACGGTCGCCGCGATGCAGGGCATCTGCCTGCTCCTGGCCGGCGCGGACCTGCTGCCGTACCTGGCCGACCTGGGCGTGGTGCTGCTGGCGCTCGGCTCCCTGGTGTGGTCCTTCGGCCGGGACGTGCGGTGGCTGTGGCGCCACGCGCGGCCGGCCGCCCGGGCGGCGGCCGCGGCCGCGGCGGAGCGGGTGCCGGACTCCGCCGAGGAGCTGGAGCTCCTGGAACTGGCGGTGCGCTGAACCGAGCACGCGGAAGGGGCCCGGACCGTTCACCGGTCCGGGCCCCTTCTCCGTCTGCCTGCGGCGTCCGCCTACGACTTGGCGCCCCGCGTCCGTACGACGGCGAAGGCGGCGGCCGCCAGGCCCAGGACGCCGACGATCAGGCCCGCGATGCCGAGGCCGCGGGCGGTGGAGTCGCTGGAGTCGGCGGCCGTGGTGGTCGCCGTGCCGCCGGTCTTGGCGGCCGGTGCGGCCGACGCGGCGGCGTCGTCGCCCGCGGCGTCGTCGCCCGCCGCGGTGAGCTTGAGCGTCGGCGCCGGGTTCTCCGGCTCGTCGCCGCCGCTCTGCGCCTCCTCGATCCAGCGGACGACCTTGCCGTCGGAGTAGGTCTGCAGGGTCTTGAAGGTCAGCTGGCCGGTGTCCTCGGGCAGCTGCCCGAAGGCGACGTCGAAGTCCTCGAACTGGCCGGCGCCGATCTTGCCGCCGGTCCAGGTGATCTCGGAGGCGGCCTCGGTGATGGTGCCGTCGTCGGTCTTCACCGGCGTCTTGAGCTTGGTGGTGGTCACCTTGGCGGTCCAGCCGTCGTGCGGGGTGACGAGGACGCCCAGGACCGGGTGGTCGGTGGGCAGGTAGACCTGGACCTTGGTGGTGGAGGCGGTGTCCTCCTCGTTGGGCACGCGGAAGGTCAGCACGCCGTCGGTGGCGCCTTTGGCGTAGCTCTCGGGGTGGACGGTGACGTGCGCGGCGGCGATACCGGCGGCGGCCAGGACCGACGCGGCGGTCAGCGCGGTGACGGTGGCGGCGCGGCGGAGGGTGAGCCGGGTGCTGGACATGGCTGAGTCGATCTCCGTACGAGTGAGGTCTGTTGGGGAGTCCTGGGAGTTCAGGCCGGGTACGGGATCGAGATCGGGGGCCCGCGCCGGCTCACCGCGTGCCGCAGCGCGAGCAGCGGGCGGGGCCGTATCGGGGTGGCCGGGGCCAGGCGGGGGCCGCCGGCCGGGGCGGGCAGCGGGGCGTCGAGCCACCAGGCGGCCAGACCGGGGACGAGCGCGGCGGTCCGCCGCAGCAGCGACCACAGCGCGGCCTCGCCGCGCCGCAGCCACCAGGAGGCGACGAGCGCGGCGACGACGTGGGCGAGGGTGGCGTGCGCGGTCAGGACGTGGACGTGCGGATACTGCTGCACCGTCCCACGCACACCGGCCGTACCGGTCATGCCCGCCATGCCGGCCATACCTGCCATGGCATGACCGTGCATGCTCATGGGGGACATGGTCGTGGCGGTCGCGGGAGCAGCCGGGGTGACCGCGCGGGCCGCGGCGAAGCCGAAGTGCAGACCGGCCTGGGTGAGCAGCATGCCGGCGCCGATCTCCGGCAGTCCGCGCTCCCGCCCCGCGAGGGCCCGCCCGAGGGCGAAGACGACCATGAAGCCGGCCGCGTCGGCCCACAGCGGCGGCAGGTCGCCCATGGCGAGGCCGTGCCCGGCGGCAGCCAGCAGCACGCACACCGCGGCGAACACCGCGGCACGCAGGCTCCGTACCGCCGGCGACGCACTCATGGTGAGCGATCCTCCCACGGTGGGGTGGTACGGGGCGCACGGACGCCCCGTTCACTCGTGACCCGGATTTTGCTGTGCGATGGCCTCGGCCAGCTGTGCGGGGGGCGACGCCTGGGGCGACCCGTGCGGCAGCGACGCGCACGACGTCGTCACGCTCGTCGCGGCCGAGCGGTGCGCCGACGCCGTGCGCCACGGACACGCCACCGCGGGCGCGGCCTCCTGCTCGTCGAGGCCCTGGCCGACCGCCGGGCTGGAGTCCCCGTGCCGACGGCGGTCCCGGCAAGACGGTGCGGGCGGAGTGCGCCGTGTGGGCGTCGCTGCCTGCGGTGCAGGTCAGACCATGCCGACGCCGTTCGAGTACGACTTCATGTTGTAGGTTCCGAAGCCGTTCTCCACGGGGTCGCCGGCGTTGTTTACGCAGTGCAGGATGCCGCCGCCGCCCGCGCCGTTGAGGCAGACGGTCATCAGCGAGGTGAAGACGACGCCCGGGGTGTCGGGGACCTCGTAGGCGCGGTCGGTGTAGATGTTCGCGTTGAGGTCGAAGTAGGCGTAGCTGCCCAGGCCCCAGGCGTGGTGCTCGGTGACGTGGTCGCCGACCTTGTAGGCCGCGAAGCCGTTGGTGTTGCCGTGTCTCCAGGCCGACTGCGTCGGGACGTCGTAGGGGTGCTCGTTCTGGAAGAAGTAGGTGCGGCCGTGGTTGCCGTTCCAGAGCACCTCGTAGTTCTGGTGGTGCTCGACGAACAGGCCGTAGGTGGTGACCCGGTCGCCGTTGACGAGGAAGCCGACGCCCGCGGGGTTGACCGACCAGCCGACCGTGCCGTCGAGGCCGTGGTCGGCGCGCCAGGCCCAGACGTGGTCGACGATCACGTCGTTGCTGTCGATCTGGATGCTGACCCGGGTGCCGCCGGGGACGGCGCCGCCGATGCGCGGGAAGACGTCGAAGAGCGCGGTGGGGCGGTGCGCGTGGTTCCTGCGGCTGTGGCCGTCGCCCACGCGCAGCAGCACGGGGGAATCGGCGGAGGCGGCCTCGAGGATCACGCCGGCCACGGAGACGTCACCGACGTCGGCGACCTCGATGAGCGAGTTGCCCTTGACGGCCTGGAGGGTGGGCAGGCCGAGGCCGAGCACGACGGTGCCGGGCCGGGAGATCCGCAGCGGTGCGGACAGCGGGTAGATGCCCGGGGTGAGCAGGAGGTGCTTGCCGTGGGCGAGCGCCGCGTTGATGCTCGCGGCGGAGTCTCCCGGCCGGGCGACGTGGAACTCGGTCAGCGGGATGCTGTGGCCGGCGGCCGGCCCGGCGGCCCAGGAGGTGCCGGTGCTGTCGCGGCGCAGCGCGGGCACGAAGACGTGGTGGGCCCCGCGTCGGTCGACGGTCAGGAACGGCTTCTCCCGGACCACCGGGGTGCGGTCGACGGTCGTGTACGGCGGGGTCGGGAAGGACGTGGCGGGTGCGCCCTGGACGCCGACGAAGACCATGTTCCAGTTGGCGCCGGTCCAGCTGCCGATGGTGTCGTTGCGGGACAGCCACTGCTGCTGCGAGCCGGAGTTGATCTGGCCGTCCACCACGCTGTCGGCCAGGAAGCCGCCGCTGGACCAGCCGTTGCCGGGCGGGCTCGGCATGAGGATCATGTCGCCCTTGACGTGGACGCGGCGCATCGGGCCTGCCTGGGCGACGGCCCAGCGCTCCAGCCCGTCGGGCGGGACGATGGTCAGGTTCTCGGCGGCCCGCCAGAAGTCCTGGGTGCCGTTGCCGCCGAACCACTGGGCGTCGACGGTGACATGGCCGTTGATGACGACGTCCTCGGGGCTGGCGCCGAGCCCCAGTACGTGGGTGTAGAAGCCGACGTTGATCTCGACGTTGTACGTGCCCGGCTTGAACGCCAGGGCGTACCGCTCGGTGCCGAACTGGTTGGACTGCTGGACGGCGAACACGGCGTCGATCTGCGCCTGGATCGCCGCGTCACCCATCGACGTGTCGAAGACCAGGACGTTCGGCCCCAGACCGGCCGTACCGTGGCCGGCGCCGCCGTGGCCGCCCGCCCCGGCGGAGGCGGAGGACGACGCGAGGGCGGATCCTGCGGTTGCGCCGGCCAGCGGCACCGCTGCGGCAGCGGCCGCGGCCCCACGGAGCACGGCACGGCGAGAGGGAATCACGGACACGGCTCTCCCTGAAGGTGGTGGGCAAACGGGACGCGGCTGGTCCCCAACCGCAAGAGAGCGCTCTCAGCCACGGAGTGAATCATCGCCGGTAAGCAGCGTCAATAAGTCTGCACCAATAACAGCGCGTCCTGCGTGACGAGTTGGCTCGTCGGCAGGCCGGTGCCCCGGGCCTGGTGTTCTCCCGCGCACACAATGTCCACAACCGGTGACTGCCGCCGCGCCGCACGTGACAACGGTTCGGCGGCAGCGCACATGAACGCCGGCTACTTCTTCTGTTCCACCCGCACCCAGTCCACCTCCGCCTGCACTCCCCCGGCCGCGATCCTGTCCACGCTGGACTGCGGGAGGCCCCAGTAGGGGGTGGTGGCCTGGTTCCAGCCGGCGGGGTAGGCGCCGCCGAGGGCGAGGTTGAGGATGACGTACTGGTTGTGGTTGTAGACCCACTGGCCGCGGGTCGACTCCAGGACGTTGCGGGTCGTCTCCTGGACCAGGGCGTCGTCGACGTAGAAGCGCATCGCCGTCGGCGTCCACTCGACCGCGTAGGTGTGCCACTGGTCGACGGTGCCGCCGCCCGGGAAGGTCTGGCGGGCGCCGATGTTGCCGTCGGCGGAGTAGCCGGGGCCGTGCAGGGCGGTGCTGGTCCAGGTCGGGTAGCCGATGTTCTCCATGATGTCGGTCTCGCCGGAGGCCGGCCAGGAGACGGACGGGTCGTCGACGTTGCTGCCGAGCAGCCAGAAGGCGGGCCAGAAGCCGTCGCCCACCGGGAGCTTCATGCGGGCGCTGACCTTGCCGTAGGTGAAGTCGAAGTGGGTGTTGGTGTCGATGCGGCCCGAGGTGAAGTCGTAGGTGCCGCCGCCCGCCTGGGTGCAGCCCCTGCAGTACTTCGCCTTGAGGATCAGCTCACCGTTCTGGGTCTTGATGTTGTCGGGCGAGTCGACGTACGCCTGGGCCTCGCCGTTGACCGAGCCCATCTCGGTGCCGGTGCGCACGACCCGCCACTTGGAGCGGTCGAGCGAGGTGCCGGTGAAGTCGTCGAAGAACGTCGTCTGGTAGGTGCCGGACTGGTCGGCGGGCAGAGCGGGGTAGGCGGCCGAGGCGCTGCCGCCGGTGCCCCAGACCTGGAACTCGTAGAGGGAGTAGCCGAACTGGGCGGTGGCGGGGGCCGGGTTGTAGAAGCTGCGGCGCTCCTTGCCGAGCATGCGGACGTAGCGGCCGGTCGTCGGGGAGGAGAGGGTGACCTTGTCGTGCAGGCCGGAGGCGTCCGAGGGGGACACGACGCCGGCGCGGCGGGCGGATATGTCGGCGGCCGACGGCTCGTACACCGTGCGCCAGTTGACGTTGTCGTCGGAGACCTGGAGCAGGTAGTCGACGGCGTACGCCGACTCCCAGTAGAGGTCCACGGAGGAGATCGTGGAGGTGGCGCCGAGGTCGACCGAGATCCAGCGGTCGGCGTTCCAGTCGCTCGACCAGCGGGTGGAGTCGCCCTTGAGGTCCGCCGGCCAGCCGCCGTCGGTGACGAACGCCGGTGAGGTGCCCGCGTTCTGGTAGTAGTTGGAGTACGCCGGGTGGTTCAGGGCGAGGTTGGTGAGGGTCGGGGAGGCGGGGGCCGGTGCGCCGCCGTAGACCTTGAAGTTCCAGAGCGAGTAGCCGTAGGGGGTGGCGCGCTCGATGCCGCGCATCCGGACGTAGCGGCCGGTGACCTCCTGCGGGTAGGTGTGCGCGGTGACCGAGCCGCCGGTGCCCGCGGTCTCGGTGTAGAAGGGCGTCCAGTCCGTGCCGTTCTTCGAGGCCTCCAGGACGTACCTCTTGCCGTACGCGGCCTCCCAGTCGAGGACCACGCTGTCGATGCGGATCGTGGTGCCGAGGTCGATCTCGATCCACGCGGTGTCGGCGAAGTTGCTGGACCAGCGGGTCGCGCCGTTGCCGTCGAAGGCCATGGCCGGGATGGTGCCCGCGTTCTCGTAGCCGGAGGCGGTGACGGCGTTCGGGTCGGCCGCGTACGCGGTGTTCGCGCGGTCGGTGTCCCAGGTCGCGGCGGTGGCGGCCGAGGACGCCGGGGCGGCCAGGACGGTGCCGGAGGTCAGCAGGGCGGCCGCCGCGAGGGCGGCGAGGAGGGAGCGGGGAATGCGGGACGGCATGCGGGTCCTCCCGAGCGGTGGTGTTGTGGGCATGACAGATCGAGCTCTGTGCCGGTGCCTGTTGGTGCTCGTTCGCATGAGGTCGTCGGTGCGGTGGGCGCGGTACTCCCCTGGTCCGCGCCCACCGCGGCGTGTGTCAGGCCGCCCGGCGGGCCTGTCCCCGGTGGTCGCGGATGATGTCCGCGTACCGGTGGCCGCTGCCCTTGATCGTGCGGACCTGGGTGCGGTAGTCGACGTGGACCAGGCCGAACCGCTTGTCGTAGCCGTACGCCCACTCGAAGTTGTCCAGCAGCGACCAGGCGAAGTAACCCGCCAGCGGGGCCCCCTTGCGGGCCGCCGAGGCGCACGCCGCGAGGTGGCTGACCAGGTACTCCTGGCGCTCGGGGTCGTCGATGGTGCCGTCGGGGCGGACCACGTCCGGGTAGGCGGAGCCGTTCTCGGTGACGTAGATCTTGCGGGCGCCGTACTCCTCGGTGAGGCGCAGCAGCAGCGTCTCGATGCCGCTCGCGTCGATCTCCCAGTCCATGCCGGTGCGCGGGACGCCGGGGCGGTGGACCGAACGGGCGTAGGGCGCGGGACCGCTCGGGTCGTTCTCGATGTAGGCCGGGAAGTAGTAGTTCAGGCCCAGCCAGTCGAGCGGGGTGGCGATGGTCTCCAGGTCGCCGGCGCGCTCGGGGAGTTCGACGCCGTAGGTCTCGACCATGTCGGCAGGGAAGCCGCGGCCGTGCACCGGGTCCAGCCACCAGCGGTTGACGTGCCCGTCGTGGCGGCGGACGGCGTCCGCGTCCTCGGGACGGTCCGAGGCGGCGAACACGGTGGAGAGGTTGTTGACGATGCCGACCTCGGCGCCGGGCGCGGCGGCGCGGATCGCCTGGGCGGCCAGGCCGTGGCCGAGGAGCAGGTGGTAGGAAGCCCGGACGGCGGCCGTGAGGTCGGTCCAGCCGGGGGCCATCTTGCCCTCCAGGTGGCCGATCCAGGCGGAGCAGGACGGTTCGTTGAGGGTGGTCCAGTGCTTGACCCGGTCACCGAGGCGCTCCGCGACCACGGAGGCGTACGCGGCGAAGTGCTCGGCGGTCGCCCGCTCGGGCCAGCCGCCCCGGTCCTGGAGGGCCTGCGGCAGGTCCCAGTGGTAGAGGGTGACCGACGGGGTGATGCCGGCCGCCAGCAGGGCGTCGATCAGCTCGTCGTAGAAGTCGAGCCCCTTGGCGTTGACCGGGCCGTCCCCGCCGGGCCGCACGCGCGGCCAGGCGACCGACAGCCGGTAGGCGTTGGCGCCCAGTTGCCGCATCAGGTCGATGTCCTCGCGCCAGCGGTGGTAGTGGTCGCACGCGACGTCGCCGTTGTCGTCGCCTGCGATCTTCCCCGGGGTGTGCGAGAAGGTGTCCCAGATGGAGGGTGCACGGCCGTCCTCGGCGACGGCTCCCTCGATCTGGTACGCCGCGGTTGCCGTGCCCCACAGGAAGTCGTGCGGGAGGGCGGCGAGGTCGATGGTCACGAAATTCCCTTCGGAACTGGCTTCGTTGCGAAGCGGGTTCACTTGACGGCGCCGGCGGTCAGCCCGGCGACGAGGTAGCGCTGGAGGAGCAGGAAGCCGGCCACGACGGGAACGCTGACCACGAGCGAGGCGGCCATGATCTGGTTCCAGTACACGTTGTTGAGCGTGGAGTAACCCTGGAGGCCGACGGCCAGGGTGCGGGTGGTGTCGTTGGTCATCACCGACGCGAACAGCACCTCGCCCCAGGCGGTCATGAAGGCGTAGACGGCGACCGCGACGATGCCGGGGATCGCGGCGGGCACGACGATCCGCAGCAGCGCGCCGAGCGGCCCGCAGCCGTCCACCAGCGCCGCCTCGTCCAGGTCCCGCGGCACCGAGTCGAAGTACCCGATCAGCATCCAGATCGAGAACGGCAGCGAGAACGTCAGGTAGGTGAGGATCAGGCCGCCGCGGGAGCCGAACAGGGCGATGCCGGTGGCGTTGCCGATGTTGACGTACAGGAGGAACAGGGGCAGCAGAAAGAGGATGCCCGGGAACATCTGCGTGGACAGCACGGTGACCGTGAAGACGCGCTTGCCACGGAACTCGTAGCGGCTCACCGCGTAGGCGGCGAACACCGCGACGACGACCGAGCAGACGGTGGCCGCGACCGACACGATCAGCGAGTTCACGAAGTACCGGGCGAGCGGGATCGTCGACCAGATGTCGATGTACGGGCGGATCGTCAGGCCGCTCGGCAGCCAGCGGAACTTTCCGGTGACGTCCGAGAGGGGCTTGAGCGAGCTGGAGATCATCACGTACACGGGGACCAGCACGAAGCCGGTGAGCAGCGTGAGGAAGATCCGCCGGGACCAGAGGAAGGACCGCGGCGGGGCCATGGGCGAGCTGGGGCTAGACATCCGAGGTCCTCCGTCCGCGCGAGGTGAACACCAGGTACACGCCGGTCACCACCAGCAGGAAGAGCAGCAGGAGCACGGACATGGCCGAGCCGGTGCCGAAGTTCCAGGTGACGAAGGAGGCCTGGTAGATGTGGACCGAGATGAGGTCGGCGGCCTCCGGTGCGGACTTCCCGAACAGCACGTACGGGGTGTTGAAGTCGTTGAACGTCCACAGGAACAGGACCAGGATCAGCACCTGATTGACCGGGCGCAGCGACGGCAGGGTGATCCGGCGGATCTGCTGCCACATGCCGGCGCCGTCCAGGGCGGCCGCCTCGTACAGCTCCCGGGGGATGTTCTGGAGGCCGGCCATCACGATCAGGAAGGCGAACGGCCAGCCCTTCCACACCGACACGATCAGCAGGGCGTAGAAGCTGTTGTCGCCGATCAGCCAGAAGGACGGCTTGTCGGTGAGGTGCAGCTGGTCGTGCAGCACGTGGTTCACCAGGCCGTTGTCGTGCTGGAACATGAACACCCACGTGATGACGGCCGCGTAGACGGGCAGCGCGTACGGCACCAGGAACAGGGCGCGCAGCAGGCCGCGGCCCCTGAAGGTGTCCTGCATGAACACCGCGGCCGCGGTGCCGATCAGCCAGCACAGACCGACGGAGAGCAGGGTGAAGGCGACGGTGACGAAGAACGAGTGCAGCAGGGCCTTGCCGATGGGGGCGTTGAACTCGACCGACAGCTTGTAGTTGTCGAATCCGGCCCAGGGGGCGGTGGTCCAGTCGCGGATGTAGAACTGGGTGAGCTCCTTGAAGCTCATCACGACGCCGATGACCATCGGGACGAGATGGACGAGGAGTTCGAGGAGCAGGGCGGGCAGGAGCAGCAGGTAGGGCAGTCCGATGCGGCGGATCCGCCCGGGGCGGCGGCCCGAGCCGCCCGCCGCCCCGGGGGAGTTCACCCGCGCCGGTTCTTGCACAGCGGTGGTGGTGGTCGTCATGGTGCTCAGGCCGCCGGCATCTGCTGCTGGGCCTTCTCCAGCTCGGCCTTGACGGTGTCGGTGGTGATGGCGCGGCCGGCGGCGGCGTCGGCGAACAGGTTCTTCACGGCCGTACCGACGGTGGTCTCGAACTGCGACTCCGCCGCCACCTGGGGCAGCGCCGCGGCGCTGGTGGCGAGGGTGTTCTTCAGGACGGAGTTGGCCGGGGTGTTGAAGGCCGCGTCCTCCTGCGCCGTCTTGACCGGCGGGATGGAGCTGTAGGCGGTGTTGAGGATCTTCTGCTCGTCGTCGCTGGTCATGAACTTCACGAACTTGGTGGCGCCGTCGAGGTTCTTGGTGTTCTTGAAGACCGCCAGGTTGATGCCGGCGACCATCGAGTTGACCTGGGTTCCGGTACCGGGGGTGCCGGACTGCACGGGCACCGGGGCGATGCCGTAGTCGCTGTCGCTCATGCCCTGCGACTTGAGGTTGGAGGACGCCGACTGCCACAGCAGCATGGCCTGCTTGCCCTTGGCGAAGTCGCTGACCGACTGGTTCTGCGCGTACTCGGCGTCGCCGGTCGGGATGACCTTGTCCTTGGCCATCAGGTCGACGTACTGCTTGACCGCGGCCACGACGTTGTCGTCGGTGAAGTTGGGCTTGCCGTCGGAGGTGAAGAAGTCGGCGCCGTGCTGCTTGGCGAAGACGAAGACGTGGTGGATGTTCTCCGAGACGTTGCCGCCCTCGGCGCCGAGGACCGACTTGCCCTTCGCCGATATCTTCTTGCCGTCGGCGACCAGCTCGTCCCAGGTGGCCGGGGGCTTGGCGATGCCCGCGTCGGCGAAGATCTTCTTGTTGTAGTAGAGCGCGTACGCCATCGAGTACAGCGGTACGGCCGCCGGGTCCTTGCCCTCGGCGCCCGTGGAGCCGAGCGCGGAGTCGACGAAGCGGTCCTTGCCGCCGATCTTGGCGAAGTTCTTGGCGTCCCAGGGCAGCAGCGCGCCGGTCGCCTGCAGCGAGGCGCTCCACGTGTTGCCGATGTTCAGCACGTCGGGGCCCTGGCCCGAGGTGGTCGCGGTCAGGATCCGGTTGAGCAGGTCCGACCAGGGCACGACCTCCAGCTTGACCTTGATACCGGTCTGCTTCTGGAACTTGTCGAGTTCCGGCTGGAGCACCTTCTTGTCGACCTCGATGCTGGCACCCTGGTTGGAGGCCCAGTAGGTGAGCGTCTTCGGGGAGTCGTTGGACCCGCCGCCGGTGGACGAACCGCCACCGCAGGCCGTGGCCGCGAGGGCGAGAGACATGGTGACGGCGCCTACGGCCGCGGCTCGGATGCTGCGCATGGCTCCAGCTGTGCCTTTCCGGGAGACGAGAACCCCGAGAGGGCTTCGCGGCGGCCGCCGCCCGCGCGTGCGGACGCCTGGACCGACGTTCGGCTTCCGAAGCCCCTCATGGCTTAATTTAGGACGTGAGTTAATCCCCCGAAGGCTGGCTCGTCAAGGCATCCGGCACGGGCATCTGCGCAGGCGGGCCGGGGAACAGCCGGTTCCGGAGCGATGCTACGCCCACCCCCGGCGGCGTGACCTGGGCCGAAGCCGGATGACCTGCGCGGAGAGCGGCCGGACGCCGTTCCACAACGGTTGTGTTTCGACGGCGGTTGCGGGTGGGCGGAGGCGGGGTGCGGAGCACGGCGCAGGGGACGGTGGGCCGGGGGCCGGGGGCCGGGGGCGTAGCACGACACCGGGGCGGAGGGCCACAGCACGACGCAGGGAGCGGGGGGGCGGAGCACGACACCCGGGGCGGGGGGCTGAGCACGACACTCGGGGCGGGGGCCGGGGAGTTCTTCCCCGGTCCCCGCCCGGTGTCACCGGGCCGGCGGGGCCGGTGCGTGGCCCGACGGGCGGGCGGTGAAGGTGCCGCGGCCCTGGGTGCGGCCGCGCAGCCGGGTCGCGTAGCCGAAGAGTTCGGCCAGCGGCACGGTGGCGGTGAGCACCGCAGCGCCGCCCCGCGCCGTGGAACCGGTGACCCGGCCGCGCCGGGCGGCCAGGTCCCCGAGGACGCCGCCCACCGCGTCCTCGGGGACGGTGACCGTGACCTCGGCGACCGGCTCCAGGAGTGTCATCGCGCAGGCCCGCAGGGCCTCCCGGAGGCCGAGCCGCCCCGCCGCGCGGAACGCCGTGTCGGAGGAGTCCTTCACGTGCGTCGAGCCGTCGGTCAGGGTGACCCGCAGCCCGGTGACCGGATGCCCGCCGATCGGCCCCTCGGCGAGGGCCTCCCGGCAGCCGGCCTCGACCGCGCGGACGTACTCCTGCGGCACCCGGCCGCCGGTGACCGTGGACCGGAACTCGAAGCCCGCCCCGTACCCGCCTTCGTGCCCGAGGGCTTCGACGTCCAGGACGACGTGCGCGAACTGGCCCGCCCCGCCGGTCTGGTGGACGTGCCGGTGGACGAAACCGGTCACCCCGCGCACCACGGTCTCCCGCAGGGCGACCCGCGGCCGGCCCACCGTCACCTCGGGGCCGCCGTCCCGGCGGACCTTCTCCACCGCGACCTCCAGGTGCAGTTCGCCCATCCCGGACAGCACGGTCTGCCCGGTCTCGGCGTCGGTGCGCACCACCAGGGAGGGGTCCGCCTCGGCCAGCCGGGCCAGCGCCTGCGCCAGCCGGCCGGTGTCGGTACGGCGGCGGGCCTCGACGGCGACCGAGACCACCGGTTCCGCGGCGGCCGGCGGTTCCAGCAGCAGCGGGGCGTCCGGAGCGCACAGCGTGGCGCCAGGGCGGGCCGACCGCAGCCCGACGACGGCGACGATGTCACCGGCCACCGCCCGGTCGAGGGGTTCGTGCCGGTCGGCCATGACGCGGAGGATGCGCGCCACGCGCTCGGTGCGGCGCGTCGCCGGGTCCCACACGGTGTCTCCCTTCTCGATCGTGCCGGAGTAGACCCGGACATGGGTCAGGCGTCCGGTGGCGGTCGCGGTCACCTTGAACGCGAGCGCCGCGAACGGCCCCCCGGGGTCGGCGGCCCGCCGCTGCTCGGTGCCCTGGTGGGTACCGCACACGGCGGGGACGTCGGACGGCGCGGGCAGGTAGGCCACGGCCGCGTCCAGGAGCGGTTCGATGCCGCGGTTGCGGTAGGCCGAGCCGCACAGCACCACGACGCCCTCGCCGCTCAGGGTGAGGTCGCGCAGGGCACCGGCCAGGGTGGTGTCGGACAGCCGGCCGGGCGGCGCGCAGAACTCGTCCAGCGCGCCCGGGTGCAGCGCGGCCACCGCCTCCTCCAGCGCGTGCCTTCGCCGGTCCGCCGCCTCCCGCAGGTCCCGCGGAACGGGGCCCTCCGTCGCCGTACCGCCGTCGTCCGCCCAGACCAGCGCGCGCATGCGCACGAGGTCGACGACGCCGGTGAAGCCGTCCTCCGTCCCGATGGGCAGCTGGACGACGAGCGGGGCCGGGTGCAGACGGGTGCGGATCGCCTCGACGGCCCGGTCGAGGTCGGCGCCCGCGCGGTCCAGCTTGTTGACGAAGGCGATCCTGGGGACGCCGTGCCGGTCGGCCTGCCGCCACACCGACTCGCTCTGCGGCTCGACGCCGGCGACCGCGTCGAACACGGCGATCGCGCCGTCGAGGACGCGCAGGGAGCGTTCGACCTCGTCGGCGAAGTCGACGTGGCCGGGGGTGTCGATGAGGTTGACGCGGTGGCCGCCCCAGGCGCAGCTGACGGCCGCGGCGAAGATGGTGATGCCGCGGTCGCGTTCCTGGGGGTCGAAGTCGGTGACGGTGGTGCCGTCGTGGACCTCGCCGCGTCTGTGGATGGTGCCGGTGGCGAAGAGGATGCGTTCGGTGACGGTGGTCTTGCCGGCGTCGACGTGGGCAAGGATGCCCAGGTTGCGGACGGCGGCAAGGGGGTTGACAAAGTTCGTGCGGAGTTCGGTGCGCATGGCCCGGTGCCTCTCGGATGACGGTTGCCGGAATGGGCAGCGCGATTTCCCGTGCGGCGAAGTCCACCGGTCACAAATGACGGTCTGTCAGAAGACGCGTCTGTGGAGGTGGTTGACTGACGCGGTCGCTCGTCACGGAGTCCGGTGCCGGCCGCGCGGCGGGCACCGGAGGGACGGGGACACCAGGATCACGTCGTACCGGGAAAGGGAGCGGGCGGCGGCGGTGCGGTCCCGCATGGCCCTCTCCCCTCGTTCGTCCGGACTCGTCACGGCAGAACATCGCGGCCGCGGGTCGCGGCTACGGTGCGTGACAGAGGATGAGTGTAGGCAGGGTGCGCGGGGCGCGGCACCCCGTTTTCGACCGGCCGTCCCGATCCTTCAAGTCCCGCACGGCCGCCTGCTCTTCGACCGTCGCCTCGTGGCCGCCCGGCCGGGACCGGCCCGTCCGCCGGACGCGGGAGACACCCCCGGTTCGAGGGGCGGCGCGCGGAGGCGGAGCCGGGCGATACCGCTCGCGAATGGTATGGAGTTGGTCTAGTCCTCTTGACTGACGGGCCCCGGCGGCGGTTTGGTATGTACCAAATCTCGGCCCACCCCCCACCACCCCGCCCTCGATGGGCATCCCGAAAGGGCCACTGTCATGCACCTGGCAAGATTTGCGGCCTCCGCCTGTGCGCTCGCACTCGCGACGACCGGCGTCACCGTCGCGCTGGCCCCGGCCGGCAGCGCCGCGGGGAGCAGCGTCTACTCCGTGGCTCCCTACGTCGACATGTCGAACGGTCAGGAAGGACTGCTCGACACCGCCATCACGGGACACGGGCTCAAGGCCTACACGGCGGCTTTCGTCCTCGGCGAGGGCTGCAACCAGATCTGGGGCGACACGCTCCCGATAGGCAACGACTCCTACACCGACCCCGAGATCGCCAGGGCGAAGTCCGAGGGCGCCTCCGTCATCATCTCCTCCGGCGGGGCGAGCGGTGAGCCGCTCGCCTGGACGTGCTCGACCCAGAGCAGCATCGACGCCGGGTACCAGGCCATCATCAACGACTACGGCGTCACCCAGCTCGACTTCGACGTCGAGGGCGCCGCCATCGCGGACACCGCCGCCGCGGCCCGCCAGATGCAGGCGATGAAGGACCTCAAGGCGTCCAACCCGAACCTGAAGTTCTCCATGACCCTGCCGGTGCTGACGAGCGGACTGACCGGCGACGGCGTCAACATCCTCAAGGCCGCGAAGACCGCGGGCATCAAGATCGACGTGGTCAACATCATGGCTATGGACTACTACGCGGGCACCGGCACCGAGATGGGTCAGGGCGCGGTCTCCGCGGCCAAGGCCACGCTCGCGCAGATGCAGTCCGTCGACTCCGGGTACACCTACGCCAACCTCGGCATCACCCCGATGATCGGCAAGAACGACGACGGCTCCACCTTCACACTCGCGGACGCCCAGACGGTGGAGGCCTTCGCCGCGCAGAACGGCGTCGGCCGGCTGTCGTTCTGGTCGGCCAACCGGGACCAGCCGTGCAGCGGCAGCGCCAACTCGCTCTCCACGTGCAGCGAGATCAGTCAGAACACGCTCGCCTTCACCGACGCGTTCGTGCCCTACGAGGGCAGCACCGGCGGTGGCGGCGGAGGCACCACCACCGACTTCTCGCTGTCCCTGTCGCCGGGTTCGGCCTCGGTCGCCCAGGGCGGTTCGGCGACCGCGACCGTCGGCACGGCCGTCACCTCCGGCAGCGCCGAGTCCGTCAGCCTCTCCGCCTCCGGCGCGCCGTCCGGCGTCAGCGTCTCCTTCAGCCCCGCCTCCGTGACGTCCGGCGGCAGTTCGACGCTGACGGCGACGGTCGGCTCGTCGGTGGCCGCGGGCACCTACCCGATCACCGTCACCGGCACGGCCGCGAGCGGCAGCCACAGCGCGACCTACTCGCTCACGGTCACCACCTCCGGCAGCGGCGGGGGCGGTGGCGGCGGCTCTCTGACCAACGCCGGCTTCGAATCCGGCAGTCTGAGCCCCTGGACCTGCACGGGCGGCAGCGCGGTGGTCTCCGGCCCGGTCCACAGCGGCAGCCACAGCCTGCAGGTCACGCCGAGCTCCAACAGCACCGGCGAGTGCGACCAGAGCGTGACCCTGTCCGCCAACCACACCTACACCCTGACCGCCTGGGTGCAGGGCCCGTACGCCTACATCGGGGTCAGCGGCGGCGCCACCGCGAGCACCTGGTCCAACAGCAGCAGCTGGAACCAGCTCACGGTCAGCTTCACCACCGGCAGCAGCGGGGCGGTCACCGTCTACGTGCACGGCTGGTACGGCCAGTCCGCTGTCGACGCGGACGACTTCACCCTGAGCTGAGCGCGGGCACCACGACGAGGGGGGCGGGGGGGGGGGGGGGGGGGGGGGGGGGGGGGGGGGGGCGCGCGGGGGGGGGTGGGGTGGGGGGGGGGGGGGGGGGGGAGGGAG
>NZ_JBVJNZ010000013.1:0-6383 GCF_055583445.1 Streptomyces sp. NPDC104761 | reverse complement strand
CCCCCCCCCCCCCCCCCCCCCCCCCCCCCCCCCCCCCCCCCCCCCCCCCCCCCCCCCCCCCCCCCCCCCCCCCCCCCCCCCCCCCCCCCCCCTCGTCCGTGCCGCCGTACGTCCTACTGGCCGAAGCCGTAGGCGAACAGGTGGTCGGTGCCGGTCTGGCCGGTCACCGGCAGCGTCACCGACGCCACCTGCTTGGACGGGTCCAGCGTGACCTTCGTCGCGAAGACGTAGGTCTTCACGCCGTCGCGGCCGCCGCTCCCGGTGTTCCGGTAGGCGGTGGTCACGGCCGTCGTGTCACCCGGCAGCGGCTTGCTCGGGCCGCCGTTGAGCGTCCAGTCGGAGAACCCGACCGTCGCCTGGGAGGTGGTGCCGTCGGTGTAGGTGACGGTCAGGGTGCCCGAGACCCCGCTGCCGTCGGTCGGGGCGTTGACCGCGGCGCCCAGCAGGCCCAGCGACGACCCCGAGGTGCCGGCCGGCATCGAGATCGTCTGCCCGGCCATCTCCAGGTTGTCGAGCTGACCGGACGTTACCGTCGGCCAGGTGTAGGAGATTCCGTCCACCGTGAGGGTGGAACCACTGGTGACGCCGGCCGCCGACAGCGCGTTCTGCGAGTAGGCCCAGCCGCCGCCGTCGAACCCGCCCGAGTAGGTGGTGCCGTCGGGGTAGATGCCCTCGTTGGTGTTGTACGGCCACAGCGCGCCGGCCTTGGCGACGGCCACCCGCAGGCTCGCCCCGGACAGTGCCGTTCCCGTGCTGTGGTCGGTCAGGGCGAAGGTGACCGGGTAGGTCCCCTCGGTCGCGCCGGCCGTGACGTGGACCTTGGCCTCGGCGCTGCCCGACGCGGGCACGGTCAGCGAGCCGGAGGCCGTGTCCAGGGTGACGCCGGAGGGCGCGTTCGCCGTCCAGTCGACCGTGACGGCCTTGCTGCCGAGGTTGGTCAGGTCGAGGGTGGCGTCGTCGCCCGTGCCCGGCTGGAGGACCAGGCCGTTGCTGGGACCGGTCGCGGCGAGCACCCGGCCGCCGCCCGTGGTGTCCGACGGCGGCACCGCCGACGGGCCGGACGCCCAGGAGGTGTTCGGCTGGGTGCCGAGCGTGTAGTCGAGCGTGCCCGCGCCCTTGAACTGCTGGAACGTCAGCCAGGAGGTGTTCCAGCCCTTGGCCTTGACGTTCAGGGACTGCACGTACGGCGCGTCGGGCGCGGCCTGCGGCGCGTTGATCCGGACCGTCCTGCCGTTGCCGAGGGTCACCTGGGCGACCGGGAACGCCGGGCTGCCGAGGACCAGGGTGTCGGTGCCCGGGGTCTCCGGGTACATGCCGAGTTCGGACCAGACGTACCAGGAGCTCATGGCGCCGAGGTCGTCGTTGCCGAAGGAGCCGACCGGGGCGTTGAAGTACAGGCCCTGCTGGGCCGCGCGGACCGCCGCCTGGGTCTTCCAGGGCTGGCCGGTGTAGTCGTACTCCCAGGGGATCTCGACGCTGGGCTCGTTGCTCAGGTCGGCGTCGGTGCCGCCGGGGCTGGTGATGTCGTCGAGGAGGCTGTCCAGGTAGGACGAGTACGCCTTGGTGCCACCCCGGGCCTGGATGAGCTGGTGCAGGTTGAAGGGGACCATGGGGGTGTACTGGGCGGAGGTGCCCTCCACGAAGCCGTTGGAGGTGCCGGGGGTGAAGCCGCCCGCGAACTGGCCGTCCTTGTTCTTCGCCTGCAGGTAGCCGGTCTGCGGGTTGAAGACGTTCATCCAGTCCTGGGCACGCGTGGCGAACTTCGTGTAGACGTCCGTCCTGCCGAGCGACTTCGCGAAGGCGGCGAGGGCGTAGTCGGCGGAGTCGTACTCCAGCTGGGTGGAGACCGGGCCGTAGAAGTTGCAGCAGTTGTAGTCGTTCTCGTCCAGCGGGAGGTAGCCCTTGGCGTCCCGCACCGACTCGCCCGGGCGGTCGTTGTTCGGGACGGTGGCCTCGTGCTGGAGGGCGGCGAGCGCCTTGGCCGTGTCGAAGTCCGTCGCGCCGAAGGCGTACGCGTCGGCGATGATGCCGGCCGCCGGGTCGCCGACCATCACGTAGCTCTCGCCGTTGTTCGAGGCCCACTTGGGCAGCAGGCCCGTCTGGTCGTAGCCGTTGAGCATCGAGGTGACGACGTCACTGGCGACCTTGGGCTCGACCATCGCCATCAGCTGGGTCTGGGAGCGGTAGGTGTCCCAGCCCGAGTAGTTGGCGTACTGGGCCTGCTGCCCCTTGGCCAGCTTGTGGACCTGGTTGTCCATGCCCATGTACTGGCCGTTGGCGTCGGAGAAGACGTTCGGGTGCAGCAGGGCGTGGTAGAGCGCCGTGTAGAACTGCGTCTGCTGGTCGGTGGATCCGCCGCCCACCTCGATCTTCTTCAGCACCGCGTTCCAGGCGTCGTGGTTGGCCTTCTCGACGGCGCCGACGTTCCAGTTGCCGATCTCGCCGGCGAGGTTGCCCGCCGCGTTGGCGTCGCTCGTGTACGAGATGCCGACCTTCGCCGTGACCGTGGTGTTCGCGGAGGTGTCGAAGGTCAGGTACATGCCGTTGGCGCCGGTCGTGGGCGGCTGGGCGGCCTGAGCGGCCTTCGGCAGCCGGGACGCCGTACCGGCGCTCGGTGCCGCGGAGGCGGTGGCGGTGGCGGTGGCGGAGGGCTTGGCGGTGCTGCCGTGGACCGTCGGGGCCGGCTTCGCCGGGACGGTGAAGTGCTTCTCCTTCAGCGGCTTCGACGTGGACTTCTGCGGAGTCCGGCCGACCTTGCCCGCCTTCAGCGACTTCGCGTCGGGGGTGATGGTGGAGCCGACCCAGGTGCCGCTCGCGGCGAACGGCCGGTCGAACTTGATGTCGAAGTGCAGCGTGTACCGGTTGCTCGCGCCGCAGAAGTGGCCGCTGTCGATCGCGCCGCTGATCTCCTTGCCGTTCACCACCTGGACGCGGGTCCCGTCCACCTGGGTGGCGCCCCCGCTGAGCTTGAACAGCAGGTTGGCCTGCTGTCCGGCCGGGAAGGTGAAGGTGCCGATCCCGGCACGGGTGGTGTCGGTCAGCTCGGTCTTCACGCCGGCCGCGTCGGTGACCTTGTACGACCCGACGGCGGCCTGCTCGTCGGCGTGGCTGAAGCCGACGGACGTGCTGCCGAGGTCGCCCGAGAGCGCGCCGGTCACCGGCAGCACGGGCAGGTCGCCGGCGACCGGGCAGCCCGGTCCCGAGACGTGGGTGAGGCTGAAGCCGGAGATCTTCTTGTCGGCGTACTCGTAGCCGCCGCCGTCGGGGCGGTTCGGCGTCGTGTCGGGACCCCACTGCACCATGCCGGCCGGCATGTCGGGGCCGGGGAAGGTGTCCACCGCACCGGAGGTGCCGATGAGGGGGTTGACGAGGGACGCGGGGTCCGTCACGAGGGCGGGCGTCCCGGTACTCGCGGCCACGGCGTTGCCCGTCGCCGTGAGCGGCAGGGCCGCCATGCCCAGGACGCAGGCCACGGCGAGGCGCCTGCGGAATCCCGCTCGGGTGGAGGGTGGTGCGGCTGAACGTCGGGGTCTCACCATCGGTTGCCTCCGCAGCAGTTCGTGCTTCGCACATCAGGTGTCGGCGCGCCGAGAAACACCGGAATGCCGGCGACAGGCAACGCACCCGGTCGCCCCCACGGCGGCCTGACAACGTTGCCATGCACGAGAGTTGAGTGAAACGCCTGTGCTTGCGGCATGTCAACGAGGCCAACGAAACTTTCTGCGCGCGAAGTTCACAGGTGGTCAGATATGGACCCGGATGGCCGCACCGCATCCGCCCCTTGCGCCCGAGCTCACCCCACACGAGGAGGCGAACCCACCCCGGGCGCGGAACCGGCCGACCGGACGGGCCGAACCGCCGGAACTTGCGGTAGTGACGCTTCCCGGCCCAAGGCTCCTTCCGCACCCCACCCCACCGCATCGCCACCGCCGCCTCCACCGCGCACGCGCTCGACGGAAGCCGTCACGATGCCGGGCACCGTTCCGTGATTCCCAGGAGAGGAAAAGAACCCGAATAGCCGTCAGGGCAATCAATTGACCATCGCTTACCGCTTCTTGACCGAGCATTTTCTCGAACTTTTTCGAATTCAGAAGTGCGTTGTGTAGGGCGATCCCACTCGCGGCGGACGGTCTGCCCCGATCCGCCGTACGCCCGTGCACACAACTGACCTGCGAATGCGCGGACTTGACCCCTCGACCAGCGAAGGCGCCCGTTGCGCGACGGCTGGACGATCCGGTCCGGAAACGGCACGGAACGGTTTCCTGTGAGAAAGCTATTCGTTTCCATTGACCTGAACCCGTCAACTCTGCTTTGCTTCTCCGCGTCTGACGACACATCACCATTCCGACGGCAAGAAGCCGTAGTGCGAACGCTTCCCGCTGCCTTTCCATCAGTCCGGTCCAGGACGAGAGTTCCCCGCGGATCGCAACACCGTGCGTGAGTCCCCAACTGCCGAGCACAACCCCCGTGCAGTCACGCCGGTGCCGCTCGGGCCTCTCCTCCTGCTCTGCGACGAAACGGGCGTCAACGTCGACGGCCGGAGCAGGCCGGCGGTGATGCGCCTCGTCGACGTTCCATGCACCTCGCCTCCGCCGGACCGACGGCGGAGTCCATGCGAAGAAAGGGCCCCATCACCCATGGGCACTCCCCACCTCCGCGGCGCAGCCCGAGCGACCCTGACCGGTCTCGCGTCGTTGTCCCTCGTCACCGCTGCGGCACTCGCCTCCGTACCCCAGGCGACAGCCGCTCCCCAGGCCACGGGTCACACGGTGAGATCCAACCCCTACAGCCCGGCCTACCAGCACTCCTACCGGCACGGTGTCATACCGACCATCCAGCGGAACACCAAGATGAAGTCCTGGGCGGCCAGCCACCCGGCCGCCGCCGCGGCGACCGGACCGGAGACGCTGTCCTACGGCGGCGGCATCGACGGCATCGGTGTCCAGAGCGGCCACTCCAAGGTCTACCTGGTCTTCTACGGCTCGCAGTGGGGCACGCAGAGCACCAACAGCAGCGGCGACGCCACGTTCTCCGGCGACCCGGACGGCGCGGCCCCGGTCGCCCAGGAGATGTTCAAGGACATCGGCACCGGGAACGAGCGGTGGTCCGCGGACCTCACCCAGTGGTGTGACGGGCCCAACGTGTCGTCGGGCGCCACCAGTTGCCCGTCCAACGCGAACTTCATCCCGTACCAGAGCGGCGGCGTGCTGTCCGGCGTGTGGTACGACAACTCGGCGGCCTCGCCGAGCGCCGCGACCGGGCACCAGCTCGGCGCCGAAGCCGTCAAGGCGGCCGGACACTTCGGCAACACCACAGCCGCGTCCAACCGTGACGCCTACTACGTAGTCCTCTCGCCGCACAACACCAACCCGGACAGCTACCAGGGCCAGTACTGCGCCTGGCACGACTACAACGGCGACAGCACGCTCACCGGCGGTGCGGTGTCCTCCTCCTACGGGGACATCGCGTTCAGCAACCAGCCGTACAACATGGACTCCGGCTCCGGCTGCGGCGTCGGATTCGTCAACTCGCCCGGCACGCTCGACGGCTGGACCATGACGCTCGGCCACGAATGGCACGAGATGATGTCCGACCAGAACCCGGCCGGCGGCTGGACCAACCACACCGGCAGCTCGTACGACGGCCAGGAGAACTCCGACGAATGCGCCTGGCTCTCGCCCGGCAGCACGGGTGGGGCGGCCAACGTCACCATGGGCACCGGTACCTTCGCCGAGCAGGCCAGCTGGTCCAACGACACCAACAGCTGCGCCATCTCCCACGCGATCGTCGGCGGCGGCGGCAGCGGCGGTGGCGGCACCCTCACCAACGGCACCTTCGAGACCGGCAGCCTGTCGAGCTGGACCACCAGCGGCAGCACCTCCGTCACCGCCTCGGCGGCGCACAGCGGCAGCTACGGCGCGCTGGTCGGCTCGACCAGCCCGACGAACGCCTCCTCGGTCTCCCAGTCCTTCACCGCCCCGTCCGGCACCAGCAAGGTCTCCTTCTGGTACGACGTCACCTGCCCGGACACGGTGACCTACGACTGGGCGACGGCCACCCTCCAGGACACCACGGCCGGCACCACCACGACGCTGCTCGCCAAGACCTGCACCCAGGGTGCGGGCTGGAAGCAGGTCTCCGGCACCGTGACCCCGGGCCACACGTACACGCTCACCCTCACCAACCACGACGACAACTACGCGGGTGACGCGACCTACACCTACTACGACGACGTGACCGTCTCCTGACCCCTCGAACAGTACGGTGGGGGGGGGGGGGGGGGGGGGGGGCGACGACAGGCCGGGGAGAGGGGCGGGAAGGGGGGGGACGGAGGGGGGGGGGTGTGTTTGTTTATGTGCGGTGTATATTGTTGTGCGGTGGGT
>NZ_JBVJNZ010000012.1:145874-339950 GCF_055583445.1 Streptomyces sp. NPDC104761 | reverse complement strand
CCCCCCCCCCCCCTCCCCCCCCCCCCCCCCCCCCCCCCCCCCCCCCCCCCCCCCCCCCCCCCCCCCCCCCCCCCCCCCCCCCCCCCCCCCCCCCCGAACCGGCGTCCTCCGGGACCGCGTCCCGCACCTCGAAGAAGCGTTCCGTCGCCGTCGCCGCCTCCTGGCTCATCGCCAGCAGGAACCCGATCGACTCCACCGGCCATCTCAGTGCCAGCGCCGTCGACAGGAACGCCACCAGCGTGCCCGCGCTCAGCCCGCCCTCCGCGACCTGGATCGAGCCCCACAGCAGCGCCGCCCCGATCGCCACCTCCGGCAGCGTCACGATGACGCCCCAGATCATCGCCAGCATCCGCGCCTTGCGCAGCTCCGTGCCCCGCAGGGTCCGCACCAGTTCGCGGAACGCGTGCGCCTGGCTGCGGTGCCGGCCGAAGCCCTTGATGATGCGGATGCCGAGCACGCTCTCCTCGACCACCGTCGTCAGGTCGCCGACCTGGTCCTGGGCGAGCCGCGCCACCTCCGCGTACCGCTTCTCGAAGATCACGCAGGTCCAGATCACCGGGATCGTGGGGCCGAGGATGACCAGGCCCAGCGTCCAGTCCTGGGCCAGCATGATCAGCACGCCGACGAGGATCGTCACCCCGTTCACCAGGAGGAAGGTCAGCGGGAAGGCGAGGAACATGCGGAGCAGCATCAGGTCGGTGGTGGCCCGGGAGAGCAGCTGGCCCGAGGCCCACCGGTCGTGGAAGGCGACCGGCAGGCGCTGGAGATGGCCGTACAGGTCCGCCCGCATCCCCGCCTCGACGCGCGAGAGCGGTCTGGCGACCAGCCAGCGGCGCAGACCGAAGAGGAGTGCTTCCGCGATGCCGAGCAGCAGCAGGTACAGCGCGCCGAGCCACACCCCGGCCGGGTCGCGGTCGGCCACCGGGCCGTCCACCATCCACTTGAGGACGAGGGGGATGACGAGCCCCGTACAGGAGGCGACGATCGCCACGAACGCGGCGATGGACAGCCGCACCCGCACCGGCCGTACGTACGGCCACAGGCGCAGCAGGGTGCGGACGGCGGACCGGTCCTTGGTGGTTGCACGTGTCGGAGGCATCAGGGGCGAGCCTACGGATCGGCACTGACAACGCCCACCGAGTTTTGGCCGGACCGGAGTCGGCCGTTGGTCGTACGACCTGGGCGTTCGAGGGGTCGTACGGGTGGATCCGCGGCATCAGCCGATCGGTTGATGGCGGTTCGAGCGGAGCGGCCGATGTGGCGGACCCGGGCCGGACGGGACCCTCGGAACATGCCAACCCACATCGAAGTGACAGACCTGCGCAAGTCCTACGGCGGCCGGGCCGTCGTGGACGGGGTGAGTCTCGCCGTCGAGGAAGGCGAGATCTTCGGGATCCTCGGGCCGAACGGCGCAGGCAAGACCACCACCGTGGAGTGCGTGGAGGGGCTGCGGGTGCCCGACGCGGGGCGGGTCCGGGTCGCCGGGCTCGATCCCGTCGCCGACCACGACGAGGTCGCCCGCGTCCTCGGCGCCCAGCTCCAGGAGAGCGAGCTGCAGCCCAAGCTCACCGTCCGCGAGGCCCTTGAGCTGTACGCCTCCTTCTATCCGGACCCGCTCGAGTGGGCGCCGCTCGCCGAACGCCTCGGGCTCACCGGCACACTCGCCACCCGGTTCGGCAAGCTGTCGGGCGGGCAGAAGCAACGGCTCCTCATCGCACTGGCGTTGATCGGGAACCCGCGGATCGTCGTCCTCGACGAACTGACCACCGGGCTGGACCCGCGGGCCCGGCGGGACACCTGGAAGCTGATCGAGGACGTCCGGGACCGCGGCGTCACCGTCCTGCTCGTCACCCACTTCATGGAGGAGGCGCAGCGGCTCTGCGACCGGATCGCGGTGATCGACAAGGGGCGGGTGGCCGCCCTCGACACCCCGGCCGGGCTGATCCGCCGCAGCGCCGGCGCCACCGTCATCAGCTTCACCCCGTCCGCACCCCTGGACGACCACGACCTCGCCGCCCTCCCCGCCCTCGCCTCCGTCGAGCACAAGGACGGCCGGATCACGCTCTCCGGCACCGACGAGACCGTCAACGCCGTCATCACCCTGCTCGCCAGGCACCACATCACCGCCCACCAGCTCCGGGTCGTGGACGCCACCCTCGACGACGCGTTCCTCGACCTGACGAAGGAGGAAGCAGCATGAACACCGCCGTCCTGCGCACCGAGTTCCGCCTGTTCCGCCGCGAACCCGGCGCCGTCTTCTGGGTCTTCCTGTTCCCGACCCTGCTGCTGGTGATCCTCGGCTCGATCCCCTCCTTCCGGGAGGCCGACACGTCCCTGGGCGGACTGCGCCCGGTCGACGCGTACGTCCCCGTCGCGGTGCTGATCGCCCTGATCATGGCCGGGGTGCAGACCCTGCCCCAGGCGCTCACCGGCCACCGGGAGCGGGGCATCCTGCGCCGGATGCGGCTCACCCCCGTACGGCCCTCCGCGCTGCTGTCCGCGCAGATGGTGGTGCAGGGCACGGTCGCGCTGGGCGCGGCGCTGCTGGCCCTCCTCGTCGGCCGGCTCGCCTTCGACGTACGCCTCCCGAAGCAGCCCGCCGGGTACCTCCTCGCCCTGCTCCTCGCGGCCGCGGCCGCCCTCGCCCTCGGCTCGGTCGTCTCGGCGCTGTCCCGCACCACGAAGATCGCGGGCGCGATCGGCTCGGCGGTGTTCTTCCCGATGATGTTCTGCGCGGGCGTGTGGATCCCGGTCCAGGAGATGCCGCACGCCATGGCCCGGGTGGTGCAGCTGACCCCCTTCGGCGCGGCGGCCCGCGCCCTGGACCGCGCCGCCGCCGGCCACTGGCCCGGCTGGGAGCACCTGGGCGTCCTCGCGCTGTGGACGGTCCTGCTGACGGCGGGCGCCGCCCGCTGGTTCCGCTGGGAGTAGGAGACGGCCCGGCATGCAGACTGGGGACATGACCGCGGACGACGACCGGATCGACCGGCGCTGGGAGCAGCTGCACACCTGGGGCCCGTACGGGTTCCTCGGGGTCAGCATCGTCCTCGGGGTCGTCTCCGCCGACCCCGGCACCCCCCGGGCGACGTGGCTGACCGCATGGTCCCTGGTCGGTGCCGCGGTCGGGCTGCAGCTGTGGTGGCACGGCACGCGGTCCCGCCGGACCGACCGCGGCCGTACGCCCTCCGCGGCCGGGAGCGCCTACTACGCGCTCCGCTGGGCCCTCGCCTTCGTGCTCACCTGGCTCAGCCCGTTCTTCGCGTTCTACGCCGCCTCCGGCTACATGGACGCCGACGAGCTGCTGCCGCGGCGGTGGCGACGGCTGGGGCTGCTGGCGAGCGCGGTCACCGTGGCCGGTGCGCAGACGGGCGGGATGCCGCTCCGCAGCGTGCTCCAGTGGGGTCTGTTCGCCGTGCTGCTGGCCGTCAACTCCGCTCTCCAGGTGGGGATCGCGCACCTCAACGAGCAGGAGAAGGAGCGGTCCCGGGAGCGCACCGAGACCATCGCCGCCCTGCGCCAGGCCCTCGACGAGAACGCGGCACTTCACGCCCAGCTCCTCCTCCAGGCGCGGGAGGCCGGGGTCGCCGACGAGCGCCGCCGGCTCGCCGCCGAGATCCACGACACCATCGCCCAGGGCCTCGCCGGGATCATCGCCCAGCTCCAGGTCGTCACCAACACCCCCGATCCTGCACTGGCCCAGGAGCATGTGGACCGCGCCCTGACGCTGGCCCGGCACAGCCTGGGCGAGGCCCGCCGTTCCGTGCACAACCTGGCCCCGGCCGCGCTGGAGCACGACGGGCTGCCCGAGGCGCTGCGGAAGACGGTCGCCGAGTGGGGTGAACGGACGGGCATACGCGCCGAGTTCACCGTCACCGGTACCGCCGAGCAACTCCACGAGGAGGTCGCGGCCACCCTCCTGCGCATCGTCCAGGAGGCGCTGTCCAACGCCGCCCGGCACGCGCGGGCCTCCCGGGTCGGCGTCACCCTCTCCTTCCTCGGCGACTTCCCGGGCGGCGAGGTCATCCTCGACATCCGCGACGACGGCACCGGCTTCGACCTGCTCGCCGTGCCCGCCCGCAGTCGCGCCGGCGGCTTCGGCCTGGACGGCATGCGGGCCCGCGCCGAGCGGATCGCCGGCTCCCTGACCGTGGAGTCCGAACCGGGGCTCGGCACCGCGCTGTCGGCGCGCGTACCGTTGGTCCGCCATGACAACTGAGCCCCCGATCTCGCTGCTCATCGTCGACGACCACCCCGTGGTCCGCGACGGCCTGCGCGGCATGTTCGAGTCCGCCCCCGGCTTCACGGTCCTCGGCGAGGCGTCCGACGGCGCCGAAGCCGTCACGCTCGCCGGCACCCTGGACCCCGACGTGGTCCTCATGGACCTCCGCATGCCGGGCGGCGGCGGGGTCGACGCGATCCGCGAACTCACCCGGCGTGGCGCCCGCGCCAAGGTCCTCGTCCTCACCACGTACGACACCGACTCCGACACCCTCCCCGCGATCGAGGCGGGCGCGACCGGCTACCTCCTCAAGGACGCCCCGCGCGAGGAACTCTTCACCGCCGTCCGCGCCGCCGCCCAGGGCCGCACCGTCCTCTCCCCGGCCGTCGCCTCCCGCCTGGTCTCCGCCGTCCGCACCCCCACCGCCCCCGCCAACGAGCCACTCTCCGCCCGCGAACGCGAAGTCCTGACCCTCGTCGCCCGGGGCACCTCCAACCGCGAGATCGCCCGCGAACTCTTCATCAGCGAGGCCACAGTCAAGACCCACCTCACCCACCTCTACGCCAAACTCGGCGTCAACGACCGCGCGGCCGCGGTGGCGACGGGGTATCAGCGGGGGATTCTGGGTTAGCACGGTGCTTCCCGGGCGGTCGTACAGGAATGGGGTCGGATGATTTCCCTTGCTCACCTGGCAGATCTGGCACGGCGATTCGAGGCCGACCTCTCCTTACCGGTCGAACCGCTTCGACTGGGGGACCGGGAAATCGATGTCGACACCACCCCCGCCATCATGGGATGCGTCAACCTCTCTCCGGACTCCACCTATCGGGAGAGCGTCGCGACCTCGACCGGGTCCGCTGTCCGGAAGGGCCGCATCCTCGCGGCACAGGGCGCCGACATCGTCGACATCGGCGCCGAGTCGAGCAATCCCCGCACGCGACAGGTCTCCGTGGCGGAGCAGGTGGCCGCCCTGGTGCCGGTCGTGGAGGTGCTCGCCTCGGAAGGCATCGCCGTGTCGGTCGAGACGTACGAGCCTGCCGTTGCCCGGTCGTGCCTGGACGCGGGGGCGCTCGTGGTCAATTACTCGGGCGGGTTGGCATCGGACGGCGAGATGTTCCCCGTGCTGGCCGACCACGGAGCGGCAGTCGTCCTGTGCCATGTCGAGGGGAGGAACTCCCGGGACGTGCGCGCCAAGGGCATGGACCAGGATCCCGTCCCGAGAATGCTCGAGTACTTCGAGAGACGCGTGGACCACGCCCGCTCGGCCGGAGTCGAACACATCGTCATCGACCCCGGCATCGGCTTCTCCCACGACAGGCACATATCCGCCGACACCCGTGTGCACTATCAGGGCCGTGCCCTCCTGAACACGTTCCGGCTTCGGCGGCTGGGCCTTCCCATCTGTCACTCCCTGCCGCACGCCTTCAGCCTCTTCGAGGACGAGTTCCGCACCGCCGAAGGCTTCTTCACGGTTCTGGCGCATCTCGGGGGAACAGGCGTCTACCGCACCCACGAAGTTCCCCGGACAAGGGCGGTACTGGCCGCTTTGCGGGCACTCGGCCCGCAGTCCTTCGCTCCCGGAGCCTAGCGCGGGTCCGGGAGGAACCCGGTGGCGATCGTCGGGCTGGATGCTTCAGTCGGCCACTCTCAGCAAGAGCACCGCGCGTCCCGGCACCGTGATCGTCGTCCCCGACTCGTGGACCACTGCCGGTTCCGCGTGCTGGTCCTCCAGTGAGGTGTCGACCAGTACCTCGTAGCGTCGTGCCCACGGCGGGCCCGGCAGGACGAACCGGGTCGGGCGGGCGCCGGCGTGCAGGACGGTGAGGAAGCTGTCGTCGAGGACGGGGGCGCCGCGGTCGTCGCGGCCGGGTATGTCCCGGCCGGAGAGGAACATGCCGAGGGTGGCGGCGGGCGCGTACCAGTCGCCCGCGGTCATCTCCTCGCCGTGGGCCGTGAACCAGGCCAGGTCGCGCAGGCCGTCCGCCGAGTGCGCGCGGCCGGAGAAGAAGGCGCGGCGGCGCAGCACCGGGTGGCGGTGGCGGAGCCGGATGAGGCGGGAGGTGAGGTCGAACAGGGGCCGCCAGGCGGGGTCGTCGAGCAGGCTCCAGTCCAGCCAGCTGATGTCGTTGTCCTGGCAGTAGGCGTTGTTGTTGCCGCCCTGGGTGCGGCCCAGTTCGTCGCCGGCGACCAGCATCGGGACGCCCGTCGAGAGGAGGAGGGTGGTGAGGAGGTTCCGCAACTGGCGCCTGCGCAGCGCGCGTACGCCCTCGTCGTCCGTCTCGCCCTCCGCGCCGCAGTTCCAGGACCGGTTGTCGCCGGAGCCGTCCCGGTTCTGCTCGCCGTTGGCCTCGTTGTGCTTGCGCTCGTACGACACCAGGTCCCGCAGCGTGTAACCGTCGTGGGCGGTGACGAAGTTGACGGAGGCGTAGGGGCGGCGGCCGCCCCAGGCGTAGAGGTCGCTGGAGCCCGAGAGGCGGTAGCCGAGGTCGCGGACGTCCGGGAGGGCGCCGCGCCAGAAGTCGCGCACGGCGTCGCGGTAGCGGTCGTTCCACTCGGTCCACAGGGGTGGGAAGGCGCCTACCTGGTAACCGCCCGAGCCGACGTCCCAGGGCTCGGCGATCAGCTTCACCCGGCGCAGCACCGGGTCCTGGGCGATCACGGCGAGGAAGGGGGAGAGCATGTCGACGTCGTGCATCGAGCGGGCCAGCGCCGCGGCGAGGTCGAAGCGGAAGCCGTCCACGCCCATCTCGGTGACCCAGTAGCGGAGCGAGTCGGTGATGAGGCGCAGCACGTGCGGGCGGACCACGTGCAGGGTGTTGCCGCAGCCGGTGTAGTCCGCGAAGCGCCGGGCGTCGTGGTCCTGGAGGCGGTAGTAGCCCCGGTTGTCGATGCCCTTCAGGGAGAGCGTCGGGCCCAGCTCGCCCGCCTCCGCGGTGTGGTTGTAGACCACGTCGAGGATGACCTCGATCCCGGCCGCGTGCAGCGCCCGCACCATCCGCTTGAACTCGCCGACCTGCTGTCCCGTCGTACCGGAGGCGGCGTAGGCGGCGTGCGGGGCGAAGTAGCCGATGGAGTTGTAGCCCCAGTAGTTCTTCAGGCCGCGCCTGAGCAGGTGGTCCTCGTGGGCGAACTGGTGGACGGGGAGGAGCTCCACGGCCGTCACGCCGAGGCCGACGAGGTGGTCCACGGCGGCCGGGTGGGCCAGGCCCGCGTAGGTGCCGCGGAGTTCCTCGGGTATCCCGGGATGCAGCCTGGTGAAGCCGCGCACGTGCAGCTCGTAGATGACGGAGTCCGCCCACGGGGTCTTCGGGCGGTGGTCGTCGGACCAGTCGTCGTCATCGTGGACGACCACGCCCTTGGGGACGTACGGCGCCGAGTCGCGGTCGTCCCGGACGGTGTCGGCGACCTGCTGGTCCGGCCAGTCCCGGACGTGCCCGTACACCTCGGGCGGCAGCGCGAACTCACCGTCCACCGCCCGCGCGTACGGGTCGAGGAGCAGCTTCGCCGGGTTCCAGCGGGCGCCGGTCCACGGGTCCCAGCGGCCGTCGACCCGGTAGCCGTACCGCTGCCCCGGCAGCACGCCGGGCACGAACCCGTGCCAGATCTCGTGCGTGAGTTCGGTCAGCGGGATGCGGGTCTCCCGCCCCTGCTCGTCGAAGAGGCAGAGCCTGACCGCCTCCGCGCCGGCCGCCCACAGGGCGAAGTTGGTGCCCGCCACCCCGTCAGGACCGACCCGGAACCGGGCGCCGAGCGGTGTCGACGCCCCCGGCCACGCCGCCGGGACGGGGAGGGGCGTCCCGTTCACGGCGGGCCCGTTCGTTGCGGGCCCGGTCACCGCGGGGGCGTGCGCCGTGGCGCCGTCCGCCCTCGGGGCCCGCGCCGGTGCCCCCTGCTGCTCGGCTGCGCTCGTCACCTGTCGGCCCCTTTTTGTGTCCCGCGGCTCGCCGACCACCGGGGCGCGCCACCCGCGTGCGAGCAGCCGACGGCGCCCGGACTCCCGGTCCCGGGCACGGTCGGCGGCTCGCTACGGACGTGCCCGCGACGGCTCGCGCACGGGCACGGCGGCTCCCCAGCTCGTCGTCCTTCCCTCTGTTCTGCCCAGTGCCGGCGTCGCACTCACGTTTCCCAGGGGCATGCCCGCTCGTTGAGCCGCACGTGAGGCATCCACAAGGGCGCGCACGGCGCGCGGGGGCCGCGTTGGCCGCGGCACTGACATGGGCGGGGCTGCTGGCGGGAGCCGCCGGCTGCACCTCGGACGGCACGGACGGGCTCGGCATCGACCACGTCCTCGGCGGCAGACCCGCGGCACCCGAGGACGTCATCCGCATCTCCCCGGACGACGGCACCAGGACCGTACGGCCCGGCGACCGGCTCACGGTACGGGTGCCGAGCGGCCGCCTGGAGTCCGTCAGCGTGGTCAGGTCCCAGGACGCCCAGGACTCCCCGGTCCCCGGGCACATCGCCGCGGACGGCAGGACCTGGCGGCCCGACGACCCGAAACTCGCGCTCGCCGCCAAGTACACCGTCGACGCGGTCGCCCTGGACGGCGACGGCCACCGCTCGGCCCGCCACACCACCTTCACCACGCTCGTCCCCGACGAACGCTTCATCGGGTACGTCACCCCGGAGAACCGGGCCACCGTCGGCACCGGCATGATCGTCTCCCTCGCCTTCAGCCGCGACATCGAGAACCGCGCCGCCGTCGAACGCGCCATCCAGGTCACCGCCAGGCCCGCGGTCGAGATCCGCCCGCACTGGTTCGGCAGGAACCGCCTCGACTTCCGCCCGGAGAACTACTGGCAGCCCGGCACGGTCGTCACGGTCGGCCTGAACCTCCGTGACGTCGAGGGCGCCCCCGGTGTCTACGGCCTCCAGTCCAAGACGTTCACCTTCACCGTCGGCCGCAGCCAGGTCTCCCTCGTCGACGCGGCCGCCCACACCATGGAGGTCCGCCGGGACGGCGAGCTGCTCGCCACCGTGCCCATCACCGCGGGGGCGCCCGAGCACACCACCTACAACGGGAAGATGGTGGTGATGGAGATGCACGACGTGACCCGCATGAACAGCCGCACCGTCGGCTTCGGCGGCGAGTACGACATCCCCGACGTCCCGCACGCCCTCAAGCTGACCGACTCCGGCACCTTCCTGCACGGCAACTACTGGGCGCCGGACGCCCCCGGCCGCGTCAACGTCAGCCACGGCTGCGTGGGCCTGCGCGACGTGAAGGGCGGCAGCTCGGACACGCCCGCGGGCTGGTTCTACGACCGCAGCCTCATCGGTGACGTGGTCGAAGTCGTCAACAGCAAGGACAAAACGGTCGCTCCCGACAATGGGCTCGGGGGATGGAACATGGGGTGGAAGGAGTGGAAGGCGGGCAGCGCGGTCAAGTAACCAGGTGGGAGCGGGCCGGTGGGGGGCGAGAAGTTGCGACGCAACGGTGACATTCGCCCAACACCAAGCTCAAAACCCTGCGGTTACTATGCGCCAATGCGCGCGCCTGACGCGCCGGGGCGGGCCTGACCAGGCCCTGGGAGGGGAGAACGACTTTGAACGAGCGGCCGATATCGGGGGCGTCGGTTCGGGGGGCGCGGAGGAAGCAGGGAATGGCGGTCGTCGCCGGCGTCCTGCTCATGGCCGTCACCGCCTGCGGCGGGGGCGGCTCTTCCGACAAGGGGGCGGACCAGGGCAAGGCCACGGACGCCACCACCCAGGCGAGCAAGCAGTCCGTGGCGACCGTCAGCATCAGCCCCAAGTCCGGCGCGACCGGCGTGGACACCAGCGGTGCGCTCAAGGTCAGTGCCGCCAAGGGCAAGCTGACCGACGTCGAGGTCAAGGACGCCAAGGGCAAGGAGATAGCCGGGGCGATCGCGGCGGACGGCGCCAGCTGGACGCCCTCGACGCACCTCGCCAGCTCCACGAAGTACACGGTGCACGCGGTGGCGAAGGACGCCGACGGACGTGAGTCGGCGGAGGACTCCAGCTTCACGACGCTCACCCCGAAGAACACGTTCATCGGCTACTTCACGCCGGAGGACGGTTCCACGGTCGGTGTCGGCATGCCGTTCTCCGTCCACTTCACCCGGGGCATCACCGACCCGGCCGCGGTGGAGAAGGCGATCACCATCAAGACCGAGCCCGCGGTCGACGTCGAGGGCCACTGGTTCGGCAACGACCGGCTCGACTTCCGCCCCGAGAACTACTGGAAGTCCGGCACGAAGGTCACCGTCTCCCTCAACCTCGACGGCGTCGAGGGCCGCGCCGGGGTGTACGGCGAGCAGGCCAAGACCGTGAAGTTCACGATCGGCCGCAACCAGGTGTCCGTCGTCGACGCCAAGAAGCACACGATGAAGGTCATGCAGGACGGCAAGGTCGTGAAGACCCTCGCGGTCACGACCGGCAAGCCGGGCTACGACACGTGGAACGGCCAGATGGTCATCAGCGAGAAGCTGCGCGTGACGCGCATGAACGGCGAGACGGTCGGCTACGGCGGCGAGTACGACATCAAGGACGTGCCGGACGCGATGCGGCTGACCACGTCCGGGACGTTCATCCACGGCAACTACTGGGGTGGCGACGCGTTCGGCAACTACAACGCGAGCCACGGGTGCGTCGGCCTCCGGGACATCCGGGGTGGCGGTGACCGCGCGTTGCCCGCTGCCTGGTTCTTCGACCACTCGATCATCGGCGACGTGGTGACGGTGAAGAACTCCAACGACCGGACGGTGTCGCCCGACAACGGGCTCAACGGGTGGAACATGTCCTGGAAGGAATGGACCAAGTAGTTCGTCGGCTGCGGGCCGGTGGGGTCGTTCGCGCTCACGCGGCGCAGCCGCAGGTCGATACAGCCCCGCGCCCCTGAGCCAGGGGTGGTGAACGCCCGCTAACCTGCGAGGCATGACTGTAACCCTCGAAGTCTCGGCAGGCGTGGGCACGATCCGCCTCGACCGGCCGCCCATGAACGCGCTGGACGTCGCCACCCAGGACCGGATCAAGGAGCTGTCGGAGGAGGCCACCCGGCGCGAGGACGTGCGTGCCGTCGTCGTGTACGGCGGTGAGAAGGTCTTCGCGGCCGGGGCCGACATCAAGGAAATGCAGAACATGGACCACGCGGCCATGGTTCTGCGGTCCCGTTCCCTCCAGGACTCCTTCAGCGCCGTCGCCCGGATTCCCAAGCCGGTCGTCGCCGCCGTCACCGGCTATGCGCTCGGCGGCGGTTGCGAGCTCGCCCTCTGTGCGGACTACCGCATCGCCGCCGACAACGCCAAGCTCGGGCAGCCCGAGATCCTCCTCGGGCTCATCCCGGGAGCCGGCGGCACCCAGCGGCTGCCGCGGCTGATCGGCCCGTCCAAGGCCAAGGACCTGATCTTCACGGGCCGTATGGTCAAGGCCGACGAGGCGCTCGCCATCGGACTCGTCGACCGGGTCGTGCCCGCCGCCGACGTCTACACCGAGGCACACGCCTGGGCGGCGAAGCTCGCGCAGGGGCCGGCGATCGCGCTGCGGGCCGCCAAGGAGGCGATCGACACCGGCCTGGAAGCCGACCTGGAGACCGGGCTCGCCGTCGAACGGAACTGGTTCGCGGGACTGTTCGCGACCGAGGACCGCGAGCGCGGGATGCGCAGTTTCGTCGAGGAGGGGCCGGGCAAGGCCAAGTTCCTGTGATCTTCGCCCTGCTGTGAAAGCCCCGAACCCCTTGCAATTGACGCGATGTCTGATTCCGGGTCCCCCGATGGGGCGGATTATGGGAACCTTAAGGCAACCCTAAGCCCGCCTTGTCGAGGGGGTCTGGCGATTGCCCGGAGATGGAACGTCTTCGCAGGTCGGACCGGCTTCCGATGCCTTCGGAATGCCGATGGCATATGCCGATCACCCGGTGACGGATGGAAGCTTTGCGGGGGCGTATTCCCCGGGAACGGCCACGGAGGGCGCTCGCGACGGCCATGATGGGGGCATGGCGGGGCTGGAGGGCATCGAACAGCCGCGGGGACACAGCCGTGCGGCCGCGGCGCGCTGGTCGCCTGCGGTCGAGGACGAGCGGGCGCTCAAGGCGATCGAACTGTTCGGCAATCCGACGGACGCGGAGGTTCCGCTGCCGTCCCGCCCCGAGTCCGCGGCGACCGCCCGCCGGCTCGCCCAGGTCGTCGTCCTCCGCCAGTGGCGGCTCAGCCCCAGGATGACGGAGGACGTGGTCTTACTCGTCTCCGAACTGGTGGGCAACGCCGTACGGCACACCGGTGCCCGGGTGTTCGGCCTGCGGATGCGCCGCCGCCCCGGCTGGATCCGGGTGGAGGTGCGTGATCCGTCGCGCGGCCTGCCCTGCCTGATGCCGGTTCAGGAGACCGACATCAGCGGCCGCGGCCTGTTCCTGGTGGACAAGCTGGCGGACCGCTGGGGCGTTGATCTGCTGCCGAGAGGAAAGACGACGTGGTTCGAGATGCGGGTGGCTGATCGATAGGCCCACCGAAACGCGCCCCTTCAGGGGCGCGGGGAGGGCGCGACCAGTCCCCGCCGGCTGCAACGTGCAAGAACAACCCTTTTCGGGTCAATAGCCAATTTTCTTACCTGTGCACCCTTAAATAGTGCAGGTGACCCCCACCCCCCGACGCGACCTCCTCCGCGCAGGCGCCGCCCTCACCGCCGGAGGCGCCTTCGTCACCGGTTGCGGCACCACCGGTACGGCCACCGCAGCACCCCCTGCCACCACCAGCCCCACCGCACCGTCGGCTTCCCCCCACCGGTTCCCCTTCCAGGTCACCCACGGCCCCCGCACCACCGCCTCCGTCGCCCTCACCTTCCACGGCCAGGGCGACCCCACCCTCGCCGACCAGCTCCTGCGCACCGCCGAGCAGCACGGCGCCCACCTCACGGTGCTGGCCGTCGGCAGCTGGCTCGACGCGTATCCCGCCATGGCGCGCCGCATCCTGGACGGCGGCCACGACCTGGGCAACCACACCCAGCGGCACGTCGCCATCAACGCCATGGCGGAGGCGGACGCCCGCAAGGAGATCACCGACTGCGCGCAGCGGCTCAGGCGGCTCACCGGATCGATCGGGACCTGGTTCCGTCCCTCGAGGACGCCGACCGCCTCCCCACTCGTCGCCCGGCTCGCGGCCGAGGCCGGCTACCCGCACGTGCTGTCGTACGACGTCGACTCGCTCGACTACACCCGGCCGGGCGCGTCGGCCATCACCCGCAAGGTGCTCGCGGAGGTCACGGGCGGCTCGGTGGTGAGCATGCACTTCGGCTATCCGGACACGGTCGCCGCCCTCCCCGCCGTCCTCCAAGAACTGAACCGCCGTGGACTGCGCGCGGTCACCACCACGGAGCTGCTCAGCTGATGCGAACCACGAACGCCGCCCGTCTGCTGTCCGCCGGTGCCGTCCTCGCCGTCCTGGCCCTGCTGCCCGCGTGCAGCGGCGGCTCCGAGAGCCCGGCCGCACCGGCCGCCGGCACCACCGCGGCCGTGCAGCCGCCGGTGAAGAAGGCGGAGCCGGCCGTCGACGTACTGCCGGGGATGCCCCCGGTCCTGGACCCGAAGGACGTGTACGCCGCCGACCGCCCCGGCAACCTCTCGCCCGTGGTCAAGGGCTTCCCGTCCCTGGTGTACGTCCCGAACACCAACTCCGACACGGTCACGGTCATCGACCCGAAGACGTACCGGGTGATCGGGACCATCCCGGTCGGCCGGCAGCCGCAGCACGTCGTGCCGTCCTGGGACCTGAAGACCCTGTGGGTCAACAACGACCTCGGCAACAGCCTCACCCCCATCGACCCGAGGACCGGCCGGGCCGGCAAGCCGGTCGCCGTGCACGACCCGTACAACCTGTACTTCACGCCCAACGGCAGGTACGCGATCGTGATGGCCTCCAACGACCGCCAGCTGGTCTTCCGGGACGCGCACACCATGCGGACCGTCAAGGCCGTCCCGGTCAGCTGCTACGGCGTCAACCACGCCGACTTCTCCCTCGACGGCCGGTACTTCATCGTGTCCTGCGAGTTCAGCGGCGAAGTGCTCAAGGTGGACACGGAGCAGATGAAGGTGCTCCGGCAGGAGAAGCTGCCGTACCACGGCGCCATGCCGCAGGACGTCAAGGTCTCGCCGGACGGCAAGCGGTTCTACATCGCCGACATGATGGCCGACGGGGTGTGGATCCTGGACGGCGACGCCTTCACCAGGCCGACCTTCATGGCCACCGGCAAGGGCGCGCACGGCCTGTACGTCAGCCGCGACTCCCGCGTGATGTACATCTCCAACCGGGGTGAGGGCACCATCTCCCTCTTCGACTTCGCGCAGAACCGGCTGACCGGGAAGTGGCGGCTGCCCGGCGGCGGCAGCCCCGACATGGGCGGGGTCTCGGCGGACGGCAAGGTGCTGTGGCTCTCCGGCCGCTACAACTCCGAGGTGTACGCCATCGACACCCGCACCGGCGCCGAACTGGCCCGCATCCACGTCGGCAGCGGCCCGCACGGACTCGCCGTCTACCCGCAGCCGGGCCGCTACTCGCTCGGCCACACCGGCATCTTCCGCTGAGGCCGGGTGAGGCTGAGGGAGGCCGGGCCCTCGGGCCTCGGGCCTTGAGCGGCAGCGCCTCGGGCCTCAGGCCTTGAGCAGCAGTGCCTCCGCGCCCACCTGCACGTAGCCGGCCGCCTGGAACGCCCGGACGCTGCGGGCGTTCCCCGGCGCGACCTGCGCCCACAACGGCTCGTCCGCGAGCTGCCGGGCGGCGGTCACCAGGGCCCGGCCAAGCCCCCGCTGCCGTACCCCCTGGTCCACCTCCACCGAGACCTCCAGGCGTCCCGCGACGCCCCGGCCGAGCACCACCACCCCGCCGTCCGCAGCCCAGGCGCGCACCTCCTCGCGCCGGTTGCGGGCGTAGGCGACCCGGGAGTGGTCGGGGCCGGTGAGCTCGGTCAGCGGCAGTTCCGGTCGGCCGGGCAGCGGGCCGGCCACCAGCAGCGCGTCGATCGTCTCCTGTTCGCGCCCGGTGCGGTCCATCAGGGCGGTCAGGAAGCGCGAGTTCATCGTCGCGGCCAGCGGATCGCTGGGGGTGGCGCGCAGCGTGTCGTACACCCACTCCGGGTCCTCGTCGACGAAGACGACCGAGTGCGCGGTGAAGGAGAGCACCCCGGCGTCCCGCGGGGAGGGCTGCGGTACGACCGTCGTACGGCCGTCGGGCGGCGGGAAGACACCCTGGGCCGCCGCGTCCAGAATGTCCCGCAGGGTCTCTGTCACCGTGCTCCTTGAGTCTCCACCCACTGGAAGGCCCACACTCGCAGACATGATCGACGACGGCACCGGACTTCTCACCATCGGCGAGCTGGCGAAGGCCACCGGGCTGACCGTGCGCACCATCCGCTACTGGTCCGACGAGGGCGTGCTCACCCCGGTGACCCGCTCCGCGGGCGGCTACCGGCTCTACGACGCCGAGTCGTTCGCCCGCCTGGAGCTGATCCGCACCCTGCGCGAGCTGGGGCTCGGCCTGGGGCACGTTCGCCAGGTGCTCTCCGGCGAGCGGACCGTGGCGGAGGTCGCCGAGACGCACGTGGCGGCGCTGGACGCGCAGATCCGCTCGCTGAAGGTGACCCGCGCGGTGCTGTCGACGGTGGCGCGACGTGGATCGAACGCGGAGGAGATGACCCTGATGAACAGACTGGCACGGCTGTCGGCCGCCGAACGGCAGCGGATCGTGGACGACTTCGTGGAGGAGATCTTCGAGGGGCTGGACACGGCCGACCCCTGGATCCGGGAGCGCACCCGGAGCCTCGGGGTGGCACTGCCCGACGAACCCGGCCCCGAGCAGGTGGACGCCTGGGTGGAGCTCGCCGAACTGCTGCAGGACCCGGACTTCCGGGCGGCGATGCGCAGGATGATCGAGTTCAACGCGGCCGACCGCGGGCCGGACACCCCGGCCGGTGCCTCGCAGTGGTTCTTCCGCAAGCTGGTCGACGTCGTCGGTGCGGCCCGCGAGCGCGGGGTGGCGCCCGAGGCGCCGGAGGCGGACGCCGTGCTCACCGAGGTGTTCGGTGAGGGCACCGACCGGGCGGCGGTGCTGCGCCGGATCGACCTGGGCAACGAGGTCGCCCGCTACCGGGAGTTGGTGAACATCATCAAGGGTGCTCCGGTGCCGCCGCAGTACCAGGAGG
The DNA here is from genome assembly GCF_055583445.1 of Streptomyces sp. NPDC104761. NCBI lineage: Bacteria > Bacillati > Actinomycetota > Actinomycetes > Kitasatosporales > Streptomycetaceae > Streptomyces > Streptomyces sp. NPDC104761. Next base: position 323,587 of record NZ_JBVJNZ010000012.1, on the reverse strand, counting down.
AGTTCGGCTGGGTGGTCGCTGCGCTGAAGAGCTGGCCGGGCCGTTAACCTGGCCTGCGGCACTACGCCGGTACGACAATGGAAACACGGACATAAAGGGGCGGATCGGTGGCGGACATCGACGAGGCACGCGCGCACTTCGAGCGGATCGATGCGGACGGTGACGGTTTCATCACCGCCGCCGAGTTCAAGTCCGCTCTCGCGCAGGGGGGCGACTGGAACGTCACCGAGGCGGTGGCCGAGGCCATCATCAAGACCCGCGACCTCAACGGCGACAAGGTCCTGTCCTTCGACGAGTACTGGGCCTACCTGAACAAGTAGGTCCCACGAGCGCGGGGGCGCCCGGCACCTGGAGTGCGGGGCGCCCCTTTCTCATGCCCCGGCGTCGGCTGCCGCGGCGTCGGCTGCCGCGGTGTCGAGTGCCGCGGTGTCGAGTGCCGCGGTGTCGAGTGCCGCGGTGTCGAGTGCCCCGGCCTCGACCCACACCGTCCAGCGGCCACCGGGACGTGCGCCAGGACCCGGTGCCCGGCCGGCCCCGGCATCCCGGCCGGCAGGTCGGCACGTGCCGTCCGCTCCGGCGTCCGACGCCCCGTTCCCGGGTTGGTCCCCGGCGCCGTTCACGGGTGGCCGGCGGTGCCGGTCGTGGGGTGGCCGGCGGCTCTGCGGTACTGGCCCGGTGCCGTGCCGTACTCCCGCTTGAAGGCCTTGGCGAAGGCGAACTCCGAGGTGTAGCCGATGCGTTCGGCGACCTGGCGCAGGGTGAGGGTGTCGTCGCGCAGCAACCGGCCGGCGCTGGTCATCCGCCACCAGGTCAGATAGGCCAGGGGCGGTTCGCCCACGAGCGCGGTGAAACGGCGGGCGAAGGCCGCCCGGGACAGGCCGCCCCGGGCGGCGAGTTCGGCCACCGTCCAGGGGTGGGCCGGGTCGCCGTGCACGGCGCGCAGCGCCGCCGAGACCGCGGGATCGGCCAGCGCGGCGGACCAGCCCCTGCCCTCCGCGCCGCCCTCCTCCCGCTGCCACCAGGCCCGCAGGATGTAGAGCAGCAGGGTGTCGAGCAGCGAGGTGACGACGGCGTCCGCGCCCGGCTGCCGCTCCTCCAGCTCCATCCCGAGCAGCTCCACCGCGGCCCGCAGCGAGCGGTGGGCGCCCACCCGGGCGGGCAGACGGACCACCTCCGGCAGCTCGGAGAGCAGCCGGTGGGCGCGGGAGCGGTCCAGCTGGTAGGCGCCGCAGAGCAGTACCGTGTCCGGCTCCGCCGCCCGCGCCGTACGCGGCGGTTCGGGCCAGCGGCCGTCCGGTCCGGGGCGCACGTCCTGCAGCGGTACGTCCGGTCCGCTGGCCAGCGCGTGGCCGTGCCCGTGGGCCAGGAACACCACGTCCCCGGGCCCCAGCGCCACCGGCTCGCCGACCGCCGGCAGCAGCCACGCCGACCCGCGCAGCACCACGTGGAACCCGGCACCCGCCGACGCCGCGAACCGCATCCCCCAGGGCGCGTACGTGTCCCGGCGGGAGGAGTGCGGCCGCCCGGTACGCATCGCGGCGACCGCGTCGCTCAGTACGTCCATGTCCACACCGTAGTCCGGCGAGACGCGCGGACAGGAAAGCGAGACAGAAGAGCATGGATCGTCTCGCGGACGCCGCCTAGCGTCGACCGCATGACGAACACCGCACGCACCGTGCTCTTCCACGAGACCGGCGGCCCCGACGTCCTGACCGTCGAGGACGTGCCGCTCCCCGGCCCCGGCCCCGGCGAGGTCGCCGTACGCGTCGAGGCGCTGGGCCTCAACCGCGCCGAAGCCCTGTTCCGGTCGGGCACCTACTACTACCAGCCGACCCTTCCCGCCTCCCGGCTCGGCTACGAGGCCGCCGGGACCGTCGAGGCCGTCGGCGAGGGCGTCACCGAACCGGCCGTCGGCGACCCGGTGACCACCGGCCCCGGCATCGAGATGAGCGCGCGGGGCGTGTACGCGGAGCGAGTGGTGCTGCCCGCGTCCTCGGTCGTCCCGCGCCCCGACCGCGTGGACGCGGTCACCGGCGCCGCGGCCTGGCTGACGTACACGACGGCGTACGGCGGGCTGCTGGAGACGGCCGGGCTGCGGCCGGGCGACCACGTCCTGATCACCGGGGCGTCCAGCGGCGTCGGCACCGCGGCGATCCAGGTCGCCCGCCGGATCGGCGCGGTCCCGCTCGCCACCACCCGCACCGCGGACAAGCGCGATCGGCTGCTGGAGCTGGGCGCGGCGGAGGTGATCGTCACCGGGGAGACGACACCGCAGGACGTGGCGAAGGAGGTCAGGCGGCTCACCGGGGGCGGCGGCGCCGAGGTGATGTTCGACGCGATCGGCGGCCCGGACTTCCGCCCGCTGGCCGAGGGGCTGGCCGCGGGCGGCTCGGTGGTGGTCTACGGCTGGCTGGACGGCAGCCCCGCCGAGCTCCCCTGGAACTGGCCCTTCACGATTCACACCTACGCCAACGGGGTCTTCACCGCGACCCCTGAGGGCCGGCGCCGGTCCACCGCCTTCCTCAACGCGGGCCTGGCCGACGGCGGCTTCCGCCCGGTCGTCGGCGAGGTGCTGGACGGCCTGGACCGCATCCGGGACGCGCACCGCCTGATGGAGTCCAACACGCACATCGGCAAGATCGTCGTACGGATCTGAGCAGGGGCCCGGCGGCTCCGGAGCCGGGCCTCACCCGTTCGGACCGGCCGTGGAACAGGTCGCGCACGCCCGAGGTTGTCGTTGCGCAGCAGCTTGTGTACGCAAGTGCATGGACTCTCGGAAGGTGTGTCATGAAGATCGGCATCATCGGCGCGGGCAACATCGGCGGCAACCTCACCCGGCGGCTGACCGCGCTCGGTCACGACGTGTCCGTGGCGAACTCGCGGGGTCCCGAGACGCTCGCCGCCCTGGCCGAGGAGACGGGCGCGACGGCGGTGCGGGCCGCGGAAGCGGCGCGCGGAGCGGAGGTCGTGGTGGTCACGGTCCCGGTGAAGGCGGTCCCGAACCTGCCGGCCGGCCTCCTGGACGGCGCCGCCCCGAACGTCGCCGTGATCGACACGAACAACTACTACCCGCGGGAGCGGGACGGCCGGATCGCCGGCATCGAGGACGAGGGCATCACGGAGAGCCGCTGGACCGAGCGGCAGATCGGCCACCCCGTGATCAAGGTCTTCAACGGCACCTTCGCCCAGGACATCCTGGACCGCGGCCGCCCCGCCGGGGAACCCGGCCGCCAGGCCCTCCCGGTCTCCGGCGACGACGAGGCCGCCAAGCAGGTGGTCCGCGCCCTGATCGACGAACTCGGCTTCGACACGGTCGACAACGGCGGCATCGACGACTCCTGGCGCCAGCAGCCGGGCACCCCGGTCTACGGCCTGCGCGCCGACGCCGAGGGCGTCCGCAAGGCCCTGGCGGAGGCGTCCCCGGAGCGCCCGGAGAACTTCCGCGGCTGACGGCCGAGCCGGGTCCTGCGGGACGGCCGGCGGCGGGACCGGACCGAGGAGCCCGATCCCGCCGCCACGGGCCGGCGCCGCCGGTCAGTCCTTCTTCGCGGCCCAGGCCTTGAGGGCGGCCTTGCTCGCGAAGTCCGCGACGTCCTTGTCGTGCGGATCGCTGGTGTACTGGTGGAAAACCCAGTCGGCCTTGATGCGGGGGTGGCCCGCGCTGACGTAGTCGGCGATCCAGAGGCCGTCGCCGGCGTACGAGGTGGTGTCGATGTTGAGCCAGAAATTCCGGTTGGTGTAGAGCACCACCCGGTAGCCGGGCCGCAGTGCCTTCACCTTGCGGATGAAGGAGTCCTTCTCGGCGTTGCTGGCGTGGGTGCCGTCGCCGGTGGTCTCCCAGTCGACGGCGAGGATCTCGCCCGCCTTTTCGGGGGCGTGCTGGACGAAGTACTCGGCCTGGGCGGTGAGGTTGCCGGGCCAGAGGAAGTGGTAGTAGCCGACGACCAGTCCGGCGTCGCGGCCGGTCTTGGCCTGGGCGGCGAGTTTGGGGTTGACGTACGAATGCCCCTCCGTCGCCTTGATGAAGACGAAGGAGAGGCCATCCGTGTCGTAGCTGGAGGACTGGTACGCGCTCACGTCGATGCCGTGCAGCATGGGGGGACTCCCTGGGTGCCAGTGGGGTGACACGAGTTGCAACTGCGTATGTCGTATTCCCCGCCGCGCCGAGAGCGATCCGCGTGGGCCCCTGAATTGTCAGCCGCGGGCCGCCACCTCGCCGAGGACGGCCGCCGACTTCGTCGACCAGTCGGAGGTGATGATGCTGGCGTGGTCGCCGGCCAGCAGCGCCAGCCGGGCCGCGACCTCGGCGTCGGTGGGAGCGGTCGAGGAGATCGCCGGTGAGACGTTGTACGCGTCCGTCATGATCAGGATGTAGTGGTTCGTGGCGTAGAACGACGTGTCGTAGCCGTTGTTCACGTACGTCGCCGCGTCGCCGTCGAAGAACACGAACCAGGGCTGGATGGAGGCGTCGTACCTGCTGGTCCGTGGATCCCCGTTCGCGGCGCCCAGGACGGCGGGGAAGGCCTGGGCCTGGGAGATGTTCCCGGCCGCGTACAGGTCCCGCAGGTGGTCGCCGTACTCCTGGTCCGTCCAGTAGTGGTCGAACGGGTTCGCCTGCTCCACCGTGCCGGGGATCAGTTCGAAGATGAACTTGCCCTTGAGCTGGTCACGGGTGGGCCAGGCGTTGGCCTTGGCGGCGGCGTCGAGGGTGGAGTACGAGGAGCCGAGCAGGTCGGCCGGCTTGTACACGCTGCTGCCGAGCTTCTGCGAGACGAGCGTGTCGAAGGCGGTGGGCCCGAGGCCGATGGTCTGGTTGAAGCCGACCTTCATCTCGACCTTGACGACGATGGGTGCGTGGTCCGGGTGCAGTTGCTCCCAGGCCGCCATGTTGTCGAGGCAGCTGCCGAGGTCCTGGCTGGTGGCCTGGCTGTAGAGCTGGCTGGGGGTGTTGGCGTGTTCGCAGTTGTTGTCGTCGCCCCACGGGTTGCTGTGGCTGACCCGCCACCGCTTGCTGATGCTGTCGACGTACACGTCCAGCTCCAGCAGCGAGGCTCCGGAGTCCAGCGCCTGCGCCCAGTAGGTGTACTTGGTCCTGTCGTACGCGTTGTGCGTGCCGACGGAGGTGGTTCCGGAGAACTTCGCCGCGTTCAGGTCCGTGGCCGTGGCCGTGTCCGCGTGCGCGGCCGAGCCCGCCATCACGAACAGGGCCCCGGCACCCACGACCGCCGCCAGCCGTCTCAGTACACCCATGACCCAACTCCCTTGGATTGGTGGTGAGTTGACGGCAGCGTAGAAGCATGTGGTTACTGAGCGGTAGCCCTTGGGGGAACATCGGCCTCCACAACTCCCTCAGGACTCACGAGGCCCCCCGTACGCTGGCCGCGGGCAGAGGCCCGAGGAGGCGCTGGTGCGGACGGATCCGATGGCGGGGCGGCGGCCTGCGGGCCTCTTCGTGGGGCTGTGCACGCTGGACGTCATCCAGCTGGTGGACCATGTGCCGGGGCCGGACGAGAAACTGACGGCCCGTGACCAGGTGGTGGCGGCGGGCGGTCCGGCCACCGGTGCGGCGGTGGCCTTCGGCCGGCTGGGCGGCCGGCCGCGGCTGCTCACCGGCCTTGGCTCGCATCCGCTGGCGCTCGGCGTCCGGGCGGATCTCGACGCGCTCGGGGTGCGCGTCACGGACCTCGCGGCCGGCCGCGGGCAGCCGCCCACGGTGTCCTCGATCCTGGTCACCGAGGCGACCGGAGAGCGCGCGGTCGCCTCCGTCAACGCGACCGGGCACCGGCTGCGGGCTCCGGCCGGCCTGGCGGAGCTGGTGGAGTCGTGCGACATCGCCGAGTTCGACGGGCACCACATGGACCTGGCCGTCGAGGTTGCGCACGCCGCCCGCGGGGCCGGCCGGCCCACCCTGCTCGACGGGGGCAGCTGGAAGGACGGCACGGAGCGGCTGCTGGCGTCGACCGACGTCGCCGTCTGCTCGGCGGACTTCCACCCGCCCGGTACCGCCTCGCCCTCCGAGACCCTGGAGTTCCTCCGGGACCACGGGGTGACCTGGGCGGCGGTCACCGGCGGCGCGGCGCCGATCATGTGGGCGGGCCCCGGCGGCGGTGGCCTGGTCGGCGTTCCGGAGACCCGCGTGGTGGACACGCTGGGCGCGGGGGACGTCCTGCACGGTGCCCTCGCCCACCAGCTGAGCGGTCCCGGCCCCCTCGACGGGCCGGGCTTCGCCGAAGCCCTGGCCCGGGCCGCGGCGGTGGCCTCCCGCGCGTGCGCCTCGTTCGGCACACGCGCGTGGCTGACCGCGGGCTGACCGGCGCCCGCAGGCGAACAGCGCGGCAGCCGGTGCACCCTGTCCGGAGCGGCTCCGCGACGACTAGGAACGGGACTGGTCGGCCTGCGAGTTGAAGGCGGACGCGGCCGCGGCCAGCGCGTCGAGGTGGCGGAGGGCGGCGTCGTGCGGCGCCCATGGCAGGTTGAGGAGGACCCGGTGGACTCCGGCTGCGGCCAGGGTCTCGAGAGTATGCAGGTCGGCGTCGGTCCAGAAGACGGTGACGGGGAGCGGCGAGCGCCCTTCGGCCTCGGCCAGTTCGCCCAACCTTGCGATCTGCCGCACGAGTCCCGCGGTGTCGCCACCGTAGATCGGGGCCCAGCCGTCGCCGTACTCCAGAGCGCGCCGGTAGGAGGCCGTGCCCTCCCCTCCGACCAGAACGGGAGGCCAGGGTCGCTGGACGGGTTTGGGCCAGGAGTGCATGGGGCCGAAGTCGACGTAAGTTCCGTGAAACTCGGCCTCGTCGTGCGTCCAGATCTCCTTGGCGGCCAGGATGTGTTCGCGCATCACCTGGGTCCGCACCTTTGGATCCACGCCGTGGTTGCGCATCTCCTCACGGTTCCACCCGGCGCCGACACCGAATACGAACCGGCCGTCGGACACCCGGTCGAGGCTCGCGACCTGTTTGGCCAGGGTGATCGGATCGCGCTGGGCCACGAGCAGGATCCCCGTTCCGATGAGCAGCTCCCGGGTGACGGCGGCGACGGCGGCCAGTACGACGAGCGGGTCCGGAGTGCGCGCGTACCGGTCCGGCAGCGCACCGGCGCTCAGCGCGGACGGCACGGTCTCCTCGGCGAGCACGTACCGGGCTTTGGCCCGCATGGGGACGTACGGCGATTCCCGGCTGATGGGAATGTGCGTGTGCTCGGGGAGAAACAGCGACTCGAAGCCTCGTTCCTCCACGGCCCGCCCCAGCGAGACCGGGTCGATCCCCTGGTCGGTGACGAAGGAGGAGACGCCGATCTTCATTCGCTGTCACCCCCGTCCGGACGGCGTCCCCAGGCCGACATCATCGTCTGCCCCGCCATGTCGAAGTCCGGGTCGGCCATGCGCTCCCGCAGGCCCGCGGTCTCCTCGGCGCTGATCAGCCCGCCGATGTCGTCCCGGGCAAGAAACTGCTCGTGGGAACCCAGGTAGACGGCCGCCAGGGCGGAGGAACCACCGCGCAGGGTCAGCACGCGACCCTCGGCATCGACGTCGACCAGTCCCGAACGGCGCAGCATCCCGGGGAGCTTGCGTCCCACAAAGGGATCAAAACCGTGGCGCCGGTAGAACGCGGCGAGCTTGTCGATCAGAGCGCGCGCGGAGTCGTTCTGCGCCGGGGTGCCGACCGGGCCGTACGAGCCCCAGTCGTAGTCCTCCACCAGCAGCCATCCTCCTGGCCTGACCGCGCGGACCAGCCGGGCCAGGATCTGCTCGCGTTGCGGGAAGTGGATGAGGATCAGCCGCGCGTGGACGAGGTCGAACGCGTTGTGGGGAAACTCCTCCGTGAGGAAGTCGTGACGCACCACGCTGACATTGGCGGGCTGCTCGGCCGCGGTCAGGTGCCGGGTGTCGATGTCGGTGGCGAGGACCCCGCCGCTGTCTCCGACGGCCGCGGACAGCCAGGGCAGCAGGCTTCCGCCACCCGCCCCGGCCACCAGCACGCGGGAACCCCGGCGGAGGCCGAAGCGGGACAGGTGACGGAGGGTTCCCGGATCATAGGTGCTCTCGATCGCACCGAGCCGTGCCCGCTCGTTCGGGGCGGAACCGTCCATGAGGTAGTGCTGCGACACATGGGTCATGAGGATTCTCCTGAGGCCGGACGGCGGAGTGCGCGGGAAGGGAGAGGAGGGCGTCGGCCTGCGCCGCAAGCATGTCGGCGGCGTCGGGCGAGTCGGCCACGGCGCAGAACTCTCCGTACGGGGGCGTCCGAGTGTCGTCGTGCACCGTGATCAGGACCCCGCTCCTGCGGTGCGGGTCGTACCGCAGGCCGTGCTCGGCGAGCCGGGCCAGGGAGGTGCCCAGCGCGGCGCCGGGACGGTGCCGGCAATCGAGCAGCACGCGGTCCCTCGGAGGCTGGGTGACCCCGGCGCGCTCGGCTATCACGTGGGTGTGGGTCGCTCCGCCGGCCCGGGCGTTGAACTCGGTGAGCAGGATCTCGTCCGCCGGCGTGAGAATGGCGTCGACGCTCAGCCGGCCCCGGTACCCCATCGACCGTGTCGCTTCGCCCAACTGCCGTGCCTGGGCGAGGAAGGCCGGGAACGCGGTCCGTTCCGCGGCGGGCGCGGGAACCACCAGTCCGGCGATCAGCGGAGCCATCCGCATCTCACCGTGCCCGTAGGAGGTGACACCGTCGGCCGCGATGTGGAGACCCACGTAGAGCGACGCCGACCCCGGGACGTAGCGCTCGATCACCAGGGGATCCCGGCCGCGGTGTGTGTAGTGCGGCCAGCGGTCGGCGAGGAGCCGGGCCAGCGTGGTCCGGCTGCGCACCACCGTCGTCCGGCTCACGCCCAGCGCCTCCACACCGTCACCGGGGCTCAGCAGTTCGTTTCCACGGCCACCCAGGTGCCGGGCCTGCTTGACCACGGCCGGCACACCGTCGGCCAAAAGGCTCCACAGGTGTTCCTCCGCGAAGCGCGGTGACGTGGCGACCACCCCGTGCGGGACACTCGCACCGACGCCGGCCGCCATCGCCCGGAACGTCCCCTTGTCGTTGAGCAGTTCGCCACCGCCCTGCTCGAAGAACGAGAACCCCGGGGTACCGGCGTCCAGGCCCAGCCGGCGGGTCAGGTCGGCCACGCCGGTGTCGAACAGATAGGGCCACATCCGGTCGATGCCGCGCTGCCGCACGGTCCGGAGCAACGCCCGCTCGAACGAGGTGAGCCGGGTCCGGCGGTCCAGGGGTACGTGCACCCCTGCCTCGGCGAACGGCGCGACCACCACGGACAGCGACTTGCGGTCCATCCCGAGCACGTGGGTCACATGGCGTACGAAGTCCGAGCTCACGGGAGCCGGAAGCACCACGACGTCGCCGGGCTCGGCACACCACAGCGCCCGGTGGGCGTGCGTGTTCGCATAGCTCTGGGTCGGCGCCTCACCACCGTCGTCCGGTCCGCGATGGTGCGCGCTTCCCAGATTGGCGAGCAACAGCTTCGGCATGTGCCTCCTTGCCACGTGGTGATCGGTCTCACGGGATCGAGAGGGGTTCCGGCCGCGCCTGGTCCGCAGGCCCGCTCGCGGCGCTCAGGGCCAGGAGGACGTCGCACGTGGTGGTGACTGCCGCACAGTTGTGGGCGGCGTAGCTCAGGGCCAGCCGGTGCCGCTCCAGGGAGAAGTCGGCGACCGCGTCGGCGACCAGGAAGGGCTGCACGTCGTGCGAGAAGGCGTCCACACCCGTCATGAGGACACCCACGTGGGCGTAGACCCCGCACAGGATCAGCTGGTCCCGGCCCGCCTCGCGCAACCGCTCCAGCAGCCCCGAGCGAAACAGGGCGCTGTAACGCCACTTGGTGAAGACCTGGTCGCCGGGGCGCGGGCCCACGGCCTCGACGATCCTGCGGTCCTGCGGTTCGGCGCTCATGCCGGGACCCCAGAAGTCCTTCAGCAGTCCGCGCTGTGCGTCGCTCATGTCGCCGGGCTGCGCGGTGTACACGACCGGGACGCCCAGGTCGGCGCAGCGGGTCCGCAACAGGCGGCAGTTGTGCAGAAGTTCGGAGGCGGGCGAGCGGTCGGGGGCGAACGGGCGCAGGAAGTACTCCTGCATGTCGTGGACGAGGAGAACGGCCCGGTCGGGGGCCGGGACCCACGGCACACGGGTTTCGGGCAGATCGCGCTTGGTGGGCATGGGGTACGGCGGTATCGGGCTGATGCTCACGGGTGGCCTCGCAGGTAGGGGTGGGTGTGCGGGCGGGGCGTCAGGCGCGCCAGGCCGCGGCGACCGAGAGGGCCTGGGCCGGGTCGAGCCGCGGGTCGCACAAGGTGGTGTAGGGGCCGGTGCGGCCGGCGTCGGCCACGGCCGCGGCGTCGGGGACGCACTCGGCCACGGAGTCGGGCGTCGCCTCGAGATGGAGACCGCCCGCCACGCCGCCGCCACGGCGTACAGCCGTCAGGAACTCGCCGACCTCCTGCACCACGGCGGTCAGCAGCCGGGTCTTGAGACCGCCGGGCGTGGTGACCGTGTTGCCGTGCATCGGGTCGCACAGCCAGACGACCGGATGCCCCGCCTCCCGTACCGCCGAGACCAGGCGGGTGAGCCGGTCGGCGGGCCGGCCGGCGCCGAAGCGGGCGACGAGGGTGAGCCGGCCGGCAACGCGGTGCGGGTCGAGCATGCCGCACAACTCCAGCAACTCCGCGGGGGTGCAGTCCGGGCCGACCTTGCAGGCGACGGGGTTGGCCACGTCGGCGAGCAATCGCACGTGGGCCCCGGCCGGGTCACGGGTGCGCTCGCCGATCCACGGCCAGTGCGTGGAGGTGAGCAGCAGACGGCCGTCGTCCGAGCGGCGCAGCGACGGCAGTTCGTAGTCGAGCAGCAGGGCCTCGTGACTCGTCCAGACCGCCGGGTCCGGCAGTGGGGTCCAGGAGCCCGCCTGCCGGCGCAGGTGGTCCATCGCCGCCGCGGCGGCACGGTAGCCGGTGACCAGGCGCAGCGGATCGGGACGGCGGATCATCGGCTCGGGTTCGGCGCCGTTGACCACCAGGCCGCGGAAGACGGGCAGTTCCACACCGTCGACGCGTTCGGTGGGGCGGGAGCGCGGCTTGGCGAACTGACCGGCGATCCGGCCGACGCGGACGACGGGCAGCCCCGCGCGCATCCGCAGCACACCGGCGAGCGCGTCCAGCAGGCCGACCTTCCGGTCGATGACCTCGGGGACGCAGTCGGCGGGATCCTCCGCGCAGTCACCGGCCTGCACGACCAGCAGCCGTCCCGCCGCGGCCTCGGCGAGCAGCGACCGTAACTGCCGTACCTCCTCCCAGGCGACGAGCGCGGGCAGTGCGGCCAGATCCGCGCGGACCTTCTCCACGAGCCAGGTGTCCCCCCAGTCCGGCTGCTGCGCGGCGGGCAGAGCCAGGAAGCGGGCCATCTCGTCGCCGGTCGGCGGTGACCGGAACAGTTCGGGTGCGGCGAGCGCACCGGCATGGCTGATCACGGCTGGTCCTCAGGAAGCGGCAAGGGGAGCGCGGGGGACAGGGGCGCGGACTCCTGGCGCGGTGGTCGGGGGCTCAGGTCCGGCGAGGTCACCGGGACACCCGATGCCCGGCCGTCGACGTCGGCGGACTCCTTGCGGGCAGCCGCCGCGACCGCCGTCGCCACCCCCGGTGCCACCCGGGGGTCGAGCACATGGGGGACCACCCGGTCCGGGGCGAGGTCCTCCGCGGCCAGGGCGACGATGGCGTCGGCGGCGGCCAGCATCATCCGTTCGGTGATGCGGGACGCGCCCACGTCCAGGGCTCCCCGGAAGATCCCGGGGCAGGCCAGCAGGTTGCTGATCTGGTTCGGGCGGTCGCTGCGGCCGGTGGCGACGACGGCCGCGTGCCGGCCGGCCGCCTCGGTACCGATCTCCGGGGTGGGGTTGGACAGGGCGAAGACCACCGCGCCGGGTGCCATCGCGGCGATCAGTTCCTCGGGCACCGTCGCCGAGGACACCCCGACGAACACGTCGGCTCCCGGCAGCACGTCGGCCAGCCCGCCGCGCACGCCGGTCGGGTTGGTCAGCTCGGCGAGCCGCGCCTTCGCCGGGGTCAGCCCCGGCCGGTCCCGGTACACCACTCCCTGCGAGTCCAGTACCGTCACCTCACCGGCCCCGGCGGCCACCAGCATGCGTGCGCAGGCAGTGCCCGCGGCCCCGGCCCCGGACACCACCACCCGCAGGGAGTCCAGCGGCTTGCCCAGCAGCTCGGCCGAGCTGCGCAGCGCCGCGAGCACCACGATCGCGGTGCCGTGCTGGTCGTTGTGCATCACGGGGCAGTCCAGCGCCTCGTCCAGGGCCCGCTCCAGCTCGAAACAGCGCGGCGCGGACACGTCCTCCAGGTTGACCGCGCCGAAGGAGGGGCGCAGCCGGGTGAGCGTCTCCACGATCTCGTCCACGTTCTGGGTCCCCAGCACCAGCGGCACGGAGTCGAGCCCGCCCAGCGCCTTGAACAGCGCGGACTTGCCCTCCATCACCGGCAGCGCCGCCGCGGGGCCCACGTCGCCCAGTCCCAGGACGGCGGTTCCGTCACTGACGACGGCGACCAGGCGGTGCGCCCAGGTGTACCGGGTGGCCAGCCGGGCGTCCTCGGCGATGGCCCGGCTGACACGGGCGACCCCGGGGGTGGAGATGACGGACAGCGTCCGGGCGTCCAGGGGCGTGTGGGGGACGTGCGTGCTCAGCTTGCCGCCCAGGTGGGCACGGAATATCTCGGCCTCGGTGAGCTCTTCGGCAGGGGCCTGATGTGCGACCGACACGGACTTCCCTTTCTGAGGGAGCGGGTGATCGCGTTCGACGCTAGCCGCCGCCCGCAGCGCTGCGGAACTACTCGACCGAGTGGGTCGACCGTTCCGCCGGCCCGCCCCGCGGCACCTGTGCAACGCACCCACTCGTTCGAGTAGTTGTAGGTGGCACGGGTCCTGCGGAAGTCTCGGAAGCGTCTTCCCCACGTTTCCCGTCCAGCCGCTGACCTCTGTTTTTTCCGCTGCGCGAGGAAAACGTCCCCCTTCCCAGGAGGTGCCATGACCGGCCTGCTCGGCTCGTTGCTAGCGCCGGACGGCGATCCCCCCGCCTACGCCCTGCTGTACCGGCCCGAGAGCGGCGTGCCCGACCGGGTCGAGGTGGTCGTGGGCGAGGTGAGCGAGCCGGCGTCCCTGGTCGATCTGCCGCTCGACGAGGGAACGGGGCCGGTCCGCGCCGCCGTCGAGCAGCACGAGCTGCTGGCCGTGGTGCCCTTCCGGCAGCTGGCCGAGCGCGGGTTCGCCGCACCCGACGACGGGGCACCGCTGCTCGCGCTGCGGATAACCGCGCAGGAGTCGGTGGACCTCTCCGACGCTCTGCGGATGCTGCCCGACGACCGGCTCGCCGTCCGGAACGCGGGCTTCGCCGTGGACGACGCGGCCTACGCCGACCTCGTACGGACGGTGCTGGCAGAGGAGATCGGCCGGGGCCGCGGAGCCAACTTCGTCATCGAGAGGCCGTTCGTCGCCGAGATCGACTCCTTCGGGCCGCGGGCGGCGCTGTCCGTCTTCCGCCGACTGCTGCTCCAGGAGCGCGGCACCTACTGGACGTTCCTGGTCCGGACCGGTGATCGCACCTTCGTCGGCGCATCTCCGGAACGGCACGTCAGCGCGGTGGGCGGGGAGGTCGTGATGAACCCCATCAGCGGGACGTACCGCTACCCGCCCGGCGGGCCCTCCGTCCCCGGTCTGCTGTCCTTCCTCGCCGACCGCAAGGAGACGGACGAACTGCTCATGGTGGTGGACGAGGAACTCAAGATGATGAGCCGGATCTGCGAGCGGGGCGGCCGCGTCGTCGGCCCCTATCTCAAGCCGATGGCCCGGCTCGCTCACACCGAGTACCTCATCAAGGGGCACAGCACCCGGTCCGTGCCGGACATCCTGCGCGAGACCCTGTTCGCGCCGACCGTGACCGGCAGCCCGCTGGAGAGCGCCTGCGAGGTGATCAGCCGCTACGAACCCGCCGGCCGCGGGTACTACAGCGGCGTGATCGCCCTGGTGGGGCGGGACGCGGCGGGTGGCCGCCGTCTCGACTCGGCCATCCTCATCCGCACGGCGCAGCTGGATCGGACCGGCCGCGTGCGGATCGGCGTCGGGGCGACCCTGGTACGCCACTCCGATCCGGCTGCGGAGGTCGCCGAGACAAAGGCCAAGGTGGCGGGGCTGCTGGCGGCGATCCGCGGCGGGGTGGGCCCCGGCAGCACGGACGCGCAGATCGGCGCCGGCGCCCGCGACTGGTCCGCCGACTCCGACGTCCACGCCGCTCTGGCCCGCCGCAACACCACGCTCGCCCCCTTCTGGCTGGCCCGCCGCGACGACCTCCCGGGGGAGGTGCGGGGTACCGTGCTGCTCGTCGACGCGGAGGACACGTTCACCGCGATGCTCGGTCACCAACTCGCCGTGCTCGGCCTGACCCCACGGATCCGGCGCTGGGACGACCTGGCCGACGCCGAAGAGGCGGGCCGGTACGACCTGGTGGTCGTCGGCCCGGGCCCCGGCGACCCCCGTGCCCTGTCCGAACCGAAGATCGCCGCGCTGCGCACGCTGACGCGTGGACTCCTGGAGACGGGTCGGCCCTTCCTCTCCGTCTGCCTCGGACACCAGGTCCTCGCTGCGGAACTCGGCCTGGACCTGGTCCGCAAGTCCCGCCCGCACCAGGGCAGCCAGCGCGTGATCGACCTGTTCGGCCGGCGCCGCCGGGTGGGCTTCTACAACAGCTTCGCAGCACTTGCGGACGGTGACCGCTTCGCCCCGCCGGGCCTCGGCACGGCGGCCGTCGAGGTCAGCCGCGACACCGCGACGAACGAGGTGCACGCGCTGCGCGGCCGGCACTTCCGTTCCGTGCAGTTCCACCCCGAGTCCGTGCTGAGCACCGACGGCTTCGACGTCCTGCGCGAGTCGGTGACCGGTCTGCTCACCGTACCGGCCGCCGCGCACAGTGCCTGATCCGACAGGAGATCCCGTGCCGAAACTGATCGTGAGCAACCAGCGCACCGACGAGATGATCGGCGACCTGGGCAGCCTGACCCCCGAGTACCGGCGTTACGTGGCCGGCCAGGCGCAGCGCATGGTGTGGCTCGCCGAACCCGGCGACGTACTCGTCCTGCCCGTGGAACTGGACGAGGAGTTCCTCTCCTACGTCGCCCGGCTCAAGGGCATCGACCGAGCGTCGTGGACCGTGCTCGTCCCGCCCGTGGGACGCCTCGGCGAGGACGTGCTCTCGCGGGACCGGCTGGAGGACGCCGGGTTCGTCGCCCGGCTGCGTGACGCCGTGCGGGAGCGCGCCGTACGCACGATCCTGCCCTTCCACTTCGACCGGGTCAGCGTCCGGCTGGCCCGCGCCCTCGGCCTCGACGAGCACACGCCCGGATTCCCGTTCGCCGCCCAGGGCGGTACGACCCTGCTCAACAGCAAAGCGACCTTCCGGGCACTGGCCGTCGGCCACGGCATACCCGTGCCGTACGGGACGGTGACCGACGACCGGGCGGAGGCCGAGGAGTTCATCCGGCAGGCCTTCGACACGGGCCGGCCTGTGATCGTCAAGCAGGATTTCCACGTCGGCGGCATAGGCAACGAGATCGTCAGCCCCGTGCCGGGTGTCCGCCCGATAGGCGCCACCGGCACCGAGGTGATCGTCGGCCCGGCGGCGCTCGCGGCCCACCTGGACCGGCGCTGGGCGCACTACACCGGCCCGCACCGGAGCCGGGTGGTGCTGGAGCACTACACGCCCGAATCCCCCGCGGTCTACTCGGAGTTGCTCGTCAGCAACGACGGTGTCCGGCTCGTCGGACACGGCGAGATGCGGATGAAGCCGGTCATCAACGGACTCATCGTGCCCGCGCCCTCCCGGCAGCTGGCCGCCTTCGCGGGCTTCCTCGACGACTCCCGCCGGCTGTCCGAGACACTCCGCAGGATCGGCTACCGGGGCAGCCTCAGCGTCGATGCGATCGTCACCCCCGAGGAGCGGATTCTCGTCAACGAGATCAACGGACGTGTCGTCGGCTCCGCGCACATCCACCGCATCGGCGAGGAACTCGTGGGCGGGGACTACCCCGACACCCACGTCCTGATCGAGAAACGCCGCGTCGCCTTCCCCGACTTCCGTACGACCCTGGACAAACTCGTCGCGGCGGACCTCGCCTACGACCGGACCCGCCGCACCGGCGTCGTCGTCACCGTCCACGACAACGGCCGTACCGGCGGATTCGGTGGCAGCTGCCTGATCGCGGAGGACGACGCGGCCGCCCGGGCCCTGGAGGAGGAGGTGGACGCGCTGTTCGGGGGCACGAGTCGGTGACCAGGGCCGGAGAACTGTTCGGGAGCAACGGTGAGTGAGAGTACGAAGCGGCAGGAGGCCGGCGCGGCGCCACCGGGATACCGGGCGCTGCTCGCCCGGCCGGGGGTGCGGCCCTGGCTCCTGGTCACGCTGGCGGCGAAACTTCCCGTCGCGATGGCGCCGCTCGCGCTGGTGTTCCTGGTGCGGCAGACGCCGGGCGGCTACACGCTGGGCGCCGTGCTCGGCGGTGCGTACGTGGTCGGTGAAGTGGCCGGTGCGCCGGTGCTCGGCGCCCGGCTGACGGGTACGAGACTGCGCCGGGAGCTGGGCCTCGGACTGCTGGGGGGCGCCGCCGCCTTTGCGGGACTCGCCTTCTGCGGCACGGCGCCCCGGCCGGTGGCGGTGGTTCTGGCGTTCCTCGCCGGATGCGCCCCCGCCGCGCACGCCGGCGGACTGCGCGCCCTGTTGGTCGGTGCCGTGCCGGAGCAGGACGTGGCACGCGCGTTGAGTGTCGAGACCACGCTGACGCAGGGCATCTGGGCCGTCGCACCCGCCGCCGTGGCGTTCCTCGCGCTGGACCTGGCTCCCGGCGCCCCGCTGTTGCTCGCCGCGTGCTGCGCGGCCCTGGCCGCGGTCGGGGTCCGGGCGCTGCCCCGGGCGGGCACGGCGGACCCGGACCCGGCTGCGGGCGGCGCGGCTGATGGCGGACAACCTCCGTCGCGCACCCGGGCGTTGGCAGCGGGCTGGCCTGTCTACCTCACCAGCGCCGCCGCGATGGCACTGCTGGCCACCGCCGAACTGGTACTGCCCGCGCTGCTGGAGTACCGCGGGCTGCCCGTCGCCTGGGCGGGGCCGTTGCTGACCGCGTTCTCCGCCGCCAGCGTCGCGGGCGGTCTGCTGTACGGCGCGCGGCAGTGGCCGGGTGGTGCACGGGCCCAGAGCCTGGTCCTGCTGGTGGTGATGGCGGCCTTCGTGGCGCTCACAGCCGTACTGCCCGGGCTCGTCGGCATCGCTGTCGCCCTGCTGCTGGCCGGTGCCTTCAAGTCGGGGGTGATGGTCACCCGGAACCTGTCCCTGCGTGAGCGCGTGCCGGCCGGGATGCTCGCGGCGGGCTACTCCGTCATGTACGCGGTCCAGGGCGTCGGCTACAGCCTCACCGCGTCCTTGGCCGCCGTCGTCCTCGACCACGCGGAACCCGCCGTGGCCGTCCTCTGCGGCGCGGCGCTCACGCTGCTGCTCACCCTCGTCAGCGCGCTCGCCGAACGCCGTCCCCGCACCGTCTGACGCGGATCGGGGTCGTCACACGGGACCCACTGGTTTCGGCCGAAGATCCCTATCCCGGTCATTTCACATGTCGTTCACGGATCAATGGATCAACACCGCTAATCTCCGTACAGTGTCCGGTCGGTGGGACAACTCCCCGGCAGGCCGGCCGGAATGGTGAACCAGCGCGAGAAAGCGGTGTGATCCCATTGTCCAAAATGCTGAAGACCAGGGACTCGACACTCCTGAGTTCCGCCTCCCTGCTGGCCTCACAAGGCGACGTGGACCAGATCTCCGCCCTGCTGCGGGCCGTGGTGACCGAACCCTTGGGGCTGGTACGGGCGTTGGCCTCGGTCGGCTCCGTGGCGCAGGCCGTGCAACTCATCGAGACCGCACTCACCCTGGAGTTACCCTCGGGCCTCGCGGCCCGGCTGCGGTGTCTGCTGGTGGAGTTGGAGGTGGTGGGGCGGGATCTGCCCGAGGCGCTCGCCTCCGCGGAGGAGATCCTCGGCACCGAATCCGGGATCCCGTCCTCGGTCCGGGGTGCCGTGGCCGCCAGCCGGATGTTCGGCCGCTACTTCCTGGACGTCGCCGAGGGCCGTCGGCGGGCCGAGGCCGTGCTGCGCGCGTACGGCGGGCGGATCGCCGGTGAGGCCGAGGTGCTCGCCGCCGCGACGGTCCTGTCCGACGCGGTGCTGTCCGACGGGCTCGTCGTCGAGGGACTGCGGCTCGCCCGGGCGGCCGTGGCCGCCGCGGCGGACCTCCCGTCCCCGGTGTGGCGCGTTTACCTCCACGTGGTGCTGGCGGAACGGCTGGTGGACGTCGGCGCCTACGAGGAGGCCGAGCACGTCATCCGGGCCGCCCGTACGGACGGCGGCCAGCCGGCCGGTGGGGTCGGCCTGACCGTCGCACACGTGCGAGCCCGGCGCCTCAGCCACCAGGGCAGGCTCGCAGAGGCCCGCGACGAGGCCCAGAAGGCGCTGGCGGCGGCCGTCGGCCGGGGCGTCCGGCTCTCGGTGCCGCCACTGCTGGCCACGCTCGGCCAGTTCGCCCTGCTCTCCGGAGACCTCGACGGCGCCGACGGTTTCGTACGCGGCTACCGTGAGGCGCTCGGCCAGTCCCCGGGCCGTCTGCCCTCGGCCGACTACGACTGGGTCGAACTCCAGGTGACTGCCGCCCGGTACGGGGCGGCTGCCGCGCTGGGCGAGATGAACCGCCGGTACGCCACCGCGGACCGCCGCGCCGTGCTGTTCGTCCGTCAGCCGGGTGCCGCCGCCTGGTTCGTCCGGACCGCGCTGGCGGCGGGCGACGAGAACTGGGCCGCCACCGCGGCCGCGCAGGCCGGGCGGCTCGCCGAGCGCAACCCGGGCGTGCCGCCGCTGGCCTCCGCCGCGCTGCACGCCGTCAGCCTGCTGGAGGGCGACCCGGACGGGTTGGTCCGGGCTGCGACCGAACACGTCGACCACGGGGCCAGGACTTCCGCCGCCGAGGACCTGACGGCCTTGCTCGACGGCCGTTTCCGCGGCCCGGCGCAGCCGGACACGGACCGTCCCGAGGCGGGAGCGACCGCACTCAGCGACGTGGAGCGTACGGTGGCCCGCCTGGTGGGCGAAGGCCTGACCAACCAGCAGGTCGCGTTCCGCCTCCGGCGTTCCCCGCACACCATCAACTACCACCTGCGCAACATCTTCAGGAAGCTGGGGATCAGCTCCCGGGTCGAACTCGCCCGCCACACCCACGGGTGGGCCCCGAGCCCCTGACCCGGGCACGCGCCCCGAGCCGCGCGGCTCAGGAGAGTGGCTCTCCGGCCGGGAACCCGGAAGGCAGGGGCCACCGGGCCCGGTCGTCGCCACCGGCGACGACCGCGACCAGCACCTGGCCGAAACCGAAGGTGGCCGCCGGTCCGGACGCCTAGCACTCGATGATGTTCACCGCCAGCCCGCCCCGGGCCGTCTCCTTGTACTTGACGTACCTCTGGACGGCTGTTGATCACAGAGTTGACCTGCAGTTTTGGCATCCCGAGGCTTGCCTTGAATCATGGGGGACTTTTTGGGGACTTCTTGTCGTCAGCTGACAACAACGGATCCCATGCTGCGTGAGACGCCTGCGGGGTGGGGCCGTTGCTGATCGGGCGGCATGAGATGGCTTCGGCGAGCCCCGCGCTCGTGATGCGTAGGTCTAGGGTTCGAATCCCGAAAGCGGCTGGCGAACCTCAGGTCGGGCATCTGACGCGTAAATATGTCCAGGTCGGGGTGGGTCTGGGCAGGGCTGGGTGCCTAGTGGTCGTCGCGGCCGCCGGGCGCTGCGTCATGGGTGGTCAGGCTGAACCGCTCCGGGAGCGGTGGAGGCTCTATGCGTTGACTCCAGCCGCCGGTTGGGGCTGGTGTTGAGCGTAGTAGTTGATCTCGTGCTCGTGGGGCGGGATGTCACCGATTGCTGTGTGGAGGCGCTGGTTTTTGAACCAGTCGACTCATTCCGCGGTAGTAAGTTCGACGTCGCCGAGGCCGTGCCAGGGCTTGCGGGGCTTGATCAGCTCTGTCTTGTAGAGACCGGTCCGGGATTCCATGAGCGCGTTGTCCAGGGCGTCGCCGACAGTGCCGATTGAGGCGTCGATTCCGGTGGCGAGGAGATGCGTGGTGAACGCGAAGGAGGTGTATTGACTGCCCGCGTCGGAATGGTGAACCAGCCCCGGTCCTGCGTGAGTTCCGGCGCGGTCGCGTCGCCACAAGGCGATGTCGAGGGGTCGAGGACGAGCTTGGCCCGTTTGCTGGTGGCGGCTGACCAGCCCACGATCGTGCGAGAGAAGACGTCCACGACGAACGCGACGTAGACGGTCCCGGACCAGGTGGCGACGAAGGTGAAGTCAGCCACCCACCGCTCGTTCGGACGTGACGCGGTGAAGTCGCGCCGGAGCAGGTCACCAGCTCAAGTCCGGTGACCGGCTCGACCTCGGCCTGGAGGTCAGGACTCGGAAGCCCACGGGTGATCTGCCGACGATCAAACACCCCTCGGTAGGATTGATCGATATGGGCAACCACGTCACCCAACGACAGACTGGCCAGACCTTGATGTCGCGTACCGATGCGGTGTGGGAATGATCAGTGGTTATGCCTGGATCCTGCCTGCAGTGATCGCCGTCGGCTGGATCCTGTCGTGGTGGGGAGCGCGGTGGATCCGGTGGAGCCTGCTGGCCACCGGCCTCGTCGTGTCTGTGCTCGTCTTCGTCACGGGTTTCCACGTGTCGTCGCCGGCACTCAGTCCGGACAGCGACTGCACCCGCGAACAGGTGCAGTGCATGGACGGGCGCCCGATCCCCTGGCTGGAGGCCGGGCTGTTCGGCTTCGCATGCTGCGTGCTGTTGCTGATCGTCACGACCGTGGCCGAAATCGTCATTCGACTCGAACACCGGTCCTCGGTGGAATCACCACACTGACCTCCTTGCGCTCCAGCGGGAAATCAGCAGCAGCAACCAACGGCCGGGGCCGAGCGCCCGGACCGTGCGGCCACCGGCCTCTGGACATCGAGCCCTTGAGAGACTGGGTGCGCTGACGTGAGTGGCGCGGACTCTGGAAGACGAGCCGGCTCTTGGTGTGGGGTGTACAAGCTGATAGCAACCACCTGCGGGGTGCTTGTCGGGAAGTCTCAGTCCCCTCTCCGGGCCGGCCGGATGTCTCGCTCCCCAGCACGCAGCGTATGGCGTTCCCCATGGCGGGTCAGTATGGGCCGGGCTGCGGCGGGCGGTGGCCTGGAGTCTGGCCCTCCGGCACTCACGCGATCGCCGATGTCGAGGCCGGCATGCTCCCTGTAGGAGTCACTGGTCTCCATTGCGGTCTCAGTACCGTTCAGCGGTCGGCGATGCCTGGTGGCACGACCCACTCGGTGGGCTGGCCGGTGAGGGAAGCGATCATGTCGAAGTCGCCGTCGTAGTGGAGTACAGTCAGCCGGTTCAGCTCCGCTGTGGCGGCGATGAGAAGGTCGGGGAGTGACAGTGCCCGGTGGAAGCCTGCGTTGAGAGCGCGGCGCTGGACCTCCAAGGCGCGAGTGAAAGCGTGGTCGTCACCGTGCAGGTAGTCGAAGGCGCGCAGCCAGGTACTGATTCGCGTTGCCTCGGCGGTGTCCCGGGCCGAGTGGATCATCTCGAATTCGGTGGGTTGGCAGACTGAGAGCAGGTAGCGCTCGTGGAGGGGCTTGAGTACCTCTCTGACACCGGGTTTTGTCCAGCGCGCCAGAGCGGACTTGTCGATCAGGTAGCGGTCCTGCATCAGGCGGCTCGGTCACCTTCGCGCTTAAGGGTTCCGTCGGCGTTCCGAGGGCCGGTGCTCTCGATGATCTCGCTGAAGTCGAAGTCGCCGGCGTCCATGGCGTCGAAGCCCTCCTGTCGCAGGTGCCGTTTGACGGCGTCCTCCATGGCGAGGCGTACGGCCTGGGCTTTTGTCTTGGTACCGAAGATGCGCATGGCCTCGGCGACCATGGTCTCGTCGAGGTCGATTACTGTCCTCGCCATACTGGCCTCCTCGCGTCATCAGAACCGCCAAATGATATCAGATTTGCATGAGAAGCGATATCGTATGGCGAGCCCTGGCGGGGTCCGTCATGTGGGTCGTGGAATCTGGTCGGCCTCGTCCTCCTCGCGGATGGGGGCCGTCTTGAGTGTCGTGGGATCGAGTGCGACGCCGTCGTCGATCTGCGATGGGCGTGACCCTGCGGATGATCTCGGTTTCTGTGCCCGGGGACGAGCGGCCGAGGATGTCGATGTCGCGGGTCATTCGACGTGCGCCGAACTGGGCGAGCAGCAGGCCGCCCTTGAGGACGAAGTGCTCCCGGCCCAGGGGCGATGAGGCCGGGCGCTGGAGGAACCGTTCGAGGACGTACTCCACCATGACCTCGTCCGTGGGCCGGCTGTTGCGGTTGGCCAGGTTGCGCAGGTCGTTGTAGACGCGGCCTGCGATGAGCTGGAGTTCGTCGACCCCGCCGGGTCCCCTTCGGCGCAGGTAGCGGACGAATGGGGTGGAGCGGCCGGTCAGCCGCTGTTCCAGACGTGAGTTTGCCGCAGCGTCGATGTATCGAATGAGACCCCTCAGGCGGACTCAGGGGTTCGATTTGATGCGTCCAGTGGCGGGTGGGCGGCGCATCCGGTAGTGATCACGTGCCGCGAAACTGCAGGTCAAGAGCAACTTGCAGAGCAACTTCCATGGGGACTTTCCGGGGACTTTCAAGCCTGTCCCAGGGACTTCCCGGGGACGTTACGCCGCGTGAGCAGGGAAGGCCCCGACAGCGCCGAGAGGAACAAACGCGCTGGTCAGGGCCCCTTCCCCTAGCACTCGATGATGTTCACCGCCAGCCCGCCCCGCGCCGTCTCCTTGTACTTGACGCTCATGTCGGCGCCGGTGTCCTTCATGGTCTTGATGACCTTGTCGAGGGACACCTTGTGGGAGCCGTCGCCGCGCATGGCCATGCGAGCCGCGGTGACCGCCTTGACCGCGGCCATGCCGTTGCGTTCGATGCAGGGGATCTGGACCAGGCCGCCGACCGGGTCGCAGGTGAGGCCGAGGTTGTGCTCCATGCCGATCTCGGCCGCGTTCTCCACCTGCTCGGGGGAGCCGCCGAGGACCTCGGCGAGCGCGCCCGCCGCCATCGAGCAGGCCGAGCCGACCTCGCCCTGGCAGCCGACCTCGGCGCCGGAGATGGACGCGTTCTCCTTGAAGAGCATGCCGATCGCGCCGGCGGCGAGGAGGAAGCGGACCACCCCGTCCTCGTCGGCGCCCGGGACGAAGTTGATGTAGTAGTGCAGGACCGCCGGGATGATGCCCGCCGCGCCGTTCGTGGGGGCGGTGACCACCCGGCCGCCGGCCGCGTTCTCCTCGTTCACGGCCATCGCGTAGAGCGTGATCCACTCCATCGCGTGCGCCAGCGGGTCGCCCTCGGCGCGCAGCTGGCGGGCGGTCACGGCGGCCCGGCGCTTCACGCGCAGGCCGCCCGGCAGGATGCCCTCGCGGGACATGCCGCGGGACACGCAGGCCTGCATCACCCGCCAGATGTCCAGCAGGCCCTCGCGGATCTCCTCCTCGGTGCGCCAGGCCCGCTCGTTCTCCAGCATCAGCGCGGAGATCGACAGACCCGTGTCCTTCGTCAGGCGCAGCAGCTCGTCGCCCGTGCGGAAGGGGTACTTCAGGACCGTGTCGTCCAGCACGATGCGGTCCGCGCCGACCGCGTCCTCGTCGACGACGAACCCGCCGCCCACCGAGTAGTACGTCTTGGTGAGGAGTTCGGCCCCGGACGCGTCGTACGCCCAGAGCGTCATGCCGTTCGCGTGGTAGGGGAGCGCCTTGCGGCGGTGGAGCTTGAGGTCGTCGTCGAAGGAGAACGGGATCTCGTGCTCGCCGAGCAGCGACAGGCGCTTCGTGGCCTTGATCGTCTCGATGCGGTCGTCGGCGGTCTCCACGTCCACCGTCCGTGGCGAGGCGCCCTCCAGGCCGAGCAGCACCGCCTTGGGGGTGCCGTGCCCGTGGCCGGTCGCGCCGAGGGAGCCGTACAGCTCGGCGCGTATGGAGGCGACGGAGGACAGCAGGTCCTCGTTGCGCAGGCGGCGGGCGAACATCCGGGCCGCGCGCATCGGGCCGACGGTGTGGGAGCTCGACGGGCCGATGCCGATCGAGAACAGGTCGAAGACCGAGATGGCCACGGGAACTCCTCCAAAGAGGGTGGGGGCACACGTCGTCGGGTGCCCCCACCAGGGAACTACTTGTTCAGACCGGGGTAAAGCGGGTGCTTCGCCGTCAGCGCCTCGACCCGGGCCCTGAGGGCCGCCGCGTCGTAGGAGGGCTTCAGCGTCTCGGCGATCACGTCCGCGACCTCGGCGAAGTCCTCGGCCGTGAAGCCGCGGGTGGCCAGCGCCGGGGTGCCGATCCGCAGACCCGAGGTGACCATCGGCGGCCGCGGGTCGTTCGGGACGGCGTTGCGGTTGACCGTGATGCCGACCTCGTGGAGGCGGTCCTCGGCCTGCTGCCCGTCCAGTTCGGACGCACGCAGGTCGACGAGGATCAGGTGGACGTCCGTGCCGCCGGACAGGACGCTCACGCCGGCCTCGCGGGCGTCGGCGGCGGTGAGCCGCTCCGCCAGGATGCGGGCTCCCTCCACCGTACGACGCTGGCGCTCCTTGAAGTCCTCCGAGGCGGCGACCTTGAAGGAAACCGCCTTCGCCGCGATCACGTGCTCCAGGGGGCCGCCCTGGAACCCCGGGAAGACGGACGAGTTCAGCTTCTTCGCGAAGTCCTTGCGGGCCAGGATGATGCCGCCGCGCGGGCCGCCGAGCGTCTTGTGGGTGGTGGAGGTGACCACGTCCGCGTAGGGGACCGGGTTCGGGTGCAGACCCGCCGCGACCAGGCCGGCGAAGTGTGCCATGTCGACCCACAGGAACGCCTCGACCTCGTCGGCGATCCGGCGGAACTCCGCGAAGTCCAGCTGGCGCGGGTACGCCGACCAGCCCGCGATGATCACCTTCGGGCGGTGCTCCTTGGCGAGCCGCTCCACCTCGGCCATGTCGACCAGGCCGGCGTCGTCCACGTGGTACGCGACCACGTTGAACTGCTTGCCGGAGAAGTTCAGGCGCATGCCGTGGGTCAGGTGGCCGCCGTGGGCGAGGTCCAGGCCCAGGATGGTGTCGCCGGGCTGGGCCAGCGCGAACAGGGCCGCCTGGTTGGCGGAGGCGCCGGAGTGCGGCTGCACGTTGGCGTACTCGGCGCCGAACAGCTCCTTCACCCGGTCGATGGCGATCTGCTCGGTGACGTCGACGTGCTCGCAGCCGCCGTAGTAGCGGCGGCCCGGGTACCCCTCGGCGTACTTGTTGGTGAGGACCGAACCCTGGGCCTCCATGACCGCGAGCGGAGCGAAGTTCTCCGAGGCGATCATCTCCAGGGTGGACTGCTGGCGCGCCAGCTCCGCGTCGACCGCGGCTGCCACCTCGGGGTCGAGCTCGTGCAGGGGCGTGTTCAGAAGCGACAACTCAGACATCCGTTCTACGACTCCTCAGCCGGCGGTGAAGGCGGTGTACTCGTCGGCGGAGAGCAGGTCGGCCGGCTCGTCCGTGACGCGCACCTTGAAGAGCCAGCCGTCCTCGAAGGGGGCCGAGTTCACCAGGGACGGGTCGTCGACGACGTCCTCGTTGACCGCGGTGATCTCACCGGTGACCGGGGCGTACAGGTCGGACACCGACTTGGTCGACTCCAGCTCGCCGCAGGACTCGCCCGCGGTCACCGTGTCGCCGACCGCCGGGAGCTGGACGAAGACGACGTCACCGAGCGCGTTGGCCGCGTGCTCCGTGATGCCGACCGTCGCCACGCCGTCCTCGGCGGCCGTGAGCCACTCGTGCTCCTTGCTGTAACGCAGCTGCTGGGGGTTGCTCATGGCCTGAATTCTCCTGTACGCGGGGAAGTGCTGGTGAAGGGGGGACTGCTGGGGATACGCGTGATCAGCGGCGATGTGCGCGGGGTCACGCCCGGTGGGCTGCCCGGTGGGCTACTTCTGGCGCTTGTAGAAGGGCAGTGCCACGACCTCGTACGGCTCGTGACTGCCCCGGATGTCCACGCCCACGCCCGCCGTGCCCGGCGCCGAGTGCGCCGCGTCGACGTACGCCATGGCGATCGGCCTGCCCAGGGTGGGGGAGGGGGCGCCCGAGGTGACCTCTCCGATCACCTCGCCGCCGGCGACCACCGGGTAACCGGCGCGCGGCACCCGGCGGCCCTCGGCGATCAGGCCGACGAGCACCCGCGGCGGGTTCTGCTCGGCGCGGGCGGCGGCCTCGGCGAGCGCGGCGCGCCCCACGAAGTCGCCCTCCTTCTCGAACTTCACCACCCGGCCGAGCCCGGCGTCGAACGGGGTGAGCGAGGTGCTGAGCTCGTGCCCGTACAGCGGCATGCCCGCCTCGAGGCGCAGCGTGTCCCGGCAGGACAGCCCGCATGGCACCAGGCCGGCGCCCTCGCCGGCCTTGGTCAGCGCCTGCCACAGCTCCACCGCGTGCTCCGGCTTCACGAACAGCTCGAAGCCGTCCTCGCCGGTGTAGCCGGTGCGCGCGATCAGCGCCGGAACGCCGGCGACGGTGCCGGGCAGCCCGGCGTAGTACTTCAGCCCGTCCAGGTCGGCGTCGGTGAGGGAGGCGAGGATGCCGGGGGACTCCGGGCCCTGGACGGCGAGCAGCGCGTACGCGTCCCGGTCGTCGCGGACCTCGGCGTCGAACCCGGCGGAGCGCTCCACGAGCGCGTCGAGGACGACCTGGGCGTTGGAGGCGTTGGCGACGACCAGGTACTCGGTCTCGGCCAGCCGGTAGACGATCAGGTCGTCCAGGATGCCGCCGTCGGCCCGGCAGATCATGGTGTAGCGGGCCCGGCCCGTGCCGACGGAGGCGATGTTCCCGACCAGCGCGTGGTTCAGCAGGGCGGCGGCCTGGGGGCCGGTCACGGTGATCTCGCCCATGTGGGAGAGGTCGAAGAGCCCGGCCCTGGTGCGTACGGCAACGTGCTCGTCGCGCTCGGAGCCGTAGCGCAGGGGCATGTCCCAGCCGGCGAAGTCGGTCATGGTCGCGCCGAGCGAGCGGTGCAGGGCGTCGAGCGCGGTGCGGCGGGGTGCGGCGGAATCGGTACTGCTCATCGGTCGGTCGTCTCCCGAAGGTCCCAAGGGCATGACAGGCGAGGGCTGTCCTCCCCATCTGTCATCGGAACCTGAGAGGTTCGCCCTGACCACGGACGTGATCACGGCTTGCACCTTGGGTGGAGCCACTGACACAGCGGCCCGCTTTTCAGATGTGCCTCGCCCGCGCGGTAACGGGGCCTGAGAGATTCAAGGGAGGGACTTGCTCCTTCGGCGCCCCAGCGAACGGCTGGGGACTCTCCCGCGCGGATTCAAGCGGCCGGTATGCAGTTGGCGCGGACATCATTGCACGCCGCCCGGGGCCGTGGCAGGCCCGACCCGTCCCGCGCCTTTGTGACGGCCCTGTGGCAGGACGCGAACGGAACCGCGAGACACCGTGCATTACCTTCTCTTTACGGTTCGTGGGGAAAACCTTTCCTGAACCCCCAGGGAGGACGATCACGGTGACAAGGACCACGGCATACGCGACGACGACTGGCATCGCCCTGCCCCGGCAGCCGGCGGCCCCGGCCCGCGAGCGGTGCGACGAGCTCGCCGCGCCGGTCGTCCGCGACCTGCGCGGCCGGGCCGGGCACAGCCCGCACGGCCTGCTCTTCGGCCCCCGGGACCTGGTCGTGGTCACCGGGCTGCCCGGCAGCGGAAAATCCACCCTGATGCACCGCACCGTGCAGGGCATCCGCATCGACTCCCAGGACACCCGCGACCGCTGGGACGCCCGCCTGGCCCGTCTCCTGCCGTACGCCGTCTACCGCCCGCTGGTCCGCCTCGCCCACTACGCCGGGCTGCGCCGCGCCCTCGGCACCGGCGAGGGCGTGGTCGTGCACGACTGCGGGACCCAGGCCTGGGTGCGCGACTGGCTGGCCCGGGAGGCCCGCCGCCGCGGCGGCACCCTGCACCTGCTGCTGCTCGACGTCACGCCGGGCACGGCCCTGGACGGCCAGCGCGAGCGCGGCCGGGGCGTCTCCCGGTACGCCTTCCTGCGCCACCGCAGGGCGGCCGGCCGGCTGCTGCGGGCGGCGGAGAGGGGCAGACTTCCCGAGGGCGTCGGCTCGGCGGTCCTCCTCGACCGGGCCGCGGCGGACGTACTGCGCCGGATCGGCTTCGCGGGCTGAGGCCGCCATCGGGGCCGAACCGGCTGGTGGGGTGGCTTTGTCGGCGTCACCCGCTAGCCTTTCCAGCCTCAGCAGCGGTTTCCAGCAGGCGGTAGGCAGATGGACTTCCCGGCGGACATTCCCGCGGACTTCCCGGCACAGGCGCACCCCCACCCGCACGGCGGGTGGCCCGGCAACGAACTGGAGGAGGTCCTGTCGGCCTCCCTCGGCGTGCCCGCGGCGGCCGGCCGGCTCATCGAGGTACTGGGCCGGAGCTTCCTGTGGATCCCGCTGCCCGAGGGCGGCGGCCCGCACAGCGGCCCGCTGGACCTGCCCACCACGCAGATCGAGGGCCAGGTGTACGTGCCGGTCTTCAGCTCCGAGGAGCAGTTCCGGCAGGTGGCCGGCTCCCACCTGTCGTACACGATCGCCCCGGCGGTCGAGTTCGCCCGCGGACTGCCCCCGCAGGTCGGCATCGCCGTCAACCCCGGGGGTGTCGTGGGTGTCCCGCTGCCGCCGGAGGCGGTCGCCCAGCTCTGCCGGGCCGGCCGCACCGAACTGGACGGTCCCGCCTCCGGCGGCCGGGTCCGCCTCTTCGAACCGGACTGGCAGGACGACCCGGTGGACTTCCTGGCCGCGGCGTCGGCGGAGTTCGCGGCGATCGGCGTGGTCGCCACGGCCCGCCGCTGCCTGGCCGCCATCGAGACGGCCGACCCGGTGATGTTCGTGGGCATCGAACTCTCCCAGTGGGAGGGCGACTTGCGCGCCCTGCCCCTGGAGGCCCTGGGCAGGGCGCTGGGCCGGGTCCCGGTGAAGTGGCCGGTGAACCTGGTCCTCCTGGACGTGGCGGACGACCCGGTGGGCCACTGGATGCGCGAGAGCGTGCGCCCCTTCTATCAGTACGGTCACTAGGAACGCCCTGGGGCAGCCGACTCGGGGCGCGGGGTACTGCGCGCTCGGTCACGACGGGACCCGCACCCGCCGACGGACAATCGGCGCCACCCCCTTGGCGCTTAAGCTGTCTCCAAACGCGGGGCGGTCCTCCGAACGCGGGGCACCAGATGAAGGGGCGGTAACACGTGAGCGCCAGCGGCACCGCGGCGGCCGGACAGGTCGAGCACATGCTGCGCCAGGTAACCCCCGGGCGCTACGACGCCTACGAGGCACTCCTCCGCGCCCTCGCCACGCCCTCCTCCGGTCAGATCTGGATGCTGCTCTGGCACGGTCAGGCCGGCTCCCCCGACGCCCAGTACGGGAACATGGAGGTCGAGGGCCACGGCTACGCCCCCTGCGTGACCTCGGCCCAGGAACTCTCCGCGAGCGGCTGGAACCGCTCGTACGAGGTGGTCGACGGCGTCGACGTGGCCCGCACGCTCTACCCCGACCACTTCGGCCTCTGGCTCAACCCGCACGCGCCGGGCGGCGGCGTCGGCATCCCCTGGCTGGACCTGCGCCGCATCGCCACCGGCCTGGACCGCCAGCCGGCCGGGCCGCTCAGGATCACCGAACCGGCCATCGAGGTCCCGCAGTTCTACGCCCTGCTCACACAGAACGCCCACCGCACCCCCGCCATCCGCTCGCTGCGCCGCGCCTGGGTGCAGCCGGCCCTCGGGGCGCCGTACCTCGCGATCGGCCTGGACGTCTACGACACCTCGCCGTCGGCCGTGGACTCGGTGCGGGGGATGATGCAGCAGTCGATCGGCGCGGTGCCGGACGGACTGCCGGTCTCGACGGTCGCGATGACCGACGAGTACGACCCGGTCGTGATGTGGATGCGGGCGACGGCACGGCCCTTCTACGACCGCGAGGCCCACGCGGCGCCGGCACCGGCGGCGGGGTACGGCTATCCGCCCGCGCCCGGCGTCTACTGACCGCGCTGCGCGCCTCCCGCAGGGGGAGTTCGACGGGCCCGGCCGACGGCGTAGCGTAGCGCCGGGAACTGCGGCGGCTGAGGCGGACGAAGCCGGTCTGCGCGCGTAGTCCGCGGACATACGTCAGCTCATGCGCCGTCTTGTCAAGGTATGTCCGTGTCCGGCGGGCGTTACCCGACGTTCGGATAACGAAACTACATGCTCGTATCACGGTTGCGCATCCATTCACCGCCAACTCTGGCAACCAGTCGCCACAGCGTTGAAGACTCGCGCTTCATGGGGTGTTTCACCCTGCCCAGGAGAGAGCGATCATGCCGCTACCAGCGGCAAGTGCAAGCCGGCTACAGCCGGTTGAGAGGGGTCCCTGCCAGATGACGGCACCATTGCACGAGCCGACCGCGGAGGCGGCCCCGAGTGCGGCCGAAGAAGCGGCAGCTGCCAACGCCGGTGACAAGGCCGTGCAGGGACGTTCCCTGGGCCGGATCGCCTGGGAGCGCCTCAAGCGCGACAAACTCGCCCTCACGGGCGGCGTCGTCGTGCTTCTCCTCATCCTGGTCGCCGTCCTCGCCCCAGTGATCGCCAACCTGGTCGGCCAGGATCCGGACACCTTCCACGAGAGCCTCATCGACCCTCTGTTCGGCACACCCAAGGGATCGTTGGGCGGCATCAGCGGCGACCACCTGCTCGGCGTCGAGCCCGTCAACGGCCGGGACATCTTCGCGCGGATCCTCTACGGCGCCCAGATCTCGCTCCTCGTGGGCTTCCTGTCCGCGATCGTCGCCGTCGTCCTCGGCACCGTCCTCGGCATCCTGGCCGGCTTCTTCGGCGGCTGGGTCGACTCGGCGATCAGCCGTGTCATGGACGGTCTGCTGGCCTTCCCGCAGCTGCTCTTCATCATCGCGCTGGTCTCCGTGATGCCGAACGACATGCTGGGGCTGAGCGGTTCCAGCGTGCGTGTCTTCGTGATGATCCTGGTCATCGGCTTCTTCGGCTGGCCGTACATCGGACGCGTGGTGCGCGGACAGACCCTCTCGATGCGTGAGCGCGAGTACGTCGAGGCCGCCCGATCGCTGGGTGCCGGGCGCTTCTACATCCTGTTCAAGGAACTGCTGCCCAACCTGGTCGCGCCGATCATCGTCTACACGACGATGATGATCCCCACCAACATCCTCACCGAGGCGGCACTCAGCTTCCTGGGCGTGGGCGTCAAGCCGCCCACGTCCTCCTGGGGGCAGATGCTCTCCACCGCGATCGACTACTACGACTCGGACCCCATGTACATGGTGGTCCCCGGCGTGGCGATCTTCATCACCGTTCTTGCCTTCAACCTCTTCGGCGACGGCGTGCGGGACGCGCTGGACCCGAAGGGCTCCCGCTGAACCGCCTTACCCCAAGCGTCCCGTGCCATCTACACGGGGTCTCTCATCTAATCCGGAGGATCCGAGATCGTGACTACCCAACGCACCTCAGGGCGGCGTAAGCAGGCGTATGCCGCTGCTGCCGCGGTAGCCGGCATGCTGGCCTTGGCAGCGTGCGGCGGCGGCAACAGCAGCGGCGACGGCGGTTCGAAGAACGGCGCCGCCGGCTTCGACGCGGCGAACAACAAGGTCGCCCAGGCCTCGCTGGTGAAGAAGGGCGGCGAGCTCAAGTTCGTCTCCGCCCAGGACGCCGACTTCTGGGACACCACGCGCGGTTACTACGGCTTCATGTGGGACTTCTCGCGGTACTACAGCCGTCAGCTGCTCACCTTCAAGACCGAGCCGGGTGCCGCGGGCGCCGAGCTCACGCCCGACCTGGCCACCGACATGGGACAGGTCTCGGCCGACGGCAAGACCTACACCTTCCACCTGCGTGACGGGATCACCTGGGAGGACGGCAAGGCCATCACCTCCCAGGACATCAAGTACGGCATCGAGCGGGTCTGGGCGCAGGACGTGCTGTCCGGCGGTCCGATCTACCTCCAGCAGATGCTCGACCCCAACAACACCTACAAGGGTCCCTACAAGGACACCTCGAAGGACCACCTGGGCCTGAAGGCGATCTCCACGCCCGACGCCAAGACGATCGTCTTCCACCTGCCCAAGGCGAACGCGGACTTCAAGCAGGTCCTCGCCATGGTCACGGCGTCCCCGGTCCGCCAGGACAAGGACACCAAGGCGAAGTACACGCTGCACCCCTTCTCCTCCGGCCCGTACAAGTTCCAGTCGTACAGCCCGGGCAAGAAGCTGGTGCTGGTGCGCAACACCAACTGGAAGGCGTCGTCCGACCCGGTGCGCAAGGCGTACCCGGACAAGATCTCGCTGACCATCTCCTCGAACCAGTCCGACATGGACCAGCGCCTGATCAACGGCGACTACGACATCGACGCCGGCCAGACGGGTCTGGGTCCGCAGGGCCGCACCATCGCCCTGAAGGAGCACAAGGGCAACCTGGACAACCCGATCTCCGGCTTCATCCGCTACGCGGTCTTCCCGCAGAGCGTCAAGCCGTTCGACAACATCGAGTGCCGCAAGGCGGTCATCTACGCGGCCGACCACGTGTCGCTGCAGACCGCGCGCGGTGGCCCGATCGCCGGTGGTGACATCGGTACCAACATGCTCCCGCCCGCCATCGCAGGTGGCGAGGGCCAGAAGTACGACCCGTACAAGATCTCCGGTGCCAACAAGACCGGCAACGACGACCTGGCCAAGCAGGCGCTGAAGGCCTGCGGTCAGCCGAACGGCTTCAAGACCACCATCGCCGTCCGCAACAACAAGCAGCAGGAGGTGGCCACGGCCACGTCCCTGCAGGCGGCGCTGAAGAAGGTCGGCATCCAGGCCGACATCTACCAGTACGACGGTTCGCAGAGCTCCGGCATCATCGGCTCCCCCTCGAACGTCGCGAAGAAGAAGCTCGGCATCATCATCATGGGCTGGGGCGCGGACTTCCCGACCGTCCAGGGCTTCGGTGCCCCGCTGTGGGACAGCAGCTACATCCTGCAGAGCGGTAACAACAACTTCGCCCTGATCAAGGACAAGACGATCGACGGGCTGTTCAACCAGTACAACGCCCAGCAGGACGAGACGAAGAAGACGCAGATCGCCACGGAGATCAACCACAAGGTCACCGAGGGCGCGTACTACCTGCCCTTCACCTTCGAGCGACTCCTGAACTGGCGCTCCTCGCGTATCGCCAACGTGTACACGACGAACGCGTACAGCGGCTACTACGACTTCGTCAACATCGGTCTGAAGTCCACGAAGTAATCCCGGCACACCCGCCGCACGGCACGAAAGGCAGGTGAAGGCCGGCGCGGCGGGATCGTGGGCCACCGGAAGACCTCCGGTGGCCCGCGGTCCCGCGGCGGGCCGTTAGCTGTGCTCGCTTACCTCATCAGGCGGCTGTTCGCCGCCGCAGTGATGCTGGTGGTCATCATCCTGGTGGTCTTCTGCATCTTCTTCCTCGTC
Source organism: Streptomyces sp. NPDC104761 (assembly GCF_055583445.1). Taxonomy (NCBI): domain Bacteria; kingdom Bacillati; phylum Actinomycetota; class Actinomycetes; order Kitasatosporales; family Streptomycetaceae; genus Streptomyces; species Streptomyces sp. NPDC104761. The sequence continues at coordinate 289,978 of NZ_JBVJNZ010000012.1, read as the reverse complement.
CCCAAGTGGGCGGGCGTGGACATCGCCACGAGCTTCGTGGGCAAGCAGGCCGACCCTCACGCCGTCGCGGCGGTGCGGGAGAAGCTGGGTCTGGGCGACCCGATCTTCGTGCAGGTCTGGCACTTCTTCAAGGGCATCTTCGTGGGCCGCACCTACGCGGGCGGCGGTGACGTCACCCACTGTGCCGCGCCGTGCTTCGGCTACTCCTTCCGTAGCGAGCAGGCCGTCTGGCCGGTGCTCACCGACCGCTTCCCGGTGACCCTGGGGCTCGCGCTCGGTGCCGCCGTGCTGTGGCTGGTCTTCGGCGTCGCGGCGGGTGTGCTCTCCGCGCTCAAGCGGGGCAGCATCTGGGACCGCACGGCCATGGTGGTCGCGCTCGGCGGTGTGTCCCTGCCCATCTACTTCACCGGTCTGCTCTCGCTGGCGGTCTTCAGTTACGGACTGAACTGGATCAACGGCCAGTACGTCCCGCTGGACCAGAGCTTCTCCGGCTGGCTCGGCGGCATGATCCTGCCCTGGATCACCCTCGCCTTCCTCTACGCCGCCATGTACGCCCGTATCACCCGTGCCACCATGCTGGAGATCCTCGGCGAGGACTACATCCGCACGGCACGCGCGAAGGGCCTCAAGGAACAGGTCGTCATCGGCAAGCACGCCATGCGCTCCACGATGACGCCGATCCTGACCATGCTCGGCATGGACCTCGGCGCCCTCATCGGCGGCGCGATCCTGACCGAGACGACGTTCAGCCTGCCGGGCCTCGGCCAGGCGGTGCTGACCGCCATCAAGAACCAGGACCTGCCCATCATCCTGGGCGTCACCCTGATCACTTCTCTCGCGGTGCTGATCGCCAACCTCGTGGTGGACATCCTGTACGCCGTGATCGACCCCCGAGTGAGGCTCTCATGACCGAACTGAGCAAGAGCGGTGCGGCCGTGGGCGAGCCCACGAGCGCCTCGCCCGCTCCGACGGCCTTCCTGGAAGTGCGCGACCTGAAGGTGCACTTCCCGACCGACGACGGCCTGGTCAAGTCCGTCGACGGGCTGACCTTCCAGCTGGAGAAGGGCAAGACCCTCGGCATCGTGGGCGAGTCGGGATCCGGCAAGTCGGTGACCTCGCTCGGCATCATGGGCCTGCACACCGCCGGGCAGTACGGCAAGCGCAAGGCACAGATATCCGGCGAGATCTGGCTGGACGGCACCGAGCTGCTGAGCAGCCCGCCCGACGAGGTGCGCAAGCTCCGCGGCCGGCAGATGTCGATGATCTTCCAGGACCCGCTGTCCGCGCTGCACCCGTACTACACGATCGGCCAGCAGATCGTGGAGGCGTACCGCATCCACCACAAGGTCGACAAGAAGACCGCCAAGCGGCGCGCGGTCGAGATGCTCGACCGGGTGGGCATCCCCCAGCCGGACAAGCGGGTGGACAACTACCCGCACGAGTTCTCCGGCGGTATGCGCCAGCGCGCGATGATCGCGATGTCGCTGGTCAACAACCCCGAACTGCTGATCGCGGACGAGCCGACGACCGCCCTGGACGTGACCGTCCAGGCGCAGATCCTCGACCTCATCCGGGACCTGCAGAAGGAGTTCGGCTCCGCGGTCATCGTGATCACCCACGACCTGGGCGTCGTCGCCGAACTCGCGGACGACATCCTGGTGATGTACGGCGGCCGCTGTGTGGAGCGCGGCCCGGCCGAGAAGGTGTTCTACGAGCCCCGGCACCCCTACACCTGGGGTCTGCTGGGCTCGATGCCGCGCCTCGACCGTGAGCAGCAGGAGCGCCTGATCCCGGTGAAGGGCTCCCCGCCCTCCCTGATCAACATCCCGTCCGGTTGCGCCTTCAACCCGCGCTGCCCGTACGCGGACGTCCCCAAGGACAACGTCACCCGCACGGTCCGTCCGGAGCTGACCGAGGTCGGCGGCCGGCACTGGGCCGCCTGCCACATGACGCAGGAGCAGCGGGAGCGGATCTGGACCGAAGAGATTGCGCCGAAGCTGTGAGCGAGAACCCCAAGGACACCGCAGTGACCATCCCTGCGCAGAGTGACGGTGCCGCCTCCGCCGCGGGCACCGCCCAGGGCGAGACCCTGCTCAAGGTGACCGGGCTCCAGAAGCACTTCCCGATCAAGAAGGGCCTGCTCCAGCGGCAGGTCGGCGCCGTGCACGCGGTCGACGGGCTCGACTTCGAGGTCAGGGCCGGTGAAACCCTCGGCGTCGTGGGCGAGTCCGGCTGCGGCAAGTCGACGATGGGCCGGCTGATCACCCGGCTGCTGGAACCGACCGGCGGCACGATCGAGTTCGAGGGCAAGGACATCACGCATCTCGGGGTCGGCGGCATGCGTCCGCTGCGCCGCGACGTGCAGATGATCTTCCAGGACCCGTACTCCTCGCTGAACCCGCGCCACACCATCGGCACGATCGTCGGAGCCCCCTTCCGGCTCCAGGGCGTGACGCCGGAGGGCGGGATCAAGAAGGAGGTGCAGCGGCTGCTGTCGGTGGTCGGCCTCAACCCCGAGCACTACAACCGCTACCCGCACGAGTTCTCCGGCGGCCAGCGCCAGCGCATCGGCATCGCCCGCGCGCTCGCGCTGAAGCCGAAGCTGGTGGTGGCCGACGAGCCGGTCTCCGCGCTGGACGTGTCGATCCAGGCGCAGGTCGTGAACCTCATGGACGACCTCCAGGAGGAACTGGGCCTCACCTACGTGATCATCGCCCACGACCTCTCGGTGGTCCGGCACGTCTCGGACCGCATCGCCGTCATGTACCTCGGCAAGATCGTCGAACTCGCCGACCGGGAATCCCTGTACAAGGCGCCGATGCACCCGTACACCAAGGCGCTGATGTCGGCGGTCCCGATCCCGGACCCGAAGCGGAAGGACGCCAAGAGCGAGCGCATCCTGCTCAAGGGCGACGTGCCCTCGCCGATCTCCCCGCCCAGCGGCTGCCGGTTCCACACCCGGTGCTGGAAGGCGACGGAGATCTGCAGGACGACCGAGCCGAAGCTGGTCCAGCTGAAGCCCGGACAGCAGGTCGCCTGCCACCACCCGGAGAACTTCGAGGACCAGGCCCCGCAGGACACCGTGCTCCTGACCGTGGCCAAGGAAGCGGCCGAGTTGGTCGCCGACGAGGTCCTCGCGGAGTCGGCGGAGACGTCGGCGGCGGTTGCGGCGGAGGTCGCGGAGATCGCCGAGGCCGAGGCTGAAGCTGAGGCCGAAACCGAGGCCGAAACCGAGGCTGAGGCTGAGGCTGAGGCGGAGGCCGAGGCGGGGGAGTCCGGGGAACCGACGCCGGCCGCCGAGTCCGGGAATGCGGAGAGCGGCGGCGACAAGTAGTCGGAATCATTCAACGCGAATTCCCCGGCGGCCCTTTCGGGTTGCCGGGGAATTTCGTATGTGGCGGCCTTTTCGGAGCAGGCCGATTTTCAGGTCAGGACTTCGTCTCCCAGTAGTGCCAGCCGACCGAGGTCGCCGGGAGCTTGGCGGTGCCCGACGCGAGCACCGTCGTGCTGCAGTTCGGGTTGGTGCGGTTGGACTCCCAGGCGACCTTGTAGCCGTTGGAGCCGTACTGCAGGTTGCCGTACTTGTGGGCGTTGATGTTGTGCGAGTACGAGTGGCCGGTCGTGACCGCCACGGACTTGGTGATGCTGCCGCTCACGGAGGCCTTGGCCGAGGCGAAGAGGTAGCTCGCGCTGACCTCCAGCGAGGTGGAGAGGCTGTACGAGATGGTGGTGGCCTTGGTCACCGAGGCCGAGATGGTCCCGCCCGGGCCGTCCTTGTAGTAGGCGCCCTTCGCGGGGAGCCTGTATGCCGTGTGCGACTTGATGAGCACCCCGTAGGTGATCGGGCACGACTTCGGGGTGACGACGGTCGCCGACGCCGGCGCCGCCCCCGCGACGACGGGCACCGTCCCGGCCATGACGAACGCGGCCAGCATCGCTCTCTTGCGCATGGAAAATCCCCCAGTTGAGTTGTCCGGTTTTCGCTGTGGCGTAAACCGTCAAGCACGAGCGAGCGTATGAAGTTGACAGAGGTCGGTCAATTGAGTTCCGGCGGGATTGAGCAAGAATTGAGGTTGCCGTTTTACGCCATGTAATCTCTGGCAAATTTCTCCCCAACTCCCTTGATGCTCCGGTGTGCTGATTTCCGGGTTCGCGCACGGCGACAGGAGTCAACAGCGCAGTGGTTCATGACAAGTTGGTAAAGTCGTGTACATGACCGAACGGCAGGGGAGAGGGTTCGGCGTATCCGACCGAATCGGACCATGCACCGAAGGGACGACCCATGGCCTTCTCCCGTTCGGCACGTTTAGGGGCCCTCGCGATCGCGGCGGGCTCCTTCCTTGTCGTCGCGGCCGCCCCCGCCCCCACCCCGGGCGCCGACGGCATCGGCGACCCCTACTTCCCGCAGCTCGGCAACGGTGGCTTCGACGCCCGCCACTACGACCTCGACGTGGCCTACGCCCCGGACACCGGCCGCCTCGACGGCCGTACCACGCTCACCGCCCGTGCCACCCAGAACCTCTCCGCCTTCGACCTCGACCTGCAGAAGCTGGAGGTCGCGAAGGTCGAAGTGAACGGCAGACGCGCCGAGTTCACGCGCGCCGGCGACGAGATCACCGTCACCCCGAGGGACGCGCTCCGCAAGGGCCGCGACTTCACCGTCTCCGTCACCTACGGCGGGATACCCGAGCCCCTCAACGGCCCCATCGTCTTCGGCTCCGACTACGGCTGGATGAAGACCGCCGACGGCGTCTTCGTCGCCTGCGAGCCCAACGCCGCCTCCACCTGGTTCCCGTCCAGCGACCACCCCGCCGACAAGGCCACCTACGACATCCGGATCAAGGCGCCCCAGGGCCTGACCGGTGTCTCCAACGGCCGGCTGGTGTCGACGTACGACAAGGGCGGCTCGACGTACACGCACTGGCGCGAGTCGAAGCCGATGGCGACCTACCTCGCCACCGCCACCATCGGGAAGTTCGACGTGCGGACCGGGAAGACCCCCTCCGGCATTCCCATCTACGTCGCCATCGACCCGGTCCTCGCGAACAGCAACAACGTCGACGTGTACGCCGTCACCGCCGCCGCGACCGACTACTGGTCGCAGCTCTTCGGGCCGTACCCCTTCGAGGAGACCGGGGCCATCGTCGACGACATGCCGGAGGCCGGGTTCTCGCTGGAGGTGCAGAGCAAGCCGGCCTACTCGGCGGTGCGCAGCGAGACCACGATCGTGCACGAGCTGGCCCACCAGTGGTTCGGCGACTCGGTGAGCGTGGCGCAGTGGAAGGACATCTGGCTCAACGAGGGCTTCGCCACCTACGCCCAGTGGCTGTGGGCGGAGCACCAGGGCACCAGGTCCGCCCACGACTCGTTCCTCGCCGCCTACAACTCCCGGGCCGCCGACAACCCCTTCTGGCAGATCACCGTCGCCGACCCGCAGCGCGACACCATGTTCGCCTCGGCCGTCTACCAGCGCGGCGCGATGACCCTGCAGATGCTGCGCGAGCGCATCGGCGACACGGCCTTCTTCAAGCTGCTCCCGGCCTGGACGAAGCTGCACCGCTACGGCAACGCCGACACCGCCGACTTCATTCGCCTCGCGGAGAAGGTCAGCGGGCAGCAACTGGACGACCTCTTCCAGGCCTGGCTCTTCACCGCAGGGAAACCCGCCCTGTAGGCCTGGGTTTGTAAGGTTCATGCACCCTGGCAGGTCACAATGTCAGGGTGCAGCTCCAGCAACTCTTCTCTCCCTCCGTCCAGCACACGCTCGACGTCATCGGCATCTTCGTGTTCGCCATCTCCGGCGCGCTGCTGGCCGTCCGCAAGAACTTCGACGTCTTCGGCATCGGGGTGATGGCCGAGGTCACGGCGCTGGGCGGGGGGATCTTCCGGGACGTGATCATCGGGGCGGTCCCCCCGGCCGCCTTCACGGACCTCGGGTACTTCATCACCCCGCTCATCGCCGCCCTGGTGGTGTTCTTCCTGCACCCGCACGTCGAGCGGATCCAGTCGTCGGTCCTGGTCTTCGACGCGGCCGGCCTCGGCCTGTTCGCGGTCAGCGGCACGACCAAGGCCTATTCCTACGGCCTCAACCTCACCGCCTCCGCCGCCCTGGGGCTCGCCACCGCGGTCGGCGGTGGCGTGCTCCGGGACGTGCTCGCCAACGAGGTTCCCTCGCTGCTGCGCTGGGACCGCGACCTGTACGCGGTCCCGGCGATCGTCGGGGCGACGACGGTGGTGCTGTGCATCCACTACGACGCGCTGACCCCGTTCACGAGCGGGCTCGCGGTGGTCACCGCTTTCGTACTGCGCCTGCTCGCGATGCGCTACCACTGGCGAGCGCCGCGTGCGTGGAATCGGCGTTCGACGGTTCGGGAGGAGTAGCCCCACCCCGAACGTGGCTCTGGCCCAGGTTGAGCGTGAGCCACTCGAAGACCGTCGGCACCTGGGGCCGCCACAACGCCATGTTGTGGCCGCCCGCGCTGCGCGGCAGGTACACCACGTGCACGGTCGTCGGGGCCTTGGCGATCTGCTCCAGCGCGACTCCGGCCTGGTAGCCGTCGCCGGACTCGCCGGAGATGTAGAGCGCGATCCGGGGCGGGCTGACCGCCTTGCGCAGCAGCAGGTAGGGGTTGTTCTGCTCGCGCAGGGTCACGCTCTGGGCGGCGAGCGAGTTGCGCTCGCCGATCGGGTCGTTGTAGCCGGACAGGCTGATCGCGGCCCGGTAGCGGTCCGGATGGGCGACCGCCAGCTTGACCGCGCAGTGCGCTCCCGCCGAGTAGCCGGCCACGGCCCAGTTGGCGGGGGCGGCCGCGGCGCGGAAGTTGTCGGTCACCATCTTCGGCACGTCGATGCTGAGCCAGCTGTCCGCGTTGACCGTGCCCGGGATGTTGGCGCAGCCGGTGTCCACCCCGGCCAGCAGGTTGGTGCGCGGCGCGACCAGGATGAACGGCGCGACCTTGCCGCTCCTCATCAGCGGCTCCAGCTGCTCGGTGACCTTCAGCGAACCGAACCAGGCCTTGGCCGAGCCGGGGTAGCCGGGCAGCAGCTCCACGACCGGGAAGCGGTGGTTGCGGTAGGCGGCCTGGTGGTACTGGGGCGGCAGCCAGACGTAGACCTCGGCGTTGACGCCCGAGACCCTGCCCTTGAGCTGGGTGACCTCGACCCCGCCGGCCGCCCGCATGCCCGGCCCGTCGGCCGCCGAGAAGGCCTGCTTCACCTTCGGCAGCCGTTTCAGCGCTATGCCGCCGGTACCGTCCTGGCCGAGGTTTGCGGCCTGCTGGACGTGGTCGCCGGTGCCGAGGAGGTCGGCCCAGTTGTCGTACAGGTTGTTCTCGTTGTTGACCAGCACGAAGATCAGCGTGACCGCGGTGGCCTGCGCGAACAGGAGCATCAGGATCCGGGCCGCGGCGCGGACGGCCTTGGGTCCGCGCATCCTCGACCACAGGACGAGCGGCAGTATGAGGGCGACCACGGACAGGACGATGGTCGTGTAGAGGAACGGAGTCCCGGTGAGGCTCATGTCCCCATAGAGGGGAATCCAGGGCTCCGGGTTACGGACGTGTCCGGACACTTACCTAGAAATTGCCGGAACCTCACTCGGCGGACGGAGCCCTTACCGGTCGGCCGGCGGCCGGACCGCTGGTGCGTGGATCACAAAAGCTACCGCTTAGTAATCACATCTTGTACTGTTCAGGCATGTCAGAAGCATCCACGCGGGCCGTGATCGGTGACAGCGAGTTCGACCGCGACACCGCGGTCACCCGGCGCGCTCCCGGCGTCTACGACATCGACCTCTCGGCCGGCTGGACCATCATCAGCGCCGTCAACGGCGGCTACCTGCTCGCCGTGCTCGGCCGGGCGCTCGCGGACACGCTGCCGCACCCCGACCCGTTCACCGTCTCCGCGCACTACCTGACCGCGTCCCAGCCGGGCCCGGCCGTGATCCGCACGGACACCGTCCGCACCGGCCGCACCCTCTCCACCGGCCAGGCCTCGCTCTTCCAGTACGACGACGAGGGCAACGAGGTCGAACGCATCCGCGTCCTCGCCTCCTACGGCGACCTCGCCGCCCTCCCCGACGACGTCCGTACGACGGCGACCCCGCCCGCGATCCCGGCCATGGAGCACTGCTTCGGCCCGGAGGACGGCCCCGCCCCGGTCGACGGCAGCTCCGCCATCACCGAGCGCCTGATGCTCAAGCTGGACCCCGCCACCCTCGGCTGGGCCCTCGGCGCGCCCTCCGGCAAGGGCGAGATGCGCGCCTGGTTCGGGCTTGCGGACGGCCGTGACGCCGACCCGCTCTCCCTGCTCCTCGCGGTGGACGCGCTGCCGCCGACCGCGTTCGAGATCGGTCTCAAGGGCTGGGTGCCCACGGTCGAGCTCACCGTCCACGTCCGCCACCGCCCCGCCCCGGGCCCGCTGCGCGTCTCCGTCACCACCCGCAACCTGGCCGGCGGGTTCCTGGAGGAGGACGCCGAGGTCTGGGACGCCGAGGACCGCCTGGTGGCCCAGTCCCGCCAGCTGGCCCGCGTCCGCCTCGGCTGACCCCGGCCCCGGACGGGCGTATCACCGTTTCGACGGCGCGAACCCCGTTCTGTCACGGGCGTGTACCAGCGAGTAGGCGCCGCCGTACAGCGAACTACCAGGTCAGCGGCGCCTCTTGGAGAGCGCTTTACCTCCCTGACAGGCGGCGAACAGTGCGGGCCCAAGAAGGCCTTAAGCGCCGTTGATTGAGTGCGACTCCTCAGGACTCCCTCATCCTCAATGGAGTTGTCTCTCATGAAGCGTGTACGTCTCGTCCCCGCCGTGGCTCTGCTCGCGCTGTCCCCGCTGCTGCTGACCGCGTGCGGCGGTTCGGGCGACTCGTCGTCGTCCTCCGGCAGCGGCACCTCCGGCGGGCAGAGCTGTCAGCAGCCGACCGGCATGCCCACCGGCAACGCGTCGGGCAGGCCCAGCGGCGCGCCGACCGGCAACTCGACCGTCAAGCCGACGGGCACCCCCACCGGCATGCCGAGCGGCGGCCCGGGCGCCGGCGGCCAGGGCGGCCCCGGCGGCGGCATGGGCGGCGGCTGCGGCGGTCAGGGCGGCCCCGGCGCGGGCGGCGCGGCGCCCAGCGGGGCACCGACCGCACAGGCGACGAAGAGCTGACCGCAGGGGTCGTACGGTTGGGCAGCGCCCCGTAAGGGGCGCGAGGAACTGCGCGATCGGCCACGACGGCGCCGCAGCAGACTGACGGCCTGCTGCGGCGCTTCCAGCGGAGCGCTCGGCTCAGTCCAGCCAGTGCTGCCGGCCGAGGCTGATCAGCCGCAACTGCCGGGTGGCGAGCCGGACGACGCGCTGCCGCTCCGCCTCGGAGGACTCGGCCGACTCCGGGGACTCCGGGGACTCCGGGGACTCCGGGGACTCCAGCGTCTCCAGGAACAGGGAGGCGGTGATGAGCATCTGGTCCACGTAGAGGTGGGCGAGCATCAGCAGGTCGTCGTCGTTCCAGCCCTCGGCCTCGGGATCCTTGGCCAGCTCGGTCTTGATCTCCTCGGCGAACCGGGCGAGCTGGGCCCGGATCGCCTCGCGCACCGGCTGCACCCCGCCGTGCCGCTCCCGGGCGATGAACCGGACGTGCGCCGGGTGCGCGGCCACGTGGTCGGCGATCAGCTGCACGGCCCGGGTGATGCGCTCCGCGCCGCCCGTGGCGACCGTCGTGCGGACCATCGGATGCAGGCTGCCCAGCGCCTCGTCGACGAGGGCGACGCCGAGGTCGGCCGTCGAGCGGAAGTGCCGGTAGAAGGCGGTCGGGGCGACGCCCACGGCCCGGGTGACCTCGCGCAGTCCCAGGCTGCTCAGGCTCTGCTCCTCCAGCAGGGCGAGCGCCGCGTCCAGGAAGGCCTGGCGGGTCTTCTGCTTCTGGGCCTGTCGGATGCCGAAGGTGTGACTCATGTCATCCAGTTAACAACTGTTCTCCGGAATTGAAAAGCCGTGCGAGTTGCTAGACTCGAAGTCAGTGAACAACTGTTACTACAACCGTTCACCCAAATGTAACGGAGGGGGATCGAACCCATGCTGTTCCTCGTCGCCGCACTCATGCTGCTCGGCGTGGTGCTGGGCACCGTGGCCCACGCCCCGCTCGACGTCACCGCGGGCCTCGCCGCCGTGATCGTCGTCTGGCTGGCCGTCTTCGCACTCCGCGAGCGCCTCGCCCGCCGCCGCCACACCTCGGCCAACTGACCTTCCGTCCCCGCTCACTTGAGGAGCTGAGCATGATGCAACTCACCGCCCCCGCCACCCCCCGCCCCGAGACCCGCACCGGCACCCGCGACGCCGACGGCATGGCCGTGGCGTCCTTCATCCTGGGCCTGCTGGGCCTCCTGGTCCTGAACCTGTTCCTGGGCCCGATCGCGATCATTCTGTCCCTGGTCGCCCTGTGGCGCGGCACCGCCCGCAGGGGCCGCGCATACCTGGGCCTGGCGCTCGGCGTGGCGGACCTCGCGGTCCTGGCGATCGCGATGGCGGCCTCGAACACGGTCTCCTGGAGCCTGTAGACGGGGGAGGAACTGCGCGACCAGCCACGAACTACCGGCACCCGCACACCCGCACAGGCCACCTACGGCGGCTGGGCGACCCTTACCCCGCCCCCCGTAGAATCGACCCCACCATGGCCTACCTCGACCACGCAGCCACGACCCCGATGCTTCCGGAAGCGGTGGAAGCACTCACCGCCGCCCTCCGCGTCACCGGTAACGCGTCCTCCCTGCACGCCTCCGGCCGCACGGCCCGCCGCACGGTCGAGGAATCAAGGGAGACCCTCGCGGAAGCGCTCGGCGCCCGCCCCAGCGAGGTCGTCCTCACCTCCGGCGGCACCGAGGCCGACAATCTCGCGGTCAAGGGCCTCTACTGGTCCCGCCGCGACGCCGATCCGGCCCGCACCCGGGTCCTGGCCAGCCCCGTCGAACACCACGCGGTCCTGGACGCCGTCGACTGGCTCGGCGAACACGAGGGCGCGACGGTCGAGTACCTTCCCGTCGACACCTACGGCCGGGTCCACCCCGAGGCGCTGCGCGAGGCGATCGAACGCAACCCCGACGACGTGGCCCTCGCCACCGTCATGTGGGCCAACAACGAGATCGGCACGGTCCTGCCGGTCCGTGAACTCGCCGCCGTGGCGAACGAGTTCGGCATCCCGCTGCACGCCGACGCGGTCCAGGCCTTCGGCCAGCTCCCGCTGGACTTCGGCTCCTCCGGCCTCGCCGCGCTGACCGTCTCCGGCCACAAGGTCGGCGGCCCGTACGGCATCGGCGCCCTGCTCCTCGGCCGTGAGTACACTCCCGTACCCGTCCTGCACGGCGGCGGCCAGGAGCGGCACGTGCGCTCCGGCACCCTCGACGTCCCGGCGATCGCCTCCTTCGCGGTGGCGGGGCGGCTCGCCGCCGAGCGCCGTGAGTGGTTCGCCCGGGAGATCGGCGCCCTGCGCGACGCACTGATCGACGCCGTCCGCACGGCCGTGCCCAACGCGATCCTCGGCGGCGACCCGGTGGACCGCCTCCCCGCCAACGCGCACTTCACCTTCCCCGGCTGCGAGGGCGACTCGCTGCTCCTGCTGCTCGACGCCCAGGGCATCGAGTGCTCGACGGGCTCCGCGTGCACCGCCGGGGTCGCCCAGCCCAGCCATGTCCTGCTGGCCACCGGCACCGACCCGGACCTGGCCCGCGGCACCCTGCGCTTCTCGCTCGGCCACACCTCCACCCAGGCCGACGTCGAGGCGGTCGGGAAGGCGATCGGCCCGGCGGTGGAGCGGGCCAGGGCCGCCGGGCTCAGCTGACCGGCGAACGGCTGCCGCCGGCACTTCCACTGCCGGCGGCAGCCTGCTCGGCAGGCCCGGACGGCGGCTAGCTGTCCGTGACCATGAGGGCGGCCATCATGCCCTCGTCCTCGTGCTGCAGCAGATGGCAGTGGAGCATGTACATGTACGTGTCGTCGGAGAAGTCCGTGAACTCCATGGCGATCTCGATGGAGCCGCCGCCGACCACCTCGTAGGTGTCGTACCAGCCGAGTTCGACGCCGGTCGGGTCCTCGCCGTTGACGGAGATCAGCTGGTACGGCACGTCGTGCAGGTGGAACGAGTGCTCCAGCTGCGTGCTGTTCTTGATCGTCCAGATCTCCTTGGACCCCAGCGTGGTGCTGATCATGGCCATGGAGGACATGCTCGTCCCGGCCGAGCCGTTGATCAGCATCGTCGTACCGGACTGGCCGAGCGTGATGGTCCGCGCGGTGAAGTCGCTGGTGTCGTACCGGTCGATGGTCCGCAGTGAGCTCGGCAGGTCGTCCGGGGTGTCGGTGCCGCTCGCGGTGACCGCCAGGAAGTCGTACGTGCCGCTGCCGCCGCGCACCCAGCCGGTGGTGATGACCGCCTGCAGGGTGACGTCGTCCGACATGTCCATCACCATCTCGGCGCGGGCGCCCGCCACCAGCCGGATCGTGGTCACGTCCGCCGCCTCGGCCAGGTAGCCCTGGTCGGTGGCGATCTGGGTCATCGTGCCGCCGTCGCTGCGCTGGATGGTGATGATGTCCGACGGCGAGGCGTTGAGCAGCCGGAACCGGGTCCGGGTCTTGGTCGCGGTGAAGGTGAGAGTGGTGTCGTCGACGTTGGTGCCGTTGACCAGCAGCGGGTAGCTCAGGCCGCTGCTGAGGTAGCCGGTGAGGTCGTACTTGATGTCGCCGTCGGCGTCCACCGCGAGGCACTGGAAGATCAGCGGGATGTCGTCGGTGCCGTAGGTGGTGGGCAGATCGGCGCTGGTGGTGTTGGAGCTGTCGTCGACGATGATCATGCCGGCCAGGCCGTGCACCGCCTGCTTCGCCGTGGTGCCCAGCGCGTGCGGGTGGTACCAGAGCGTCATCGGCTCGTCCTTGACCGTGAAGGTCGGCGACCAGGTCTCCCCGTCGGAGAAGGCGACCTGCGGACCGCCGTCCATCTTGGCCGGGACGTGCGCGCCGTGGAAGTGGACCGTGGTGTCCTCGCCCAGGCTGTTGGTGATGTTGAGGACGTTCGTGTTGCCCTTGGTCCACTTCATGGTCGGGCCGAGGAAGGACTGGTTGTAGCCGGCGGTGGTGCTGGTGACGCCGCTGAGCACCTCGGCGCTGCCGGTCTTCGCCTCCAGGGTGAAGGTGGTGGTGCTGTCGGAGGTGGTGCCCTCCAGGAGGTCCGGGATGGACAGGGTCGCGGTGTTGGTCGCCGCACCGGCCTTGTTGCCCTTGGCGTCGGTCAGCAGGGCGAAGGTGGAACCGGCCGCGGCGACGGCGCCCAGGCCGACGCCGGCCATGCCGCCGAGGAACTTCCGCCGGTGAACGCCCTTGCCGCGCTTGGCCGTCTGGTCCTTGGAGTGCTCGGCGTCGGTGACACGCGCCGCCTTGGAGTGCTCCGCGCCCTTGGCACGCCGCCGCCGGCCGCCGGTGGCCTGCTGCTCTTCGTCTCCGTCCGCCTCGAAGGCGGGATCCGTGGTGTGGGTCATGGCCCTGGATGTTTGACCTGTGGACTGTGTGAAATCTGAGGCGAAGTTAGGAGGGGACCGGGGGGACTGTGAGACGGCCGTGGATGACGGTGATTCCTAACTCCCTTGGAAAAAGGGCTAGTTGAGCAGCCGCAGCTAGTGCCCGGGGTGCGGGACGCAACGGACACAGACGGCGTGCAGCACGGGCACAGGATAACGATTGAGAAACAGGTGGAACCGGGAATCAGGCCTGTCCGACGCGCCGAACAAGCCCCATGTAACGACCCCAGTCCCAGTGCTTTCCCGGATCGGTGTGATCCGTGCCCGGCACCTCCACATGACCGATCACGTGCTCGCGGTCCACGGTCATCCCGTACCGCCGGCATATCGCGGCCGTCAGCCGCGCCGAGGCCGCGTACATCGCGTCGGTGAAGTCCTCCGGGCGGTCCACGAACCCCTCGTGCTCGATCCCGACACTGCGCTCGTTGTACGACCTGTTGCCCGCGTGGAACGCCACGTCCAGCTCGCGGACCAGCTGGGTGATCCGCCCGTCCTTGCGCACGATGTAGTGCGCCGCCGCCTGGTGCGCCGGGTCCTGGAAGGCCTTCACCGCGCTCGCGTAGCCGCCCTGGGTGACATGGATGACCACCCGGTCGACCGGGTAGTCGGACGGCCGGTCCGCCGTCCGGTAGTTCGCCGGGGACGCCGCCACCCAGCGCGCGCCCGTGAAGTCCACCGCGCCCGCCACCCGCGCCTTGCGCACCCCCGGCAGCCGCCAGTAGAGCCGCGACAGCTCGTCCCTGGTCAGCGCCACCGTGCCCGCGGCGGCCGCCGCCCCGCCCACCAGCAGCGCCCGCCGCCCGAGCCTGCGGTCACCGTCCCCCGCCACTGCCTGATTCGCCCCCATGCGATCTCCAACGGATACTCGCGGGCCCTGGTTCCCGCCTCCCCGTACCCTGGAGGGGCTATGACTGACACCCCGCAGCCCACCCGCCCCCTCCGCGTCCTCGCCGCCATGTCGGGCGGCGTGGACTCCGCCGTCGCCGCCGCCCGCGCGGCCGAGGCCGGTCACGACGTCACCGGCGTCCACCTCGCGCTCTCCGCGAACCCGCAGTCCTTCCGCACGGGCGCCCGGGGCTGTTGCACCATCGAGGACTCCCGCGACGCCCGCCGGGCCGCCGACGTCATCGGCATCCCGTTCTACGTCTGGGACCTCGCCGACCGCTTCCGCGAGGACGTCGTCGAGGACTTCGTCGCCGAGTACGAGGCGGGCCGCACCCCCAACCCGTGCCTGCGCTGCAACGAGAAGATCAAGTTCGCGGCCCTGCTGGACAAGGCCCTCGCGCTCGGCTTCGACGCCGTCTGCACCGGCCACTACGCGAAGATCGTGACGCTCCCCGACGGCTCCCGCGAGCTGCACCGCGCCTCCGACATGGCGAAGGACCAGTCGTACGTGCTCGGCGTCCTGGACGAGCGGCAGCTCGCCCACGCCCTCTTCCCGCTCGGCGACACCCTCACCACGAAGGACGAGATCCGCGCCGAGGCCGAGCGCCGGGGCCTCGCGGTCGCCAAGAAGCCCGACTCGCACGACATCTGCTTCATCGCCGACGGTGACACCCAGGGCTTCCTCGCCCGGCGGCTCGGCAAGGCCGAGGGCGACATCGTCGACGAGTCCGGCACCAAGGTCGGCACCCACGAGGGCGCGTACGGCTTCACCATCGGCCAGCGCAAGGGCCTGCGGATCGGCCACCCCGCCCCCGACGGCAAGCCCCGCTACGTCCTCGACATCTCGCCGGTGGACAACACGGTGACGGTCGGCCCGGCCGACGCCCTCGACGTCACCGGCCTCACCGCGATCAAGCCCCGCTGGTGCGGGACCGCCCCCACCGCCCCCGGCGTCTACACCGCCCAGCTCCGCGCCCACGGCGGCGAGACCGAGGTGCGCGCCGAGCCGGCCGACGGCGAACTGCACGTCACGTTCACCGAGCCGGTCCGCGGCGTCGCCCCCGGCCAGGCGATCGTCCTGTACGACGACACCCGCGTCGTCGGCTCGGCGACGATCGCCTCGACCGTCCGGCGTCAGCCGGTGACGTCCACCTCGTAGAAGCAGAGGTGGTCCTTGATCTGGGCGACGTCCGCCTTCGGCTCCGGATACGCCCAGACCAGGTCGGGCGCGTCCGGCAGGGACCAGTAGGAGGCGGTCCCCTTGAAGGGGCAGACGGTGTGCGTCTCGGAGGGCGTGAGGAGGTCCAGGCGGACGTCCTCGGCGGGGATGTAGTAACGCGGCGGACAGCCGGTCTCGTGGAGCAGAAGAGCCTGGTCGCTCTCGGCGAGGACCAGATCGCCGTGCGTCACGCGCACGTGCTGGTCGCTGTTCTCGATGGTGATCGTGTGTCCTGAGGCCATGTAGGGGTGACACCGGCGGACGCCCGCTTGTTCCCGAGGACCAGCTTCTTTCCCCCGGGGCGCGGGGAACTGCGCGATCAGCCCCACGCACCCGCGGTCGCCCGTGGTCGGTGCATACCCTGACCGCATGCGAATCTGTGTCTTCCTCTCCGCGGCAGATCTGGACGACCGCTACACCCGCCCCGCCCGCGACTTCGCGGAACTCATCGGCAAGGGCGGCCACTCCCTGGTCTGGGGCGGTTCCAACGTCGGCCTCATGAAAGTGGTCGCCGACGGCGTCCAGGAAGCCGGCGGCAAGTTGATCGGCATCTCCGTCGAGTTCCTCGCCAACAAGGCCCGCCCCGGCGCCGACGAGATGGTCATCGCGGCCGACCTCGCCGAACGCAAGCGACTGCTCCTGGAGAGGGCCGACGCCGTGGTCATCATGGTCGGCGGCACCGGCACCCTCGACGAGGCCACCGAGATCCTGGAGCTGAAGAAGCACGGCCGCACCGACAAACCCGTCGTCCTGCTCAACACCGCCGGCTTCTACGACGGCCTGCAGCAGCAGTTCCACCGCATGGAGGAGGAGGGCTTCCTGCCCCGCCCCCTGGCGGAGCTGATGTTCTTCGCGGAGGAACCCGCCGAGGCGCTCACGTACCTGGAGACAGGCCGCGGCACCCGCTGATGCGAGCATGGCCCCCATGGCAACTCATGTGATCACCGGCGCCGGTTCCGGCATCGGCGCCGCCGTGGCCCGGCGCCTGCACGCGCGCGGGGACGACGTCGTACTGCACGCGCGCGACGCGGGCCGAGCGAAGGAACTGGCCGCAGGGTTCCCCGGCGCCCGCACCCTGGTCGGCGACCTGGCCGACCCGGACAGGCTCTCCTGGGCCTTCTCCCACCAGAGCCTCCCGGACCGGGTGGACTCGCTGCTGCACATCGCCGGCGTCGTCGACCTGGGCGAGGTCGGCGAGCTGACCCCGAAGTCCTGGCGCCACCAGCTCAACGTCAACCTGATCGCACCGGCCGAGCTGACCCGGCACTTCCTGCCCCAGCTCCGCGCCGCCCGCGGTCACGTGCTGTTCGTGAACTCCGGCGCCGGCCTCAACGCGCACGCGAACTGGTCGGCGTACGCGGCCTCCAAGCACGGCCTGAAGGCCCTCGCCGACTCCCTCCGCGCCGAGGAGCACGGCAACGGCGTCCGCGTCACCTCGGTCTACCCGGGCCGCACGGCGAGCCCGATGCAGGCCAAGGTCCACCAGCAGGAGGGCAAGGAGTACCACCCGGCGCGCTGGATCGACCCGGAGTCGGTGGCGACCACGATCCTGACCGCCCTGGACCTGCCCGGGGACGCGGAGATCAACGACCTCACCGTGCGTCCGGGCCCGATTCCGGGCTGAGCTGGTGTGCGGCGCCCCGCCAGGAGCGCTGGGGGCACCCCGGCCGAGGGCTGGGGGAGGAACTCCGCGACCCGTAATGAGCGGGCCCCGCCGCACACCCCACCCGCACCGCCGCACCCGCCTCGCCGCACACCGCACCGCCCACCCGCTTAGGCTCCTCCCGTGAACGCAATCTCCGACTTCGGCCCCGCCACAGGCGTCGGCTCGCTCCCCGGCACCGACGCCCGCGAGGCCGCCAAGACCGCGACCGGCAGCTTCGAGGACTTCCCCTTCCTGCCCGAACTGCCCGCCCGCGGCCCCGGCGCCGACATGATCGGCCGCACCGCGGGTCTGCTCGTCGAGCTGTACGCGCGCGTGGAGCCCAGCGGCTGGCGGATCGGCGACCGGCCGGGCCGCGACACCCGGCGGGCCAGGTCCTGGCTGGGCGAGGACCTGGACGCGCTGGAGGAGTTCACCCAGGAGTACACGGGCCCGCTGAAGGTACAGGCGGTCGGCCCCTGGACGCTGGCCGCCGCCCTGGAGCTGCGCAACGGCGAGTCCGCCCTCTCCGACCCCGGCGCCTGCCGTGACCTGGCCGCCTCCCTCGCCGAGGGTCTGCGTCTGCACCTGGCCGAGATGCAGCGGCGCGTGCCCGGCGCCCGCCTGGTGCTCCAGCTCGACGAGCCGTCCCTCACCGCCGTACTGCGCGGCCAGGTGAAGACCGCCTCCGGCTACCGCACCCACCGCGCGGTCGACCGCCAGGTCGTCGAGTCCACCCTGCGCGACGTGTTCGGCGTGCACGCCGACGGCCCGGTCGTCGTCCACTCCTGCGCCCCGGACGTGCCCTTCGCGCTGCTGCGGCGCGCCGGGGCGGCGGGGGTCTCCTTCGACTTCTCGCTCCTCACCGAACGTGACGACGACGTGCTCGGCGAGGCGGTGGAGGCGGGTACCCGGCTCTTCGCCGGTGTCGTGCCCGGCACGGACACGGCATTGTCAGACCCTGCCGGTAGCGTCATGGGTGTCAGGACGCTGTGGCGCAGGCTGGGGCTGCGACCGGGGCTTCTCGCGGAGTCCGTCACCGTCACCCCGGCGTGCGGGCTGGCGGGCGCTTCCCCCGCGTACGCCCGGGAGGCACTCGCCCACTGCGTCCGGGCGGCGAGATCACTCGCGGACAACCCAGAGTAACGGGAGGAACACGGTGGCCGGCGACAAGCAGCAGGCGGAGACGGCAGTGCCCGCCGAGGCACGGGAGAAGCACGCGCGGCTCGCTGAGCAGATCGAGGAGCACCGCTTCCGGTACTACGTGAACGACGCGCCGGTCATCAGCGACGCGGAGTTCGACAAGCTCCTCAAGTCGCTGGAGGCGCTGGAGGACGAGTACCCCGAGCTGCGCACGCCCGACTCGCCGACCCAGAAGGTCGCGGGGGCGTACGAGACGGAGTTCACGTCGGTCCAGCACCGCGAGCGGATGCTGTCGCTGGACAACACGTTCAACGACGACGACCTGGCGGCCTGGGCCGAGCGGATCCACCGGGAGCTGGGCGAGCAGGAGTACCACTTCCTGTGCGAGCTGAAGGTCGACGGTCTCGCCGTCAACCTCACCTACGAGCACGGCCGCCTCACCCGTGCGGCGACCCGCGGCGACGGCCGCACCGGCGAGGACATCACGCCCAACGTCCGTACGATCGCGGAGATCCCGGACCGGCTGCACGGCGAGCGGGTCCCGGACCTGGTCGAGATCCGCGGCGAGGTCTACTTCCCGATGGAGAAGTTCGCCGAGCTCAACGAACGCCTGGTCGCGGCCGGTGACAAGCCGTTCGCCAACCCGCGCAACGCGGCGGCCGGTTCGCTGCGCCAGAAGGACCCGCGGGTCACCGCCTCCCGCCCGCTGCACATGGTCGTGCACGGCATCGGCGCCCTGGCCGGCTTCGAGGGCCTGAACCGGCTCTCCGAGGCCTACGACCTGCTCAAGACCTGGGGCCTGCCCACCTCCCCGCACAACAGGGTCGTCGACGACCTCGACGGCGTACGGGAGTTCATCGCCTACTACGGCGAGAACCGGCACTCCGTGGCGCACGAGATCGACGGTGTCGTCGTCAAGCTGGACGAGATCCGGCTCCAGGGGCGCCTCGGCTCGACGGCCCGCGCACCCCGGTGGGCGATCGCGTACAAGTACGCGCCGGAGGAGGTCAACACCAGGCTCATCGACATCAAGGTGGGCGTCGGCCGCACCGGGCGGGTCACGCCGTACGCCCAGGTCGAGCCGGTCACCGTGGCCGGCAGCGAGGTGGAGTTCGCCACCCTGCACAACCAGGAGGTCGTCAAGGCCAAGGGCGTGCTGATCGGCGACACCGTGGTGCTGCGCAAGGCCGGTGACGTCATCCCGGAGATCCTCGGTCCGGTCGTCGACCTGCGGGACGGCAGCGAGCGGGAGTTCGTGATGCCGGCCGAGTGCCCGGAGTGCGGGACGCCGCTGCGGCCGATGAAGGAGGGCGACATCGATCTGCGCTGCCCCAACGCCCGCACCTGCCCGGCCCAGTTGAGAGAGCGCGTCTCCTACCTCGCGGGCCGTGAGTGCCTGGACATCGACCACTTCGGCGGGGTCGCGGCGGCCGCGCTCACCCGGCCGCTGGAGCCCGCCGACCCGCCTCTGGTCGACGAGGGCGACCTGTTCGACCTCACCGTCGAGAAGCTGCTGCCCATCAAGGCGTACGTCCTGGACCCGGACAGCGGGCTGCCCAAGCGCGACCCGAAGACCGGCGAGGAGAAGGTCGTCACGGTCTTCGCCAACCAGAAGGGCGAGCCCAAGAAGAACACCCTCGCGCTGCTCCAGAAGATCGAGGAGGCGAAGACCCGCCCGCTCGCCCGCTTCCTCAACGGCCTGTCCATCCGGCACGTCGGACCGGTCGCCGCCCAGGCACTGGCCCGCGAGTTCCGCTCCATCGACCGCATCGAGCAGGCCACCGAGGAGGAGCTGTCGAACATCGACGGCGTCGGCGGCATCATCGCGACCGCGCTCAAGGAGTGGTTCGCCGAGGAGTGGCACCGCGAGATCATCCGAAAGTGGAAGGCCGCCGGCGTACCGCTGGAGGACGAGTCCACGGGAGAGGACGAGGGGCCGCGTCCGCTCGAGGGCCTCACCGTCGTCGTGACCGGAACCCTGGAGCACTACACCCGGGACGGCGCCAAGGACGCGCTGCAGAGCCGCGGCGCCAAGGTGACCGGCTCGGTGTCGAAGAAGACCGCCTTCGTGGTCGTCGGTGACAACCCCGGATCGAAGTACGACAAGGCGATGCAGCTGAAGGTTCCTGTTCTGAACGAGGAGGGATTTGTCGTCCTTTTGGAGCAGGGACCGGACGCCGCGGCCGAAGTCGCCCTTCCGACCGGGGAGTAGCGGTTGAAGGCCACCCGTTCGGCGCATATCAGATGCATACGGGTGGCCGGGGCGCAATCGGGCAACCGTCTACGACCGCTGCCCGTGGAAGCCTTCTGCGGCCTACTGTTGAGACGTGCACCTGCCGTGCCCAGCTCGGTCGGGGCATTCCCGTGCTCCGGCAGGGCACGGACCGCATGGCGTGGGCACCGCCGGCTGTGAGAGGGACGGGAATGGAACCGACCGAGAGCGCCGCCACGGGCGCGCGGCTGCCGCTGCGCCGCCGGGCGTGCGCGTGGCGGGGGAGCCGGTGGACGGGGCGGGGTGACCGGCGCCCCGGCATGCCGGGTACCTCGCGCGTGCCGGCGGTGAGCGCCGCGGCCGACGCGCGCGACCCGCTGCCGCTGGCCGCCGTCGAACCGCCGCCCGGCCTGGCCGGCACCGAGCACGAACGGCACCTGTCCTGGCCCGCGCTGCCCGCCGGGGTCGTCGCGGCCGCCGCGTTCGTCCTCGGCGCCGGGTTCTACCGCGCGTTCTCCGACGACCACGCCCTCTTCCCGTCCGGCACCGTCGGCTGGTCGCTGGCCGTGCTGACCGGCATCATCGTCGGCCACCTCGTCCTGCTGGGCCGCGCCCGCTGGTGGGGCGGCACCGGCTCGGGCGCCGCCCTCACCCTCGCCGTCCTCCTCCTGTACGGCTGGGTGCCGGCCGGCATGGTCAGCCTCACCGTCGTCGTCCTGGTCGGCATAGCCAGGCGCCACCGCTGGCGGCAGGGCGTCCTGCACGGCGCGGTGGACATCCTCGGCATCGGCGCCGGCGCGCTGGTGCTCCTCGTGTGCGGACGTGTCCCGACCGTCGAGTCACCCTGGAACCCCGGCAGCTGGAGCGTCGCCACCGCTCCCGAGGTCGTGCTCGTCGCGGCCGCCTACCTCGCCGTCACCCGCGCCCTGCTCTGGTACCTGCACGCACCCCGCGGCGGCGGCGTGCCCACCGTCGCCCGCACCGCCCTGATGCGGCAGGGCCTGGTCGCCGTCGCCCTGCTCGGCATCGCCCCGCTGATCTGCGTGGTCGCCGTCGCCCAGCCGCTGCTGCTGCCGCTGTTCGCCATCCCGCTGGTCGCCCTCGACTCCACCCTGTGGATAGCCCGGGCCCGCGCCGAGGAGCAGCTGCGCGACCCGCTGACCGGACTGCCCAACCGGCAGTGGCTGCTGGAACGGATCTGGACCGCCCTCGACGACGCCGAACGCATCGGCGCCCGCTCCGCCCTCATGCTGATCGACCTCGACCGGTTCCGTTCGGTCAACGACACGCTCGGTCATCTCGCCGGTGACCGGCTGCTGCTCCAGATAGCCGACCGGCTGCGGGCCGCGCTGCCGCGCGGTGCGGAGGCGGCCCGGCTCGGCGGCGACGAGTTCGCGGTCTTACTCCCGGTCGCCGACTCCACGACCTCGGCCACCCGGGTGGCGCGGGGCCTGGTCACGGCCCTCTCCTCGCCGCTCGACCTCGACGGCCTCACCCTCGTCCTGGAGGCCAGCGCGGGGGTCGCCGTCTTCCCCGACCACGCGCTCGACGCGGAGGGACTGCTGCGCCGTGCGGACGTGGCGATGTACCAGGCGAAGAGGGACCGTACCGGCGTCGAGGTGTACGAGTCCAAGCGGGACTCCAACACCCCCGACCGGCTGGGCCTGCTGGGCGATCTGCGGCGCGCCCTGGACGCCCACGAGGTGCAGCTGCACTACCAGCCGAAGGTCCGTTTCGACGGACAGGTGGCCGGCCTCGAGGCTCTGGTGCGGTGGGTCCACCCGGAGCGCGGGAAGGTGCCGCCGGACGAGTTCATAGCGATCGCCGAGTCCTCCGGGCTGATGCCCCACCTGACGGAGTACGTGCTGGAAACCGCGCTCGGGCAGGTCGCCGAGTGGCGGGCGCAGGGGCTGCGGGTGCCGGTGGCGGTCAACGTCTCGCCGCGCGACGTCCACACGCCGGGGTTCGCCGGCCTGGTGGCGGCGCGGCTGGCGCGGCACGGGGTGCCGGCCGGGGCGCTGCAGCTGGAGATAACCGAGCACGTGCTCCTCGAGGACCCGCAGCGGGCCGCCGACACCCTCGCGGGGCTGCACGGGCACGGCGTGAAGATGTCGCTCGACGACTTCGGCACAGGGTACTCGTCGCTCGTGCACCTGCGGCGGCTGCCGGTGAGCGAGCTGAAGATCGACCGGTCCTTCGTGGCCCGGCTGGCGGTCGACAACGAGGACGCGGAGATCGTGCGCTGCACGGTCGACCTCGCGCATTCGCTGGGGCTGCTGGTGGTCGCGGAGGGCGTGGAGGACGACGAGACGTGGGAGCGGCTGCGGGATCTGGGGTGTGACGCCGTGCAGGGGTGGCTGGTGGCGGCGGCGATGCCGCCGGAGGAGACCACGGCGTGGTTGCTGGCGCGGGGGTCGCGGGGGTGGCAGCGGCCGCGGGCGGCGTTGCCGGCGGCCGAGTAGTTTCCCACCCGCTCGCCCGTTCACCGTTTCTCAAGAGGCGGGCGTCTGCCGTGGCGGTGCGGTCGCGGGTGCGGGTGCGTTGGGGCTGGCCGCGCAGTTCCTCCCCCAGCCTTCGGCCGGGGGTGCCCCCAGCGCCCCTTCGGGGCGCGAACCTCGGGGCGCTGAGAAGTCATGGGGCGCCGAAGTGGTCGACCAGCAGCGCCAGCCTCGTCTCGTGGGCCGCTTCCGGAAGGCGGCCGCTGCGCATCAGGGTCACCAGGCCGTGCAGGGCCGCCCAGAAGGTCTCGGTCAGGGCGCCCGCGTCCTCCCCGTCGCCGGTGATCGGCTCGACCGCCCGCAGGATCTCGCCGAAGGCCGCCTGCAGCGGCTCCGGGGCCTCGGGGGTGGCGAACGGGAGGTCCACCAGGTGGGTGAACATCGCGTCGTAGAGGGCCGGGCGGCGGCGCGCGAACGACGTGTACGTGGCCGCCACCGCGGCCAGTGCCTCCCGGGTGCCCGTAACCGACGCGTGGGCCGCCCGTAGCTCCTCCGCCAGGTCCGCACAGCCCTGGACGGCCACCGCCGCCATGATCGCGTCCTTGCCCTTGAAGTGGCTGTAGAGGACCGGCTGGCTGTACTCGATCTCGGCGGCCAGGCGGCGGGTCGTCACCGCGTCCCAGCCCTCCGTCTCGGCGAGTTCGCGGGCGGCCGTGACGATCAGCCGTTCGCGCTCGGCCCGTTCGCGTTCCCGGCGGTTCTGAATCGACATGCTCCGGATTCTAGCAGTGCTAGCCAATCTGTCGATGCTCTGCTAGCTTCGCTATCAGTCCTAGCGCTGCTAGAAAACAACCAACAGGGGGCCACCATGACCGTCACCGCCTACACGCTCGCCGTCCTGCTCGACCTGTTCTGCCTGTTCCTCGGCTACCGGTTCCTGTTCCAGCCGGGGCCTGCCGCCGCCGGCTACGGCGTCCCCGCCGACCCGACGGGTGACGCCCGCGCCTACCTCACGGTCAAGGGCCTCAGGGACGGCACGCTCGGGGTCGTGGGGCTCGCGCTGCTGGCCTTCTCCGGCGCGCAGGCCGAGGCCTGGTTCATGCTCTGCGTCGCCCTCATACCGTTCGGGGACACGGTGACGGTGCTGCGGAACGGCGGGGCCAAGGCGGTCGCCTTCGGGATCCACTTCGCCACCGCGATCGTTGTACTGGTCAGCGCCGCCCTGCTGTTCCTCGTCTGACCGCGTCGACGTCCCGTCAACAACCGGGGGTTCGGAAATGTCGCTGTTCGTGCCGAAGTTCGATGAATCCGTGATCGTGCGGGAGGCCGACGCCGAGGTCGTCGGCGGTGACCCGGTCGGCGTCAGACTGCTCGCCGACAGCAGCTCCACCGGCGGCGCGCTCTCCACCGTGCGCGTCACGCTGGGCGAGGGCGCCGACGGTGCCGTGCCGCATCTGCACCGCAACTCCGCCGAGCTGTTCTACCTGCTCGACGGCGCCGCCGACGTGCTCTCCGGCGACGACGTCGTCACCGCCGGGCGCGGTGACCTGGTCGTCGTCCCGCCCGGCAGGCCGCACGCCTTCGCCGCGGTTCCGGGCAGCACCGCGGACATCCTGATCGTCATCACGCCGGGCGTGGAGCGCTTCGAGTACTTCCGCCACCTCCAGCGCCTGCGACTGGGTGAGGCCACCCTGGAGAGCCTCCTGGAGGTGCAGGAGCTGTACGACAACCACTACCTGCGGAGCGAGGCCTGGGAGACCCGGCACTGAGCCGCGGACGCACGGACGTTTCGGGGCCCGGAGCAAACCGTTTCACGGTCATCGGGCCCCGCCCCATAGGATTGGCTCCAAACCACACACACTCACCCCAGAGGAACGCTGCATGCCTGGCATCACGCGCGAGGAGGTCGCCCACCTCGCCCGGCTGGCGCGTCTGGAGCTGAAGCCCGAAGAACTCGAACACTTCGCCGGCCAGCTGGACGACATCATCGGCGCGGTCGCCCGCGTCAGCGAGGTCGCCGACCAAGACGTACCGCCGACCTCGCACCCGCTGCCCCTGACGAACGTCATGCGCGCGGACGAGGTCCGTCCCTCGCTCACCCCCGCGCAGGCGCTCTCCGGCGCCCCGGCCCAGGAGCAGCAGCGTTTCAAGGTGCCGCAGATCCTGGGGGAGGACTAGACAGCCATGACGGACATCATCAAGCTCGGCGCCGCCGAGATCGCCGCGAAGATCGCCGCAGGCGAGCTCACGGCCGTCGAGGTCACCGAGGCCCACCTCGCCCGGATCGAGGCCGTCGACGAGAAGGTGCACGCCTTCCTGCACGTCGACCGCGAGGGCGCCCTGGCGCAGGCCCGTGCCGTCGACGAGAAGAAGGCCCGGGGCGAGAAGCTCGGCCCGCTCGCCGGCGTACCGCTCGCGCTCAAGGACATCTTCACCACCGAGGGCATCCCGACCACGGTCGGCTCGAAGATCCTCGAAGGCTGGATCCCGCCGTACGACGCCACGCTCACCAAGCGGCTGAAGGCCGCCGACGTGATCATCCTCGGCAAGACCAACATGGACGAGTTCGCCATGGGGTCCTCCACCGAGAACAGCGCGTACGGGCCGACCGGCAACCCCTGGGACCTGACCAAGATCCCCGGTGGTTCCGGTGGCGGCTCGTCCGCCGCCCTCGCCTCGTTCCAGGCGCCGCTCGCCATCGGCACCGACACCGGCGGCTCCATCCGCCAGCCGGCCGCCGTCACCGGCACGGTCGGCGTCAAGCCGACGTACGGCGCGGTGTCCCGGTACGGCATGGTCGCCTTCTCCAGCTCCCTGGACCAGGGCGGCCCGTGCGCCCGTACGGTCCTGGACGCGGCCCTCCTCCACGAGGTCATCGCCGGGCACGACCCGATGGACTCCACCTCCATCGACGCGCCGGTGCCGCCGGTCGTCGAGGCCGCCCGCAACGGCAGCGTCGAGGGCATGCGCGTCGGCGTGGTCAAGCAGTTCCGCGGCGAGGGCTACCAGGCCGGCGTCATCCAGCGGTTCGACGAGTCCGTCGCGCTGCTGAAGGAGCTGGGCGCCGAGATCGTCGAGCTGGACTGCCCGTCCTTCGACCTGGCGCTGTCGGCCTACTACCTGATCGCGCCCAGCGAGTGTTCGAGCAACCTCGCCCGCTTCGACGGCCTGCGCTACGGCCTGCGGACCGGCGACGACGGCGGCCACTCCGCCGAAGAGGTCACCTCGCTCACCCGTGAGGCCGGCTTCGGCCCCGAGGTCAAGCGCCGCATCATGCTCGGCACCTACGCGCTGAGCAGCGGTTACTACGACGCGTACTACGGCTCCGCCCAGAAGGTCCGCACGCTCATCACGCGCGACTTCGAGAAGGCCTTCGAGCAGGTGGACGTCATCGTGTCGCCCACGACGCCGACCACCGCCTTCGCGATCGGCGAGCGCGCCGACGACCCGATGGCGATGTACCTGGCCGACCTGTGCACCATTCCGACGAACCTCGCGGGCAACGCGGCGATGTCGCTGCCCTGCGGTCTCGCCCCGGAGGACAACCTCCCGGTGGGCCTGCAGATCATCGCCCCGGCGCTCAAGGACGACCGCCTTTACAAGGTCGGCGCCGCCGTCGAGGCCGCCTTCGTGGAAAGGTGGGGTCACCCGCTCCTTGAGGAGGCACCGTCGCTGTGAGCAACGCACTGTCGAAGGCCAAGGGCTTCAAGAAGTCGAAGTCCGGTACGTACCTGTCCATGGCCACCACCGCGTTCGGCGCGGTGAGTGTCGCCAAGCAGATCAAGAAGGCCCGCGCCGAGCACGACACGCTCCGGCTCATCGATGCCACCGTGTCCGCCGTCGCGATCGTCACCGGCCTCGCCATCCTCTACCGCGAGCTGAAGCGGCTGGGTGACGACGACGTCCTGCTGGGCTGAGAGGGAAGTTTCACCGTGACCACCACGACCGACCTGGTGTCGTACGAGGACGCGCTGGCGTCCTACGACCCCGTCATGGGCCTCGAGGTCCATGTCGAACTCGGCACCAGGACCAAGATGTTCTGCGGCTGTTCGACCGAGCTGGGCGCCGAGCCCAACTCGCAGACCTGCCCGACCTGCCTCGGCCTGCCCGGCGCGCTCCCGGTCGTCAACGCGACCGGCGTCGAGTCCGCGATCAAGATCGGCCTCGCGCTGAACTGCGAGATCGCCGAGTGGTGCCGCTTCGCCCGGAAGAACTACTTCTATCCGGACATGCCGAAGAACTTCCAGACCTCCCAGTACGACGAGCCGATCGCCTTCAACGGCTACCTCGACGTACAGCTGGAGGACGGCGAGACCTTCCGCGTGGAGATCGAGCGCGCCCACATGGAGGAGGACACCGGCAAGTCGACGCACGTCGGCGGCGCCACCGGCCGCATCCACGGCGCGTCCCACTCCCTGCTCGACTACAACCGCGCGGGCATCCCGCTCATCGAGATCGTCACCAAGCCGATCGAGGGCGCGGGCGAGCGCGCTCCCGAGGTCGCACGGGCGTACGTCCGTGAGCTGCGCGAGCTCATCCGGGCGCTCGGTGTCTCCGAGGCCCGCATGGAGATGGGCCAGATGCGCTGCGACGTGAACCTGTCGCTGCGCCCCATCGGCACCGAGAAGTTCGGTACCCGCTCCGAGACCAAGAACGTGAACTCGCTGCGGTCCGTGGAGCGCGCGGCCCGCTTCGAGATCATGCGGCACGCGGCCGTACTGTCCTCCGGCGGCACGATCGTCCAGGAGACCCGGCACTTCCACGAGGACACCGGGTCGACGACCTCGGGCCGCGTGAAGGAGGAGGCCGAGGACTACCGGTACTTCCCGGAGCCCGACCTGGTCCCCGTGGCGCCCTCGCGCGAGTGGGTCGAGGAGATCCGCGCCGCGCTGCCGGAGATGCCGCTGGCCCGCCGCAACCGGCTGCTCGCCGAGTGGGGCGTCTCCGCGGTGGAGATGCAGGCGATCATGAACGCCGGCGCGCTGGACCTGATCGTCGCCACCATCGACGCCGGGGCCGACGCGGCCTCCGCCCGCAAGTGGTGGATGGGCGAACTGGCACGCAGCGCCAACGAGTCGGGCAGCTCGCTCGACGAGCTGGCGATCACCCCGGCGCAGGTCGCCCGGGTCACCGAGCTGGTCTCGAAGGGTGACCTGAACGACAAGCTGGCCCGGCAGGTCATCGAGGGCGTCCTCGCGGGCGAGGGCACCCCGGACGAGGTCGTCGACAAGCGCGGCCTGAAGGTCGTCTCCGACGAGGGCGCCCTGACCGCCGCCGTCGAGGAGGCCATCGCCGGCAACCCGGGCGTCGCCGACAAGATCCGCGGCGGCAAGGTGGCCGCGGCCGGCGCCCTGGTCGGCGCGGTCATGAAGGCGACCCGCGGCCAGGCCGACGCGGCCCGCGTCAAGGAGCTGATCCTGGAGAAGCTGGGCGTCAGCGAGGGCTGAGCGAGCGGCACGCACGTGGTACGGCCCCGGAGGCAGCGCCTCCGGGGCCGTACCACGTCACAGGCGGCGGCCCACGATCCACTGCTGAGCGGGTACCGGGGGAGGGCCAGGCGGCCGGTGAGAGAGGCGTCCCTTCGACGGTGCCGGTGAGACGGCGTCGGACATGACTGAACGGGCTCCTTGTGATCTTCGTAGTGAAGGGCGATGCGCAGGAGCTCATTCGGACCGTCAGACAGTGCACCCGCTTCGGTCGCCGGCGAGGGGCCGATGGAGGCTGACCAGCGGAAGCCGGCACTGGTCCAGCTGGTCCGCAGCCGGTTTCCTCAGGTGCGGGTACTACGCTCGCCCGCCATGACCGCACACGCCGGATCGGACGCCGAACCCGTCGGGACACCCGGGCCCGAGGCCGCGGACG
Organism: Streptomyces sp. NPDC104761; assembly: GCF_055583445.1. Lineage (NCBI taxonomy): Bacteria > Bacillati > Actinomycetota > Actinomycetes > Kitasatosporales > Streptomycetaceae > Streptomyces > Streptomyces sp. NPDC104761. The sequence goes on along the minus strand of NZ_JBVJNZ010000012.1, from coordinate 261,039 downwards.
ACGAGGGTGAGGACCTCTACGAGGACGCCCGCAGGGCCCGCTGGACCGCCACCGTGACCGGGGTGCTGCTGGCCCTGATGGGGCTCACCGCCGCGCTGATGAGAGTGGGCGGCGGCGTGCCCGCCCTGGTGCCGGCCGCCTACGGCTCCGGCTCCGCCGTGTGCGTGCTCGCGGCGGTCCTGGGGGCCCGCGGCCGTACCCGCTGGGCGCTCTGGCTGATGATCCTGGGGGTCATGACCATGGCTCTCGGTGACCAGTTCGACTGACGCACCCGCGCCGGACCGGCATCGGGCCGCCCGGGCACCGCGCCGCACATGAGAGGCTCGACGTGCCGATCGAGGACGCGGTGGAACTGGAGAAGACGATGTACGCGATATCCCTGGGCGACGACGCCGAACTGCGCCCACTGGAGCCCTGGCACGCCGAGGAGTTCCTGGCCCACCTGGACCGCGGGCGGGAGTTCATCGGACAGTTCATCTCCTTCGGCTCCAAGGAGACGGACGTGCCCGCCGCACGGGCCATGCTCCAGCGGTACGCGGACATGCGCGCCGCCGACACCGCCTCCCTGCACGGCCTGTGGCTTCAGGGCACGCTCGTCGGCGGGGTGCTCTTCCTGAACTTCGACGCCGAACACGGGAACGCCGAGGTCGGCTGCTGGCTGGAGCCGGCCGGCACCGGGCGCGGACTCGTCACGCGCGCGATGCGGGTCCTGCTCGACTTCGCGGTCGACCAGCGCGGCATCCACCGGATCGAGTGGGTCGCCGCCTCGGGCAACGAGCCCAGCCTGAACGTGGCCCGGCGGCTGGGGATGACCCGCGATGGCGTACGCCGTCAGGCGCACCCCTATGGTGGCGTACGGCACGACCTGGAGGTGTGGTCGATCCTCGCCCCGGAATGGCGTGAAGCACGCGCGCGTGCCGCTGCGAACGATCATTAAGACGCCTCTCAGACAGGATCCGTACGGTGCCGGACATGGGAACCAAGACAGCTGACGAGACCGGTGCCGCGACGGGCGCCGAGGCCACGACCGACGAAGAGAAGGTGAGCGTCACCAAGAACGCCGACGACATGCCGGAGGCCGCTGCCGAGGCCGCTTCCGAGACCGCCGACGGCACGGACACCGACCTCGACGCGGAGAACGCGGAGAACGCGGAGGACCTGGAGGACGACGCCGACCTTGCCGAGGCCGAGGCCCCGTCCGGGGTCGGGCAGGGTGCCGCCGCCGTCGTCTCCGCCGCGCTCGGCCTGGTCTCCCTCACGGGTGGCTGGATCGGGACGGTGGCCGCCGCCCGCGAGACCCTCGTCGGCCAGCTCCAGACCTCGTCGAGCGCGAGCGTCGCCAAGCAGGTCAAGGAGGTGTACGGCGACGCGTGGGCGACCACCGCCCTGTGGGCCGGCCTGTTCGCGCTGGCCGCGCTGCTCACCGGCGTCGTGGTGCTGGCCCGGCCCGCCTTCGGCGCTCCCGGCAGGCAGCAGGCGCCGTGGATCAAGTCGGTGGCCTGGGCGGGTGTCGCGCTCGGCGTCATCGGCCTGCTGCTCGCCGTCCTCAAGTACTCCGACGCACTCCTCGGGCTGCCGTCGACCAGCTGAGCCCGCCGCGACGGCGCGGTTCGGAGGGGCCTTAGGGCGTCCGTAAGCACCTTACGGACGGTCTGAGGCCCCTTACGCGTGTCCGGGGTCCGGCGGCCCCGCGAAGATGCGGAACTCTCCCGATGTGGCGCACCCCCCTGGGAGACGAAGGTGGAGGCATCGCGAGAAGCGAAGCCCGATCACCCGATCTCACAAGGGACACACCATGTTCGAGTACGAACTCCACCGGATCCGATCCGCCGAACTGCGCCGGCAGGCCGCGGACGCCCGTCTCGCCCGCGAGGCCGTCCGCTCCCGCCGCGCCGCCCGCCGCGAGGCCCGGGCAGCCGGGGCGGCCGGGCACACCACGGCGACGGCAGACGCCCTGGCGGCTCAGGAGGCCCATACCGACCGCCGTGACCGGCGCCGGCTCCCGCGCGCCGCGTGAACACGGCAGGCCCGGGCGGGACAGGCCGCCCGGAGACCGGGAACGGGGAAGCCGGTGGCCGCACGGGGGTCGGCCACCGGCTTCCCCCGTTGCCGTCCACCGGTACGACAAGCGCACCGGCGCTGTGGAAAACCGCTGCCGTGGGCTCCGCGGCCCATGCGATGCTCTGGCCTGTGGAAACCAGGTCCGTGAGTCCCGTGTTCGTAGGCCGCAACGACGAGTTGGACACACTGAACGACGCGCTGGAGCGTGCCGGGGCCGCCGAGCCGCAGGCGCTGCTGCTCGGCGGCGAGGCCGGTGTCGGCAAGACCCGGCTGGTCGAGGAGTTCGCCACCGCCGCCTGCCGCCAGGGCGCGGTCGTCGCCCTGGGCGGCTGCGTGGAGATCGGCGCCGACGGGCTGCCGTTCGCCCCCTTCTCCACCGCGCTGCGCGCGCTGCGGGCCGCGCTGCCCGACGAACTGGCAGAGGCCGCCGCGGGCCAGGAGGACGAGCTGGCCCGGCTGCTGCCCGAACTCGGCGAGGCCACCTCCGGCCGCCATGACGAACAGGGCATGGCCCGCCTCTTCGAACTCACCGCGCGTCTCCTGGAGCGGGTCGCCACCGAGCGCACGGTGGTCCTCGCCCTGGAGGACCTGCACTGGGCCGACGCCTCCACCCGCCACCTCCTCGCCTACCTGCTGCGCACCCTGCGCACCGGCAGGCTCGTCGTCCTCGCCACCTACCGCTCCGACGACATCCACCGCCGCCATCCGCTGCGCCCCCTGCTCGCCGAACTCGACCGGCTGCGCACCGTCCGCCGCCTCGAACTCGCCCGGTTCACCCGTGAGGAGGTCGGCCGCCAGATCGCCGGCATCCTCGCCGCCGAACCCGACCCCGCCCAGGTCGACGAGATCTTCGAACGCTCCGACGGCAACGCCTTCTTCGTCGAGGAACTCGCCGTGGCCGGCGCCGAGGGCTGCTGCACCGGGCTCACCGACTCCCTGCGCGACCTGCTCCTGGTCCGGGTCGAGGCGCTGCCCGAGAGCGCCCAGCGGGTCGCCCGGATCGTCGCGGAGGGCGGCTCGACCGTCGAGTACCGGCTGCTGGCCGCCGTCGCCCAGCTCGCCGAGGACGACCTGATAGAGGCGTTGCGGGCCGCCGTCGGCGCCAACCTCCTCACCGCCACCCCGGCAGGCGACGGCTACCGCTTCCGGCACTCCCTGGTCCGCGAGGCCGTCGCCGACGACCTGCTGCCCGGTGAACGCTCCCGGCTCAACCGCCGTTACGCCGAGGCACTGGAGGCCGACCCCCAGCTGGTGCCGGCCGACGCGCGCGTGACCCGCCTGGCCAGCTACTGGTACCAGGCACACGACCCGGCCAAAGCCCTGCCCGCCGCCCTCGACGCCTCCGTCGTGGCCCGCCGCCGGCACGCCTACAGCGAACAACTGCGGCTCCTGGAGCGGGCGATGGAGCTGTGGGACACCGCCCCCGAGGAGGTCCGTGCGGCCCTGCGCCCCGTCGACTACACCGACGTCTACCCTCCTTGCGGCTGTGATCCCGCCACCACCCCGCTGCGCTACCTGGACCTGATGGCGGAGGCGGCCGTCGCCGGCCGCTTCTGCGGCGAGCGCGAACGCGCCCTGAAGATCACCAAGAAGGCGCTGCGGATCCTCCAGGACGAGCACGACCCGCAGCGCGCCGCCTGGTTCTGGGTACAGCGCTCCCGGCTGGTCCAGGGCCTGGCCCGCGGCGACGGCTGGCAGGAACTCGGCACCGCCCAGGACCTGGTGCGCGGCCTGCCGCCCTCCGAGGTGCACGCCGACGTGCTGGCCAACGCCGCCGCCTGGTCCATGCTGCACGAGCCGGGCCCGGAGGCCTTCGCCGCCGCCGAACGGGCCGTGGAGTACGCGCGGATGGTGGGCGCCCGCGAGATCGAGCTCAACGCGCGCGTCACCCTGGGCACCCTCATGGTCGACGCGGGCGACGTCGACGACGGCCTCGCGGAGCTGGAGCGCGTCAAGGACGCCGCGCTCCAGGAAGGCGTCGCCCACGTCGCGGGCCGCACGTACACGAACCTCCCCTCCGAGCTGGAGTCGGTCGGCCGCTCCCGAGAGGCGGTGCCGATCCAGCGCGAAGGCATCGCCTTCACCCGCAGATACGGCCTGCTGGACGCCGAGGCATGGGTCTGGGGCAACCTCTCCGAGTCGCTGTACGCGCTCGGCCGGTGGGACGAGGCCGCCGAGGCCGCCGCGGGCGCCCTGGGCTCCGCGGCCAGCGCCAAGCCCCGCGGCGCCGGCGCCCTGCACCTCGCCCACATCGCCCTCGCCCGGGGCGACACGGCCGAGGCCGCCCGCAGGCTCGCCATCGCGCGCGCCCACTACGGCACCCACGACCCGATGCCCCAGGCACAGCTGCCGGTCGCCCGGATCGCGATCGGCGTCGCCGCCGCGGAGGGCAGGCTCCTCGACGCCCGCACCGAGCTGGAGCGCGCCCTGGCGGCCGGCTTCCCGCCGGGCACCCACCGCTACGGCTGGCCCCTGCTGCTGGCCGCCGCCACCGCCGAGGCCGACGCCCGCGCCCTGCCCGCGGCGGCCGACGGCCGCGCCGAGACCCTCGACCGGCTCGCCGAGACCACCCGCAAGCTCGCCACCGTCGCACCCCTGTGGCAGGCGTACGAGCGCTGGACCCGAGCCGAGCTGCACCGCGCCCGGGGCACCGACACCGCCGCCCTCTGGTCGGACGTGGTCACCGACTTCGAGTGCCTGGACCGCCCCTACGACCTCGCCCGGGTCCGCCGCCGCCTCGCCCAGGCCCTGCTCGAAGAGGCCACCGGGGACGACGAACGCGACCGTGCGACGGAACTCCTCCGGCTGGCCGGGGCCGTCGCCGACCACCTCGGTGCCCGCCCGCTCGCCGAGGCCGTCGCCCTCCTCGCCCAGCGCGCCCGCCTCACCCTCGCCGCCCGCGCCGCCCGCCCGGTCCTCGACCCCGTGGAGAGCCTCGGCCTCACCAGCCGGGAGCGTGACGTCCTGCGCCTGGTCTCGGCCGGCCGCACCAATCGCCAGATAGCCGAGGAGCTCTTCATCTCCCCGAAGACCGCGAGCGTCCACGTCTCGAACATTCTGGGCAAGCTGGGCGTTGCAGGGAGGGGCGAGGCGGCGGCGGTGGCACACAGACTGGGGATGTTCCCCGCCGAGGCACTCGACCCGATCAGGTGAGGGGACGGCGGAGGAGGCACCGTGTTCAACATGTTCGAGGAGCTGTTCGCACCCGGCCGCAAACACACCCACGAGGAGCAGAAGCGGCTGGAGCTGACCCGGGAGGACGTGGGAGACACGGATCCAGGGCGCGGGCCGATAGACCTCGCGTCCGGCAAGGTCGTCATACGGCTTCCGCAGGAGGACCCGGCGGCGGAGTCGGCGGCGGACGTCGGGGACGAGCCCGCGGCGGACGTCGGGGACGAGCCCGCGGCGGACCCCGGGGACGACGAGGCGTGAGCGGCGCCGCCCGCGCCGGCTACTTCACCTCCAGCTCCAGGATCCGGTCGTCGCCCGGTTTCGGCTTGCCCCGCCCGTCGGTGTTGCTGGTCACCAGCCACACCTTGTCGCCGCCGGCCGCCACGACCGTGCGCAGGCGGCCGTACCTACCGGTGAGGAAGGCCTGCGGAGCCGCGGCCGCGGTGGTGCCGTCCAACGGGATGCGCCACAGCCGCTGCCCCTTCAGACCGGCCATCCAGATGACGCCGTCGACGTAGGCGATGCCGCTCGGGGAGGCGTCGTCGGTGTGCCACTGGGCGATCGGGTTCACGTACTTCGGGTCCGACGACCTGCCCTCCGCGTCCGGCCAGCCGTAGTCGCCGCCCGGCTTGACGGCGTTCAGCTCGTCCCAGGTGTCCTGCCCGAACTCCGAGGCGAACAGCCGCTGCTTGTCGTCCCAGGCGAGGCCCTGCACGTTGCGGTGGCCGTAGGTGTAGACGGGGGAGTTCGGGAACGGGTTGCCGGGGGCCGGGTCGCCCTCCGGCGTCAGCCGCAGGATCTTGCCGCCGAGCGACTTCCTGTCCTGCGCGAGCCCCCGCTGTCCGCTCTCCCCGGTCCCCGCGTAGAGCATGCCGTCCGGGCCGAACGCGATCCGCCCGCCGTTGTGGATGTACCCCTTCGGAATCCCCTTGAAGATCGTGTCGGGGGCGCCCAGCTGCTCCTTGGCCGGCTTGCTCTCGTCCCACAGCATGCGGACGATGCGGTTGTCGGAGGCCGACGTGAAGTACGCGTAGATCATGTGGTCGGAGGCGAAGTCGGGGGAGAGCGCGATCCCCAGCAGGCCCCCCTCACCGGCCGCGGACACCCCGGAGACGACGCCCAGTTCCGTGATCTTCCCGGTCTTCTCGTCGACCTTGCTGATCGTCCCGTCGTCCCGGTCGGACACCAGCAGCCCCGCCCCGTCCGGCAACGGCGCGAGCCCCCAGGGCGACTTCAGCCCCTCGGCGACCGTACGCACGACCTTGACCGACCCCTTGGCGGGCGCCGCCGAGTCCGATGCCCCGACGGACGCGGAGGTCCCCGAGCCGCTCGCAGACGCCCCTCCGGCAAAGGACGGCGTGGGCAGGTCCCCACCACCACCCCCGGAGGAACACCCCGCCACCAGCACGAGTCCGGCCGTCGCCAACAAAGTGGGCACAGCTCGACGTCGCACGATCACAGTCCCTTCGAACAGCCCGGCTCGTCCGACCGACGGTAGTACAGCGCGCCCCCAAAGGGGCGCTGGGGGCACCCCCGGCCGAAGGCTGGGGGAGGAACTGCGCGACCAGCTCCCACGGCGCCGCACCGGACCACCGGCAGAGCGCGGCAGTCCCCGGGCTAGTCCCAGGAGCCCTGCGCGGCAGGCAGCCCGCCCAGCTCCGCCAGATCCTCCGCCGTCAGCCGGACCTCCACCGCACCGGCGTTCTCGGCCACCCAACGCCCCTGCTTCGTCCCCGGCACCGGCACCACATGCGCCCCCTGCGCCAGCACCCACGCCAGCGCCACCTGAGCGGCGGTGACACCGCCACCCCTCTGCCGGCCCGCCACCCTCCGCAGCCCCGCCACGATCGGCTGGTTCGCCGCCATCATCTCCGCCGTGAAGCGGGGGTGCCGCGCCCGCAGGTCGTCCGGCTCGAACCCCTCACCCGGCGTGAGCGTCCCGCTCAGGAAGCCGTTGCCCAGCGGCATCGCCGCGAGGAACCCCACCCCCCGGGCCGCACACCACGGCAGCAGCGACTCCAGCGCCTCCGGCGACCACACCGACAGCTCCGCCTCGACCGCGCTCACCGGAAACACCTGCTGTACCCGCTGCAGCTGCTGCAGGGTAGCGTCGTGCAGTCGCGCGCCGGACCTGCGCCCCCCGCGCGCCCCCACGGCGCACAACCCCAGCGCCCGCACCTTTCCCGCCTGCACCAACTCCGCCATCGCGCCCCAGGTCTCCTCGACGGGAACCTCGGGGTCGGCGCGGTGCAACTGGTAGAGGTCTATGACATCGGTCTGCAGCCGCCGCAGCGACGCGTCGCAGGCCCGCTTCACATAGCCGGGCCTGCCGTTGGCCACGATGTGCTGGTCGCCCACCAGCAGCCCCACCTTCGTCGACACGAAGGCCTCCGCACGCCGCTCCCTGAGCACCCGCCCCAGCAGCAGCTCGTTGGTGAACGGACCGTACATGTCCGCCGTGTCAAGGAGTGTCACGCCCAGGTCCAGCGCCCGGTGCACCGCTCTCAGCGACTCCTCGCCCCGCTGCCGCGACCCGCTGTACCCCCAGCTCATCGGCATGCACCCGAGTCCGACGGCCCCCACCGTGAGCGCCCCCGCGCCGATCGTCCTGCGCTCCACCAGCCCGTGAACCTCCTTCTTGGGCTCCCAACCTAACCCGCCCGCCGCGGCGGCCCTGACATAGCCTCCTGACCATGACCCAGGACGCATGGCTCCCCATCCCGCCCGACGAGTTCACGGACCTGCCCGAAGGGCTCAACTACCTCTTCTGGGACGGTGACCAGGAGTTCCCCGGTGACCCCGCCGAGTGCGCCGTGTACGTCGTCCCCTACATGAAGCGGCAGGCCGTCAAGGTGCGCCCGCTGGCGGGAATGCGCACCGTGCGGCTCATCCAGACCCTCACCGCGGGCGTCGACGACATGACCGCGGCCCTCGACCTGATCGTCCCCGGGGTGCAGCTCTGCAACGCCCGCGGCGTGCACGAGGCGAGCACCGCCGAACTCGCGCTCACCCTGACGCTGGCCTCCCTGCGCGGTGTCCCGGGGTTCGTCAGGGCCCAGCAGCAGGAGCACTGGCAGGGCGGCTTCCACCAGGCCCTCGCCGACAAGTCCGTCCTCATCGTCGGCTACGGCGCCATCGGTTCGGCCGTCGAGGACCGGCTCGTGCCCTTCGAGGTTGCGCGGGTGGCGCGCGTCGCGCGCTCCGGGCGCGCCTCGGCGCGCGGTCCCGTGCACCCGCTCACCGAACTGCCGGATCTGCTTCCGGAAGCCGATGTCGTCATCCTCACCACGCCCCTCACGGACACCACGCGCGGCCTGGTCAACGCGGAGTTCCTCGCACGGATGAAGGACGGCGCACTGCTCGTGAACGTCGCGCGCGGGCCCGTCGTGGACACCAAGGCCCTCCTCGCCGAACTGGAGAGCGGCCGCCTCACCGCGGCCCTGGACGTCACCGACCCCGAGCCGCTGCCGGCCGGACACCCCTTGTGGCAGGCGCCCGGCGTGCTGATCAGCCCTCATGTCGGCGGCCCCACCTCGGCCTTCCTGCCGCGCGCCAGGCGACTCGTCACCGACCAGCTGAACCGTTTCGTGAACCGGGAGCCGTTGCGCAACGTGATTTTGACGACGGGGTCCACCGACAACTGACCATCGCGGCAATACGCGTGTAATCCGCTTCCGGTACGGTCCGCAACCTTCCGGGCGCGGTGCGTGCGCGCATAGCCGCTGGTCGTCACGGAGCGTAGAGAAGCTATGTCCCTGAGTGACGAGACTGGTGTATCGTCCCGGAAGGGGCTGCGCCGCGCACAGTACGGCGCCGGGGATGGACATTTCAGATTTGTGAGGGGGGCGACGGGCGATGCACGGCCTATGGACGAACGATCCGACGCGGCGGAGCCGCCGGCGGCGACCCTGGCGCACAGCTGCGCGCAGACGCGGCCACCACACCAGCCATCACCACCACCACAGGCACAGCGGACGCAGGAGGCACGCTCACCCGGCGCACCGGGACCCGCGGGACCCGGGAGCGGTGCGGACCGGGAGGGTCCGGTGACGACGCCGACGCCTGTGACGACCACCCTCCCCGGAGCGCTGCGGGCGCAGCCTCCGGCGGGGAAGCAGTACCCCCGGCCGCCGGCGACCGGCGGCGGGACCGGCGTGGTCCGCCAACTCGTCCTGGCCCTGATCTGCGCGGGATACGCCGTCGGTGCCGCGTTCGACTGGGGCTCGAACCAGATCGCCCTGTTCATGGGCGACTTCGGTCTGACCGCGGCCGCCGGCACCGCCGCCGTGTCGTGCTTCTTCTACGCCCGCTCCCCGCGGGTCCGCTTTCGACCTGCCTGGCTCCTGTTCGCCCTCTCCTCGGCGATGGCGGCCCTGGGCAACGCGGTCTGGGGATGGTACGAGGTCGTGCTCCACCGGCCCGTGCCCAGCCCCAGCTACGCCGACCTGTTCTTCCTGTGCTTCGCCCCGCCCGCCATCGTCGGCCTGCTGGTGCTGGCCAAGCGGCCCATGACCAGGGCCGGCTGGATCTGCCTGGCGCTGGACGCCTGGCTGATCGGCGGCTCGCTGCTCACCCTGTCGTGGAGCCTCGCGCTCGCCCAGGCCGCCCGGTTCGACGGCCCCAGCGTCGCGCACACCGCGCTCTCGCTGGCGTATCCGCTGCTGGACATCGCCCTGGTCAGCATGGTCCTCGCACTGCACTTCCGGCGCTCGCCTGGCAACCGCACCGCGGTGAACACCGCGATCGGCGCCCTCGCCCTGACCGTGATGTGCGACGCCCTGTTCACCTCGCCGCTGCTGCACAGCAGTTACCGCTCCGGCCAGCTCCTCGACGCGGGCTGGTTCGCCGGCTCGCTGCTGCTCGCGTACGCCCCCTGGGCCGCCCCCCGGCCGCAGGGCGCCCAGGATCCCGAGGGGCACACGCGCGTGGTCCACGAGCACGTGCCCGGCGGGCGTGCCCCGGCGGCCAAGCAGCCGCCGGCGCCCGCCCCGGGAGGTGATCACAGCCGGTACCCGGCCGGACGGCCGATCACCGGATCCCTGGCCGCCCTCACCCCGTACCTGGCCGCCGCCGTGTGCACCCTTGGCATCCTCTACAACGTCCTCAACGGCCGCAGTCCGGACCACGTCGTCCTGATCACCGCCGGCTGCGTGGTCCTCGCGCTCGTCGTGCGGCAGGGCATCATGCTCCTCGACAACATCACCCTCACCCAGGAACTGGCGCAGCAGGAGAACCACTTCCGCTCCCTGGTGCAGGGCTCCAGCGACGTCATCATGATCGCCGCACCCAACGGCATCCTCCGGTACGTCTCCCCGGCCGCCGCCGGGGTCTACGGCAGGGCCGCCGAGGACCTGGTGGGCTCGGAGCTGGCCAACCTGATCCATCCCGAGGACCTGGGCTGCGTGGTGCACGAGGTGCGCCGCTTCCTCGCCGCCAGCTCCGCGGAGGAACCCACCACCCGCATCGAGTGCCGGTTCCGGTCCGGCGAGGGCGGCTGGCTCAACGTCGAGTCCACCGTCAACCGCCACCACGGCGGCCTCATCTTCAACAGCCGGGACGTGACCGAGAGAGTGCGCCTGCAGGCGCAGCTCCAGCACAACGCCGAGCACGATCCGCTCACCGACCTGCCCAACCGTGCCCTGTTCACCCGGCGCGTGCAGCAGGCCCTGTCCGGCCGCCGCTCCTCCGACCGGGGCCCGGCCCTGAGGAACACGGCGGTGCTCTTCATCGACCTGGACGGGTTCAAGGCCGTCAACGACACGATCGGGCACCAGGCCGGGGACGAGCTGCTCGTCCAGGCCGCGCGCAGACTCCAGGACGCGGTCCGCCAGGGCGACACCGCGTCCCGGCTGGGCGGCGACGAGTTCGCGGCGCTGATCGTCGGCGACGGCACCCGTGACCGCAGTGCCCGGGAGCGGCACATCCTGGAGCTCGCCGACCGCCTCAGGGTGACCCTCTCCCAGCCGTACGCCATTGACGGCAACGATGTCCGTGTCAACGCGTCCATCGGTGTCGCCTTCGCCGAACCGGGTCTCGGCGCGGGCGAGTTGCTGCGCAACGCCGACCTGGCGATGTACCGCGCCAAGTCGGCCGGCAAGGGCTGCGTCAAGCTGTACAAGCCGCAGATGCAGCAGGACGTCGTACGCAAGGCGGAGCTGGCCACCCGGCTGCGGGCCGCCCTGCACGACGGCGAGTTCGCCCTGCTGCACCAGCCCGTGGTGTGCCTGGAGAACGGCCGGATCGAATCGGTCTCCGCGCAGGCACGCTGGCGCTCCTCGCAAGGGGTGCTGTTCACGCCGGCCGAGTTCCTGCGGGTCGCCGAGGACAGCGACAAGACGGCCGAGCTGGACCGCTGGATCCTCCAGGAGGCGGTCGAGCAGGCCGCCGAGCGGGCCGCCGGCGGGCTCGTGGTGCCGGTCGCCGTCCGGACGTCCGCCCGGCGGCTGCTCGACCGGACCTCGCCGCTCGGCTCCGTGGAGGCCCTGCTCGCCCGGCACGGGCTGCCCTCGGGGGCGCTGCTCCTGGAGCTGTCCGACACCGACCCCAGGGTCCCGCTGGACGAGCTGGAACGGCGGCTGACCGCGCTCAGCCGGCACGGTGTCCGGATCGCGCTGGACGGCTTCGGCAGCGGCTACGCGGCGATCACGGCTCTGCGCAAGCTCCCCGTCGACGTGCTCAAGCTCGACCGCAGCCTGGTCGAAGGGGTCGTCGAGTCGGCCCGGCTGCACAAGATCACCAGCGGGCTGCTGCGGATCGCCTGCGATCTCGGCCTGCAGTCCGTGGCCGAGGGCGTGGACCTGCCCGAGCAGGTCACGGCGCTGCGCGCGATGGGGTGCACGCACGGGATGGGCATGGCGTTCTCCGGCCCGGTGGACGAGTACCGGCTGCGCCGGGCGCTCGGGTCCGGCCACTATCCGGTTCCGCACGCACCGGCCGAGCCGGCGTTCGCGGGAAGCGGCCCGGGGGTGTACACCGGTGGTGTGCCTGCCGGTGTACCCGCGGTGCTCGGAGGCGGAAGTGGCCTACGCTCACATAATGAGACTCCTGTCCCACCCACTTGACACGTGGTGCGCGTCAGAGGGAGGGTCAGTTCCATGCGCACCCGAATTCTCGTACTTGGACAGCGCGTCGGCTGAGCTGGGACCCACCGGAGGACGATCCGGAATCCCCAGCGACCACACCGGCGCGCTCCCCTCGCTTGCCTTTTGGCACGAGGGGTTTTTTGTTGCACCAGCACCAGACGTACGGCAGCGAAAACCCGTACGAACCTCGCAAAAACCCTCAGCATCGAGAAGAGAATGCCGATGACCGAGCAGGCCACCGGGGCCCACCATCCGCAGCCGCGGCCCCGTTCCGGAGGACAGCACACCCCGACCGTCGAGCACGTCACGGGTGCGAAGTCCCTCATCCGCTCGCTTGAGGAGGTCGGCGCTGACACGGTATTCGGCATCCCCGGTGGCGCGATCCTGCCGGCCTACGACCCGCTGATGGACTCCACCCGGGTGCGCCACGTCCTGTGCCGGCACGAGCAGGGTGCGGGCCACGCGGCCACCGGCTACGCGCAGGCGACCGGCAAGGTCGGCGTCTGCATGGCGACGAGCGGTCCGGGTGCGACGAACCTGGTGACGCCGATCGCGGACGCGCACATGGACTCGGTGCCGCTCGTGGCGATCACCGGGCAGGTCGCGTCCTCCTCGATCGGCACGGACGCCTTCCAGGAGGCGGACATCGTCGGCATCACCATGCCGATCACCAAGCACAACTTCCTCGTCACCAAGGCCGAGGACATCCCCCGGGTGATCGCCCAGGCGTTCCACATCGCCTCCACCGGCCGCCCGGGCCCGGTCCTCGTCGACATCGCCAAGGACGCCCTCCAGGCGAAGACCACCTTCTCCTGGCCGCCGGTCATGGACCTGCCCGGCTACCGTCCGGTGACCAAGCCGCACGCCAAGCAGATCCGCGAGGCCGCCAAGCTGATCACCTCCGCGAAGCGGCCCGTCCTCTACGTCGGTGGCGGCGTCATCAAGTCGCACGCCACCGCCGAGCTCAAGGTCCTCGCCGAGCTCACCGGAGCGCCCGTCACCACCACCCTGATGGCGCTCGGCGCGTTCCCCGACAGCCACCCGCTGCACGTGGGAATGCCGGGCATGCACGGTGCGGTCACCGCCGTCACCGCGCTGCAGAAGGCCGACCTGATCGTCGCCCTCGGAGCCCGCTTCGACGACCGCGTCACCGGCAAGCTGGACAGCTTCGCCCCGTACGCGAAGATCGTCCACGCCGACATCGACCCCGCGGAGATCGGCAAGAACCGCGCCGCCGACGTGCCGATCGTCGGCGACGCCCGCGAGGTCATCGCCGACCTGATCCAGGCGGTGCAGAAGGAGCACGGCGAGGGCCACCAGGGCGACTACACCGCCTGGTGGAAGGACCTCAACCGCTGGCGCGAGACCTACCCGCTCGGCTACGACCTGCCCGACAACGGGTCGCTCTCGCCGCAGCAGGTCATCGAGCGCATCGGGCAGCTCGCCCCCGAGGACACGATCTTCGCGGCGGGCGTCGGCCAGCACCAGATGTGGGCCGCGCACTACGTGCAGTACGAGCAGCCCGCCACCTGGCTGAACTCCGGCGGCGCCGGAACCATGGGCTACGCGGTCCCGGCCGCCATGGGCGCCAAGGCCGGCCAGCCGGGCAGGACCGTCTGGGCGATCGACGGCGACGGCTGCTTCCAGATGACCAACCAGGAACTGACCACCTGCGCCCTGAACAACATCCCGATCAAGGTCGCCATCATCAACAACGGCGCCCTCGGGATGGTCCGCCAGTGGCAGACCCTCTTCTACAACCAGCGGTACTCCAACACGGTGCTGCACTCCGGGCCCGACGACGTCAACCCGGACGCCCGCGGCACCCGGGTCCCCGACTTCGTCAAGCTGTCGGAGGCCATGGGCTGCTACTCCATCCGGTGCGAGTCCCCGGACGACCTCGACAAGGTCATCGAGGAGGCGAACTCCATCAACGACCGCCCCGTCGTCGTCGACTTCATCGTCCACGAGGACGCCATGGTGTGGCCGATGGTCGCCGCCGGCACCTCCAACGACGAGATCCTGGCCGCCCGGGACGTCCGCCCCGACTTCGGCGACAACGAAGACGACTGAGCGAGAGACACCAAGAGAGACGCTGAGAGAGAGACGCAGAAGAAAATGTCCAAGCACACGCTCTCCGTCCTGGTGGAGAACAAGCCGGGCATCCTGGCCCGCATCGCCGCCCTGTTCTCCCGCCGCGGCTTCAACATCGACTCGCTCGCCGTCGGGGTCACCGAGCACGCCGACATCTCCCGCATCACGATCGTGGTGAGCGTCGAGGCGCTGCCGCTGGAGCAGGTCACCAAGCAGCTCAACAAGCTCGTCGAGGTGCTCAAGATCGTCGAACTGGAGCCGGGTTCGGCCGTTCAGCGCGAACTCGTTCTGGTGAAGGTGCGCGCCGACAACGAGACGCGCTCCCAGATCGTCGAGATCGTCCAGCTGTTCCGCGCCAAGACCGTCGACGTCTCCCCGGAGGCCGTCACCATCGAGGCCACCGGCAGCAGCGAGAAGCTGACCGCGATGCTCAAGATGCTGGAGCCGTTCGGCATCAAGGAACTGGTGCAGTCCGGCACCATCGCGATCGGACGCGGGGCCCGTTCGATCACCGACCGGTCGCTGCGCGCCCTCGACCGATCTGCGTAAGGCTTGAGCAAGGCTTGACACGGGCGGCCGACGATCCGCCTTGGCCCGCCGGCCGCCCGTATGCCGAGACCCCGAAACTTCCCGTCCGCCCACCGTCATACGGTGGGACGCAACACCTGCACACCAAGGAGAGAACCCAAAGTGGCCGAGCTGTTCTACGACGCCGACGCCGACCTGTCCATCATCCAGGGCCGCAAGGTCGCGGTCATCGGCTACGGCAGCCAGGGTCACGCCCACGCGCTGTCGCTGCGCGACTCGGGTGTCGACGTGCGTGTCGGTCTGCACGAGGGCTCCAAGTCCAAGGCGAAGGCCGAGGAGCAGGGCCTGCGCGTGGTGACCCCGTCCGAGGCCGCCGCCGAGGCCGACGTCATCATGATCCTCGTCCCGGACCCGATCCAGGCCCAGGTCTACGAGGAGTCCATCGCCCCGAACCTGAACGACGGCGACGCCCTGTTCTTCGGCCACGGCCTGAACATCCGCTACGGCTTCATCAAGCCCCCGGCCGGCGTCGACGTCTGCATGGTCGCCCCCAAGGGCCCGGGCCACCTGGTGCGCCGTCAGTACGAGGAGGGCCGCGGCGTGCCCTGCATCGTGGCCGTCGAGCAGGACGCCACGGGCAACGGCTTCGCGCTGGCGCTGTCGTACGCGAAGGGCATCGGCGGCACCCGCGCCGGCGTCATCAAGACCACCTTCACCGAGGAGACCGAGACCGACCTGTTCGGTGAGCAGGCCGTCCTGTGCGGCGGTACCTCCGCCCTGGTCAAGGCCGGTTTCGAGACCCTGGTCGAGGCCGGCTACCAGCCGGAGATCGCCTACTTCGAGTGCCTGCACGAGCTGAAGCTCATCGTCGACCTGATGTACGAGGGCGGCCTGGAGAAGATGCGCTGGTCGGTCTCCGAGACCGCCGAGTGGGGCGACTACGTCACCGGCCCGCGGATCATCACCGATGCCACCAAGGCCGAGATGAAGAAGGTCCTCGCCGAGATCCAGGACGGCACCTTCGCCCGCAACTGGATGGACGAGTACCACGGCGGTCTGAAGAAGTACAACGAGTACAAGAAGCAGGACTCCGAGCACCTGCTGGAGACCACCGGCAAGCAGCTGCGCAAGCTGATGTCCTGGGTGAACGAAGACGCGTGAGCCCCAGGTGACAGGGCCGGGGCGAGCCGCCCCGGCCCTGTTGTCCACCCCGTCGAACCCCGGACGGGTGATCCTTCCGCAGAGGCGCAGGACGACCTCCGTCCCGCCACTACACTGCCGTACTACATACGCGTCAGGCCCACAGCGTCGTGCGTCTCCACGCGGCTAGCCAACCTCCACCGCCTGCGGCCGTCGGGACGGCCGTCCGCATTGGACATGTGAGGACTCACGTGAGCTCGAAACCTGTCGTACTCATCGCTGAAGAGCTGTCGCCCGCCACCGTCGACGCGCTGGGCCCGGACTTCGAGATCCGGCACACCAACGGAGCAGACCGAGCCGAACTGCTCCCCGCCATCGCCGACGTGGACGCGATCCTGATCCGCTCCGCCACCAAGGTCGACGCCGAGGCCATCGCCGCGGCGAAGAAGCTGAAGGTCGTCGCACGAGCCGGCGTCGGCCTGGACAACGTCGACGTCTCCGCCGCCACCAAGGCCGGCGTGATGGTCGTCAACGCCCCGACCTCCAACATCGTGACCGCCGCCGAACTCGCCTGCGGTCTGCTGATCTCCAGCGCCCGCCACATCCCGCAGGCCAACTCCGCGCTGAAGAACGGCGAGTGGAAGCGCAGCAAGTACACCGGTGTCGAGCTCGCCGAGAAGACCCTCGGTGTCGTCGGCCTCGGCCGGATCGGCGCCCTGGTCGCGCAGCGCATGTCGGCCTTCGGCATGAAGGTCGTCGCCTACGACCCCTACATCCAGCCCGCCCGCGCCGCCCAGATGGGCGTCAAGGTGCTGTCCCTGGACGAGCTGCTCGAAGTCGCCGACTTCATCACCGTGCACCTCCCGAAGACCCCCGAGACGGTCGGTCTGATCGGCGACGAGGCGCTGCGCAAGGTCAAGCCGTCGGTGCGGATCGTCAACGCCGCGCGCGGCGGCATCGTCGACGAGGAGGCGCTGTACGCGGCGCTCAAGGAGGGCCGGGTCGCCGGCGCCGGCCTCGACGTCTACAGCAAGGAGCCGTGCACCGACTCCCCGCTCTTCGAGCTCGACCAGGTCGTCTGCACCCCGCACCTCGGTGCCTCCACCGACGAGGCCCAGGAGAAGGCGGGCATCGCCGTCGCCCGGTCCGTCCGCCTCGCCCTCGCCGGTGAGCTGGTCCCGGACGCGGTCAACGTCCAGGGCGGTGTCATCGCCGAGGACGTCAAGCCGGGCCTGCCCCTCGCCGAGCGCCTCGGCCGCATCTTCACCGCGCTCGCCGGTGAGGTCGCGGTCCGCCTCGACGTCGAGGTCTACGGCGAGATCACCCAGCACGACGTGAAGGTGCTGGAGCTCTCCGCGCTCAAGGGCGTCTTCGAGGACGTCGTCGACGAGACGGTGTCGTACGTCAACGCCCCGCTGTTCGCGCAGGAGCGCGGCGTCGAGGTACGGCTGACGACCAGCTCCGAGTCGGCCGACCACCGCAACGTCGTCACCGTGCGCGGCACCCTCGGCAGCGGCGAGGAGGTCTCGGTCTCCGGCACGCTGTCCGGCCCGAAGAACCTCCAGAAGATCGTCGCGGTCGGCGACTACGACGTCGACCTCGCGATCGCCGACCACCTGCTGGTGCTGCGGTACGAGGACCGGCCGGGTGTCGTCGGCACCGTCGGCCGCATCCTCGGGGAGGCCGGGATCAACATCGCCGGCATGCAGGTCGCCCGTGCGGCGGCGGGGGGCGAGGCGCTGGCTGTGCTCACCGTCGACGACACGGTGGCCCCCGGCGTGCTGGCCGAGGTCGAGGCGGAGATCGGGGCCACGTCGGCTCGTTCGGTGAACCTCGTCTGATTCTTCTTGCCCGCCCGCCCACCCGACTCGGTGGGCTGGAAGGCTCGCGTCATGTCCTCAAACGCCGGACGGGCTGAGTGGATCAGCCCGTCCGGCGTTCGCATGGTCAGCTTCTGCGCAGTTCACCCCCTCCGCAGCGTCAGAGCCGCTCCCACCGCCGCCAGTGCCAGCAGTACCGCCCCCGCGATCGCCGCCCCCTGCATCCCACTCGTGAACGCCTCCCGGGCGGAGCGGACCAGGGACTCTCCCGCGGGCCCCGGCAGCCGGGCCGCCGTCGCCAGGGCGCCGCCCAGGGTCTCGCGAGCGCCTGCCGGAGCCGTGGCCGGCATCTCGTGGCGGTAGACCGCCGTACCGATCGAGCCCAGTACGGCCATGCCGAGCGCACCGCCGAACTCCGCGGCCGTCTCCAGGAGCGAGGACGCCGTCCCGGCCCGCTCCACCGGAGCCCCGGTCATCGCCAGGTCGGTCAGCTGGGAGACGATCGCGACCATCCCGCAGGCGAGGACACCGGCCCCGGTCAGCACCAGCCACAGCGAGTCGGTGCCGGTCAGGGCGAGCAGCACGAACCCGGCCGCCATGGCCGCGAAACCGCCGGCGACCACGTACCCCCGGTCGGCGCCCCGCTGCACCAGCTGTGCCGTGAGCGGCCCCGCGGCCCCGATGAACACCGAGGGCAGCAGACTCCACAGCGCCGCCGCGAGCGGGCTCATCCCGAGGACCGACTGCAGGTACTGCGTGGTGTAGATCGCCGAACCCATCATCGCGAGCGAGGCGACCAGGTTCAGGACCAGCGCCGGGGTGAAGCCCCGGGCCGTCAGCAGGGCCGGCGGGATCAGCGGGGATGCGGTGGTGCGCTGACGGTGGACGAAGAGGGCGGCGAAGAGCAGGCCGACGGTGACCGAGACGACGTAGAGCGGGTGCCAGCCCTCGGAGGGGATCTCCTTGACGCCGTAGACCACGGGGAGCACGGCGGCCATCGAGAGCGGGACGCTCAGCCAGTCGAAGCGGCCGGGGGAGGGGTTGCGGGACTCCGGGAGCAGGAACGGGCCGACGACCAGGAGCAGGGCCATCGCCGGGAGGTTGACCAGGAAGACCGAGCCCCACCAGAAGTGCTCGACGAGGATCCCACTCATCACCGAGCCGAGCGCGATCCCGCCCGTCATCACTCCCGACCACAGGCCGATCGCCTTCGCGCGCTGGCCCGGGTCGGTGAACATCGTGCGCAGCAGCGCCATCGTCGACGGCATCAGGGTCGCGCCGCCGATGCCGAGGACCGCGCGGGCGGCGATCAGGGTCCCGGCGCTGTCCGCGTACGCGGCGAGCAGCGAGGCGCCGCCGAAGGCCGCGGCGCCGGACAGCAGCAGGCGCCGGCGGCCGATGCGGTCGCCAAGGGCGCCCATCGTCATCAGCAGACCGGCCAGGACGAAGCCGTAGATGTCGAGGATCCACAGCTGCTGGGTGCCGCTCGGAGCCAGGTCCGCGCCGATCGCCGGGAGGGCGAAGTAGAGGACCGAGACGTCCATCGAGACCAGGAGCAGCGGCAGCATCAGCACGCCGAGTGCGGTCCATTCACGGCGCCCGGCAAGGGAGTTGGGCTCGGGTGTGCTCGTCGTCGTGCTCGTCGGGTTCGTCATGCCAAGGAATGTACGGGCGTCTTAAACGCTTGTCTAGAACGATTGTATAATTCACGCGTCTAGGACGCTTGTATGGAACTCGGGTAGGGTGGCCGGCATGGGACACCGTGAGGATCTGCTGGAAGGCGCCAAGCGCTGCCTGCTGGAGAAGGGGTTCGCGCGGACGACGGCGCGCGACATCGTCAGGGAGTCGGGCACCAATCTCGCCTCGATCGGCTACCACTACGGCTCCAAGGACGCGCTGCTCGCCCAGGCCTACATCGCGCTGGTGGAGGAGATGTCCTTCGAGGGCGGCGACGGGGGGCTGACCGGAGCCCCCGGCTCCCTCGAACGGTTCCGCGAGGTGTGGACGAACATCGTCGGCAGCATGCGCGAGCCCGGCACGATGTGGCGGCTGAGCGTGGAGATCATGGCGATGGGTGATCAGATGCCCGAGGTGCGCGACCAGTTGGCCCGCGCCCAGCGCGAGGGCGGCCGCGGACTGACCTCACTGATGATGGGCGTACCGGAGGAGGAGGTCTCCGACGAGACCGCGGACACCCTCGGCCGCTTCTACATGACCCTGATGTCCGGCCTGATCTCCGCATGGACCTTCGACCCGAAGACCGCACCCGACGGCGACGCGCTCACCGAGGGACTGCGCCGGATCGTCGAGGCCGCGAACCGGGGCTGACGCGCCTCACGGGCCGGTGCCGGGGCGCCGGTCAGCCGAGCGGGTACGTGATCACGGCACGGGCCGGGAACCGGAGGGCGTCGCCGTACAGCGGTGAGCGCTCCACGGTGACCCGGACGCCGTCGACGGAGTGGTAGTACCAGACGGGGCTCCGCAGGGCGGGCCCGCACAGGCCGTCCGGGAGCCTGTACGGCTCCCCGGCCACGCCGACGCTGCCGTGGCGCTCGTCGAACAGGTCCGCGGCCGCCGGCACGATGCCCGCGTCGCGCAGGTAGTCCGGGAGCAGGCCGCTGCGGAAGGACACGGTGGCGCTGCCGTTCCGGGTGAAGTAGTGGACGTCCGCGGCGTCGGAGGGGATCGGCGTGCCATGGACGAGGATCCGGTCAGGCAGCCGCTGCTCGCTTCCGGCGCAGGCCCGTTCGTCGCCGAGCGGATGGGGCAGGTCGTCCCGGAAGAGCCAGACGGCTCCGGACGCGCAGCCCGCGAGGGCGAGCGCCCCGATCCCCAGTGCGGCCGCCCGGCGGCCCGGCCGGAGCCGTCCGCGGGCCCGGCGCTCCGCCGCCGCCGGCTCGGCGGCGCCGCCCTGCCGTATGCCCGGACCCGCATCACCCATCGTCCGCCCCCGCCGACACCCTTGATGTGAACACGCGGAGCATACGCCGACCGGCCTCCCGCCAAGGCACCGGGAACGCGCGCCTCAGGCGAGCCGGGCCGCCTTCAACGCCATGTGCAGCAGCAGGCGGTCCTCGCCGTCGTCCAGGTCGAGACCGGTGAGCTGTTCGACGCGGGACAGGCGGTAGTACAGGGTCTGACGGTGGATGCCGAGCGCGGTGGCCGTGCGGCCCGCCTGGCCCGCGTGGTCGAGGTAGACCTCGGCGGTGCGGGCCAGTTCGTGGTGGGCCGGGGTGAGGAGCGGGGCCACGGCCGGGTCCTGCGGGGCCTGTGGCGGCAGCGCGGTCAGCAGGCGGTACGGGCCGATCTCCGCCCACTGGGCGACCGGCCCGAGCCGCGGCTCCGCCAGCGCCGCCCGGGCGGCCGCCGTGGCCTCCTGCCAGACCGCGCCCAGCCCCGCCAGCCCGGTCCGGGCCCCGCCCACCCCCGCGGCGCAGCCCTGCGGCGCCGGGGCCGGCCCGGCCAGCCCCGCGGCGACGGCCGCCGCCGTCCGTGCCCCCGCCCCGCGGGCCGTCGCCGACCGGGCCTCCTCCGCCTCCTTGAGCAGCCGGGCGGCCGCCGTCAGGGCCGGCGTGGCCGCGTCCGTGCTGCGCAGCCGGACCAGTACGGCGAGGCTGTGGCCCGTCGCGCCCCAGGGCAGGGCGCACAGCGCGGTGGCGTGCGGGACCGTGCGCGGGGACGGGGCGTCGTCCGGGTCGGCGGACGGCCAGGGCGCGACACAGACCAGGGTGTGCGGGGCGTCCGCGCGGGTGCCGAGGGCGGTACGCAGTTCGGCCACCGCCATGTCCCGCTGCCAGCCGCCCTCCGCGACCAGCACCGCCCGCAGCTCCCGGCCGAGCCCGGCCCCCGCCTGCGCCTCGTCCGCGAGCAGCGCCCCGATCCGCCCCGCCACCCCCATGGCCGCGGCCAGCTGGGCGTCGGTCGGACCCGGGTCGGAGTCGAGCAGCCACACATAGCCGAGGACGACACCCCGATGGCGTACCGGAAGGCAGATCCGCCCCCGGTACACGCCGGCCTCCGGGGTCGGCGGGATCCGCACCGGACCGGTCGCCCGGGTGATGCCGAACCCCTCGAACCAGGTGCGGACCGCAGCCGTCGATCGCCGGGTCAGGATCGAGCGGGTGCGGACCGGGTCCAGCGCCGACGGATCGAGATCGCCCTCGCTGTCGTACGCCCCGAAGGCGATCAGCTCGAAGTCGCGGTTCTCCAGGGTCGCCGGGACGCCGAGGAGCTCCGAGATCTCGTCGACCAGCTCCTGGTAGTCACCCTTGAATTCCGACGTCACCCGGGCATTCTCCCCCAATCCACGGCCGCCTTCATACATCTGTCTGAGATCCCCTGCACGGATGCGTGACAGCTGTCGATGGCCCACGATCGGAGGGATCCCCGACTATCACGGTGGTTCCCCGTGCCGTATCCACATCGTCGGATCGCGGCCTGTCTGGCATGTGTTGTGGAGGTGCCCCGTGCTGGGTCCCGTGATTCTCGCCGCGTCGCGCAGCGACCGGATGCGACGTCTGATCTCGGCGGCCCCGGTGACGAAGCAGGTCGTCGACCGCTTCATCCCCGGCGAGTCGGTCGCGGACATCGTCCCGATCATCGAGGAGCTCACGGGCCGCGGCCTGGAGCTGACGATGGACGTCGTCGGCGAGGACATCACCACCCCCGAGCAGGCCGCCGCCGCCCGGGACGCCTACCTGGCGCTGATCGACCGCCTGCGCGAGCTGGGCCTCGGCGAGCGCGTCGAGATGTCGGTGAAGCTGTCCATGTTCGGCCAGGCGCTGGAGGGGGGCCACGAACTGGCCCTCGCCAACGTCCGCCCCGTCGTCGAGGCCGCCGCCGCCATCGGTACGACCGTCACCCTCGACGCCGAGGACCACACCACCCTCGACTCGATGTTCGCCATCCACGAGGAACTGCGCCGGGACTTCCCGCAGACCGGCTGCGTCATCCAGGCCTACCTCTTCCGCACCGAGGCCGACGCCCGCCGTCTCGCCGCCTCCGGCAGCCGGGTCCGCCTGGTCAAGGGCGCCTACAAGGAGCCCGCCGAGGTCGCCTACCAGCAGAAGCACGAGATCGACAAGGCGTACGTACGGATCCTGCGGACTCTGATGGACGGCGAGGGGTACCCGATGGTCGGCTCCCACGACCCGCGCCTGATCTCCATAGCCCAGGAACTCGCCCGGCGTGCCGGCCGCAAGCCCGACGAGTACGAGTTCCAGATGCTGTACGGCATCCGCGGCGACGAGCACCTGCGGCTGGCCGCCGAGGGCCACCGGATGCGCGTCTACACCGCGTACGGCACCGACTGGTACGGCTACTTCATGCGCAGGCTCGCGGAGAAGCCGGCCAACCTGCGCTTCTTTTTGAGGAGCATGATCAGCCGTGGCTGATGTGACTTGGCTGTGCGGCGGCTCCGGCCGGGGGTCCGGGGGTTGTCCCCCGGGCAAGCACAGCCTGCGCTCGATGGTCAGCAAGGGCTGAGCCCCGCCAGGCGCCCGCCGAGCCGCGACAAGCCAGCCGCGACAAGCCAAGCCGCGACAAGCCTCAACACCCGCTCAAGTTCAAGGAGTTACGGATCCCATGGACGCTGTGACCCAGGTCCCCGCCCCCGTCAACGAGCCGGTGCACGGCTATGCCCCCGGCTCCGCCGAGCGCACCCGCCTGGAGGCGAAGCTCAAGGAGCTCGCCGAGAACCCGCTCGAGCTGTCGATGACCATCGGCGGCGAGAAGCGGCTCGGCGGCGGCGAGCCCTTCCAGGTCGTGCAGCCGCACAACCACAAGGCCGTCATCGGCACCGGCCGGCACGCCACCCAGCAGGACGCCCGGGACGCGATCGACGCGGCCCTCGCCGCCGCTCCCGCCTGGCGCGCGATGTCCTTCGACGACCGCGCCGCGATCATCCTGCGCGCCGCCGAACTGCTCGCCGGCCCCTGGCGCGAGACGATCGCCGCCTCCACCATGCTCGGCCAGTCCAAGACCGCCCAGCAGGCCGAGATCGACACCCCGTGCGAGCTGGTCGACTTCTGGCGCTTCAACGTCCACTACGCCCGCCAGATCCTGGCCGAGCAGCCCCCGGCCAACTCCCCGGGCGTCTGGAACCGCCTCGACCACCGCCCGCTGGAGGGCTTCGTCTACGCGATCACGCCGTTCAACTTCAGCGCGATCGCCGGCAACCTGCCGACCGCGCCGGCCCTCATGGGCAACGTCGTCGTGTGGAAGCCGTCCCCGACCCAGACCCACGCCGCCGTGCTGCTGATGCAGCTGCTGGAGGAGGCCGGTCTGCCCAAGGGCGTCATCAACCTGGTCACCGGCGACGGCGTCGAGGTCTCGAAGGTCGCTCTCGAGCACCGGGACCTGGCCGGCATCCACTTCACCGGCTCCACCAAGACCTTCCAGTACCTGTGGAAGACGGTCGGCAACAACATCGAGAAGTACCGGTCGTACCCGCGTCTGGTGGGCGAGACGGGCGGCAAGGACTTCCTCGTCGCCCACCCGAGCGCCGACCGGGCCGTCCTCAAGACGGCGCTCACCCGCGGCGCCTTCGAGTACCAGGGCCAGAAGTGCTCGGCGACCTCCCGCGCCTACATCCCCGCGTCCATCTGGAACGACGGTTTCCGCGAGGAGTTCGCCGCCGAGGTCGACTACCTGACCATGGGCGACGTCACCGACCTGTCGAACTTCATCGGCGCCGTCATCGACGACCGCGCGTTCGCCAAGAACAAGGCCGCGATCGACCGCGCGAAGACCGATCCGACCTGCGAGATCGTCGCGGGCGGCTCCTACGACGACTCGGTCGGCTACTTCGTCCGCCCGACGGTCGTCGTGTGCAGCGACCCGGAGAACGAGGTCTTCCGCACCGAGTACTTCGGCCCGTTCCTCGCCGTGCACGTCTACGAGGACGACCAGTACGACGAGATGCTGACCCAGATGGAGTCGGTGTCCGACTACGCGCTCACCGGCTCGGTCATCGCGGGCGACCGCGCGGCGGCGGCGTACACGATGGAGAAGCTGCGCTACGCGGCCGGCAACTTCTACATCAACGACAAGTCGACCGGCGCCGTCGTCGGCCAGCAGCCCTTCGGCGGCGGCCGCGCCTCCGGCACCAACGACAAGGCCGGCGCCCCGCAGAACCTGCTGCGCTGGACGCTGACCCGCGCGATCAAGGAGACGCTGGTCGCCCCGACCGACTACGCGTACCCGCACATGGGCTGACCCCCCAGCCCTCCCGAGCACGGGCCGGGAAGCCTGACCCACGAGCAGGCTTCCCGGCCCGTTCCCATGCCCGGCCCCGTCGCCCGCCGGTTGGTACGAGACTTGGGCCATGTCTCTCCGCATCGCGCACACCGCCGACCTCGACCCCGCCGACCTGCGCGCCGCGCGCACCCTCCTCCACGAGGCGTTCGGCGGGGACTTCGCCGACAGCGACTGGGAGCACGGGCTGGGCGGCCTGCACGCCCTCGTCCACGACGAGGCCGGGCTCGCCGCCCACGGCTCGGTCGTCATGCGCCGCGCCCGGCACCGGGGCCGCTGGCTGCGCGTCGGCTACGTGGAGGCGGTGGGCGTACGGCCCGACGCCCGGCGCCGGGGGCACGGCGGGCGGGTGATGGCGGCGCTGGAAAGGATCGTCGAGCGGGCGTACGACCTCGGCGCGCTCGGCGCGAGCGACGACGGCGCCCGGCTGTACACGGTCCGGGGCTGGCAGCGCTGGCCCGGCCGGATCTGCGCGCTGTCCCCGGACCGCGGGATCGTGCGGCTCGTGGCGGAGGAGGGGGACGTGTTCGTGTGGCCCGCCCTGGCCGGTGCCCTGGACCCCGCTCACGAGCTGATCTTCGACTGGCGCGACGGAGACGTCATGTAACCCGTTCGCCCCAGCTGCCCCAGGGGTCAAAACCCCAGCTCGGGGGCGGGTGGCCGACCTCGCCGTCTCAGATAGTAGGAAGTCCGAGTAATTGTGCAGACAGAAGCGGGCCGCTCCCTTACTTTTGTAGGAGCCGAACGTCTCGCTCGATCAAGCGAATGGCGGTCGTGAGCCGGGCCCCGTGCAGGCAACCCCTGCGGCACCGCTCCCCGCCCCTTCCGGCGTCTCGTATCCCCCTGCCGTACTCCACGTATGCCGAAGGAGTCGATTCCCATGGCCGAGACGACCGTCCGCCGCCGGGTCCGCCACGTGTCCCGCACCAGCGAGTCCGAGCGCAAGAACGCCGCAGCCGCCCTCCAGCGCGCCCTCGACCGCCGCGACAACGGCGGCGAGACCGGCCACTGAGCCGTCGGCGCACCGTTGACGCACCGCCGGTAACCCGTGTAGCAACCCCTCAACGGGAGCCGCACCCGCACGGAGTACGGCGCGGCCGGGACAGCCGCGCCGTACTCCGGGGATCAGCCGCCCCGGCGGATCTCGAAGTGGTCGATCCGCGCACCGCTCTGCGCCAGTGCCGACACCTTCAGCCGCGGGGACGGACCCGCCTCCGCCTCGACCCTGAGGAAGGAGAAGCCGGTGTACCGCACCCGCGACCACTCCACCGTCTCCGCGACGTTGTGCTGCCCCGCGGCCCAGTGGAAGCTGTGCACCGCGTCGTGCCGGGTGACGTGCCCCTCGTAGCTGTCCCGCACCCCCGGGGGGAATCCGTACAGGTCCCGCCCGCCGCCGCCCGCCGTCACGTACACGATCCCGTCCCGCGTCGGGTCGGTCGAGCCGCCGACCGGGACCGCGCGGCCGACCCCGCCGCCCTTCACCGCGTCGGTGCGTTCGTACACGTGGTTGTGCCCGTTGATCACCAGGTCCACCTGGTACCTGGTGAACAGCGGCAGCCAGGCCGCCCGGATCCCGCCGTCGGAGGCGTGCGAGGACGTCGAGTACGCGCAGTGGTGGAAGAAGACGACGACGAAGTCCACGTCCTTCGCCGCCCGCAGCTCCTTCAGCTTCCGCTCCAGCCACCTCGTCTGCCGGCCGCCGCTGTAGCCGAGGTTGGCGGGGATCTCGTACGACACGTCGTTCGCGTCCAGCGCCACGAAGCCGACGTTGCCGTAGGTGAACGCGTACACGCCCGGTGAGCCGTGCGGGTCGAAGCCGTTGTCGGGAAGGGCGAAGCGGGCGTACTGGCCGCCGTAGCCGTCGGGGGAGTACCAGGCCTCCATGTCGTGGTTGCCGGTCGTCACCATCCACGGCACGGACCGCGCCACCGGGTCGTTCTGCTTCAGGAACCGGTCCCACTCCCGGGCGTCGTAGCCGTCCGAGGTCTTCCCCGCGCCGTTGCCGTCCGCGTAGCAGATGTCGCCCGCGTGCAGGTGGAAGGCCGGGTTCTGCTTCAGCAGCGCGTTGTCACTGGCCTTCCCGGCCCGGCTGACGCCCTGGTCGCCGAAGGCCGTGAACACGAACCGCTCCGGGGTCGCGGGCGCGGTGCGGAACGGGGTGATGGTGGCGCGGTGGCCGGGGGCGGCCGGGTCCCAGCCCTCGTGGCCGACGCCGTAGTAGTACGTGGTGCCGGGAGCGAGGCCGGTCAGGGCCGCGTGCGCGTAGTACTGCTCGACCACCGGGCGCACCCCCCGCACCCCGGGCGTGTGCAGGTGCCGGATCTCCGCGGCGGCGCGCGTGCCCAGCTGGTCCGGGCGCGTCCCGATCCGCACGAACGGCCTCTTCACGGCGGACGGCACCTGCCAGGAGATCCGCATCTGCGTCCGCGGGTCGGCGCCGAAGGCGAGGTGCCGGCCGAACGGCACGACCGCCGCACCGCGGACCGCGGAGGTGGCCGGAGCCGGGCTCCCCGACCTCGCGCAGCCGCTCACCAGCGCACCGCCCGCCACCGCGCCCGCCGTCACCAGCGTGCGACGGCTCACCAGCCGACCGCGCAGATACTCGTACTGCTCGGCCATGCTCATCCGGGCGGCGAGCCGCGGCGGGACGCCGAAGCCGGGGATGTCCGTGCCGGGGCGGCCGGTGCCGGGGATGTCCATGCCGGGAGCGTGCCCGGCACGGGCCGACACCAGCCCCACGTACGGGTGAACGCCGGTCGAAGGAACAACCCGCCGCGTCCGCATGCCGGACGGTGTGTGTCATCCCATGGGACGCGGAGTAGGGTGCCGACATGTCTCGCAGCATCGATCTCGCAGTGATCCCCGGTGACGGCATCGGGCAGGAAGTCGTGGCCGAAGGCCTCAAGGTCCTCTCCGCCGTCCTCCCCGAGGACGTGAAGCTGGAGACCAAGGAGTACGACTTCGGCGCCAAGCGTTACCACGCCACCGGTGAGACCCTCACCGACGCCGACCTCGACGCGCTGAAGCAGCACGACGCCATCCTGCTGGGCGCCATCGGCGACCCGAGCGTGCCCTCCGGCGTCCTGGAGCGCGGCTTCCTGCTGAAGCTCCGCTTCGCCTTCGACCACCACGTCAACCTGCGTCCGTCGAAGCTCCTCCCGGGTGTCGCCACCCCGCTGGCCGGCGAGCCGCAGATCGACTTCGTCGTGGTCCGTGAGGGCACCGAGGGCCCGTACACCGGCAACGGCGGCACCATCCGCAAGGGCACCGCCCACGAGGTCGCCACCGAGGTGTCCGTCAACACGGCCTTCGGCGTCGAGCGTGTCGTCCGGGACGCCTTCGCCCGCGCCCAGGCCCGCCCGCGCAAGAAGCTCACGCTGGTCCACAAGAACAACGTGCTGACCTTCGCCGGGCACCTGTGGACGAACGTCTTCAACAAGGTGGCCGCGGAGTTCCCCGAGGTCACCACGGACTACATCCACGTCGACGCGGCGACTATCTACCTCGTCACCGACCCCGGCCGCTTCGACGTCATCGTCACCGACAACCTCTTCGGCGACATCATCACCGACCTCGCCGCGGCCGTCTCCGGCGGCATCGGCGTCGCGGCGAGCGGGAACATCAACCCCTCCCGCGAGTTCCCGTCCATGTTCGAGCCGGTGCACGGGTCCGCGCCCGACATCGCCGGCCAGGGCAAGGCCGACCCCACCGCCACGGTCCTGTCCGTCGCCCTGCTGCTGCGCCACCTCGGCTACGAGGCCGAGGCCGCCCGCATCGACGAGGCCGTCACCGCCGACCTCACCGAACGCCAGGGCAAGCCCGCCCGCTCCACCTCGGAGATCGGCGACGCCCTCGCCGTACGAGTAGCCGGCTGACCCGCCGAGCCCCTCGAAGACACTTCGAAGCCGCCGGGTCGCTCCAGCGCCCGGCGGCTTCCCCATGCCTGCCGCCGGGTGCCACCATCAACCCCGGGTCCGCATTCACCCCGATTCCTTCCACCTCGGCCCCCGCGCGATAATCGAACGCGGAGCCGCGCCCTGAGGGAATGCTCGGACGTCCTAGGACAAGGGTGTGAGCGCGGCCCATCACTACAACCGGTGAAGGACACCTACTCATGACGACGCCCACGATCGAGCTCAAGCCGTCCGCACACCCGCTGCCCGCCGCGGAGCGCGAGGCGATCCTGGCCAGCCCCGGATTCGGCCGCCACTTCACCGACCACATGGTGACGATCAAGTGGACCGAGGGCCGCGGCTGGCACGACGGCCAGCTCGTCCCGTACGCGCCGATCCCCCTCGACCCGGCCACCAACGTCCTGCACTACGCCCAGGAGATCTTCGAGGGCCTGAAGGCGTACCGCCGCCCCGACGGCTCGGTGGCCACCTTCCGCCCCGACCAGAACGCCAAGCGCTTCCAGCGTTCCGCCCGCCGGCTCGCCATGCCCGAGCTGCCGGTGGAGACCTTCATCGAGGCCTGCGACCTGCTCGTCCAGCAGGACAAGGCATGGGTCCCGGCACACGGCGGCGAGGAATCCCTCTACCTGCGCCCCTTCATGATCGCCACCGAGGTCGGTCTGGGCGTCAAGCCGGCCAACGAGTACCTCTTCCTGGTCATCGCCTCCCCGGCGGGCGCCTACTTCCCCGGCGGCGTGAAGCCGGTCTCCATCTGGGCCTCCGAGGACCGCGTCCGCGCCGTCCCCGGCGGCATGGGCGACGCGAAGACCGGCGGCAACTACGCGGCCTCCCTGCTCGCCCAGGCCGAAGCCGCCGCCCAGGGCTGCGACCAGGTCTGCTACCTCGACGCGGTCGAGCACAAGTGGGTCGAGGAGCTCGGCGGCATGAACCTGTACTTCGTGTACGGCGACAGGATCGTCACCCCGACCCTCACCGGCTCCATCCTCGAAGGCGTCACCCGCGACTCCCTCCTCACCGTCGCCCGCGACCTCGGCTACGAGTCCGAGGAGGCCCGGGTCTCCATCGAGCAGTGGCAGCGCGACTCCGAGAACGGCACCCTCACCGAGGTCTTCGCCTGCGGCACCGCCGCCGTGATCACCCCCGTCGGCACGGTCAAGCGCGCGACCGCCGAGTGGCAGCAGTCGGGTGGCGAGCCCGGCGAGGTGACCATGAAGCTCCGCGAGGCCCTCCTCAACATCCAGCGGGGCACGGTGGCGGACAAGCACGGCTGGATGCACCAGCTCGGCTGATCGATCTTCGGCTGTCCGTTCGACGCGTATCACCTCCCCCGTACGGGTATCTCCTGAGTCCACACGGGGGAGGGAGCACGCGTGAGCGGACGGTCGCCATGGTCACGGCTGCGCTGGCTGATGCGCACGTTACGCACCCCGCGCCGCCCGCAGAGCCTCACCGTGCTCGCCCTGCTCACCGCCGTCGCGGGCCTGCTGCTGTGGCGGGCCTCGACGATGGACAACTACGGGCAGAACCTCGCCCTCAACCTCGGCACCGACATCGTCGGCGTGGTCGTCACCGTGTTCGTCATCGGCCCGCTGATATCCCGGGCCCAGGAGGGCCGGGTCCGCGAGCACACCCGGCTGGACTACGAGTGGTTCGCCGCCCAGGTGCACGGCTCGACGTCCAACGTGAAGGTCCTCGACACCTTCTCCAACCTGTTCGGACCGCAGTTCTCCGAGCGCCTGTTCCGGGGCGTCAGATCGGCCACCGCGAACGGTGCCCGGGTGCAGATCCTGCTCCTGGATCCCGACTCCCTCGCCGTCATCCTGCGCGGCCGCGAACTGGGCGAGCAGAGCGCCGACATCCGCCGCGACATCATGCGCAACCTGCGCACGCTCGACGGGTTCGCCCGCCGCCTCGACGCCACCTCCCGGCAGCTCCTGGAGGTACGGCTGTGCTCCACCTCCCCGGGCGTCACCCTCTACCGCTGGGACGAGCGCTGCCTGGTCTCCTTCCTGACCGTCGGCCGGCTCTCCGGCGAGGGGGTTCAGCTGGAGGTCGCGGTCCGCTCCCCGCTGGGCACCTTCGTCGAACAGCGCTTCGACGAACTGTGGCAGCAGGGCAAGCCGATGGAACGCTTCACCCGCCTGCCCGTCACCCTCGTCGACGCCACGGACGGGCGACGCGAGTTCGTCTGCCACTTCGTCTTCCTCGACGACCGCCTGTACGTCGCCGCGCCCGACCTCGTCACCTATCTGGCCCGCCGCCGCCTCGACCAACTCAGCGCCTACAGCGAAGCGCTGACCGGGTCCGGCGCGCACGACGTCATCGTCGTGGACGACGAGAGCGAGCTGCACCGGCGGCTCATCCTCCACTTCGGGGAGAAGTACGATGCGCAGGCGGCCGCCTTCGTGGAGTTGCGGCCGTCCACGGTCCTGGTCACGGAATAGAGGGCCCCCGCACGATGAGTTCAGCGCACCACCCCCGTTTCCGCGCCTTCACGCCCCGTGACCTGGACGGCCTGCTCCGGCGGGTCTCCCTGACGGACGATCAGCGGCTGGCGCTGCGGGCGGTCTCCTCGGTCCTGCCGTTCCGTACGAACGCCTACGTCGTCGACGAGCTGATCGACTGGTCGGCCGTGCCCGAGGACCCGGTCTTCCGGCTGACCTTCCCGCAGTCCGGGATGCTGCCCGCGCCGGACGTGCGCCGGATGGCCGACCTGCTGACGGGGGACGCGCCGCGTGCCGAGATCCAGCGTGCCGCGCACGAGATCCGGATGCGGCTCAACCCGCATCCCTCCGGCCAGCTCGACGCCAACGTCCCCGTGCACGAGGGGCAGCGGCTGACCGGCCTCCAGCACAAGTACCCGGAGACGGTGCTGGTCTTCCCGCGCCAGGGCCAGACCTGCCACGCCTACTGCACCTACTGCTTCCGCTGGCCGCAGTTCGTCGGCGAGGCCGACCTGCGCATCGCGACCGACGACATCGCCGCGACCGATGCGTATCTGCGCGCCCACCCCGAGGTCGCCAGCATCCTGGTCACCGGCGGCGACCCGCTGGTGATGAGCACGGCAGTACTGCGCCGCTACGTCGAGCCGCTCCTCGCGATCGACACGGTCCGCTCGATCCGCATCGGCACCAAGTCCCTCGCCTTCTGGCCGTACCGCTTCACCACCGACCGCGACGCCGACGACCTGCTGCGGCTCTTCGAGGAGGTGGTGGCGAGCGGCCGGCACCTGGCTCTGATGGCCCACTTCACGCATCCGCAGGAGCTGCGGCCGCCCGTCGTCCGGGAGGCGATGCGGCGTGTCCGGGACACCGGGGCCGTGATCCGCTGCCAGGGCCCGCTGGTGGCGGGGATCAACGACAGCGCGGACGCCTGGGCCGAGCTGTGGGAGGAGACGACCACGCTGGGGGCGGTGCCGTACTACCAGTTCGTGGAGCGGGACACCGGCCCCCAGGGCTACTTCGGCGTCCCGCTCGCCCGCGGCCACGCCGTCTTCCGCGACGCCTACGCCCGCGTGTCGGGCCTCGCCCGTACGGTCCGCGGGCCGGTCATGTCGGCGATGCCGGGCAAGGTCTGCGTGGACGGCGTCGCCGAGGTGGCCGGTGAGCGGGTCTTCGTCCTGCACCTGATCCAGGCCCGCGATCCGGGCCTCGTCGACCGGCCGTTCTTCGCCGCGTACGACGAGGGGGCGACGTGGTGGACCGACCTGAAGCCGGCGTTCGGGGCGAGCCGGTTCCTGCCGGGGCTCGAACCGGGGTGATGGGCGGCGGACGTCGTCGGGTGCGGCGCCCCCAGACCCCCCTTCGGCCTGAACGGCCTCGTCCTCAGACGGCGGACGGGCTGAGGTGTGGCTGGGCGTCGTCGTCGGACATCGGTCGAGGTGTGTCCGTCCGGTTCGACGTCAGAAACAGGTAGACCAGTCCGCCCACGGTCCCCGACAGCAGGAAGCTGCAGTCCACCCCGCCCGTCAGGGACAGCAGGGGGCCCTCGTACGACGGCAGGGAGACCGCGAGCAGGCCGACGGCCGCTCCCAGTGCCCAGGACGCGGTCGCCCGGACGTTCCAGCCCGCCCGGTACCAGTAGATGCCGCCCCGCGAGCGGCGGTTGAAGACCTGGAGGGCGTCCGCGTCGTACACGCCCCGGCAGCGGGCGAAGCCGATGAGGGTGATGACCGCCCAGGGGGTGCCGATGGCGGTGAACAGGAGGACGAAGGAGGTCATCGCGGACTGCGCGTTCCAGGCGTAGTGGCCGGCGAAGACGCAGGCCGTGGCGACGACGGCGACCGTGTAGGTGGCGCGGGCGCGGGACGCCCGGGGGAGGATCGCGTCCAGGTCGAGGCCCATGGAGTAGAGCATGAGGCCCGCGTTGCCGACCGAGCCCGCGGAGGCGGAGAGCAGGAGCGGGACCAGGTACCAGGCGGGGGAGGCCGACACCAGCGGACCCGCGTAGTCCGTGGCCGCCCGTGCCGCGTACGCGGTGAACGTGCCGAAGAGCTGCGGGACCAGCAGGCCCAGGATCAGGCCCAGCCAGGTCGCGTGCAGCACCCGGCGGGAGGTGTGGCGGGCCGGGGAGATGTAGCGGGTGTAGTCGCCGAGGAGGGTGATGAAGGCGACCGGCCCGGACAGGCCCGCCGCCACCGCAGCCAGGCACCAGGTCGGCCAGAAGCCGCCCAGCAGGTAGCCGCCCGCCTCAGGCAGCGCGGAGGTGGTGAAGTGCGGCGCGTAGGCGAGGATGCCGAGGATCAGCAGGGCCGTCATGCCGACGGCGAGGACCTTGGACATGGCGAGCAGCACCCGGTAGCCGTAGACCGCGCCCGCCACCGTCGCCGCCGCGAGCACCGTGTAGACCACGGCGTACGCCGCCCCGTCCGCGGGCAGCCCGAAGAGCCGGCCCAGCACGCTCACCATCACGTCGCCGCCGATCCACACGGTCAGCGCGGTGTAGCCGAGGGCCAGCAGGAGGCCCACCACCGAGCCGACCAGCCGCCCGCGCACCCCGAACTGGGCGCCCGAGGAGGTCGAGAGGTTGGTCGCGGTGCGCAGCGAGACCAGCGCCAGCGGGGCCGTGAACACCGTGCCGATCAGCGTGCCCGCCACGATCGCGCTCACCGACGCCCACCAGCCGAGCCCGAAGGACGGCGGCAGCCAGCCGAAGATGATCACGCCGAGGCAGAGGTTGGAGCCGAGCAGGATCGAGACCAGGTCCTTCGGGCCGCTGGCGCGTTCCCCGTCCGGGATCGTGTCGACTCCGCGCTG
Organism: Streptomyces sp. NPDC104761; assembly: GCF_055583445.1. Classification (NCBI taxonomy): domain Bacteria; kingdom Bacillati; phylum Actinomycetota; class Actinomycetes; order Kitasatosporales; family Streptomycetaceae; genus Streptomyces; species Streptomyces sp. NPDC104761. Next base: position 226,720 of record NZ_JBVJNZ010000012.1, on the reverse strand, counting down.
TTCTATCGGCATGGCTGGTCTCCTTCGACGGCCGCCCACAAGTTAGAGCGACGTTCAATGTGGGCGACCTGGCGTGTGATGTCAATGGTTCCCTTCTCGTAATCCGGCATTTAGAGTGTTGTTCTAAATGGAGCCAGGGATGAGGAAGCCAAGGAGGTGCCGGGCGTGCGACTGACCCCTACGGAACGGGACCGGCTGCTGCTCTTCGGAGCCGCCGAGCTGGCCCGTGCCCGCCGCGCGCGGGGCCTCAGGCTCAACGTGCCGGAGGCCACCGCGCTGATCGCGGACACCGTCTGCGAGGCCGCCCGGGACGGCCGGCGGCTCGCCGAGGCGATCGAGGCGGCCCGCTCCGTCCTCGGCCCGGCCGACGTGCTGCCCGGCGTCGCCGACATCGTCACCGAGGTGCACGTCGAGGCCGTCTTCGACGACGGGTCCAGGCTCGCCGTGGTCACCGACCCGATCGGGGGCGGGGGACTGGGCGAGGACGCGCCCGGCGCGCTGCTGCCGGGGCCCGAACACGCCGACCCGGAGGCGGTCGTACGGCTGAGCGTCATCAACACCGCGACCGTGCCCGTCTCGGTCACCTCGCACTTCCACTTCTTCGAGGCCAACCCCCGCCTCGACTTCGACCGCGCCGCCGCCTACGGCCTGCGGCTCGCCGTGCCCGCCGGGTCGTCCGTGCGGTTCGGGCCGGGGGACTCGCTGGAGGTCGGTCTGGTGCCGATCGGCGGCGACCGGGTCGCCATCGGCTTCGCCGGTCTCGTCGACGGGCCGCTGGACGCGCCCGGCGCCCGCGAGGAGGCGCTGCGCCGCGCCGCCGCCTGCGGATACCTGGGGGTACGAGAGACACAGGAGGCCGATCGATGAGCCGCCCCGGAGGCCACCCCGCCGAGGCCCGCCGCCTCACCCCGCACGAGTACGCGGCCACCCACGGCCCGCGCGCCGGCGACCGCGTCCGCCTCGGGGACTCGGGCCTCGTGATCCGCGTCGAGGACGACTCCCAGCGCTACGGCGACGAGTTCCTGGCCGGCTTCGGCAAGACGGCCCGGGACGGGCTGCACCTCAAGGCCGCCGCCGTCCGCGAGACCTGCGACGTCGTGATCAGCAATGTCGTCGTCATCGACGCCGTGCTCGGGATCCGGAAGGTCTCCATCGGCATCCGCGAGGGGCGGATCTGCTCGATCGGGCGGGCCGGGAACCCCGACACCCTCGACGGGGTCGACGTCGTGGTCGGCACCGGCACCTCGATCGTGTCCGGAGAGGGGCTCATCGCCACCGCCGGGGCCGTCGACACGCACGTCCACCTGCTGTCGCCGCGCATCATGGAAGCCTCGCTGGCCTCCGGTGTCACGACGATCATCGGGCAGGAGTTCGGTCCGGTGTGGGGCGTCGGCGTCAACTCGCCCTGGGCACTGAAGCACGCCTTCAACGCCTTCGACGCCTGGCCGGTCAACATCGGTTTCCTCGGCCGGGGTTCGTCCTCGCACGCGGCTCCGCTGGTCGAGGCCCTCGCCGAGGGCGGCGCCTCGGGCTTCAAGGTGCACGAGGACATGGGCGCCCACACCCGGGCGCTGGACACGGCCCTGCGTGTCGCCGAGGAACACGACGTCCAGGTCGCCCTGCACAGCGACGGGCTGAACGAGTGCCTGTCGGTCGAGGACACCCTCCGGGTCCTCGAGGGCCGCACCATCCACGCCTTCCACATCGAGGGCTGCGGCGGCGGACACGTGCCCAACGTCCTGAAGATGGCCGGCGTCCCCCACGTCATCGGCTCCTCCACCAACCCCACCCTGCCCTTCGGCCGGGACGCGGTCGCCGAGCACTACGGGATGATCGTCTCCGTCCACGACCTCAAGACCGACCTGCCCGGCGACGCCGCCATGGCCCGCGACCGGATCCGCGCCGGCACCATGGGCGCCGAGGACGTGCTGCACGACCTGGGCGCGATCGGCATCACCTCGTCCGACGCGCAGGGCATGGGCCGGGCCGGGGAGACCGTCCGCCGAACCTTCGCCATGGCCGGCAAGATGAAGGCCGAGCTGGGCGCCCCGGACGACGGCCACGACAACGAGCGCGTGCTCCGGTACATGGCCAAGCTGACCATCAACCCGGCCATCGCCCACGGCCTCGCGCACGAGGTCGGCTCGATCGAGGTCGGCAAGCTGGCGGACATCGTGCTGTGGTCGCCCGAGTACTTCGGGGCCAAGCCGCAGCTCGTCCTCAAGTCCGGCTTCCCGGCGTTCGGCGTCACCGGTGACCCGAACGCGGCCACCGACACCTGCGAACCCCTCGTCCTCGGCCCCCAGTTCGGGGCGCACGGCGCCACCCCGGCCGACATCTCCGTCGCGTTCGTGGCGCAGGCCGCCCTCGACCAGGGCCACGACACCCTGCCCACCCGGCGCCGCCGGGTCGCCGTCCGCGGCACCCGTGGCATCGGACCGGCCGACCTGCGGCGCAACTCCCGCACCGGAGCGGTCGACGTCGACCAGCGCACCGGCCTGGTCACCCTCGACGGCGAACCGCTCCGCTCGGAGCCCGCCGACTCCGTCTCCCTCAACCGCCTGTACTTCCTCTGAGGATCACCGATGACTGCTGCCTCCGACGGTTTCCGGATGCCCGCCGAGTGGACCCCGCACGCGCGTACCTGGATGGCGTGGCCGGGTCCCAACCCCACCTTCGACGACGCCGACGACCTCGTCGCCGCCCGGGCGGCCTGGGCGTCGGTGGCCCGTGCCGTCCTGCGCTTCGAACCGGTGACCGTCGTGTGCGGCCCCGGCCAGTCGGCGGCGGCTCAGGCGCTGCTCGGGCCCGGCATCGACACCGTCGAGCGGGACCTGGACGACGCCTGGATGCGGGACATCGGCCCCACCTTCCTGACCAACGGGCGTGAACTGGCGGCCGTGGACTGGACGTTCAACGGCTGGGGCGCCCAGCACTGGGCCCGCTGGGAGCACGACGCGAAGATCGCCGCGCATGTCGCGGACCTCGCGGGCGCGCGGACGTACGCCTCGAAGCTGGTCAACGAGGGCGGTGCGATCCACGTCGACGGCGAGGGGACCGTCCTGCTCACCGAGACCGTGCAGCTGGGCCCCGAGCGCAACCCGGGCTGGACGAAGGCGGAGGTCGAGGCCGAGATCCACGGCATGCTCGGCACCCGCAAGGCGATATGGCTGCCCCGCGGCCTGACCGGCGACTACCCCCCGTACGGCTTCGGCACCCTCGGCCATGTCGACATCGTCGCCGCCTTCGCCCGCCCGGGAGTCGTCGTCGCGCACTCCCAGCCGGACCCCGCGCACCCGGACCACGAGGTGAGCAAGGAGGTCATCGGCCTGCTGCGGTCCCAGACCGACGCCCGCGGCCGCAGCCTGGAGGTGGTCGAGGTGCCCGCCCCGACCGTCCTGGAGGCCGACGGCCACTGGGCCGACTACTCCTACATCAACCACTACCTCTGCAACGGCGGGGTCGTCCTGTGCGGCTTCGACGACCCGCGCGACGAGATCGCCGCCGGGATCTTCCGCCGTCTCTTCCCCGAGCGGACGGTGACCCTCGTGGACGCCCGTACGATCTTCGCTGGGGGTGGCGGTATCCACTGCGTCACCCAGCAGCAGCCGAAGGTCCAGTAGCAGTTCGAGGAGCCGAAGATGGCCGGTGGGCGCAGACAGGCCCCGCCCCGCGAGGACGTGCTCGCCGCCGCCATGACGATGATCGCCGGACGGGGCCTGGAGAAGCTCACCATGGCCGCGCTCGGCCGTGAGGTCGGGATGAGCAGCGGCCATCTCCTCTACTACTTCCACTCCAAGGACGAACTCCTGCTCCAGACCCTGGAGTGGAGCGAGGGCCGGCTGGGCGCCGAGCGCGGCCGGCTGCTCACCCGGCGCGGCACCGCCCGCGAGCGCCTCGACGCCTACGTCGACCTGTACGTCCCCGACGGGCACCGGGACCCGCACTGGACGCTCTGGCTGGAGGTCTGGAACCGCTCGCAGAACGCCGACGAGGCGGCCCGCGACCGGCAGGCCGCCATCGAGGGCGCCTGGCACCGCGACCTGGTCGCGCTGGTCGCCGAGGGCATCTCGCGCGGCGAGTTCCGGCCCGTCGACCCCGACCGGTTCGCCGCCCGGCTGCGCGCCCTGCTCGACGGCTTCTCCATCCACGTGGCGATCGGCCTGCGCGGCACGGACCGGGCGCAGGTGCTCGGCCACGTGCGCGACTTCCTGGCGGCGGAGCTCCTCGCGGACGCGTGACGGACTGCACACTGTTCGCATCATGAGACGGACGGTGAGCACGGGGGCGGTCTGTGCCAGACTGCGTCCGTGCTCTCGTTCGCCATGATTATTGGCAGCAGGCGCGCCGGTCCGCAGTGACCACCACGTACGACCAGGTACGGGTGGCCATCGTCGTCCTCGACCCGCGCGCAGACCTCTCGCACCCGCGAGGGGTTTTTTCGTTTTCCGGCCCACCTTCAGCCGGGGGACGGGCGCGAGGGACCATGGAGGGACGGTGGAGCCGGTCATTCCGGTACGACCGAGATTCGACATCAGGAGCCTTGAGACCATGACCGAGACGGAAACCAACGAGCTGGACGACTCGTTCCACGTCTTCGACACCACGCTGCGCGACGGCGCGCAGCGCGAGGGCATCAACCTCACCGTCGCGGACAAGCTGGCCATCGCCCGGCACCTGGACGACTTCGGCGTGGGCTTCATCGAGGGCGGCTGGCCGGGCGCCAACCCGCGGGACACCGAGTTCTTCGCCCGTGCCCAGCAGGAGATCGACTTCAGGAACGCCCAGCTGGTCGCCTTCGGCGCCACCCGCCGGGCCAACGCCAAGGCCGCGGACGACCCCCAGGTCAAGGCGCTGCTGGACTCCGGCGCCCCGGTGATCACTCTGGTCGCCAAGTCCCACGACCGGCACGTCGAGCTGGCGCTGCGCACCACCCTCGACGAGAACCTGGAGATGGTCCGCGACACGGTGTCCTTCCTCAAGGGCCAGGGCCGCCGGGTCTTCGTCGACTGCGAGCACTTCTTCGACGGCTACCGCGCCAACCCCGAGTACGCGAAGGCCGTCGTACGGGCCGCGTCCGAGGCCGGCGCCGACGTGGTCGTGCTCTGCGACACCAACGGCGGCATGCTCCCCGCCCAGGTCAACGCCGTCGTCTCCACCGTCCTCGCGGACACCGGCGCCCGGCTTGGCATCCATGCCCAGGACGACACCGGCTGCGCGGTCGCCAACACCCTGGCCGCCGTCGACGCCGGTGCCACCCACGTCCAGTGCACGGCGAACGGTTACGGCGAGCGGGTCGGCAACGCCAACCTGTTCCCGGTGGTCGCCGCCCTGGAGCTGAAGTACGGCAAGAAGGTGCTGCCCGAGGGCCGGCTCCGCGAGATGACCCGCATCTCCCACGCCATCGCCGAGGTCGTCAACCTCACCCCCTCCACCCACCAGCCCTACGTGGGTGTCTCGGCCTTCGCGCACAAGGCGGGCCTGCACGCCTCCGCGATCAAGGTCGACCCCGACCTCTACCAGCACACCGACCCGGCCCTGGTCGGCAACACCATGCGCATGCTGGTCTCCGACATGGCCGGCCGCGCCTCGGTGGAGCTCAAGGGCAAGGAACTCGGCGTCGACCTCGGCGGCGACCGCGAACTGGTCGGCCGGGTGGTGGAGCGCGTCAAGGAACGCGAGCTGAAGGGCTACACCTACGAAGCCGCCGACGCCTCCTTCGAACTCCTGCTGCGCGCCGAGGTCGAGGGCAAACCCCGCTCCTACTTCCGCGTCGAGTCCTGGCGGGCCATCGTCGAGGACCGCCCCGACGGCACCCACGCCAACGAGGCCACCGTCAAGCTCTGGGCCAAGAGCGAGCGCATCGTCGCCACAGCCGAGGGCAACGGCCCGGTCAACGCCCTCGACCGCGCCCTGCGCGTGGGCCTCGAGAAGATCTACCCGCAGCTCGCCAAGCTGGACCTCGTCGACTACAAGGTCCGCATCCTGGAGGGCAAGCACGGCACCGAGTCCACCACCCGCGTCCTGATCTCGACCTCCGACGGCAGCGCCGAATGGTCGACGGTCGGCGTCGCCGAGAACGTCATCGCCGCCTCCTGGCAGGCCCTGGAGGACGCGTACACATACGGCCTGCTGCGCGCGGGCGTCGAGCCGGCCGAGTAGCCGGACACCGGCGGCTGCCGCCGCCCCACCGTGCCGGCGGCCGGGTACTCGTGTACCCGCCGTGTCGGGGCCGGGTGCCCGTGCCCGCCGTGCCGGCTGCCGGCTGCCCGCCCCCGCCGTGCCGGACACCGGGTGGAGGGCCCGGCGCCGGTTCGGCCGACGCCGGGTGGGGGGCCTCTCACCTTTCTCCCGACCGAGTCGGGTGGTGGGTGGGCGAAGGCCCGGGGGTCCAGGGGGCGGAGCCCCCTGGGGTGGGTTCGCCTACTGCAGGTGCCACTTCTGGTTGGCGGCGCCCGTGCAGGACCAGATCTGCGCCCGCGCCCCGTTCGCCGACGAGTTGTCCGTGACGTCCAGGCACTTGTTCGCCGCCGTGTTCACCACGTCACCGGTGGACGAGTTGTACGACCACTGCTGCGCACCGGTTCCGTTGCAGTCGTACAGCTGCACCTTCGCGCCGTCCGCCGTCGACGCCGAGGTCACGTCGAGGCACTTGCCGAGGGCGCGGACCGACCCGTCGGACTGCACAGTCCACTGCTGGGCGGTGGAACCGTTGCAGTCGTAGAGCTGGACGGCCGTGCCGTTCGCGGTCGCACCGCCCGCCACGTCCAGGCACTTGTTCGCGAGCCCCACGAACGCGCCGGTCTGGCTGCCGCCGCCCGACTGGGTGCCGGACCAGGTGAAGGTCGCCGAGGTCTTGCCGGGGAGCGAGTAGGTGGCGTGCTGGGAGCCCCAGTTGATGGTCACCGTCTGCGCGCTCGACGAGTCGTTGTAGGCGATCAGCGCCTTCGAGCCGTCGGGGTTGCGCCAGGCCACGTTCGGCACGGTGGTGGACGCGGTGGAGGCGATCCGCTGCGCGCCGGGCCGGACGAACTTGGTCAGGTGGCCCATGTCGTAGTACTCGACGGTGTAGTCGACCGTGCCGCTCGCGCCGTCCCCGTTGTGCACGGTGATCAGCCCCGTGCAGGTGCCGCAGCCGCCGTTGTGCGGGCCCATGTTCTGGTCCACGGCCAGCGACCACTTCGTCACCGACTTCGCCCAGTTGCGGGTGTAGTCGATGATGTTGGACATGTCCTCCTTCTGCTGGTTGGCGACCCAGGTGCCGCCGGAGTGCTCGGTGCCGAAGGCGTCCAGCGTCGGGTACTGGTTGTGCACGGTGGTCTGCTCGGAGACGTCACCGCCGTAGCCGTGCCAGGCGATCCCGCCGAAGTTCGGGTGGTTGCGGATCGTGGAGTCGTTGACGAGGGCGGCCGCGTAGGAGTCGTACACGTCCCAGTTCCAGTCGTGCGCGAGGACCTTGGTGGACAGGCCCGCCGACTGGAGCTGCGGCAGCAGGTCGTTCTTGAGGAAGTACTGCAGCCCGGACGCGTTCCAGCTCATCGACGGGTAGCCGGAACAGCAGGTGGGCTCGTTCTGCGGGGTCACGTAGGAGACCTTGACGCCCTGCGCCTGGTACGCCTGGAGGTACTTCACGAAGTACGCGGCGTAGGCGGCGTAGTCCTCCGACTTGAGCCAGCCCCCGTTGAGCGAGCCGCTGTCCTTCATCCAGGCAGGCGCCGTCCATGGCGAGGCCATGACAGTCAGAGAGGGGTTCAGCTGGAGCGCCTGCTTGGTGAGCGGCACGACGTCCGCGAGGTCGTGCGAGATGGAGAAGCTGTTGAGGTTCGGGTCGGTCTGCCCGGCGGGTACGTCGTCGTACGTGTACCCGTACCGTGCCAGGTCCGAGGCGCCCATCGGATTGCGCAGGAACGAAAGACCGATGCCGTTCGTCGGCGAGAACAGCTTCTGCATGGTGGCGTCCCGGGTGGCCTGGGACAGCGCCCCGCTGCTGTTCATCAGCCAGGCCGCGGTGTCCGTGAAGGACGCGCCGCCGCCGGTGAAGGTCTGGTAGCGGGTGTTCTCGTCGACGGTGATGTTCGTGCCGCCGCCCCCGGTCCCGGAGGAGAAGGCGAACGGCGTCTGCGCCTGGAGCCCGCGGGTGACATGGCGCCCGGCGGAGTCGTCGGTGGTGGTGAGGTACGCGGTGACCTGCTCTCCGGCCGCGTGCGCCGACGGCACGACGGCGCTGAAGCCGGCCGCGGTGAGCAGCCCGGCCAGCAACAGGCGCAGGGTGTGGGGGGTTTTTCTCATGGGCACATCGCCCTTCCTGACGGGACGTCTTGACGGGGGTGCGAGCCGTTAGTTAACTCACGACGTGATCTAAGCCATGAGTGAACTGTGAGAGCCCCGAGTGAACCAGAGAGTCGAGGGAAGGTCCATGCCAAGAGCCGCCCTGCTCGTCTCCACCGCACTGCTCGCAGCCCTGATCCCCCTGTCCGCCGCCAGCGCCGCCGACGACCCCGCGCCCACCCCCGTCGACCTGTTCGAGGGTGAGGTCCCCTTCGCCTCCCAGCCCGCCGAGGGCATCTTCACCTGGGGAGGCGACAGCGACGACCCGCCCGCCCTCCAGTTCGCCGACCGCGCCGACGCCCCCGAGGGCGCCAAGGTCCTCTCCGGGACCTACGACATCAGCGGCTACGGCGGCTTCACCCACGACTTCGCCGCGACCGAGCCCGCCCACGACTGGTCCGGGCACAAGGGCATCCGCTTCTGGTGGGACGGCCAGGACAACGGCAAGAAGATCGCCTTCGAGATCAAGGACGGCGGCACCAACGGCGAGGCCTCCGAGCTGTGGACGACGTCCTTCACCGACGACTTCACCGGCTGGAAGCAGATCGAGATCCCGTTCACCGACTTCGTCTACCGGACCGACTACCAGCCGGTCGGCGGCATCGACCACGTCCTCGGCCTGACCCAGATGTGGGGCTACGCGGTCACCCTCCCCGTCGGGGTCAAGGGGCAGTTCGCCATGGACGACGTGGAGCTGTACGGCAAGGCCGACCAGGCGCTGCGCGCGTCGGTCACCACGGACGCGGCCGTCTACCCGGTGAAGGAGGGCTCCACGGCGAGCGTGAAGGTCACCGTCGCCACCACCGGCTCGGCCCCGATCGACGACCCGGTCACCGTCGCGTACACGACGCAGGGCGGGACCGCCGAGGCCGGCAAGGACTACAAGGCGGTCTCCGGCACCGTCACCTTCCCGGCGGGCACGGCCTCCGGGACCACGCAGACCATCAAGGTGCCGACGCTGAAGGACCGGTCGGCCGAGTCGGCCGAGACCGTCCCGCTGAAGCTCACGGTCACCGGCGCCAAGGCCCCCGCGGAGACCCCGCAGGTCGTCATCGACGCGCACGGACTGCCGTACCTCGACAGCAAGCTGCCCGTGAAGAAGCGGGTCGCCGATCTCCTCTCCCGGATGTCCCTGGAGGAGAAGGTCGGCCAGATGACCCAGGCCGAGCGGGGCGCCGTGGGCACCGGCGGTGACGTCGCCGCGTACGACCTCGGCTCACTGCTCTCCGGCGGCGGCTCGACCCCCACGCCCAACACGGCCGCGGCCTGGGCGCAGATGATCGACGACTTCCAGCTCCGGGCGCAGGCCACCCGGTTCCAGATCCCGCTCGTCTACGGCGCCGACGCCGTCCACGGTCACAACAACCTGGCCGGCGCCACGATCTTCCCGCACAACATCGGCATCGGCGCCACCCGCGACCCCGGGCTCGCCGAGCAGGCCGGTGCGGTGACCGCCTCCGAGGTCCGGGCCACCGGCGTCTCCTGGGACTTCGCCCCCTGCCTCTGCGTCAGCCGTGACGAACGCTGGGGCCGTTCCTACGAGTCCTTCGGCGAGGACCCGGCGCTCGTGAAGTCCATGGAGACCGTCATCCAGGGCCTCCAGGGGCGCGCCGACGGACGGGACCTGAAGGACGACGACAAGGTCCTGGCCACCGCCAAGCACTTCGTCGGCGACGGCGGCACCGCCTACGGCTCGTCCACGACCGGCACGTACACCATCGACCAGGGCGTCACCACGGTCACCCGGCAGCAGCTGGAGGCCATCCACCTGGCGCCGTTCCAGACGGCCGTGGACCGGGGCGTCGGCACGGTCATGCCGTCGTACTCCTCGCTGGAGATCGTCGGCGACGGCCAGGGTCCGGTGAAGATGCACGCCCGCGCCGACATGATCACCGGGGTGCTCAAGGGCCGGATGGGCTTCCAGGGCTTCGTGATCAGCGACTGGAACGCCATCGACCAGCTCCCGGGTGACTACGCCTCCCACGTCAGCACGGCCGTCAACGCGGGCGTCGACATGATGATGGTGCCGTACGGCTACAAGGACTTCACGTCGACCCTGATCGCCCAGGTGAAGGCCGGCACCGTCAGCGAGCAGCGCATCGACGACGCGGTGTCCCGCATCCTCACCCAGAAGTTCAGGCTGGGCCTCTTCGAGCACCCCTACGCCGACACGTCCGGTGCCTCGAAGATCGGCTCCACCAAGCACCGGGCCGTCGCCCGCCAGGCGGCCGCCGAGTCGCAGGTGCTGCTGAAGAACTCCGACGGCGTCCTGCCCCTGAAGAAGTCGCAGAAGGTGTACGTCGCCGGGTCCAACGCCGACGACCTCGGCAACCAGACCGGCGGCTGGACCATCACCTGGCAGGGCCAGTCCGGCACCCACACCACCGGCACCACCATCCTCCAGGGCATGAAGAACGCCGGGGGAGACGTCACCTACTCCAAGGACGCCTCGGCGCCGACGAGCGGGTACGACGTGGGCGTGGTCGTGGTCGGCGAGACCCCGTACGCCGAGGGCGTCGGCGACGTCGGCAACGGCAACGACCTCGTGCTGTCGGCCGCCGACCAGGCCGCCGTGGACAAGGTGTGCGCGGCCATGAAGTGCGCCGTCCTGGTCGTCTCCGGGCGCCCGCAGCTCATCGGCGACCGGCTCGGCGAGATCGACGCCCTGGTGGCGTCCTGGCTGCCGGGCACCGAGGGCGACGGCGTGGCCGACGTGCTCTACGGCAAGAAGGCCTTCACCGGCCGGCTCCCGGTCACCTGGCCGAAGTCCGAGGCGCAGCTGCCGATCAACGTCGGCGACGCGTCGTACGACCCGCAGTACCCCTACGGCTGGGGTCTGACCACGCTGACCAAGGCACCCAGGGGCGGTGAGGCCACCCTGAAGGCGCTCGGCGCGGCGGCGAGGGCGGCCGAGCGCGCGGGCTCCGGCTCGGCGGGCCGGAAGGTGGTCACCCAGGCCCGGCTGCTGGTCCAGGCGAAGATCGGGCAGTCGGTCACCGCGGCCGTCTCGAAGCCCTTCGCCGACGCGGACCACCTGCTGCTGACCGGCAAGTACGCGGCGGCGGTGGAGAAGCTGACGGAGGCCTACCGGGCAGCGTAGGAGGACAGCGCTGCACAGGAGGCTTCGGGGTAGTTTCGAAGCATGAACGCGGTGCGACGGACCACCCGAAGCCTCCCGGGGCTGCTGTTCCTGGCCCTTGCGCTGGCCCTGGTCGCCCTGGCCGCGCCCGCCCCCCGGGCGAGCGCGGCCACCGGCGTTTCGGCGGTGGCCGACGCCTTGCGCAAGAACCCGGTGTACGTCGACCCGGCGGCCGCCGCCCAGCTCTCCACGGCCGACGCCGACGCGCTGGCCCGACAGATCAAGGACGCGGACAAACCCCTGTTCGTCGCGGTCCTGCCCGCCGGTTACCCCACCCAGGACCTCTTCACCGACCTGCGCACCGCCACCGGCATCACCGGCCTCTACGCCGTCCGCCTCGGCGACCGCTTCGACGCCCGCGCCGACTCCTCGGTCCTGCCCAGGACGGCCGTGCAGAACCTGGTCACCAGCGTCCAGGGCGAGAGCGCCAAGGCCCAGCTGACCGACTTCACCGACCGCGCCCTGACCAACATGGGCGGCAAAGCCCCCGCGAGCTGGGGCGGCGGCGGCACGGGCGGCTCGGGAGTCTCCAGTACGGCGCTGATCGCGCTCGGCGCCGTGGTCGTGGCCGGCGGGGCGGGCGCCTACGCCCTGGTCCGCCGGGGCCGCCGCCGCCACGAGGAGGAGCAGCGGGCCGCCCTGGACCGGCTCCGGGTGGTCGTGGACGAGGACATCACCGCGTTCGGCGAGGAACTGGACCGGCTCGACTTCCACCCGGCCGAGCCGGGCGCCGACGACGCGATGCGCGCCGACTACGAGAACGCGCTCAACGCCTACGACCGGGCGAAGTCCGCGATGGCCGGCGCCCGCCGGCCGGAGGACGTCCGGGCGGTCACCCAGGCACTGGAGGACGGCCGTTTCTCGCTGGCCCGGCTGGCCGCCCGCCGCGAGGGCCGACCGCTCCCGGAGCGCCGCCCGCCCTGCTTCTTCGACCCCCGGCACGGCCCGTCCGTCACCGACGCCACCTGGACCCCGCCCGGCGGCGCGCCCCGCGAGGTCCCGGTCTGCGCGGCCGACGCCACCCGCCTCGCCGACGGCCGCGATCCCGCGGTCCGCGAGGTCGACACCGACTACGGCCGCCGCCCCTACTGGGACGCGGGCCCTGCCTACGGCCCCTGGGCGGGCGGCTACTTCGGCGGCGGCATCCTCCCCGGCCTCCTCATCGGCACCGCCCTGGGCGGCTGGATGTCCGCCCCCGCCTACGCGGCCGACTACGGCACCGGGTACGGCGACTTCGGCGGCTTCGACTCCGGCGGCTACCAGGGCGGCGACGTGTCGGGCGCGGACTTCGACCCCGGGGACTTCGGCTCCTTCGGCGGGGGCGGGGACTTCGGTGGCGGCGGGGACTTCGGGGGCGGGGGCGGCGACAGCGGGGACTTCGGCGGCGGTTTCTGAGCCGGCTGGGCTACTCCGCGTCCCCCAGCCGCTCCAGCACGGCGGCGGCGAGCGACAGCACCCCGCGCTCGGTCTCGCCCAACGCCCCGAGCGCCCCGGCGAGCCAGGCGTCCCGCTGTGCCATGTCGTCCTCCAGGGCCCGCCGCCCGTCCTCGCTGAGGCTCAGTACGGACTGCCGCCGGTCCGACGGGTCCGGCGCCCGCCCGATCAGCCCCTCCGCCTCCAGTTCCGCGAAGACCCGCGTCAGCGACTGCGGCCGCTGTCGCTCGGCGGCCGCGACCTCGCCGGGCGTGGACGGCCCGTGCCGGTACAGATGGCCGAGCACCGTCAGCTGATTGGCACTGAGGCTCCCGTCTCCGCGCTCCTGCCGCAGCCGGCGGTTGAACCGGAGGACGGCACGACGGATACGGGCGGCATCGGCGAGGTGCTCCATGGCGGAAAATCATACGCGATGACTTACTACTTCTCCGCATCCATGCCCGTATTATCGCCACCGTGACCGCCAAACTCATACGCAACGCGTACGAAGCCGGGCTGACGATGACGGCCGTGCTGCTCTCCTGGGGAGCCGCGCTGGCGCTGGAGGGGATAGCCGGGCTGCACACCGACGTGCTGGTCCTCGCGGTCGCCCTCACCCTGACCCTCGCCTCGACGCAGCGCACCGCCGACACCCGCCGGCGGCTGACGTCACTGGTGCTGCTGCCCGTGACGGCCGCCGCCTCGATCTTCGTCGGCCGCCTGTTCGCCTCCCACTACGCGGCGGGCGCGGCCGTCTACACGGCCGGGATGGCACTGGCCATCTGGATCCGCCGCTTCGGCCCGGCCGCCACCAAGGCGGGCACGCTGATCGCCCTCCCCCTGGTGGCCCTGCTCGTGGTCCCCGGCCCCGCGCTGCCGGCACAGGCCCAGAGCGGGCTGGTGACCTGGGGCTGGTCGGCGCTGATCGGGGCGATGGCGTGCGGCTCGGTCTGGCTGGTGCAGTCCCTCGGCGACCGTTTCGCCCCCTGGCCCCCGGCCCCGGCCCCCGCCACGCCCTCGCGCCGGTCCCGCCTCCATCCCCGCCCCAGCACCCGCATGGCACTCCAGATGGCCGCCGGGATCGCCGCCGCCTTCACCGTCGGCCACCTGCTCTTCGACGACCACTGGCCCTGGGTCGTGCTGACCGCCTACGTCGCCGCGAGCGGCAACCGCGGCCGAACGGACGTACTGCGCAAGGGAATCGAGCGCCTGGCCGGCGCCTGCGCGGGCACCCTCCTGGCGACGGGCGTGGCGGCCATCGGCATCACGGGCCACACCGCCGTGGCCCTGATGTTCACGACCCTCGCGATCGCCCTCTGGCTGCGCCCCCTCAACTACGCCTGCTGGGCCGCCGGCATGACCTGCGCCCTCTCCCTCCTCCTCGGCTACTTCGGCCAGCACGCGGCCTCCCTGCTGCCGACCCGCCTGGAGGGCATCGCGGTGGGCGCGGTCCTCTCGGTGGCCTCGGCGTGGTGGCTGCTACCGGTACCGAAACGCCGCGAGCCCGCCACGACACGGCCCGCGTGGACCTGATGGTGCCGCGTCGGGTTCTGGGTCTGGTTCTGGGTCTGGTTGTGCTGGTGGTGAGGGGCGGGCCACAGATGGTGCATGTGCCGGTTCAGCACCGCAGCAGGTCCTGAAGGGCGCTGCAGGGCCGGAAGCGGGCGAGGTATGCCGGGCTTGGGCCGTGGCGCTCGGTCAGGTGGAGGCCGGCGGCGTCGGCGAGCCGGTGCAGCCGGCCGAAGGGGATCCAGTGCCGGTCGAAGAACTCGCCGATCACCAGCCGCCCGCCTGGTGCCAGCACCCGTGCCGCCTCGCGCAGCACCCGATCCGGCTCGGGGATCTCGCCGAGCGCGGTCACGGCGTAGACGGCGTCGAATGTCCCGTCGGCGTAGGGCAGTTCACGTGCGTCCGAGCGGGTGGGCCTGATCGTCGTCAGGCCGTCGCGCTCGGCGCGGCACATCACGTGGTCGAGCATCTCCTGCTGGATGTCGAGCACATCGAGCCGCCCCTCCGGCCCGAGCTGCGGGGCGACGTGCAGCGACTGCAGGCCCGTCCCCGGGCCGATCTCCAGGATCCGCTCGCCCGGCCGTGGTTGCAGTACGGCGTCCATCCGTTCGGCTGTCAGGAACGGCAACGGCACGTCGAGGAGGCCGCGTTGGGCATACGGATAGGGCGCCCTGTCGCCCAGCCACCAGGCGGCGGCCAACGCGGCGCCCACGCCGGCGGCGACCGCCCAGCGGGTCCGGGCCGGGATCGGGGCGACGGGGGCGGTGGTGATGCGGTGCATGGTGTTCTCCGGTGATCGATGTCGTCCGCGGTATGGGGCTGGGCGGTCACCTCAGGCGGGCCGGCGCAGCGCCCGCAGCGCCAGCCGGCCGCACAGCGCGGCGAGCGGCAGCTCGGCGCCGAGCGCCATGGCGACCGCGGTGGCGAAGTCGCCGCCCGGGGTTGCGGTCGTGGTGTCGAACCAGGCGTCCACCACGAGCAGCGTCGCGGTCGCGGCGGCTGCCAGGGCGTGCCGCCGGTCACCGCGGGCGGCGAGGAGGCCGGTGGCGATCAGGCCGAGCGCCTCCAGCGCGTCGAGCCCGACCCAGGCGACCGGCCAGTGCGCCGCGGTCGCGGTGGCCGGCAGGCCGGTGGCCAGCACGTACAGCCACGGCAGCAGACCGAGCCCGCAGGCGACCAGCAGTCCCCCGGCCCGCCGCATGCCCCGCGCCGGGCGCGGCTCCTCCGCCTCTTCGTGGAGCGGGATGACCGCGGCGCGGTCGAAGCCCTCGGCACCGGCCAATTCGTCATTGCGCAAGACCAGTTGACGCATCGTCTTCTCCCGCTCCCCGTCGGCTCTCCCCTTCACGTGCTCCACCCTCCGCTGCACACGGGGGCGCCGTCAGTCACGCAGGGTTCCGACCCGGGGTGGAGAAAAGTGCACCCCCGAACCGGAAGGGAGCGTCATGGCACGGGGATGGCCTGCGGCTTTACCGTGTGACGCATGCAACTCACCACGTGGCTGCGGCTGGCGCTGGTCCGGCCGTTCCGCAGGGCGGGACACCGGACCACGCTCGTCGCCGCCGGCCTGCCGCTCCACCTCGCCGTCATACCACTGTGGCTCTGGCTGGCCGGCGCGATCGCGGGGGCGCCGGCCGTGATTCCGCTGCCCGTACTGCTCACGCTCGTGGTGACACCTCTGCTGACCGCCGGGCAGCGGCGGCGCTACCGGGCGCTCGTCGGCCAGGACCTCCCGCGCCCCGCCGTACCCAGGCCGGGACGCAACTGGAAGGCGGCGGTACGCCGGCTGACCACGCGCGCCTTGTGGCGGCAGGCCTGCTACCACGCCGTGGCGGGTCCGCTGCTCGCCGTCCTGGACCTCGCCGTCCTCGCCGTCTGGGCGGCCGCTCTCGTGGCCGCCTCCCTCTACGTGTGGATCTGGGCGCTGCCCCCGCAGTGGCGGGTCGCCGACCTCGGGTACAGCACGCAGGCCGCGTACCTCACCGCCGGCGGCCTCGCCCTGCTGTTCCTCGGGCCCCGGCTGACCGGCGCTCTGGTGCGGCTGGACACCCGGACGGCCGAGGTCCTGCTCGGCCCCAGCCGCACGGAGAGGCTGGCCCGCCGGGTGGCCGACCTCGCCGAGAGCCGGGCCGGTGTGCTCGACGCCGCCGACGCCGAGCGGCGGCGGATCGAGCGTGACCTGCACGACGGCGTGCAGCAGCGCCTCGTCTCGCTGGCCGTCAACCTGGGCCTGGCCAGGTCCACCCTCGGCGACCTGCCGGAGGACGCCCGCAAGGTGATCGACGAGGCGCACCGCGAGGCGAAGGAGGCGATCGCCGAGCTGAACGACCTGGTGCGCGGCCTGCATCCGGCCGTCCTTGAGGACCGCGGCCTCGACGCCGCGCTGTCCGGGGTCGCCGCCCGGCTCCCGATCCCGGTGCGTGTGACGGTGGACCTGCCGCAGCGCCCCTCACCCACGGTCGAGGCCGTCGCGTACTTCGTGGTCTCCGAAGCCCTGACGAACGTGGTCAAACACGCCCAGGCGACCCGGGCGGACGTGACCGTGGAACGGATCGGGGAGACACTGCTGGTCGTCGTCGCGGACGACGGCGCGGGCGGCGCGGACCTCGCGGCGGCCGGCGGTGGCACCGGGCTCGCCGGGCTCGCCAAGCGCGTCGCGTCCGTCGACGGTACGTTCTCCTGCCGCAGCCCCGCCGGGGGCCCGACCGTCATCACCGTGGAGCTGCCGTGCGCGCCGTGATCGCCGAGGATTCCCTCTTGCTGCGCATCGGCGTGGTCAAGGTGCTGGAGGCGGCCGGCTTCGAGATGTGCGCGCAAGTCGCCGACGCAGAAGGGCTGCTGGCAGCCGTCGAGGAGCACCGGCCCGACATCGCCGTGGTAGACGTGCGCATGCCGCCCGGCTTCACCGACGAGGGAGTGCGCGCCGCGCTGGTGATCCGCCGCCAGTACCCGCGTACCGCCGTGCTCCTGCTGTCGCAGTACGTGGAGGAGCGGTACGCCGCCGATCTGCTCGCCGCCAACACCTCGGGCGTCGGCTATCTGCTCAAGCAACGGGTCGCCGACGTCGAGGAGTTCACCGAGGCGGTACGCCGGGTGGCGGCCGGCGGCACCGCGCTCGACCCGCAGGTCGTCGCGCAGCTGCTGGTGCGCCGGCACAGCGATCCGCTCGACCGGCTGACACCGCGCGAGCGGGAGGTGCTGGAGCTGATGGCGGGCGGCCGGTCCAACTCCGGCGTCGCCGCCGAGCTGGTCGTGAGCGAGAGCGCGGTCGCCAAGCACATCAACAGCATCTTCACCAAGCTCGACCTGCCCAAGGCCGACGCCGACCACCGCCGCGTCCTGGCGGTGCTGCGCTTCCTGGGCGTTGCGACCGCGTAGTGCGCGATCACGCTCCCATGCCCGGTCGACAACGGTGCTGAGCAGCACTTGGCGGGGAATGCGGCGCCTTCGGACAGGTGCTCTCCACCAGGCTTTGCCGCGCCGGGTGCAGAAGACGGCGGCCGGAGCGGACGTGATGCCAGGGCGGTCGTCGCGTCAGCTTGGGCCGCCGGTCATGGGGAGGCCGGGCCTCCGGTAGTTCGCCGCCGGTTGAGGAAGGCGGTGGCGTCCCGCCCCGGTCTCGGTCAGGAGCCGTCGGCTGAACCCGGTGTCCTTCGATCCGGAGGTGCGGTGGCATAACGCAGCCCGGCGGAGCATGCCACCACGCGGGCGGGGAAGGGCCGTTGACGGCGGAGGACGGCTGTTCCGGGTGCAGGCCGAGCCGCCGGAGGGCACCGGCCTCGACCGACAGGCCTGTCCACCCGCGCCAGCGCCCGGTGGTCTCCCGGCGGCAGGCGAGGTCCCACCGGAGTTCGTCTTGCGTGAACGGCATCCAGTCGATGCCCCGCTCACGCAGTCAGGCGCAGAGCCCGGCGAAGGGGTGAGGACTCCCCGGCAGGTTCTCGTACGAGGTGATGAGGACCCAGTCGGTCTGCTCAGTCGCGGGTGACGCGGTCAAGGAACTCGCTCCAGGTGGAGGGGGAGACGGTGAGTATCGGCCCGTCGGGTGCCTTGGAGTCACGGACGTGGACGGTGGCGGGTGCGGACGCGACCTCGACGCAGTCGCCGCCCTGGCTGCCGCTGTAGCTGGACTTGAACCATGTCAGTGCTGCGGTCTTCATGACTCTCCAAGCAGTCCATTCAAGAGACGCACGCTCTCGTCGGGAGAGAGGGCCTGTGACCGCAGCATTCCATACTGGAGGTGGTAGTCGCTGACCTCGTCGGGGTCCGCGACCAGGAAGCTGGCGCGCTGCACCTCCAGGTAGACCAGGCGCTCGAACTCCGGTGTTTCCAACAGCACCATCGGGCCGTCGAGGCAGGCGTGCGGCGTCCGTGCCTCGGGCATGATCTGAAAACTCATGTGGACCGGCTCGGTGTACGCCAGGATCTGCTGGATCTGCTCCCGCATCGCCTCCGAACCTCCGACCTTCCGCCGCAGGACGCTCTCCTCGATCACGAAGTGACCCACGGGCGGCCGTTCCCGCTGCCAGATCAACTGCCGTTCCATGCGGGCGTTCACCCACTGCTCGGCGGTCTCGCTGCCGATCGCCGGATATCGATAGCCGAAGACCGCGCGACAGTAGTCCCTGGTCTGCAGGAGCCCCGGAACCACCTGGCTCTGGTACGAGAGAACGCTGACCGCCTCCTGCTCGTGATCCACCAGCCCCTGCGCGAACTGAACGATCCGCTCCCGCACCGGCAACTTGGCCACCAGCACCCCCAACACCCCGCCCGTCTGCAACAGTTCGTCGAACTGCTCGGCCCGGTCCGGCTGGAGCGCCAGCCTCCCCTGCTCGATGGACCCCACCGTGTCCACATGGATGCTCGCCATCTCGGCGAACTGCTCCTGCGTGACGCGGGCCTGCTTCCTGCAATGGGCCAGCACCGCCCCGACTGCCTGCCAGGATCCGACCTTCTTGGCCCTGCTCACCGAGTGCATGCGTGGTCCTTTCCCCCGTGCGCATCCGAAGTCCTCGTAGTGGGGTCGTAGCAATCAGAACTACGTCCTCACTCACTGATCCATGGTAGTGACGCACAGTGACACTCGCCTCATGAACCTGGAACCCCAACACCTGCGCACCCGCACGGCGTTCTACCGCCGTGATCGCAGATCCGTACGCCTGGCCCGGGACTTCACCCGCGAAGCCCTCGCGGACTGGGAGGCCGGC
Organism: Streptomyces sp. NPDC104761; assembly: GCF_055583445.1. Lineage (NCBI taxonomy): Bacteria > Bacillati > Actinomycetota > Actinomycetes > Kitasatosporales > Streptomycetaceae > Streptomyces > Streptomyces sp. NPDC104761. The sequence goes on along the minus strand of NZ_JBVJNZ010000012.1, from coordinate 207,124 downwards.
CCGCGCACCGACGACGTGCTGCTCTGCGTGAGCGAACTGGCCACCAACGCGCTGCTCCACGGCGTCCCACCGGGCCGCGGCTTCCGTCTCCGGCTGGCCCTGCACCCCGACGGGGTCCTCCGCACCGAGGTCCACGACAGCGGTCCGGGCGAACTCCGCTACGGCGACACGTCCCCGGAGTCGGGACACGGCCGGGGGCTGTTGCTGGTCACGCTGCTCGCGGACAAGTGGGGGGTGGGGGAGCGGGAGCCGGGGAAGGTGGTGTGGTGCGAGTTCGCGGTCAGGGGGATCCAGGAGCCTTCTGCGGAGCCGGCAGTCGAAGACCGGGGAGGATCGCCCACGGGGGCCGGCGTCGCTCTAAGGTCTTTCGTAACGCCGTATCCCCGTGACGAATGACTGGAGCCGCCCATGAGCGGACGGATCTGTCAGGTCTGCGCCGCGCCGCTGGCGGATCGCGGCCGTGGCCGGACCTCCCTCTACTGCTCGGCGGCCTGCCGTCAACGCGCCTACCGCCGTCGGCGCACCACGACCGACCAGCCGGCGGCCGACCTCCTCGCGGACATCGAGCGGCGGGTGAGGACCCTGGCCCTGCAGCCTCCCCATGCGTTCCGCTCGGACGCCGAGGCCCTCACCGCGGCGGTCCGCAAGCTGCGGCGGCTGGCCCGTGACGTCACGCAGACCGCCGTGACGAAAACCGCGGAACGGCCGCCGGAGGCCGACGGCGAGGCGGACTTCGCCGCACTCGTCGAACCCCACCGGAAATGGCTGCACCTGCACTGCTACCGCATGGTCGGCTCCTACGACGACGCCGAGGACCTGGTGCAGGAGACCCTGCTCAAGGCCTGGCGCGACCGGTCCGGTTTCGAGGGCCGAGCGGCGCCCCGTACCTGGCTGTACCGGATCGCCACCAACACCTGCATCGACCACCTGCGCCGCACCGGCCGCCGTCCCCAGCGCTACGAACCGGTCCCCGGCATCGAGTCCGGCAGCGGCGAGCCGCCGGACCGTCTGCCCTGGCTGCAGCCCTACCCGGACCGGCTGCTCGACGAGCTGTCGGCCGACGACGAGCAGCCGGAGACCGCCGCCGAGTCGCGGGAGACCATGGAACTGGTCTTCCTCGCCGCACTCCAGCACCTCCCGCCCCGGCAGCGCGCGGTGCTGATCTTCCGTGACGTGCTGGGCCGTCCCGTGGAGGAGGCGGCGAAGCTGATGGACATGAGCGTCGCGGCGTCCAACAGCGCCTTGCAGCGGGCCCGGCAGACGCTGCGTGAGCGGCTGCCCCGGCGGCGGACGGACTGGGCAGCCGGGCGGCACAGTCAGCAGGAGCGCGACATCGTGCGCCGGTACATGGCCGCGGCCGAGCGCGCGGACCTGTCGATGATGGCCGACCTGCTCGGCGCCGACGTGGTGGTGACGATGCCGCCCAATCCGGTGTGGTTCGCCGGCCGGGACGCGCTGCTCCAACAGCTCGGCCGGGTCTTCGACCCGGCCTCGCCGGGATACTTCGGCCGCTGGCGGCACCTGCCGGTCCGGGCGAACCGGCAGCCGGCCGTCGCCGGGTACGTACAACGCCCGGGGACCTCGGTGTACCGGGCGCAGCTGGTCGACGTGCTGCGCATCGAGGCCGGACACATCGTGGAGATCACCACGTTCGAGGCCCACCTGGTCACCGCGTTCGGCCTGCCGCTCAGGCTGCCGGTCGAACGCGCCGCCGACGGGGACCGATGACGAATCCCCCCGGCCGACGTCCAACTCTTCGAAGCCATCACCGAACAGGGAACCCAGGAGAGAACATGACCACGCAGAAGATTCAGGTCGAGCGCACCTACTCCGCCGCACCGGAGAGGATCTGGGAGCTGTGGACCACCGGCGCAGGCATCGAGGCCTGGTGGGCGCCGGAGGGGTTCACCGTGCACGTCGACGCCCTGGACCTGAGCGTCGGCGGCACCTTGACCTACACGATGACCGCGACCGGCCGCGAGCAGATCGCGTTCATGGAGAACGCGGGCCTCCCGCTGAGCTCGACCTCGCACAAGACCTTCACCGAGGTCGAGCCCACCCGGCGTCTGGCCTACAGCACGCTCGCCGACTTCATCCCGGGCGTCGAGCCGTACGAGTTCCTCACCGAGGTCGAGCTGCGTCCGGCCGCCGGCGGCGGAACACACGTGACCATGACGGCCGACGCCATGCACGACGAGGAATGGACCGGGCGGCTGGCCGCCGGGCGGACGAACGAGATGGACAACCTCGCCAAGGTGGTCGCGTCCTGACCGTCGGCCTGCGAACAAGCGCCCCCTCGGCCACACCGGCCCGCGGCGGGCGGCTCACGACAGGAGCGGCCGAGGCCCTCGTCCTAGACTCGAAGGACGGTTACGGGGGACGCCTGCCCCGGGAGGACGCGATGGTGCGGCAGACCAGGCTGGACGGGGAGTCCGAGGACTACCTCGCTGCCCGGGAGAAGCTGCGGCTGGCCGAGATCGACCTGATGCGGCGCCGGGAGGAGGTCGCGGCGCTGCGCCGGGCGCTCCCGCCGGGACCGGCCGTCGACGACTACGTCTTCCTCGAAGGGCCCGGCGACCTCGGCGCGGGCGACGCCCCGGTGCGCGAGGTCGCGTTGAGCGAGCTGTTCACCGGGCCCGAACGGCCGCTGATCGTCTACCACTTCATGTACGGCAAGCTCCAGACCAGCGCCTGCCCGATGTGCACGATGTGGATCGACGGCTACAACGGCATCGCCCACCACGTCACCCGGAACGCCGACTTCGTCATCGTCGCGGCCGCCGACCCGCCCACCCTCCGGCAGTATGGCCGCGACCGCGGCTGGCACCGGCTGCGACTGCTCAGCTGCGGTGACAGCACGTTCAAGTACGACCTGGGCAGCGAGGACGAGGACGGCGCCCAGGACTCCACGGTCTCCGTCTTCACCCGCGACGGCGACGGCACGGTCCGCCTCACCTACTCCGCCCATCCGCGCATGGCCGACGACATCCAGGAGCGCGGCATCGACCTGCTCACGCCCGTCTGGCACCTGCTCGACCTGACCCCGCAGGGGCGGGGGGACTGGTACCCGACCATCGACTACTAGGAGCAGCTCCTCCGGCCTCCAGGGCCTCCTGGGGCCCCTAGGACCTCCTGGGCCCCCGAGGACCTACTGGGCGCGGCCACGAGGGACGTCCGGACACGGCAGAGCGCCGCCCTCAGGGGAGTAGTGGAGGGCGGCGCTCAGCGGGCGTGCTCGGGGCCGGCGGTCCGGCACCGCGGGCTCACGCGCTCTTGATCGCCGAGATGTCGAAGTTCAGCTTGATCTTGTCGGAGACGAGGACGCCACCGGTCTCCAGCGCCGCGTTCCAGGTGACGCCCCAGTCGGAGCGCTTGATCTCGGCCTTGCCCTCGAAGCCGACGCGCTCGTTGCCGAACGGGTCCTTGGCGGCGCCGTTGAACTCCAGGTCGATGGTGACCGGCCGGGTGACACCGAGGATCGTGAGGTCGCCGGTGATGCGGTAGTCCTCGCCGCCCAGGGCCTCCGCCTCGGTGGAGCGGAAGGTCATCGTCGGGAACTCGTCGATCTTGAAGAAGTCGGCCGACTTCAGGTGACCGTCGCGGTCCGGGCTGCCGGTGGTGATGCTGTCCATCTTGATGTCGAGGGAGGCCGTGGACTTGGACGGGTCGGTGCCGTCCAGGTGCAGGGTGCCCTCGAACTCCTGGAAGCTGCCCTTGACGTTGGTGACCATCGCGTGGCGGGCCACGAAGCCGAGCGTGGTGTGCGCCGGGTCGATCGTGTAGTCGCCGGTCAGCGCGGCCGTCTCGGGGGTCGTGCCGGCGGCGGGGGTCTCGTCGTTCTTGCGGCCGAAGATGCCCATGAGGTGCTCCTTGAGGGGTGATGTTTAACGTTCAACGAACTCAACGAGAGATACCGTAGACCCATTCCCTTCAACCTTCAACATCATCGACATGCGTGTCGCCCCCCTTACTCACCGTAACGCCGCGTGACCCGACGGCGCGCCGGGACCCGCTGGGGGAGCCGCTAGGCTCTGTGTGGGTGAACCGCCGTCCGGAGGCCTGTGTCACTCCGCGGGTGGTACGGACCGGCCATGAATGTGAGGCGCATCTCGGCCCCGCCCTTGTGGCACCCCTACAACGGCAAAGCCCCCTGAGCAGTCGGAACGGCTGCATGGGGTTCTGGTTCTGTTCGGTGGTTCCAGGAAAACGTGCCGGAGACTGTACGGAGTCGACGTCTCGCAATCCTTGGTGTCCTTCGTAAGGTCGCTACATGACCGTTTTGGAAGAGACGACGGGTGAGCCCACCGGTGAGCCGACGGACGCGCGCGGGCGGGTCGCAGAACTGCACGGGATCCGTGCGGCGGCCGTGGCGGGCCCCGGCGACAAGGCGACCGAGGCGCAGCACGCCAAGGGCAAGCTGACGGCCCGGGAGCGCATCGAGCTGCTCCTGGACCCGGGTTCCTTCCAGGAGGTCGAGCAGCTGCGCCGGCACCGCGCGGTCGGCTTCGGCCTGGAGGCCAAGAAGCCGTACACCGACGGCGTCGTCACCGGCTGGGGCACGGTCGAGGGCCGTACGGTCTTCGTCTACGCGCACGACTTCCGGATCTTCGGCGGCGCGCTGGGCGAGGCGCACGCCACCAAGATCCACAAGATCATGGACATGGCCATCGCGGCCGGCGCCCCGCTGGTCTCGCTGAACGACGGCGCAGGCGCCCGCATCCAGGAGGGCGTCAGCGCCCTCGCCGGTTACGGCGGCATCTTCCAGCGCAACACGAAGGCCTCGGGCGTCATCCCGCAGATCTCCGTGATGCTCGGCCCCTGCGCCGGCGGCGCGGCCTACTCGCCCGCCCTCACCGACTTCGTCTTCATGGTCCGCGAGACCTCGCAGATGTTCATCACCGGACCGGACGTCGTCAAGGCCGTCACCGGCGAGGAGATCACCCAGAACGGGCTCGGCGGCGCCGACGTCCACGCGGAGACCTCCGGCGTCTGCCACTTCGCCTACGACGACGAGGAGACCTGCATCGCGGAGGTCCGCTACCTCCTCTCGCTCCTCCCGCAGAACAACCGCGAGAACCCGCCGCGCGTCGAGTCCACGGACCCCGTCGACCGCCGCAGCGACGTCCTCCTCGACCTGGTCCCGGCGGACGGCAACCGGCCGTACGACATGGCCAAGGTCATCGAGGAGATCGTCGACGACGGCGAGTACCTGGAGGTCCACGAGCGCTGGGCGCGGAACATCATCTGCGCGCTGGCCCGGATCGACGGCCAGGTGGTCGGCATCATCGCCAACCAACCGCAGGTCCTCGCGGGCGTCCTGGACATCGAGGCGAGTGAAAAAGCTGCGCGCTTTGTCCAGATGTGTGACGCTTTCAATGTTCCGATCGTCACCTTCCTGGACGTACCGGGCTTCCTCCCCGGTGTCGACCAGGAGCACGGCGGGATCATCCGCCACGGCGCGAAGCTCCTCTACGCCTACTGCAACGCGACCGTGCCCCGGATCTCCCTGATCCTGCGCAAGGCGTACGGAGGTGCCTACATCGTCATGGACTCCCAGTCGATCGGTGCCGACCTGACCTACGCCTGGCCGACGAACGAGATCGCGGTCATGGGCGCCGAGGGTGCCGCCAATGTGATCTTCCGTCGGCAGATCGCCTCCGCCGAGGACCCCGAGGCCATGCGGCAGAAGATGGTCAAGGAGTACAAGGCCGAGCTGATGCACCCCTACTACGCGGCCGAGCGCGGCCTGGTCGACGACGTCATCGACCCGGCCGAGACCCGCGAGGTGCTCGCCAAGTCGCTGGCGATGCTGCACACCAAGCACGCCGACCTGCCGTCCCGTAAGCACGGCAACCCCCCGCAGTAATCCTGCGGAAACCTCTCTCACGGAGACTGACACCCATGAACGTGCCTGACATCCGCGTCGAGAAGGGCAACGCCGACCCGGAGGAAGTCGCCGCCATCACGGCGGTCCTCCTGGCCCGCGCGGCCGCCCGGCCGACCGCCGACACCGAGCAGACCCACCGCGGCCGCGCCAAGGCAGGCTGGCGCCGCCTGGAGCGCGAGAACGGCTTCCGCGCCCCGCACAGCTGGCACTGAGCCCTCCGGGCGACGTGCGCCACGGCCCCGCTCTCCTCCGGGAGGGCGGGGTCAGTGTCGTTTCACGCGGACGCCGGGGATGGCGGTGGCGGGCGCCCGGACCTGCGCCGGAGCGATCACCACCAACCGCCTCTGATGCGGACCACGGGCCAGCGTGCGCAGGTCGAGGGGGTTTTCCGCGCTTGTCGGGTGCGTACGCAGGTCCAGTGTGCGCAACTGGTCCAGCGCGCCGATGGGCCCCAGGTCGGCCGGCAGCCGGCAACCGTACAGTTCGAGTCTGGACAGCCCGGGTGGCCAGCTCTCCTGGGCGGGAAGCCACGTGCTCAGGTCGTAGCCGCACAGGCTCAGGTGGGTCATGTCCGTCAACCGCCCGAGCCCGCCGAGGCCCCGTGGCACGCCGGAACCGGTGAGGAAGAGGCTCTGCCAGGGAGCCCGCTCCAGCAGCGGCGCCAGGTCGACGTTCTCGGCGAGGGTGCCCAGCCCCAGGCTCACCAGGGACTCCGGCACGGGGATGGCGTCGAGCTTCGGCAGGGAGGTCCAGTTCTGCAGTTGCAGGTTGGTCAGCCCGGTCAGACCGCGCAGCGGTTCGACGTCGGGCAGCGGCAGGTCGTCCATGCCGCACAGGACCAGATTGCGCAGCCCGGACCGTTCGGCGAGGGGTGAGAGGTCGTTCTCGCCCACCAGGCTCGGCACCCAGAGCTGGTCCAGTTCGCCGAGTGCCGACGTGGCGGCCAGCCCTTCCCTGAACTCGTATCCGATCCATATCCGCCGGGCCCCGCGCAGCTTGAGCACCGCCGGCCACTGAGCGGGGTGGGACAGATGCAACTCCACCGCGTCGAGCGGAAGCCGGGACAGCACCCGGCGCGCGTACGCGTCCGGGTCGAAGTACTCCCAGGACTCGACGAGTTCGTCCCGTACGCCGGCGTCGTCGCTGGCCGCCGCGTAGCCGGCCAGCCGGTTCATGGCCTCCTCGCCTCCGATCAGCGCCGCCGTGCGTACGGTCGTCCGCGCCGCCCGGGCCGAGAGCCCGTCCAGGGTCGCGGGCAGCCGATGCGTCAACGCGGGCCCCACGGCCGCGAGCGACCTCGCCTCGGACTCGCGCCGGGGCGGGAGCAGCACGCCCAGCGCCTCGTCGAGCCGGCGTGCCACGTCGTCCGGCACGGTCGTCATGGTCTCCAGACAGGACGCGGCGAGCAGTCGCAGCCGCCGGGCGTGGCGGGGCTCGTCGGCGGCCCGGTCCAGGAGGGCGCCGACCAGTTCCCGCCGCTGCCTCAGGTTCGCGTGCCCCGCCGCCATCACGACCGTCTCGCGCCACAGGTCGAGGTGGGCGCGCTCGACCAGGTTGCCCAGGTTGTCCTCGTCCGCCGCGTCCTCGGCGGCGAGGTACTCCTGAAAGGTGCGGTGCACGAAGTCGACGCGGCCCGCCACGGGGGAGCGCAGGACCCCCGACCGTCCGATCAGGTGGTCCAGGACCGCGTCGCCGTCGGCCTCGTCCAGGTGCCGCATGGACGCCAGCCGGGAGGCGACGTGCCGGCAGGCCTGCTCCGTGGAGATCTCGGTGCGGTTGTTGTCGGACAGCCGCCACGCCAGGTCGCGCAGCACGCACAGCTTGTCCGACAGGGTGAGCGGGCTGTCCAGGGCGCTCGGCACCCGGCGGTCCGCGTCCCGGTGCTGGACCAGCGTCTCCAACGCGATCTTGTACAACTCCATGCGATTACGCGGTAGTTGACGGCCCTTGCTGAGATGCAGGGTGCAGATCAGCGCGGCCAGCAGCGGGTTGGCGGCCAGCGACTGGAGGTGCGGGCGGTCCTGCAGACTGGTGAGCAGCGACTGCTCGTACTGCGGAAGCTCCTCGACCGCGCACGGCAGTTCGTCCCCCTGTTCGCGTACCGCGCGGTGCCACTGCCGGACGAACGCGGTGAGGTCGGCCGGGGCCAGCCGGTCCAGTTGGTAGGCCGTGAAGTCCAGCGCGCGCAGCCAGTCCGTGCGGGCCGCCGCCGGCCGGGTCGTGACCACGGCCCGGGTGCCGGTGTACGCGTTCAGCAGGCCGGTCAGCCAGGCGCGCACCGCCTGCCGTTCGCCGGCCGGCAGTTCGTCCACCCCGTCCACCAGAAGCAGCACCCGTCCGTCGCGCAGGGCCCGGTCCATCCAGCCCTTCGGGGTATGGCCGGTGAGAGCGCCCGCGACCCCGTCCAGCAGGGCCTCCGGCAACGGCAGTTCCCGTCCCGCGTACCGCCGTAACTTCACCAGGACCGGGATCAGCCCGTTCCAGCTGCCCAGCGGTCCGGAGAAGGCTCCTCTGGCCGCCGTGACCGCCAGCCACTGCATCAGCGTGGTCTTCCCGGAGCCCGCCTCTCCGCGCAGCAGCACCCGGGAGGCACCGCCCAGGGCGTTCTCCACCCGCTTTCCGGTGCTGTCCGGCTCCTCCCAGTCCCGCAGCCCCCGCCGCAGCAGCGGACGCCTCTCGACGGCCGTCCGGCGGTGCCCGTCGTCCGGCGTGGCCCGCATGCTCACGTACGCGACCGACAGCTTCGCCCGGGTCACCTGCTCCGAGGCCACCCGGAACAGCTCCACCTCGTCCAGGGACCGGCTCACCAGGCTGAGGTACTCCCGCAGGAACGCCTCGTCCTCGTCCGAGCCCTCCGGCGCGTACAGCGAGCGGGTCGGCAACCGCTCCAGCACCCGGGCGAGTTCGGCACCCAGCGAGGTCGTGCGGCCGAGCAGTTCCGTGACGGCCCGCTCGGTGAACACGGGCAGCCGGCGCAGAACCCGTACGTAGCACTCGCAGCACTCGGCGAAGAGCACCTCGTAGTAGCGCTCCGCGGGCTCGCCCAGCCCTGCCGGCCGGGGAGTGTCCTGCCGTATCCGCCGTACCAGCTCCGCCGCGTCCGCGTCCGATTCCAGCACCGTCTCGTCGGACAGGTCGGCGTGCGCGAACGTGTCCGTGACGGCCTGGACCGCGGCCAGCCGTTCGTGCTCGGCCAGCCCCGGGAACTCGTGCGCCAGCAGCGGTTCGACCCGGGCCGCCACGGCGTCCGCGATCTCCTCGAACTGCCGTTCAACGCTCCGCTGGGACCTCAGACCGGGAACCCGCGCCCGGATCAGGTCCGACATCTCCGCCCGGCGTTCCTGCTCCTGCCGCCGGGCACCCAGCCACAGCCGTACCGCACTCGTCGCCACCGTCTGCCCCAGGCGCACCGCGGCCACTTCGATGCTCATCCCCGCCTCCCCCACTCGGCAGATGGCTCATTGTGGCAGCGGGGGACGGCAAAAGGGCCCCTGCCTGACAGAAAGGGGCCCCTGGAACCTCGGAGAACCGACCGCTACCGCAGCCGCGCCATCAGGGCGTGCTCGACCAGCGTGATCAGCGCCGACTTCGCGTCGGCACGGTGCCGCGCGTCGGTCGTGATGATCGGGGTGTCGGGGCCGATCTGGAGCGCCTCGCGGACCTCTTCGGGGTTGTACGGCTGGTTGCCGTCGAAGCCGTTGAGGGCGATGACGAAGGGGAGACCCGAGTTCTCGAAGTAGTCGACCGCGGGGAAGCAGTCGGCGAGACGGCGGGTGTCCACGAGGACGATGGCGCCGATCGCGCCGCGTACCAGGTCGTCCCACATGAACCAGAAGCGGTCCTGCCCGGGGGTGCCGAACAGGTACAGGATCAGGTCCTGGTCCAGGGTGATGCGGCCGAAGTCCATGGCGACCGTCGTGGTCGTCTTGTCCCCGGTGTGGGTGAGGTCGTCGATGCCGGCAGACGCGGACGTCATCACGGCCTCTGTGCGCAGCGGGTTGATCTCCGAGACGGCGCCGACGAACGTGGTCTTGCCCACGCCGAAGCCGCCCGCCACCACGATCTTCGCGGAGGTGGTGGAGCGGGAAGGACCGCCGCTAGAGCTTGCGAAGTCCACTGAGCACCCTTTCGAGCAGTGTCACGTCTGGCTGGCCACCGGCGTTCTCGTCGCCGCCGGGCTGATGGATGGCGACCAGGCCCGCCTCCGCCAAGTCGGCGACGAGGATCCTGGCCACGCCGAGAGGGATCGTCAGCAGGGCCGAGACCTCGGCCACCGACTTGATCTCCCGGCAGAGGTTGCAGATCCGCTGATGCTCGGGCAACTGGCCCTGCATCTGGTGCGGCTGCGCGGTGGTGTGCACCAGCGCCTCGATGGCGAGCTGGTACCGCGGGCGGGTCCGGCCGCCGGTCATGGCGTACGGACGTACCAGGGGGTTGCTGGACCCCGAGGCCGGCGCCGGCTCGGGGCGGCGCTGCGGCTGCACCGGCTGGATGCGCGGCGCGGGCGGCTGGTCGTACGGCGAGGGGCCGGGGCCCTGCGGAGCGTACGGCTGCCGGTGGCTCGGCGTGGAGGGGAAGTTGTACCGGTTCCCGGAACCGTCGCCCTGGCCCTGCGCAGGCCCGTACGACCAGTTGCCGTGATGAGAACCGCCTGGGGGTGTTGCCACTTTCTCTCCTCCTCCGACCGTGCCGGGCACCCAACCTTGTGGAGCCGCGTCCCGAAACCTTACGGCCCCGGGACGCGAAAACGCACCGTCTGACTATTAGTTGAGAAGGCTTCCCTGGAGTTCCGCACGCAGATCCGGGGTAAGGACCGTGCCCGCGCGGTCCACCAAAAGGGCCATCTCGTACCCAATCAGGCCGATGTCGGCCTCCGGGTGGGCCAGGACGGCCAGCGAGGAACCATCGGAAATGGACATGATGAACAGGAACCCCCGCTCCATCTCCACAACCGTCTGATTCACGCTGCCGCCCTCGAAGATTCGGGAGGCGCCTGCCGTCAGAGACGTCAGACCGGAGGCGACGGCCGCGAGCTGGTCGGCGCGGTCGCGGGGGAAGCCTTCGGACATCGCCAGAAGGAGTCCGTCGGCGGAGACCACCACCGTGTGGGACACCCCCGGGGTGTTGTCCACGAAGTTGGTGATCAACCAGTTCAGGTTCTGTGCCGCCTGGCTCATCGGGCTCACACTAACGCTCCTGGTTGTAGGTGCTGTCAGGACCGAAGCCCTGGCCGTTCGTTTCACTGCCTGCGCTGCGCCCGCGCTGGACGCCTCGACGCAGGTTGCTCAGCCTGCCCCGGACGTCCTCCGGGGCGCGGGAGACCTGTGGGCCTCCCTGGGGGGTGCTCGCGGCGGCTCCCTCGACCAGGTTGGCCTTGGGCACCCGCCTCGGCAGGCCGGAGGAGGTGACCCCGCCCGCCTTGGGCCTGCGCAGCGCCGAGGCCTGCTGCCAGCGCTCGTCGTTCTGCGACCGCCAGGAGTCGTCGCCGGCCGGCTCGGAAGCCGGGGCCGGTGCGGCCTGCGCCGCAGCCGCCGGTGCCGCGGCCGGAGCCTGCTGCACGGAACCCGCGCCGTTCGGGCCGCCCGTGCCACCGCCGGAGCCCCGGCGGGGCAGCCCGGCGTCGGTCAGCCGGTGGCCGTTGGAGGGGGCCGTTCCCGGACGGTCGAAGCCTACGTGGTTCCGCTCGTCCACGTCACCGGCCTGCGCCGATTCCGCCTGCGGAGCGTACTGGGCCGGGTAGCCGTTCTGGTAACCGCCCTGCTGCGGCCAGTCGTCCTGGTAGGGCTGCTCGCCGAAGGCCGGGAACGAGTCTGCGGCGGCGGCCTGCGCGGCCGCGGGCTCCTCCTGGGCCGGCTCCTGATAACCGGGCTCCGGGTAACCGCCGTTGCCGGAGAACGCGTCGGGGGAGAACGTGTCGTTCTGTGGCAGGCCGCCGTTCGGCGCGTAGTACTGCTCGTCGTACGTGCCCTGCGACTGCTCCTGGTACGCCTGCCGCCCGTCGTAGCCCGTGGGCTGCTCCTGGAAGCCCGTACCGCTCGGGTCGTAGTCCGCCCGGCCGCTGTCGAACTCGTCGGCGTACGCCGGGATCTCGGCGGTCTCCTGCGGGGCCTGCGGAGGCTGCGTCTGGGCCTCCAGGGCCGCGCGGCGCTCCTCGCGCATCAGCGAGCGGCCCACGGGGTCGAGGTCGCGGATGTCGTCGGGGACCTCGATGTAGCGGCTGTCGTCGAAGCCGAGCTCGGCCGCCGTACGCATCGGCTGGAGCTGCGGCTGGTTGAAGTTCTCGGCCTGGAACTGCTGCTCCGGGATGATCTGCGACACCGTGAACTCGTCACGGTCCAGCTGCTGTTCGCCGCCACCGCCGTGCGTGATCGCGTCCGGCAGCATGACCAGCGAGGTGGTGCCGGCCTGCTCGCCGGAGGGGCGCAGCTGGACCCGGATGCCGTGCCGGTCGGAGAGCCGGCCGACCACGAACAGGCCCATGCGCTGGGAGATCGCGGCGTCCACGGTCGGCGGGTTGGCCAGCTTGTGGTTGATGTCCGCGAAGTCCTCGGCGGTGAGACCGATGCCCTTGTCGTGGATCTCGATCATGATGCGGCCGTCGGGCAGCCGGGTCGCGGTGACGCGGACCTTGGTCTGCGGCGAGGAGAACGTGGTCGCGTTCTCCAGGAGCTCGGCGAGCAGGTGCACGAGGTCGGTGACCGCACGGCCGTGGATCTCGGCCTCCGGGACGCCGGAGAGCTCGATGCGCTCGTACTGCTCCACCTCGGAGGAGGCGGCGCGCAGCACGTCGACCAGCGGGACCGGCTGGTCCCAGCGGCGGCCGGGCTCCTCGCCCGCGAGGACCAGGAGGTTCTCGCCGTTGCGGCGCATACGGGTCGCGAGGTGGTCCAGCTTGAAGAGGTTCTCCAGCTGGTCCGGGTCGGCCTCGTTGTTCTCCAGGTCGGTGATCAGGGTCAGCTGGCCCTCGATCAGCGACTGGTTGCGGCGCGAGAGGTTGGTGAAGATCGCGTTGATGTTGCCCCGCAGCAGGGCCTGCTCGGCGGCGAGCCGCACGGCCTCGCGGTGGACCTGGTCGAACGCGCGGGCGACTTCGCCGATCTCGTCGGTCGAGGTGATCGGGATCGGCGCCACCCGGGTGTCGACCCGGCCCGGGTCGGTACGGGAGAGCTGGTCGACCAGCATCGGCAGGCGCTGCTCGGCGATGCCGAAGGCGGCGTTGCGCAGCTGGCGCATCGAGCGGGACATCTGGCGGGCCACCATGCCGGCCAGGATGAACGCGGCGAGCAGCGCGACCATGACCGCGGCACCCGTGATGAACGCGTCCGTCTTCGCGTTGTCCGCGATGCCGGAGGCCTCGGTCACCGCCTTGTCGGCCATGTCCGACTCGATCGTGCGGTAGGCGTTGTACTTGAGGGTGTTGACCGTCCACCAGTTCTCGGCGGTGATGCCCTGGGAGGCCAGCGCCTGGCGGGTGCTCGCGTTGGTGTCCTGCAGCGTGGCCAGCGCGTTGACCATCGCGTTGTCCTTGGACGGCGGGGCCACGTAGTTCGGGTCCTTGGCCTTGGCCTGCTGGACCAGCGCCGCGCCGTCCGTCTTGATCTTCTTCTCGAGGTCGGTCAGCTTCTGCGCGTCCGCCTCGGTGCCACCGCCGATGTACTCCTCGACGGCGATGCCCTCCAGGTAGGCGTACGAGGAGAGGGCGACCCGCTGGCTGGCCAGGTTGCCGGCGTCCGGGCCGGGCTTGACCAGCAGGTGCATGCCGATCGACCGCTCCAGCGACAGGGCCGCCTTGGTGAGCGAGATGGCGTAGACGGTACGGCCGTAGGAGGTGATGTTTCCGGTGCCCAGACCGAGTTCGTTGGCGAACTCCATCAGGGGGTGGGCGACCGCGACGTACCCCTCTTCGGTCTGCACGCCGGAGAGCTTGCTGGTGTACGAGGCGGCGCGCAGGTTCGTGAGGTTGGGCTCGGCCTCGCGGAACAGCTTCAGCCGGCGCTCGAGGCCCGGCTTCTGCGGCATGTTCTGCGCGGCCGCGTCGAAGGCGTCGGCGGCCTTGTCGGTGGCGGCGCGGGCCTGCGTGACCGTGGCCTTGTTCTTGTTCAGGAGCAGCGGGGCCGCGCTGACGTCACGCTCGTTGTAGAGAGCGTCGGCGTAGGTCAGGGCGGCACGGACCAGGCGCGCGGTGTTCTCCGCGTCGCGGGCGTCCTGCCAGGTGTCGATGGAGCTCTTCACCTGGAAGCCGCCCATCACCAGGCCGACGGCCACGGGTATGAGCAGGATCGCGTTCAGCCTGGTCGGCACTCGCCAGTTCCGCGGGGAGAAACGGCCGCCGCTCTTCGCGGGCGCGGCCGGTGGTTCCGCGGCTGGCACAGGGGTGGGCGCCGCAGCGCGCGGCGGCGGGGTGAAGTTGCCCCGTGCCGACGGCTCGGGACCGTTCTTGCTTCGCCTCACTCGACCAACAACCTCTCGGCGGCGGGCACCTATCGTCGTGCCGCAGTCTCTCAGAGCCCGGTGTGTCATCGACCACTACTGAGTACGTCTTTGACTAATGGGCAGTTCAGGCATTCCAGCACGGGGGCCGGTGCACTTCCAAACAGTCCATTGGGGCAGAGCGCACGGATGTAAGCCCCAGATAAAACGGTCATAAAGAGCGAGCCCCGCCAAAAGGCGGGGCCATTGTGAGCGCAGCGGCACCGCACGACCGCGACGCGTGGCGATACCACTGGATTCCTCTGCCGAAACGTTATGAACACCGGAGCCGACCGTGTCAAAGGCCACAGTCGGCTCCGGTTTCCATACGACAACTGCCGTACACGACGTCGGACTTGGGTACCGCCGGGGCGCTACCGCAGGCGGGCCATGAGGGCGTGCTCGACCAGCGTGATCAGCGCGCTCTTCGCGTCGGCGCGGTGCCGGGCGTCGGTCGTGATGATCGGCGCGTCCGGTCCGATCTGCAGCGCCTCGCGCACCTCTTCGGGTGTGTAGGGCTGGTGTCCGTCGAAGCCGTTGAGGGCGATGACGAACGGCAGACCGCTGTTCTCGAAGTAGTCCACGGCCGGGAAGCAGTCGGCCAGACGCCGGGTGTCCACGAGCACCACCGCGCCGATCGCACCGCGTACCAGGTCGTCCCACATGAACCAGAAACGGTCCTGACCGGGCGTGCCGAACAGGTACAGGATCAGGTCCTGGTCGAGGGTGATACGGCCGAAGTCCATGGCCACCGTGGTGGTGGTCTTGTCCCCGGTGTGCGTCAGGTCGTCGATGCCCGCCGAGGCGGACGTCATCACGGCCTCCGTGCGCAGCGGGTTGATCTCGGAGACCGCTCCCACGAACGTGGTCTTGCCGACGCCGAAGCCGCCCGCCACCACGATCTTCGCGGAGGTGGTGGCCCGCCCTCCGTCAGAGCTTGCGAAGTCCACTGAGCACCCTTTCGAGCAGCGTCACGTCAGGAGCGCCGCCGTTGTTCTCGTCGCCGCCCGGCTGGTGGATGGCGACCAGGCCGGCCTCGGCGAGGTCGGCCACCAGGATCCGGGCCACACCGAGCGGCATGGCGAGCAGCGCCGAGACCTCGGCCACCGACTTCACCTCGCGGCACAGGTGGCAGATGCGCTGGTGCTCCGGGAGCAGCCCCATGAGCGCTGCCGGGTCGGCCGTCGTGCTGATCAGCGCCTCGATGGCGAGCTGGTAGCGCGGCCGGGTCCGGCCGCCGGTCATCGCGTAAGGACGTACCAGCGGCTGGTCGCCCTCGTCCCCGTACGGCTCCGCGTACGGATCATGAGAGGCGGTGGGCGGGGTCATCGTTCCTCCGGGCGGGACAGCAAGTCGGTCGGGCTAGCCGTCGGACGTGGCCGGTGGGGGGATTGTGGCGGCCGGACGGTGATTTGGTGAGGCGGGTTGGATCCGGGCTGTCAGTGGAGCAGACTGCCTTGCAGTTCAGCGCGCAGGTCAGGCGTGAGGACCGCGCCCGCGCGGTCGACCAGGAGCGCCATCTCGTAGCCGACGAGGCCGATGTCGCACTCCGGGTGGGCCAGGACCGCGAGGGACGAGCCGTCGGAGATGGACATCAGGAAGAGAAAGCCGCGTTCCATCTCGACGACCGTCTGCGCCACGTTGCCGCCCTCGAAGATCCGGGAGGCCCCGGCCGTCAGCGAGGTGAGCCCGGACGCGACGGCCGCCAGCTGGTCGGCACGGTCGCGTGGGAAGCCTTCGGACATCGCCAGAAGGAGGCCGTCGGCGGACACGACGACGGTGTGGGACACACCTGGGGTGTTGTCCACAAAGTTGGTGATCAACCAGTTGAGGTTCTGTGCCGCCTGGCTCATCGGACTCAACTAACGCTCCTGCTGGTGAGTGGGGCTCGGGAAGGTGCCGGTCTGCGGGCCGGTGCCGGCCTGCCGACCCTGTGCGATACCCCGACGGAGATTGGTCAGCCGACCGCGAACGTCATCAGGCGAACGCGAGACCTGCGGACCCGCTTGGTGCTGTTGCTGCTGTGCCGTGCCCGGGACGAGGTTCGCCCGGGGGACCCGGCGCGGCAGACCGGAGGTGGTGACACCGCCCGCCGCCGGCTGCCGTACACGCTCCGCCTGCCGGACGAGGTCGTCGTTCGGGGAGGTGCGCCAGGCTGCCTGGGCGGGACGCTGGGGGGCCGCGGCCGCGGGGGCCGGCGGCTGGGCGGGCACCGGCGGGACCGGCGGAACCGACGCCGCCGAGCCGTTGCCGTTGCTCTGGGGGCGCTGCTGCTCCTGCTGGCCGCCGTGGAACCAGTTGGTCTCCAGGGTGTCGTACAGCGGGGTACGACCGTCACCCGGACCGGTGGCCGGCGGCAGCGCCTCCGGCTCCTGGCGGGCCGGCGGCACGGGCGGGCGCTGCGGCGCACCGTAGTCGAGGCCGCGGCCGTCGGACCCCGGACGCTCGAACTGCCCGGTGCCGTACTGCCCGTTGCCGTTCTGGCCGTTGCCGTTCTGGCCGTTGCCCGGGTAGCCGTTCTGCCGGCCCGGCAGGGAGTGCTGACCGGTCGAGCTGCCGTCGTAGGACGGCGTGGCGAACTGGCCGGTGGAGCCGTTGTCGTAGGCCTGCGGGGCGGCGAACTGCCCGGGGTTCCGCGAGCCGTTCTGCGGCGCGGCCGGCGTACCGAAGACGTCGGAGCGCACGAACTGACCGGAGTCCTGCTGGCCGTTGACGTTCGGGCGCGGGAACGACCCGGTGTCGTGCCGGCCGTTCACGTTCGGGCGCGGGAAGGAGCCGGTGTCCTGCGGGCCGGTCGTACCCGGCCGCGGGAACGATCCCGTGTTCGGCGAGCCGTTCGGCGCGTTGAAGTCCGGGCGCGGGAACTCGCCGGTCGACGGAGCCTGCGGGACCGCCGGCATCTGCGAGGTGGCGCCGAGGTCGTGCCGGTCGTCGATGCGGGGCATCGGCGCGGTGTGGGCCGGGTCCTGCTCGTCGTGACCGCGCGGGGTGTCCAGCGAGGCACGGGACAGCGGCGGCTGGGCGTTGTCGTCGCTCCAGCTGGGCCTGCCCGCCGGCGGGTTGGCGCCGGGCAGTTCGGCCCGCGGGCCGCCACGCGGCGGCAGCTGGGGCTGACGGCCCTGGTCGGAGGAGTTCGCGGAGCGCTGCGGCGGGACCGGGCCGCGGTTGCCGAAGGCGTCCTGGCCACCGAAGTCCTGCGGGTTGCCGAACGCGTCCTGGTTGCCGAAGGCACCGGCACCCGCGTTCGGCCGGCCCTGCGAGCCGCGTCCGCCGCCCTGCGTACCGGGACGGCCGCTGTTCGGGCCCGCGCCGGGCAGCGCGGCCCGGGGACCCTGGCCGGTGCCGACCTGGCCGCGCGGACCCGCGCCGGCGCCGAGCTGGCCGCCGCCGGAGGGAGCGCCGGAGCCGAGGGCACCGCCGCGTCCGCCGGCCGTACCGGCACCGCCGCCGACCGCCGGGGCCGGAGCACCCGCGCCGAGCGGACCACCGGCACCGCCCTGGCCGCCTCCGCGGCGGGCGGCGGCCGCACCGGCCGCGGCCTGCGCGGCGACCGGACCGCCGGACTGAGCGGGGGCACCGGGCTTGCCGGGAGCGGGCTTCTTGCCGCCCTGGGCGACGTCGACCGGGAGCATGACCAGCGCGGTCGTGCCACCGGAGTCGGACGGGCGCAGCTGGATGCGGATGCCGTGCCGCTGCGACAGACGACCGACCACGAAGAGGCCCATGCGGCGGGAGACCGAGACGTCCACGGTGGGCGGCGAGGCGAGCCGCTCGTTGATCGCCGCGAGGTCCTCGGGGGAGAGGCCGATACCGGTGTCGTGGATCTCGATCAGCACCCGCCCGTCGGGCAGCGCGTGACCGGTGACCTTGACCTTGGTCTGCGGCGAGGAGAACGAGGTGGCGTTCTCGAGCAGCTCGGCGAGCAGGTGCACGAGGTCGTTGACCACGCGGCCGGCCACTTCGGTGGTCGGCACGGCGGCCAGTTCGATGCGCTCGTACTGCTCCACCTCGGAGGCGGCGGCGCGGAGCACGTCGACCAGCGGGACCGGGCGGGTCCAGCGGCGGCCGGGCTCTTCACCGGCGAGGACGAGAAGGTTCTCACCGTTACGGCGCATACGCGTCGCGAGGTGGTCGAGCTTGAAGAGGGAGGACAGCTGGTCCGGGTCGGCCTCGCGGGACTCCAGTTCGGAGATGAGCGAGAGCTGACGCTGGATGAGGCCCTGGGAGCGGCGCGAGAGGTTGGTGAACATCGCGTTGACGTTGCCCCGCAGGAGGGCCTGCTCGGCGGCGAGGCGGACCGCCTCGCGGTGCACGTCGTCGAAGGCCGCGGCCACCTGGCCGATCTCGTCCCGGGAGTGCACACCGACCGACTCCACGGACGTGTCGACGTCCTGCGGGTCGGACTCGGAGAGCTGCTTGACCAGCTCGGGCAGGCGGTCCTGGGCGACCTTGGTGGCGGTCTCCTGG
The DNA here is from genome assembly GCF_055583445.1 of Streptomyces sp. NPDC104761. Taxonomy (NCBI): domain Bacteria; kingdom Bacillati; phylum Actinomycetota; class Actinomycetes; order Kitasatosporales; family Streptomycetaceae; genus Streptomyces; species Streptomyces sp. NPDC104761. Next base: position 188,301 of record NZ_JBVJNZ010000012.1, on the reverse strand, counting down.
AGGCGGCGCAGCGAGCGGATCATGGAGCGGGCCACGATGAAGGCGCCGACCAGCGACACACCGAGGACGAGCAGGATCAGCGCACCGGAGATGATCGCCGACTGCTCGGAGGAGGCCCGCAGCTCGCGCGCCTTCTGCTGCATGTCCTCGAGCAGGGTGTGCTCGATCTTCTTCATCTGGTCGATCTTGGTCGAGCTGTCGTCGACCCAGTCGAGGTACGAGCGCTTGCTGAGCTCGTTCAGACCGTTCTCGGCGCCGAGCGCGCGCTTGGCGTAGGTGTCGGCGGCCTCGATCGTCGGGTTGTTGCCGTCGATCGGGCTGAGCAGGTCGGCCGCGTTGCCGGAGTAGATCTTCCGGAAGATCGTCAGCTCGGAGGTCTCGCTCGCCTGGGCGGACTCGCCGTACAGGCGGTCGTTCTCGGAGAGGTCGCCGGCGCTGGTGCCGTTGGCGGGCAGGGCCGCGGCGATGACGGCGCGCTGCACGGACGCGTACTCCTTGGCGGTGGAGAACGCCGCCAGGGCGCGGGTGCGCTGGATCATCTCCGGGTTGCTGGAGGCCTGCGCCATGTCCTGGGAGAGGTCGATCAGCTGGGTGATCAGCCGGTGGTAGGCCTCGACCGTCTGGGTCGAGTTCTCCTTCTGCTGATAGGCGTCCTTGCGGATCTTCGCCAGGTCGTCCAGCTGGCCGGCCAGACCGACGAGGCTGTCGCGGACGCCCTGCAGCTGTCCGTTCTTGCTCGCGGTGTCGATCGACTCGGAGGCGTTGAGGAAGTTCTCGCGGGCGCGGTCGGTCTGGTCCTCGTACCCCTTGACCGCGACGCTCGAGACCGACCCGCCGTGCGCCAGCGGACCGGCGGTCTTGTCGCGCTCCGTCTGGAGCGCGGTGGCCAGCTCGGTCGCCTGGGAGGTCATGTCCGTCAGCAGCTGCATGTTGTCGAGCTGCTGGATGTCGTCGAGCGAGCCGTTGATGCGCACCGCGCCCAGCGTCGTCGCCGCCACCACGGGGAGGGCGAGCAGCGACACCAGGCGCGTGGAGATACGCCAGTTGCGCAGGGCCATGCGCGAGCCCGGGTTGCTGGGACCCTGCGCGGGCTTGATCGTCGGAGTCGGGGTCGCGGCCGGCTGGGGGCCCGCGGACCCCGAGGACGCAGACGTGGCGGGGCGCCCGGAGCGCTCACCGCCGTCACCACCGCCGCCGGCCGGGGCCGGGTTCTGGGCGTGCTGGGGCGAGGAACCGCGGTCGGTCCCGCCGTGCGCCTCCGGCTCCGCCGAAGCGCTGCCATCCCTCTTGAAACGTCCCTGCACTAGCGTCGCAACCTCTGGACCAGGCGCCCTTCCGGGAACGGAAGGACACGGTGTCGGCGTTGAACGGGGAGCGCCCTGAATACGCACCCTGTTGGTCGTGAGTGTGACCGGCGCTGGCTCCCCCTGTCTCGCCGCCACTCGGCGCTGCGTTGCGCCCCCTGCGCGCCGGCTCGATCCTGCGGCGGTTCCGTGGAATTCCAGCACAGTGCCGGATCTCCAACAAGGGCCGTGGACCGAGCTGTGACCTCCGTGACAGCGTGTGAGTGACACGTTACGAGATGTGGAAGCCGATCGCGTACATAAAGGGCGTATCCCTGTCAGTCACCGGTGCGCGGGCCGTGTCCCAGTCGCCATGATCAGGAGCGGAATGACAGGTTCAGTTCGCCAATGTCCGTTTCGTTGCGGTGACTTGTCAGTCGGATATGACCGCTTTGACCCCCGGGTCGTGAGCAAACTCACATGGAGATCAGGGCCTCTTCACGGCTTCGGCCGGGAATTCGATGTTTAGCCTGGCGCTTTACAAGAGGGAAGTCTCTGCCAACCCACACACGACGGGGTCCAGTACAACCGTGAAGACGACGATGATGTTCCGCAACATAGCCAACCCCCGGCGCACCACCCTCGCCCACCTCAAGGACGCCGAGGAACTGCAGACCCCCGAGCTTCCCGAGCACACCCTCGACCTTCCCTCCCAGACCGCCAACCCCCGGCGCACGATCCTCATGGAGATCCCCGCCGGGACCTCGGTCGCGGAGTAGTACGGCCCCCGGCCGCCGATCACTCACCCACCCGGTGACCGGGTTGTACCCCGGCGGCCGCCCCTCACCGCGTTAGCCTGGAGCGTCAGACTCCAGCCGGTTCAGTGAGGGGCGCCAGGATCCCGTGCGCATCGCCAGGTTCTCCATCGACGGGAACGTCGCCTTCGGCGTCGTCGAGGGCGACAAGCAGGACGAACTCGTCCTCGACATCATCAAGGGCATTCCGTTCGCGGACTTCGAGCTCTCCGGTACGAAGGTGCCGCTGAGCAAGGTCCGCCTGCTCCCGCCGGTGCTCCCCAACAAGGTCGTCGCCTACGGCCGCAACTACGCGGAGCACGCGAAGGAGCTGGGCAACGAGGTCCCGGACGTCCCCTTCGCCTTCTTCAAGCCGTCCACCTCGGTGATCGGCCCCGGCGACGACATCCAGTACCCGTCCTTCTCCCAGGACCTCCACCACGAGGCCGAACTGGCCGTGGTCATCGGCCGCATGTGCCGCGAGGTCCCGCGCGAGCGCGTGGCCGACGTCATCCTCGGCTACACCTGCGCCAACGACGTCACCGCCCGCGACGTCCAGAAGCGCGAGAAGCAGTGGGCCCGTGCCAAGGGCTTCGACACCTCCTGCCCGCTGGGCCCCTGGGTGGAGACGGACCTGGACCTCGCCACCGCGTCCGACCTGACGATCCAGCTCACGGTCAACGGCGAACAGCGCCAGCTCGGCCGTACGAGCGAGATGATCCACTCCATCGCGGACCTGATCGTCAACATCACCGAGGCCATGACGCTGCTCCCCGGCGACGTCATCCTCACCGGCACCCCGGCAGGGGTCGGCCCCCTCAGCGTCGGCGACGAGGTCGCCGTCACCATCGAAGGCATCGGCACTCTCACCAACAAGGTTGTCAAGCGTGGCTAGCGCACCCGGCACTCCCGTTCGCGTTCGTTTCTGTCCGTCCCCCACCGGTAACCCCCACGTGGGCCTAGTCCGCACCGCCTTGTTCAACTGGGCGTTCGCCCGGCACCACCAGGGCACGCTGGTCTTCCGCATCGAGGACACCGACGCGGCCCGCGACTCCGAGGAGTCGTACACCCAGCTGCTCGACGCGATGCGCTGGCTGGGCTTCGACTGGGACGAGGGCCCCGAGGTCGGCGGCCCGCACGCGCCGTACCGCCAGTCGCAGCGCATGGACCTCTACGCCGACGTCGCCGCCAGGCTCCTCGAGGCCGGCCACGCCTACCACTGCTACTGCTCCCAGGAGGAGCTGGACAGCCGCCGCGAGGCCGCCCGCGCCGCCGGCAAGCCGTCCGGCTACGACGGCCACTGCCGCGACCTGACCGAGGAGCAGGTGGCGGAGTACAAGGCCCAGGGCCGGACTCCCATCGTCCGCTTCCGGATGCCCGACGAGACGATCACCTTCACCGACCTGGTCCGCGGCGAGCTGACCTTCACCCCGGAGAACGTCCCGGACTACGGCATCGTCCGCGCCAACGGCGCCCCGCTGTACACGCTGGTCAACCCAGTCGACGACGCCCTGATGGAGATCACCCACGTCCTGCGCGGCGAGGACCTGCTCTCCTCCACCCCGCGCCAGATCGCCCTCTACAGGGCGCTGATCGACCTCGGCATCGCCCGGCAGATCCCGGCCTTCGGCCACCTCCCCTACGTCATGGGCGAGGGCAACAAGAAGCTCTCGAAGCGCGACCCGCAGTCCTCCCTCAACCTCTACCGGGAGCGCGGCTTCCTGCCCGAGGGCCTGCTCAACTACCTCTCCCTGCTGGGCTGGTCGCTCTCCGCGGACCAGGACATCTTCTCGGTCGAGGAGATGGTCGCGGCCTTCGACATCTCCGACGTGAACCCCAACCCGGCCCGCTTCGACCTGAAGAAGTGCGAGGCGATCAACGCCGACCACATCCGCATGCTGGACGTGAAGGACTTCACGGAGCGCTGCGCCCCCTGGCTGCGGGCCCCCTTCGCCCCCTGGGCGCCGGAGGACTTCGACGAGGCGAAGTGGGAGGCGATCGCCCCGCACGCCCAGACCCGCCTGAAGGTCCTCTCGGAGATCACCGAGAACGTCGACTTCCTGTTCCTTCCCGAGCCGGTCGAGGACGAGGCGTCCTGGACCAAGGCGATGAAGGAGGGCAGCGACGCCCTCCTCGCCACGGCCCGCGAGAAGCTGGAGTCGGCCGACTGGACCTCCCCCGAGTCCCTGAAGGAGGCCGTCCTGGCCGCCGGCGAGGCGCACGGCCTCAAGCTCGGCAAGGCCCAGGCCCCGGTCCGCGTCGCCGTCACCGGCCGCACGGTCGGCCTGCCCCTCTTCGAGTCCCTGGAGATCCTGGGCAAGGAGAAGACTCTGGCCCGGATCGACGCGGCCCTGGCCAAGCTAACGGCGTAACGCCCGGACATGCGCGAGGGGCGGCACCCGGTGACTCCGGGGGCCGCCCCTCGGGCGTTCGGCTGAGACGGCGGCGGCCTTGTCGATCAGGTGCCGGGCCGCGCTACCGTCGGAGCCATGAGCATCAGAGCCGTGGTCTGGGACGTCGACGACACCCTTTTCGACTACACCACCGCCGACCGTGAGGGGATGCGGGCGCACCTCGCGGCGGAGGGGCTGCTCGCGGGGTGGGGGAGTGCGGAGGCGGCGCTGGTGCGGTGGCGGGAGATCACCGACCAGCAGTGGGCGCGGTTCTCGGCGGGTGAGCTCTCCTTCGAGGACCAGCGCCGCGACCGGGTGCGGGTCTTCCTCGGCACGGAGCTGACCGACGTGCAGGCCGACGACTGGTTCAGCCGCTACCTGACGCACTACGAGGCCGTCTGGGCCCTCTTCCCGGACGTCCTGCCGGCCCTGGACGCCCTCGCGGCCGGTTACCGGCATGCCGTGCTGTCCAACTCCAGCCGGCACGTCCAGGACCGCAAGCTGCGCACGCTCGGCGTGCACGAGCGCTTCGAGGCCGTCCTGTGCGCCGCCGAACTGGGCGTGTCCAAGCCCGCCGCCGCTGCCTTCCTGGCGGCCTGCGAGGCCCTGGCACTCGCCCCGCACGAGGTCGCGTACGTCGGGGACCACCCGGAGATCGACGGGCGCGGCGCCGCCGACGCCGGGCTGCTGTCGGTGTGGATCGACCGCCGCGGACCGTCCGGCGGCCCGGCCACCAGGGCCGACGCCCCCGGCGGCCCGCACCGGATCGCCTCCCTCGCCGAACTGCCCGCGATCCTCCGCGCCGATACCCGTTTTGGAGCCCCGTCCACCTTCAGGTAATGTTCTTCCTGCGCCGCCGGGGAGCGGGCCGAAAGGCCGGAACCGGAGGCGCGAAACTAGAACAAGATCCCCTCAGGGGCTTGCGTTCCAGTGGCCTATGGTGTAATTGGCAGCACGACTGATTCTGGTTCAGTTAGTCTTGGTTCGAGTCCAGGTAGGCCAGCTCGCAGAGCTCATCTGCAAAGCCCCCGTTGTGTAGCGGCCTAGCACGCTGCCCTCTCAAGGCAGTAGCGCCGGTTCGAATCCGGTCGGGGGTACGGAGATCTTCCACGGATGATCGCTAGGGCCCCCGTTGTGTAGCGGCCTAGCACGCCGCCCTCTCAAGGCGGTAGCGCCGGTTCGAATCCGGTCGGGGGTACGAACTGGTCTAAACCATCATTGGTCTATGGTGTAATTGGCAGCACGACTGATTCTGGTTCAGTTAGTCTTGGTTCGAGTCCAGGTAGACCAGCTCGGATCTGCGGCGGTGCAGTTTCAAACGCTCGTAAGATCCACGCCCCCGTTGTGTAGCGGCCTAGCACGCCGCCCTCTCAAGGCGGTAGCGCCGGTTCGAATCCGGTCGGGGGTACGTTGAAGAAGGCTCTCCGTTTTGGCGGGGGGCCTTCTGCCTGTGCGGGCGGCGCCCTACTCGAAGCCGTAGCGCCGGGCCGACTCCTCCTCCTGGGCCAGCCGGTGCAGCGCCTGGAGCATCGGCTCCACCAGCACCGCGCTGGCCACCGCGGCCTCCACCTTCTCCTCCTCCGACGGACGCGTCTCCAGGAAGTCCAGGTCGGCGACGGCCGCCTGGTACATCAACTTCGCGTGCGGTACGAGGAGTTCGGCGCCCCAGTCGTAGCCGAGCCGACGGAACGCAGCCAGTGCCACCACCAGCTGCCGGTACGCAGGCGAGATCGTCGTCAGCTGCTTCGCGTTGTCCCAGCCGAGAGTCTCCAGCAGGGCGTCGGCCTCCCGGTGCGCGCCCCGCACGTACTCGTCGTCCTCGTCCGGCTCCGGCAGCTGCGGCAGCGCCCACAGTGCGGCGCCCACCCGGATCGTGCGGCCCAGCGAGTCGTCGTCGACATGCCCGAGCACCTCGCGGACCGTCGCCACGGGGACCCGTCCCACCTGGATCATCGCCCGCACCAGCCGCAGCCGCCGCAGGTGCCCCTCGTCGTACTCGGAGGTCGTGGCGTTGACCTGCCGGCCCGGCGGCAACAGCCCCTCGCGCAGGTAGTACTTGATCGTCGCGGCGGACACCCCGCTGCGCTCGCTCAACTGGGCAAGCCGCATGTCTTGCGCGCCTCCTTGGTAAGTGCCACTATCCAAGCATCGACAGAAGGATAGTGCCGCTATCCGACAGGCTTCCGGGGGTGCCGTTCCTCATGTCCGCCAAACTGATTCGGGGCCGTACGACCGCTGCCCGCGAGGGTGACGCCGTGGTTCTGCTCATCGGCATGCGCATCAACCACTTCCGGGCGGTCCACCAGTGGCTCCCGGTCATGCTGTCGATGTTCCGCATGCTGAAGGAGCTGGCGCGGGACCCCGGACGGGGGCTGCTCGGCCGCGTCCTGCTGACGGCGTCGCCGCGGACGTACTACGTCGTCCAGTACTGGGAGTCGAAGGAGAAGCTGTACGCGTACGCGAGTTCGCCGGACATGGTCCACCACGGGATGTGGAGCATCGTGAACCGCAAGGAGCGCGCGGGGAAGCTGCGCGGCCATGTGGGCCTGTGGCACGAGACGTACGTGGCGCCCGAGGGCGGGTACGAGTCGATCTACTTCGACATGCCCGAGTTCGGCCTGGGCGCGGCGAGCGGGACGGTCCCCGTGGAGCGCCGGGGGCGCTATGGGAAGGACCGGTTCGCTTACCGGAGCGCCCCGTAGGGGCGCGGGGAACTGCGCGACCAGCCACGACGGCGTCGCGGACGGCCGACGGCCGGTGGCGGCACATTCTGCGCCGCGGGAGCTTCGCTCACTGGGCGGCTGCGGGCAGCATGTGGCTGGTCGCGCAGTTCCTCCCCCAGCCTCCGGCCGGGGGCGCCCCCAGCGCCCCTAGGGGGTTGCACACCCGTCGGAAGAGGCCTGCCGCGGCGTTGAGGCCGGCCTCTTCCTCCAGGGGGGCGTCGGCTCTCAGCCGGAACGGCGAAGCGCCTCGGAGAGGCGGGCCGCCGCGTCGATCACGGCCTGGGCGTGCATGCGGCCGGGGTGCCGGGTCAGGCGCTCGATGGGGCCGGAGACGGAGACGGCGGCCACCACCCGGTTCGAAGGGCCCCGCACCGGCGCCGACACCGACGCCACGCCCGGCTCCCGCTCGCCGATGGACTGGGCCCAGCCACGGCGGCGCACACCCGACAGGGCCGTCGCCGTGAAGCGGGCGCCCTGGAGGCCGCGGTGCAGCCGCTCCGGCTCCTCCCAGGCCATCAGGATCTGGGCCGAGGAGCCGGCCTTCATCGTGAGGGTCGAGCCGACCGGGACCGTGTCCCGCAGACCGGACAGGCGTTCCGCGGCGGCCACGCAGATCCGCATGTCGCCCTGGCGGCGATACAGCTGTGCGCTCTCTCCGGTGATGTCACGGAGGTGCGTCAGCACCGGGCCCGCCGTCGCGAGCAGGCGGTCCTCGCCGGCCGCCGCGGCCAGCTCCGCGAGTCGCGGGCCGAGAATGAAACGGCCCTGCATGTCGCGTGCCACCATGCGGTGGTGTTCCAGGGCCACGGCCAGCCGGTGGGCCGTGGGTCGTGCCAGTCCGGTGGCCCCGACCAGACCCGCGAGGGTGGCCGGACCGGACTCCAGGGCGCTCAGGACAAGGGCCGCCTTGTCCAGCACGCCGACGCCGCTACTGTTGTCCATGCAACGATACTCACGTCTCACTCTGTGAAACGCAAGTTCAATTTTCCGTGGAACGCGCCACCCTGGAATCACACAGTGGCCCGCAGACCAACGGGCCCGGCGGCGGACGCCCGGAACCACGACTTCAGGGGCCCGGAACACGGGCAGCCGCCTCCTCAAGATCTCTAGTTGGGCCGGTGCACGTCTGCCGGCCGGAGGGAAAGCGATGGGTAGGACACTCGCGGAGAAGGTCTGGGACGACCACGTCGTCCGGCGCGCCGAGGGCGAGCCCGACCTCCTCTTCATCGATCTGCACCTGCTGCACGAGGTGACCAGCCCGCAGGCCTTCGACGGGCTGCGCCAGAACGGCCGCCAGGTGCGCCGCCTCGACCTCACCATCGCGACCGAGGACCACAACACCCCGACCCTCGACATCGACAAGCCCATCGCGGACCCGGTCTCCCGCGCCCAGCTGGAGACGCTGCGCAAGAACTGCGCCGAGTTCGGGGTGCGCCTGCACCCGCTGGGCGACGTCGAGCAGGGCGTCGTACACGTCGTCGGCCCCCAGCTGGGCCTGACCCAGCCCGGCACGACCGTGGTCTGCGGTGACTCCCACACCTCCACGCACGGCGCGTTCGGCGCGCTCGCCTTCGGCATCGGCACCTCCCAGGTGGAGCACGTGCTGGCCACCCAGACGCTGCCGCTGGCCCGCCCGAAGACCATGGCCATCACGGTCGACGGCGAGCTGCCCGAGGGCGTCACCGCGAAGGACCTGATCCTGGCGATCATCGCGAAGATCGGTACCGGCGGCGGCCAGGGCTACATCCTGGAGTACCGCGGCTCCGCCATCGAGAAGCTCTCGATGGAGGCCCGTATGACCATCTGCAACATGTCGATCGAGGCCGGCGCCCGTGCGGGCATGATCGCCCCCGACGAGACCACCTTCGCCTACCTCAAGGGCCGTGCCCACGCCCCCGAGGGCGAGGAGTGGGACGCGGCGGTCGCGTACTGGAAGACCCTGAAGACGGACGCGGACGCCGAATTCGACGCCGAGGTGCACATCGACGCCGCCGCGCTCTCGCCGTTCGTCACCTGGGGCACCAACCCGGGGCAGGGCGCGCCGCTTTCGGCACACGTCCCCGACCCGGCTTCGTACGAAGACGCTTCGGAACGCCTCGCCGCCGAAAAGGCCCTGGAGTACATGGGGTTGGAGGCCGGCCAGCCGCTGCGCTCGATCACCGTGGACACCGTCTTCGTAGGCTCCTGCACCAACGGACGGATCGAGGACCTGCGCGCCGCCGCCGAGATCCTCAAGGACCGCAAAGTCGCCGACGGCGTACGGATGCTGGTCGTCCCCGGCTCCGCGCGGGTCGGTCTGCAGGCCGTCTCCGAGGGCCTGGACGTGGTCTTCAAGGAGGCCGGCGCCGAATGGCGGCACGCGGGCTGCTCGATGTGCCTCGGCATGAACCCCGACCAGCTGGCCCCCGGCGAGCGCTCCGCGTCCACCTCCAACCGCAACTTCGAGGGGCGGCAGGGCAAGGGCGGCCGTACCCACCTGGTGTCGCCGCAGGTCGCGGCCGCGACCGCCGTCCTGGGCCACCTGGCCTCCCCGGCCGACCTGTCCGACGTTCGTACGCCCGCTGGAGTCTGATCAGCCATGGAAGCATTCACCACGCACACCGGCCGGGCCGTCCCGCTGCGCCGCTCCAACGTCGACACCGACCAGATCATCCCTGCTCACTGGCTCAAGAAGGTCACCAGGGACGGCTTCGAGGACGGTCTGTTCGAGGCCTGGCGCAAGGACGAGAACTTCGTCCTCAACCGCCCCGAGCGGCAGGGCGCGACCGTCCTGGTCGCCGGCCCCGACTTCGGCACCGGCTCCTCCCGTGAGCACGCCGTCTGGGCGCTGCAGAACTACGGCTTCAAGGCCGTGATCTCCTCCCGCTTCGCCGACATCTTCCGGGGCAACTCGCTGAAGAACGGCCTGCTCACGGTGGTCCTGGACCAGAAGATCGTGGAGTCGCTGCAGGAGCTCTCGGAGAACGACCCGCAGGCCGAGATCACCGTCGACCTGGAGAACCGCGAGGTCCGCGCCGAGGGCGTCACCACCTCCTTCGACCTGGACGAGAACTCCCGCTGGCGGCTGCTGAACGGCCTGGACGACATCTCCATCACCCTCCGGAACGAGGCCGACATCGCCGCCTATGAGGCCAAGCGGCCGTCGTACAAGCCGCGGACGCTCCAGGTCTGACCCGGATCCGCTGCGGCGGGATCCACCACATCTGAATACGGCTGGTTTCAGCCACCGCAGCGCCCCGCCTGTACCCCCGATCGCCACGATTGGGGGTACAGCCATGTCTGCACCCGAACGGGCGCTCGCGTTGTCGCAGGTCTTGCCAACTTCCCACGTTAGGGCGGATGTTGTCGGGGTAAGTGAGTGCTGTGCCCGCGGCTTCCGCAAGTGCCCGGAAGGCCATTTGAGGCGCCAGTTGCACCCTGCGCAGGCGACAACTCGCCCCAGATGGCACAATCTGTGCATGGAACACGACGGCCAACTCCAGCTCTATGCGGCGGTCGCGGGCCAACTCAAGGAAGCGCACACAAAAGTGCGCGCACTGCAAGTCCCGGAGGGCGTACGGATGGCGCTGACCCGGAAGCTGCTGGTCATTACGGCCGCGGCCAAACACGACGTCGCCGACGCGGCGCGGCGGCTCGAACGGTTCAACGCGGACCTCGACGCGGGTCGAATCCCCGAAGAGGACCGCTGACCGGACCGTACGAGCCGGCCGAGTCCGTTGCGGCACAAGGGTGATTAGCCCGTTTCGTGTTTGATTTGCGGTATATATCTGCCTAACGTGCGAAAAAGCTTGAACACATTCGTTCTGGCGATGTCTCCGAAGGGGAAGACGTGAACAAGGCGCAGCTCGTAGAAGCGATTGCCGACAAGATGGGCGGCCGCCAGCAGGCCGCCGAGGCTGTCGACCATGTCCTGGACGCCATCGTCCGCGCGGTCGTCGCGGGTGAGCGGGTCTCGGTCACCGGCTTCGGGTCCTTCGAGAAGGTGGACCGCCCCGCCCGTTACGCCCGCAACCCCCAGACGGGCGAGCGGGTTCGGGTCAAGAAGACCTCCGTGCCGCGTTTCCGCGCCGGTCAGGGCTTCAAGGACCTGGTGAGCGGCTCCAAGAAGCTTCCGCGCGGCGGAGAGGTCTCGGTCAAGAAGGCGCCCAAGGGCAGCCTGACCGGCGGCGCTTCGGCGACGGTCAAGAAGGCTGCGGCGAAGAAGACCACGGCTGCCGCGAAGAAGACGACGGCGAAGAAGACCACGGCTGCCGCCAAGAAGACGACGGCCAAGAAGACCACGCCCGCGACCGCGAAGAAGACCGCGGCCAAGACCACCGCCAAGAAGACCACGGCGACGGCGAAGAAGACGGCCGCGAAGAAGGCGCCGGCGAAGAAGGTCACCGCGAAGAAGGCGCCGGCGAAGAAGTCGACCGCGCGCAAGGCCACGGCGAAGAAGACGACGGCCGCACGCTAGGGCGGAGCCCGCTCGGCAGCGGGGTCGGGATACTCACGCGACGGGCCGGATTCCCTTGGGGAGTCCGGCCCGCGGTGTGTCTGAGACGCCGAGTTGCGTTGTGTTTCGGGTGCGGGCCGGTGGGGGCCGGTCGCGCAGTTCCCCGCGCCCCTTACGGGGGCTTGCGCTTCAGAATGTTTGCAAGGTCACCAGGGTCACGCGAAGGCTTTCGCCCGATCCCTCGGTCTCGATCCGCACCCGCTGCCCGGGGCGCAGCAGGCGCAGGCCGCCCGCCTCGAAGGCCTTGCCGTCGAACGGCACCGGCGTTCCGTCGTCGAGGAGTACCTGACCGCTGCGGGTCTCGGGGTCGTACGTGTATGCGGTCGCCTGCATGAGCGCAGCCTACTGGTCCGGGATCAGCAGGCGGGCGGCCACCGCGGCCGTGCGGGGGCCCACGCCCAGGGCGAGGGCGGCGCGCAGGTCGGCGCCGGTGTCCACGTCCTGGCGGACCGAGTCCACGCCCACCAGGCGCAGTTCCGCGGCGCCCGAGGCGGCGTGCCGGGCGCGGGAATCCGGGCCGAATGCGGGCGCCAATTCCTGGCCGGGGACCGCCGCCAGCAGGGTGGTGCCGATTGTCGCGGCGTCCGGCAGAAAAGCACGCGGAAATTCCGCGGCCGCATCGAGGACCCGAGCCAATTCCAGCGGGCGGACGGCCGGGAGATCGGCGTTCAGCGCTGCCACGGGGCTTTCCGGACGCGATGCCCGGACGGCCGCCGCCCCGTGCCGCAGCGCCGCGTTCAGGCCGCCGGCCGGAGTGTCCGGGACGATCCGCGCGCCCAGCGCCGACAGCTCCCGCCCGGCCAGCGCGTCGTCCGTGACGACCGCCACATCCTTCACCGACTGGCAGGCCAGGGCGGCCGCCACCGTGTCCTGGGCGAAGGCGAGGGCCAACGACGGGCGGACGCCGTCCGCCGCGGTGTCCGCGAGCCTGCTCTTGGCACGGGCCAGCGGCTTGAGCGGGATGACCAGGGTCCACTGCACAGTCGTACCGTCCCTCCCTTGTTGCCTCATTGTCACCCGGGCCCACGGGGTGGTCGCGGCACCGAGGCGTACGGTGTTCTCGACAGGCCGGCGGGCCGGGGCCACACTTCTTCCCGATCCCAGGCCGGGAAGAAGTCCTAGAGGAAGGTGTCCGCGTGCCCCGCCGGAGAATCGGCTTCTGGTACCGCTTCGCTGCGGTGCTCTGCAAACCTCCGCTGGTGGTTCTGATCAAGCGGGACTGGCGTGGAATGGAGAACATTCCGGCCGAGGGCGGTTTTATCACCGCGGTGAACCACAATTCTCACATCGACCCCTTCGCCTACGCCCACTATCAGTACAACACCGGCCGTGTTCCGCGATTCCTCGCGAAGAGCGGGCTTTTCAAGAAGGGATTCGTCGGCGCCGTCATGCGCGGCACCGGCCAGATCCCCGTCTACCGCGAGTCCACCGACGCGCTCAGCGCCTTCCGGGCCGCGATCGACGCCGTGGAGCGCGGCGAGTGCGTCGCCTTCTACCCTGAGGGAACGATCACCCGCGACCCGGACCAGTGGCCCATGGCCGCCAAGACCGGTGCCGCCAGGGTCGCCCTGCAGACCAAGTGCCCGGTGATCCCGGTCGCCCAGTGGGGCGCCAACGAACTCCTCCCGCCGTACGCGAAGAAGCCGCGTCTGCTGCCGCGCAAGACGCACCACGTCCTGGCCGGCCCGCCCGTCGACCTCACGCGCTTCTACGGCAGGGAGATGACCCAGGACGTCCTCAAGGAGGCGACCGAGGTCATCATGGCGGCCGTCACCCGCCAGCTGGAGGAGATCCGCGGCGAGAAGGCTCCCGAGACCCCCTACGATCCACGCCAGGTGCGGATCGAGCAGCGACGCCGCACGCGTGCGCAGAGTGGTCTGGAAGAGGAGAGCGGCAAGTGAGCATGCCTGCCAAGGCGGCGGTCTTCAGCGCGGGTTCGTGGGGTACGGCCTTCGGGATGGTGCTCGCCGACGCCGGGTGCGAGGTCACCCTGTGGGCGCGGCGCCCGGAGGTGGCGGAGGCCGTCAACTCCGGCCGTACCAACCCCGACTACCTGCCGGGTGTGGAACTCCCCGGGAACCTGCGGGCCACCACCGACCCCGCCGAGGCGGCAGCCGGCGCCGACTTCACGTTCCTGTCGGTGCCGTCCCAGACCATGCGGGCCAACCTCGCCGAATGGGCGCCGCTGCTCGCGCCCAGGACGGTCCTCGTCTCCCTCATGAAGGGGGTCGAACTCGGCACCGCCATGCGGATGAGCGAGGTCATCGAGGACGTCGCCAAGGTCGGCCGGGACCGCGTCGCCGTCGTCACCGGCCCCAACCTCGCCCGGGAGATCGCGGCCCGCATGCCGGCCGCCGCCGTGGTCGCCTGCACCGACGAGACGGTCGCCCGGCGGCTGCAGGCGGCCTGCCACACGCCGTACTTCCGGCCGTACACCGAGACCGACGTGATCGGCTGCGAACTGGGCGGCGCGGTGAAGAACGTCATCGGCCTCGCCGTGGGCATCGCCGACGGCATGGGGCTCGGCGACAACGCCAAGGGCTCGCTCATCACGCGCGGTCTCGCGGAGACCGCGCGCCTGGGCACCGCCCTCGGTGCCGACCCGCTGACCTTCTCGGGGCTCGCCGGGCTCGGCGACCTGGTGGCCACCTGCTCCTCCCCGCTCTCCCGCAACCACACCTTCGGCACCAACCTCGGCAAGGGCATGACCCTGGAGGAGACCATCGCGGTCACCAAGCAGACCGCCGAGGGCGTCAAGTCCTGCGAGTCCGTGGCCGATCTGGCCCGCCGGCACGGCGTGGAGATGCCGATCACGGAGACGGTCGTCGACATCGTGCACGAAGGCAAGCCTCCGGTGGTCGCCCTCAAGGAGCTGATGTCGCGCAGCGCGAAGCCCGAGCGACGCTGAGCGACCCCGTCCCGCCGACGCTGTCTCGGGGCCCTACCACCGGGTACTCTCAACGCGATATGAGCACCGAGAACCTCCCCCAGAGCCCTGAGCAGCCCTCTCGCAAGCCGCGTGTGGCCGTCGTCTTCGGCGGCCGCAGCTCCGAGCACGGGATCTCCATGGTCACCGCCGGAGCCGTCCTGAGCGCCATCGACCGGACCAAGTACGACGTCCTGCCGATCGGCATCACCCGGGAAGGCCGCTGGGTGCTCACGGCCGACGAACCCGAACGCATGGCGATCACCGAACGCCGTACGCCCGAGGTCGCCGACCTCGCGGAATCCGCCGAGGGCGGCGTTGTGCTCTCCGTCGACCCGGCCGACCGCGAGGTCGTCTACAGCGAGCCCGGTTCGGTGCCCAAGGCGCTCGGCGAGGTCGACGTGGTCTTCCCGATGCTGCACGGCCCGTACGGCGAGGACGGCACCCTGCAGGGTCTCCTGGAGCTGTCCGGCGTCCCGTACGTCGGCTCGGGTGTGCTCGCCTCGGCCGTCGGCCAGGACAAGGAGTACATGAAGCGGGTGTTCGCCTCCTTCGGGCTCGTCGTGGGCCCGTACCTGGTGATCCGGCCCCGCGAGTGGCAACAGGACGAGTCCGCCGCCCGCAAGCGGATCGTCGACTTCGCCGGCGAGCACGGCTGGCCGCTGTTCGTGAAGCCCGCGCGCGCGGGTTCGTCGATCGGCATCACCAAGGTCGACGACCTCTCCGGCCTGGACGAGGCGATCGCGGAGGCCCAGTCCCACGACCCGAAGATCCTGATCGAGGCAGCCGTCCGCGGCCGCGAGATCGAGGTCGGCGTCCTGGAGTTCGAGGACGGCCCGCGGGCCTCGGTGCCGGCGGAGATCCCGCCGCCCTCGGAGCACGCGTACTACGACTTCGAGGCCAAGTACATCGACTCCACCCCCGGCATCGTCCCGGCCCCCCTCACCCCCGAGGAGACCGCCGAGGTCCAGAAGCTCGCGGTGGACGCCTTCGAGGCCGCGTCCTGCGAGGGCCTGGTCCGTGCCGACTTCTTCCTCGCGGAGGACGGCCGTTTCGTCATCAACGAGATCAACACGATGCCGGGCTTCACGCCGATCTCGATGTACCCCCAGATGTGGCAGGCGACCGGCGTCGCCTACCCCGAACTCATCGACCGCCTGATCCAGGCGGCGCTCAACCGTTCGACGGGCCTGCGCTGACGCGCCCCCTTGGGGGCGCGGGGAACTGCGCGAGCAACCACCGACGACCCGCGGTCGACTGCGGCGCCGCCGTGACTGGTCGCGCAGTTCCTCCCCCAGCGCTCCTGAAGGGGCGCTGCTGCCTAGTCGGCAATCCCTTCCGGAATCGCCTTCTTGATGGCCGGCGCCAAGCTCACCAACGGTGCCATGCCCTCGGCGGTCCGCCCCGCGGGGATCGTCACCTCGACGTACGCCTTCCGCAGCGTCGTGGTGAACCGAAACGATTTGTCGGACTCCTGTTCCAGCAGCCACCCGACCCCGTTCACCTCGACCCCGTCGGCCTCGGCGTCAGCCATCTTCGCAGGCCGTTCGACACCACAGCGCAGTATGATCGCCGGGTCGCCGCCCCAACCTGCGGTCAGCAAAGACGCCGGTTCGGGATCCTGCCGGCCGAGCTTGTCGACCTTCGTCGGCAGCACCCGGTCAAGGCGATCGCAGAGCGTCGCAACCGCCCCGCCCGGACTGGGAACCGCCACCGACGGGGCGTCGTCTGCTGATGAGCAGCCCACTGCCGCGATCATCAGCGCGGCGAGCACGGGCAGACCGAATGGCCGGTGACGGAAGAAGTTCACCGGCCAAGGGTAGACGGGGGCTACAGATGGACGACCGGGCAGGTCAGGGTGCGCGTGATGCCGTCCACTTGCTGGACTCTCGCGACCACCAGCCGGCCGAGTTCGTCGACGGTCTCCGCTTGCGCGCGCACGATGACGTCGTACGGTCCTGTCACATCCTCGGCCTGGAGGACTCCAGGGATCTTGCTGATGATCTCGGCGACGGTCGACGCTTTGCCGACCTCCGTCTGGATCAGGATGTACGCCTGTACCACGGAACCTCCAGGGCGGCCACGAGGATCATGTGGGGAAAAGGAACGCCACGGTATCGCGTCGCCGCTCACCGAGGGGAGATCTGCGCGGACAGGGGCTTGCGCGCCGGGGTGCAGGCAGGACAGAAGTTGACGGTCACCTCGACCGTATCCAGGACGACGGTGACGCGCGAGCGGGCACGGCAAGGCAGAGAAGGGGCGAAAGGGCAATGAAGGGCACTGTTGGTGAGCTGGGGGAGTTCGGGCTCATCAGGGAGCTCACCTCCCGTCTCACCACCACTCCGGCGGTCCGGGTCGGTCCCGGCGACGACGCCGCGGTGGTCGCCGCGCCCGACCGCCGGGTGGTGGCGAGCACCGACATCCTGCTGGAGGGCCGGCACTTCCGCCGCGACTGGTCCACGGCCTACGACGTGGGCCGCAAGGCGGCCGCGCAGAACCTCGCGGACATCGCCGCCATGGGCGCCGTGCCGACCGCCCTGCTGCTCGGCCTGGTCGTGCCCGCCGAACTCCCGGTGACCTGGCCCAGCGAGCTGATGGACGGCATCCGGGACGAGTGCCAGGTGGCCGGCGCCTCGGTGGTGGGCGGCGACGTGGTCCGCGGCGACACGATCATGGTGTCCATCACCGCCCTCGGCGACCTGCGCAACCAGGAGCCGGTCACCCGGGCCGGCGCCCAGCCCGGCGACCTGATCGCGGTCACGGGCTGGCTGGGCTGGTCCGCGGCCGGCTACGCGGTGCTCTCCCGCGGCTTCCGCTCGCCCCGGGCGTTCGTGGAGGCGCACCGCCGACCCGAGCCGCCGTACCACGCGGGCCCGGCCGCCGCCGCCCTCGGCGCGACCGCGATGTGCGACGTGAGCGACGGGCTGATCGCCGACCTCGGGCACATCGCCGAGGCCAGCAAGGTGCGGATCGACATCCGCTCCGGCGCGATCGACATCCCGACCCAGATGAACGACATCGGCCAGGCCGTCGGCGTCGACCCCATCCAGTGGGTGCTCACCGGCGGCGAGGACCACGCGATCGTGGCGACCTTCCCGCCGGACGTGAAGCTGCCCGCCCGCTGGAAGGTCATCGGCGAGGTCCTCAACCCGTCCGCGCTGCCCCAGGTGACCGTCGACGGCGCGCCCTGGACCAGCAAGGGCGGCTGGGACCACTTCGGGGACATCGAGTCGTGAGCCTGCCGCGCGTACTGACGGTCGCGGGCTCCGACTCCGGCGGCGGGGCCGGGATCCAGGCCGACCTGAAGACCATGCTCGCGCTGGGCGTGCACGGGATGAGCGTGCTCACCGCGGTCACCGCGCAGAACTCCGTGGGTGTGCAGGGGGCTTGGGAACTGCCGGTCGAGGCCGTCCGTGCCCAGTACCGCAGCGTGGTGGACGACATCGGGGTCGACGCGGTGAAGACCGGGATGCTCGCCTCCGCCGAACTCGTGGAGACGGTGGCCGAGTTGCTCGCCGGGACCGACGCGCCCGTGGTCGTCGACCCGGTCGGCGTCTCCAAGCACGGCGACCCGCTGCTCGCCGCCTCCGCCCTGGACTCGGTCCGCACCAGGCTCCTCCCACTGGCCACCGTCGCCACCCCGAACCTCGACGAGGTGGCCCAGCTCACCGGCGTGCACGTCGAGTCGGAGGCCGATCTGCGCCGGGCCGCGGCGGCCGTGCTGTCGTACGGCCCCACCTGGGTGCTCATCAAGGGCGGGCACCTGCCCGGCGAGGCGGTCGACCTGCTCACCGACGGCACCGACGAACTCCTGCTGCGCGCTCCCCGGTACGACAACCGGCACACCCACGGCACGGGCTGCACCCTCGCGTCCGCGATCGCGTCGCGGCTCGCGCAGGGGCGGTCCGTGCCGGAGGCGGTGACTGCGGCCAAGGAGTACGTCACCGGGGCGATCGCGGCCGGGTTCCCGCTCGGCGCCGGGATCGGTCCCGTGGACCACGGCTGGGCCCTCAGGGCCGGGACAGGGCCGGGTACTCCCGCAGCCTGATGTCCGTGGCCGCCTTCTCGGTCATCCTCTTGAAGAAGCGGGCCAGCGGACGGGAGGCGAGCACCCGGTACATCCGGTCCCGGCTGCGGATGCGCCGCTCGGTCGGCGGGGCGAAGAACGGGCCCGCGTTCCCGGAGATCTTCTGGCAGCCCTTGGCGAAGTCCCGGATCCGGGACTCGTACTCGGCGAAGGCGGTACGGAAGTCACCGCCCGCGAGGGCCAGTTCACCGGCGAGGACATAGGCGCCGACGATCGCGACGCCCGTCCCCATCCCGCCCATCGTCGCCCCGTACCCGGCGTCCCCGAGCAGCGCCACCCGCCCCTCGACGAGCCGGTCGACGTGGATCTGGGCGATCGCGTCGAAGTACAGGTCGTCGGTCTCGTCGAGGGCCTTGAGCAGGGCGGGGCCCTCCCAGCCCATCCCGGCGAAGCGGTCCATGACGATCCGCTTGACCGCCGCGAGGTCCCGGCGGTCGTACGACAGCTCCTCGGAGCGGAAGACCAGCAGCGCCCCGGCGCGGTCCGGGTCGCCGTCGTAGTTGCCGATGACGACCGCGCGGCCGGGCTCGCTGTAGACGCGGCCGGTGCGGTCCAGGCCCAGGTGGTTGGGGACGTCGAAGCCGGCCACGTAGTGGTCGAAGAAGCGCAGGTAGCGGGACTCGTCCCCGAAGACCAGGCGGCGGGTGTTGGAGTGCAGTCCGTCCGCGCCGACGACCAGGTCGAAGCGGCGGGGCGCGCCCTTGTCGAAGGTGACGTCGACGCCCTGCGGGTCCTGGGCGACGGAGGCGATCGAGTCGCCGAAGACGTACTCGACGTCGTTCCTGGTGCGTTCGTACATGATCTGCGCGAGGTCGCCGCGGAAGATCTCCACGTCGCCGCTCATCAGCTCGGCGGGCAGGTCCACCCGCGGGCTGCCGTCGGCGTCGACGACCGTCTGGCGGCCCATGTGGGTCTGGCGGGCGTGGATCTCGTCCCAGATGCCCATGGCGGTCAGGACGGTGCGGTGGACGTCGCCGCGGAAGTCGACCGCGAAGCCGCCGCCGCGCAGTCCGGCCGCCTTCTCGACGACGGTGACGCGGGCGCCGAGCCGGGCGAGGTTGAGGGCGAGGGCGGGTCCGGCGACGCTGGCGCCGGAGATCAGGACGCTGAGGTGGGCGAGGTTCTTCGCGGTGGTCTGGGCCGTGTTCTTCGTCATGCGACGAGCTTCGGCGGGGGCGCTGACCGTCCCCCTACCGTTCGCTGACCGCCGCTGACCGTCGCCGTCGGCCCCGCTCGAAGGCCTGGTCGTACGCCTCGGCGGAGAGCTTCGCCCGCGCCTCCCGCTCGACGCGTACGACGTCCGGGTCGCCCTCGGTCCGGCCGCCCCGCAGGCCCGCCGCGGCGCCCAGCAGCTCCGCGGCCCGCTCGGCGGAACCGGCGGCGGAGGCCAGTGCCTCGGCCGCGTCGGCGAGTTCCAGGACGCCCGGCCCCTCCACGGCCAGCTCGGCGGCCTGCCGGAACCAGTCGCCGGCCTCCTCTGCCTGCCCCTCGGCGGCGGCCGTGCGGCCCAGCCCGATGAGGCTGCGGACGGTCTCCCCGACGCTGAACCAGTTGGCGGCGCACTCCCGCAGGGCGATCTCGTAGTGCACGCGCGCGTGGGCCGGGTTCCCGGACAGCCGGGCCGCGTCGCCCAGGCCGCGCCGGGCGGCAGCCACCTTGTCGGGGAGCCCGGCGCCCCGCGCGAGCGCCAGCGCCTCCTCGAAGTGGGCCACCGCCGTCGCCGTCTCGCCCCGGTGCAGCAGCACGGTGGCCCGGCTGCGCAGCAGGTCGGCGGTCTCCTCGGGTGCGGCCAGCTCCCGCACGTACGCCAGCCCCTCGTCGAGCAGCTCCAGGGCGCGTTCGGACTCCCCGCGCGCGTGGGCGAGCAGGCCGAGCGGGTCGAGGCAGTTGGCCAGGCCCCAGCGGTCTCCGGCGGCCCGGTATCCGGTGAGCGCCCGGGCGAAGTACTCCTCGGACTCCCGCGGCCGTCCCGCGAACTGCGCCCGGAAGCCGAGGCCCACGTCGAGCAGGGCGCGCGCCCAGGGGGAGCCGCCGGACAGGGCGAGCGCGTGCGCGTCGGTGGCGGGCCGCGGACCGGCCGCGACCGCCCACAGCACGAGGATGTACGGCAGCCGCAACGGCCCCCGGTACGCGTCGAGAACGGCGTCCACGCGCGCGATGAGCTCCGGTTCGTCGCCCGCGCCGGAGAGCGCGTTGACCGCGCACAGCACGTACTCCTCCTCAAGACCGGGCGGCGGCGCGTCCCCGGCCGCGGCCAGCAGTTCCCGGGCCGTCGCCACGCGTTCGCCGTGCACCCCGCGCAGCCGCCAGAACCAGGACAGGGGGCCCATGAGGCGCAGGGCTGCGCTGGTGTCGTGGCGCACGAGATGGCGCAGGGCCGCGTCCAGGTTGGCCTGCTCGGCGGCCAGCCGGGCCAGCCAGGGCAGCTGCCCGCCACCGCGCAGGTGCGGCTCGGCCTCCTCGGCCAGCCGCAGGAAGTGGCCGGCGTGGGCGTCCGCCAGGTCCTGCGGAGCGGACAGGCTCTCGGCGGCGAAGGCCCGGATCGTCTCCAGCATCCGGTAGCGGCCCTCGGTCCCCGCCACGAACTCCACGAACGACTTCTCCACCAGCGAGGCCAGCACGTCCTCCGGATACGGCAGCCCGCACACCGCCTCGACCGCCGCCAGGGTCGCCCCTCCGGAGAAGACGGTCAGCCGGCGCGCCAGCTCCCGCTCCTCCTCGTCCAGCAGCCCCCAGCTCCATTCCACGACCGCGCGCAGGGTGCGGTGCCGGGGCGCCTTGGACCGGTCGCCGCGGGACAGCAGCCGGAAGCGGTCGTGGAGGCGGTCGGCGAGTTCGTCGGGCGTGAGGGTGCGCAGCCGGGCCGCGGCCAGCTCGATGGCCAGCGGCAGGCCGTCCAGGGCGGCGCAGATGTCCGCCACGCGCGCGTGCCCGTCGAATCCGGGGCGCACCGCGCGGGCCCGGTCCAGGAAGAGCCGCACCGCGGGCTCCGGCGGCAGCGGGGGCACCGGGACCAGGACCTCGCCGGTGATGCCGAGCGACTCCCGGCCGGTGGCGAGCACGCGCACCCCCGGGCAGGCGGCGAGGAGCAGCGCGGTGAGCCGTGCGGCCTCCTCGACCAGGTGCTCGCAGTTGTCCAGGACGAGCAGCAGCTCGCGCTCCTCCAGGGCGGCCAGCAGCCGGTCGGTGGTGTCGGCGGCGGGGCTGCGCAGGCCCTCGCGGACGCCGAGGGCGGCCAGGACGGCGTACGGGATCGCGGCGCCGTCGGTGAGCGGCGCGAGCTCCACGAAGCAGGCGCCGGGGTGCTGGTGGGCCGCCTCGATCGCGAGCCGGGTCTTGCCCGCCCCGCCCGGGCCGGTCAGCGTGAGCAGCCGGGAGGCGGCGAGCCCGGCGGCGATCCGGGCGAGTTCGGGCTCGCGGCCGACGAAGCGGGTGAGCTGGACCGGGAGGCGGGACCGCTCGGGCGCCGCGCCCCGCAGCAGCTCCAGGTGGAGCGCGGACAGCTCGGGGGAGGGATCGGCGCCCAGCCGGTCGGCGAGGGTGCGGCGGGCCTCCTCGTAGACGGTGAGGGCCTCGGCGGGCCGCCCGGCCGCGTGCAGGGCCCGCATCAGCTGCCCGTACAGCCGCTCGCCCAGCGGCCGGCCGGCCAGCAGCGCCCGCAGCTCGGGCACCAGGTCCGCGCCGCCGCCGAGCGCCAGGTCCGCCTCGATGCGGTCCTGTACGGCGGCCAGCCGCAGCTCTTCGAGCCGCGCCGCCTCGGCCTCGGCGTCCGGGAGGTCTGGCAGCGCGGGGCCGCGCCACAGGGCGAGGGCCTCGCGGAGCCGGGCCGCGGCGGCCCGGTGGTCGCCGGCGGCAAGGGCGGCGCGCCCGGCCGCGGACCAGGTTTCAAACTGGTGTGCGTCCACGGTGTCGGGGGCGGCCGCGACCCGGTACCCGGTCGCGGTGGCCTCGATCTCCGCGTGCGGGGCCAGCCGCCTGCGCAGCCGCGAGATCTGCGACTGGAGCGCGTTGGCGGCCCCGGCGGGCGGCTCGGCGCCGTACAGGCCGTCGGTGAGGCGCTGGGTGGAGACCGGCCGGCCGGCGTCCAGGAGCAGCAGGGTGAGCAGGGCGCGGGGGCGGGGGCCGCCGGGGTCGACAGGGGTGCCGTCGTCGGTGCGTACGTCCAGGGGGCCCAGGATGCCGAAGCGCATGGGATCAGCTTGTCAGGCCCGGTGCCGTGCCCGGCCGGGCACGGCAGAAAGCCGGCCCACCCGGAGGTGGACCGGCTCTGTGCAGCGAACCAGCGGTGGCCGCGCGCTCAGCGACAGTGCGTCAGCGCGAGACCTTGCCGGCCTTGATGCACGAGGTGCAGGCGTTCACGCGCTTCGGCGTCCCGCCGACCACGGTACGCACACGCTGGATGTTCGGGTTCCAGCGGCGGGACGTACGGCGGTGCGAGTGCGAGATGTTGTTGCCGAAGCCCGGCCCCTTGCCGCAGACGTCGCAGTTGGCAGCCACGGGTCACTCCAAAGACTTCAGATGCACTTACGGATGAATCCCGGCGTGCCGGGATCGAGATCCTGGGGATCTGAGATCTTGAGTGGCCTGCCAGGGGAATGGCCCGATCGGATCGGGCAACCGGAGCAGCATACAACGACCGCGTCCGTTAGACGAAACTAGCATGGCAGCTCAGGGGCCCGCCCCCGGCCCTCTTCCGGCGGACACCCTTCCGGGGTCTACGCTGCGTCCACGTTCGGCCGGCTCAAGGAGGCGCAGGTGGCGCAGGTGCCGCAGACATTCTTCGATGCTCTCGCGGTACGCACCTGGTGCGGACTGGCGCTCGGGGCGCTCGGGCGGGCGCGCGAGGAGATCGACGCGATCAACGTCTACCCCGTGGCCGACGGCGACACCGGCACGAACCTGTACCTGACGGTCGAGTCGGCCGCCGGGGCCGTGGAGGCAGTCTTCGCCGGCTACGAGCTGGGCGAGGAGGTGCCGACCCTGGCCGACGCCGTCCGCGCGATGGCGCACGGCGCCCTCATAGGCGCGCGCGGCAACTCCGGCACGATCCTGGCGCAGTTGCTGCGGGGCATGGCCCACGTCCTCACCGAGGGTGAGGCGACTCACATCGACGCGGACCGGCTGCGGCTCGCCCTGCGGCATGCCGCCGACGCCGCCCGCCGGGCCGTTGCGCACCCGGTGGAGGGCACGGTGCTCTCGGTCGCGGCGGCCGCGGCGGACGCCGCCGACGCGGCCGAGGGCGACTGCGGGGCGGTCGCGCGGGGCGCCTACGAAGGCGCGTGCGAGGCGCTCGCGGCGACGCCGGGACAACTGGCCGTACTGGAGCGGGCCGGGGTGGTGGACGCCGGCGGCCGGGGGCTGGTCGCGGTGCTCGGGGCGCTGGTGGAGGCGTTCACGGGGGAGACGCCGGCCGCTCTCGGCCCGGACGCGCGCGCGGCGGGCGGGGTCGTCCACGCGCGCGTGGACGCCGTCTCCGGCGCCCAGACCGAGAGCTGCGCGGAACGCGCCGGCGGACCCGCGTTCGAGGTCATCTACCTCCTGGAGGCCGAGGACGCCGCCGTGGACCGGCTGCGGACCCGGCTCGACGTCCTGGGTGACTCCCTGGTGATGGTCGGCGGCGACGGCCTCTGGAACGTCCATGTGCACGTCGACGACGCCGGCGCCGCCGTCGAGGCGGGTGTGGAGGCCGGGCGCCCCCACCGGATCCGGATCACGCACTTCGGCGCCGGGGACGTGCACACCGGCGGGGCGCGGCCGCCGCGCGAGCGGGTGCAGCGGGCCGTGGTGGCCGTCGTGCCGGGGGAGGGGCTGGCGGGGCTGTACGCCGAGGCCGGCGCGACCACCGTGCTCGCGCGCCCGGGGGAGCCGCCCGCCAGCGGGGAACTGGTGGACGCCGTGCGCCGCGCCAACGCGCGCGAGGTGGTGCTGCTCCCCAACGACGCCGACCTGCGGCACACCGCGGCCGCCGCGGCCGAACAGGTACGCGCGGAGGGCGTCCGGGTCGCCCTCATCCCGACCCGCTCGGCGGTCCAGGGCATCTCCGCGCTCGCCGTGCACCAGCCGGAGCGCCGCTTCGACGAGGACGTCGTCCAGATGACCTCGGCGGCCGGCGCCACCCGCTACGCCGAGGTCGTGTTCGCGGAGCGGCAGTCCTGGACCATGGCCGGCATCTGCCAGGCGGGGGACGTACTGGGGCTGATAGACGGGGACGTGGCGGTGATCGGCTCGGACGTGACGGCCACCGCCGAGACCGTCCTCGACCGCATGCTGCAGGCCGGCGGCGAGCTGGTCACCCTCGTCCTCGGCGACGAGGCCCCCGACGGCGTCGCCGACCGCCTGGAGGCACGCGTGCGCGAGGCGTACCTCGCCGTCGACACGGTGGTCTACCGGGGCGGCCGGCAGGGGGCCCCGCTCCTCATCGGCGTCGAGTGAGCCCCCCGCGCCGGTCCTCGTTCAGTCCTCCGTGGGCTCCAGCAGCTGCCGGGCCTCCGCCCGCCGGGCCCGGACCGTCTCGTCGGCCGGGTCGGCGCCCTCGTAGGCGTCCAGCACCGCACGCGCGCGTGCCGTCGCCGCGGCCGGCCTGCTGAGGTCGGCCTCCAGCCAGCCCGCGGCCAGTTCCGCGGCGGTACGGCTGTGCAGCCCGTCCTCGCCGAGCCCGGCGAACACCGAGATCGCAGCCGTCATCTGCGCGAGCGCCGCCTCGAACGCCCCCTGGATCGCCGGGTCGTCCGCGTCCTCCGGCACCGAACGGGCCAGCAGGTCGCCGAACTGGCGGTGGGTGTGCCCGAGTTCACCCGCGAGCCGCTCCGCGGCGGCCGGGTCCCCGGCCGTCTCCAGCGCCGCCTCGCACTCCCGGACCGCCTCCGCCATCAGCCGCCGCGCGCCCTCAGGACCCGCCTCCGTCCGCAGCGCCAGCCAGGCGCGGGCCCGCAGCGAACGCACCAGGAAGTGCACGTTGCCCATCGCCCGCCACAACTCGCCCGCCCGCGTGTACGCCCGGTCCGCCTCCGCGGGCAGCCCCGCGTTGCCCAGCGACTCGGCGGCCAGGTGGGCGAGGGTGGCGTGGTCGTGCTGCTCGGGCCAGTGCCGGGCGATCTCGGCCGCCTGCAGCCGCCGTTCGGCCGCCGCGTGGTGCTCGCCGAGCTCGCTCAGGCAGTCCCCGAGCCACCACTGGGTCTGCACGACCGCGCCGTCGCCGTGCGTCTCGGCGCTCAGGTCGGCCAGCGCCGACTCCAGCACCTCCGCCGCCTCCGCGAACCGCCCCTGCCGCAGCAGGAAGCCGCCCAGCTGGTGCCGGGCCCAGGCGCCCAGCGTGCCGCTCTGCCCGGCCTCGTCGGCCCAGTGCGCCGCCTCCAGGGCGTGCTCGGCGGCCTCCTCGGCCGCGCCCCGGCCGCCGACCACCTCGGCGAGCTGGAGATGCAGCTGGGCCCGCCCGACCGGCTCCACGTACGGGCCGCCGTGCTCCAGCGCCGCACGCAGCGCCCGCTCCGCCTCGGCCAGGTCGCCCTGCTCGTGGGCGAGCGCGGCCACCCGCACCTCGTACTCGACCGCGAACCACGGCAGCTCCGCGCCCACGAACTGCGCCGTCGCCTGCCGGAACAGCTCGCCCGCCCGCTCCCCGTCCCCGGCGTGCTCGGCCAGCTCGGCCAGCATCGCCCGCCCCTCGGCGGCCCGGGACACCAGCCGCAGGTCGGACCCGCCGCGCCCGCCCACCAGCGCCAGCAGCTCCCGTACGGCCTGCTCGGCGTCCCCGGCGCCCGCGGACCGCTCGTGCACCCGGCGCATCAGGATCCGCGCCCGGCTCATCAGCACGGACGCCGTCTGCCGCACCCCGGTCGCGTCGTCCGCGTAGAGGGCGAGGATCCGGTCGTACGGCTCGTCGATCGCGGCCAGCGCCTCGTCAAGCTCCCCCGACAGCGCGCGCACGTAGGCGGCACGCGCGCGTGCCGCGATCGCCTCGCCCTCGTCGCCGGCCTCCGCGTACAGCTCCGCCGCCCGCTCGAACAGCTCGACCCCCTCGGGGCCGCGCCCCATCGCCGTGTGGTCGGCGATCTCCGCGCGGACGTACGTGTCCACCTCGGTCTCCTCGGCGGCCCGCGCCACCGCGGCCCAGGCCTCCATGGCGTGCGGCCGCAGCGTGTCCGACATCCGGCGCGCCTCGGCCAGGAGCGCGGGGAACGACGGCTGCTCCGACGGCTCCGGCGCGGGCGCCGGGGCGGCCGGCGTGCGGGGCCCGGCGGGCGCCGTCCGAGGCGCCCGCACGCCCAGCGGCAGCCGGTCCACCAGCGGCCGCTGCGCCATCCGCTCGCGCAGCTGGTCGCCGACGTAGGAGGTGCCGTTGCGGGCGTCGAACCGCGCGGCCAGCTCCAGGGCCTCCGCGCGCGCGTGCCCGGCGAGTTCCCCCGCGGCCCACGCCCGCCCGGCGGGCCCCGGCACCCGCTGCCCGCCCAGCCCCAGCCCGGTCAGCCGGTCCATCAGCAGCGCCACCACCGCCAGGAAGTCCATCCGGCTGCGCGGCTGACCGGTGTCCGTGAAGTAGGCGGGACGTTCCGCCAGCAGCTCGAGACCGCGCGCCTCGTTGCCGGTCAGCGCGCAGAACTCGACATGGTCCGCGTAGGCGCCCCGCATGCTCTCCATCGGGCGCACCAGACGGAAACCGCGCAGGTGGTGCGCGCGGGCCTCGTCGACGCGGCCGAGCCGCAGCAGCGGCACCAGGGAGGACGCCAGGACCGTGTGCGGCTCGTGGGCGCAGCTGTACTCGCCGTCCAGCACCGGCCCCCACAGCTCCAGGGCCGCCTCGTCCCGGCCGTTCTTCAGCTGCCAGCCGCCCTGCCCGTGCAGCTCGCACGCGTGGCAGTCGGCCATCCGGTCCCGGTCCGCCGCCAGCCAGGCCGCGTACGCCCGCTCCGCGCGCGGCAGGTCACCGACGTGCCCGGCGACACTGAACTCCGCGCTGCGCACCGCCCGCTCGGAGTGCCCGGCCAGCCGGTAGCGGTGCTCCATCTCGCCCAGCCACTTCTCGATCGAGGCGAGCGGGATGTGCGGCTGGTCGAGCATCCCGGCCGTCATCCACTTGAAGACCCAGTGCAGCGAATGCGTCTCGTACTCGTCGAAGTCCTCGGGCCGCTCGTCCCACATCCGCAGCAGCCGCGCGAACGGGACGAACATCTTGTCCTTCTCGGAGCTGTAGTTGTAGACCTTCAGCTGGTGTCCGAGCGCCTCGATCACGGCGAGCGGGATGTTCAGCCGCTCGGCCTCCGCGAGCAGCTGCTCCGCGCGCGCGTTGCGGGCGGGGCCCTCCGGCTCCTCGGAGTTCTCCGCCATCGCCCGGCGCAGCGAGTCGAAGTCAGCAATCTCCATCAGCGATCGTCTTCCCCATGAGTGGCCCACTCCAGGAGGCCGATGAACGAGCGGTTGAGCAGCGCCGAGTCGGCCGGGCGCAGCGGGCGCTGGGCCATCAGCAGCGCCTGACCGTAGAGCGACTCGGTCGCGGTGCCGATCAGCTCCGGGTCCTTGAGGGCGCTGATCCGCCGGACCAGCGGGTTGAGGTGGTTGAGCACCAGACGGGCGCGCGGCGCGCTGCCGCGCAGCGAACCCAGGATGCCCGCCCACAGGTCGTCGGCCTGCTCCTCGGCCTCCGCACGGGCCTGTTCGTGGCGGGCGGCGCGGTCGTCGAGGTGGAGGGCGGGGACCGAGAGGGGGTGGAAGGCCCTCAGTGCAATGTCACATTGCAGTGGGTCCAGCCTGGCCCGCGCCACCGCCAGGAACCCCGCCACCGCCAGCTCCTCCGCCGGATCCACGGCGTCCAGATGCGCGGTCACGGTGTCCGCGTCCAGCTCCGCGACGACCGTCCCGGGCCGCACCGACGGCAGCGTCTCGACCAGCTCGCTGTCGTAGGTGTAACCGCCGTTGATCACCCCGATGCCCTGCGCGGAGGCGATCGGCGCGACCTGCCGGTACTCCTCGACCGTCCGCGTGAAGTGCACCACCGGGTGCCGCTGCGCGAACTCCTCCAGCGAAAGCTGCCCGTCCGTCGTCTCGAAGGGAAGCCACGGCAGCATCGTCCGCAGCATCTCCGCGTCGTGCCGCGCCAGCGACTTCACCCCGAGGTGATGCACGGACAGGAACGCGGAGAGCCGTTCCGGGTCCCCGGCCGCGAGCCCGGTCAGCCAGGACCGAATCCTTTCGCCGAGCGCCTCCCGTACCGCGGCCAGCGTCTCGTCCTCGTACAGCGACTCGCGCGAGGCCGTCGGCCGCAGACTGTCCGTGTCCAGGACACAGCGCACGAAGAACGCCCAGTCCGGCAGCAGCTGTTCGGCCCGCTCGGTGAGCAGCATGCCCTTGAGGTGCACGCGGTGCGTGGCCCGCTGCGCCGGACTCACCGCGGACGGCAGCACGTACGCCACCCCCCGGATCCCGGCCAGCGGCACGTCCAGCGCGATCGAGTCCAGCGGCGTGAAACCGAACAGCTCGTGACAGTGCCGGGCCAGCGCCACCCGCCGGGTGCCGGGGGAGGGGTACGGCCGGTCCCAGGGTGCCGGGAGGTCGGTGACCGCCTCGTCGCCCACCCGGACGTCGTACGGCAGCAGCGAACCGAAGTCCCGCGCCAGCGCGAGCACCCGCCGCTCGTCCAGCCACTCCGCCGCACCCGCCCGCGCCACCAGGTACACGGTGGTACCGGGCTCGGGCCGGGCCTCGTGCGCCAACGTCCTTACGGTGTACGACCCGTCGTCCCGGGCCGTCCACTCCACGGGCGGCGCGTCCGGCGTCCGGGCGCTGCGGCTGACCACCCGGATCCGCTCGGCGACCACGAAACAGGCCAGCAGCCCGATGCCGAACTGGCCCAGGAAGTCGGAGCGGGCCTCCTGCAGCCCGTCGCCGCGCTTGGAGCTGCGCCCGATCGTGGCGAGCAGGCTGTGCACGTCCGACTCGGTGAGCCCGACGCCGCTGTCCTCCACCCGGAGCGAGCTGCCGTCCGCGTACAGCCGCACCCGCGCCCGGGCGTCTGGCTGCTCGGCCCGTCTCGCGGTGATCGCGTCCACCGCGTTCTGCAGCAGCTCGCGGAGGTAGACCTTGGGGCTGGAGTACAGGTGATGGGAGAGCAGGTCCACCAAACCACGCAGGTCGACCTGGAACGTATGAGGTGACTGTGATGCCTGGGATGACTGTGAGGTCTGGGAGTCCATCGTCGCTGCGCCGGAGGGGGGAAGACGTGGTCGGCGCGGGGTCGGGCGGTCCCTGGTGGGGCGGTGACCGCGGAAGGATGGCCGGAGCGCGCCATCCTATGACTCAAAACGGCCGCCTGACCAGGGGTTTCCCGAGACATATACGGCATTGTCAGTGGTGTGGTGTGCAATGGATCTCGTGCCCGCACTGCAAGAACCACTGAAGAAGGTGCTCGGCCCAGCCACCGCGAAGGTGATGGCCGAGCATCTCGGCCTGCACACCGTCGGCGACCTCCTGCACCACTATCCCCGCAGATACGAGGAGCGCGGCCAGCTCACCCACCTCGCCGACCTGCCCATGGATGAACACGTCACGGTGGTCGCCATGGTCGCCGACGCCCGCCTGCACACCTTCGCCTCCGCCAAGGCGCCCCGCGGCAAGGGGCAGCGCCTGGAGGTGACGATCACCGACGGCAGCGGCCGGCTCCAACTGGTCTTCTTCGGCAACGGCGTGCACAAACCCCACAAGGAACTCCTGCCCGGCACCCGCGCGATGTTCGCCGGCAAGGTCTCGGTCTTCAACCGGCGCCTCCAACTGGCGCACCCGGCCTACGAGTTGCTGCGCGGCGACGACCCGTCCGAATCCGTGGAGACCTGGGCCGGAGCCCTGATCCCGCTCTACCCGGCCACCGCCAAACTGGAGTCCTGGAAGATCGGCAAGGCCGTCCAGACGGTCCTCCCCAGCGCCCAGGAGGCCCTGGACCCCCTCCCGCCGGCCCTCCGCGAGGGCCGCGGGCTGGTCTCCCTCCCCGAAGCCCTCCTCAAGATCCACCGCCCGCACACCAAGGCGGACATCGCCGCGGCCCGCGACCGCCTCAAGTGGGACGAGGCCTTCGTCCTCCAGGTCGCCCTGGCCCGCCGCCGCCACGCCGACGCCCTGCTCCCGGCGGTGGCCCGCAGACCGTCCCCCGACGGCCTCCTCACCGCCTTCGACGACCGCCTCCCCTTCACCCTCACGGACGGCCAGCAGAAGGTCTCGAAGGAGATCTTCGACGACCTGGCGACGGAGCACCCGATGCACCGGCTCCTCCAGGGCGAGGTCGGCAGCGGGAAGACTCTGGTCGCCCTGCGCGCCATGCTCGCCGTCGTCGACGCGGGCGGTCAGGCCGCCATGCTCGCCCCCACCGAGGTCCTCGCCCAGCAGCACCACCGGTCGATCACCGAGATGATGGGCGAACTGGCCGAGGGCGGCATGCTCGGCGGCGCGGAGCACGCCACCAAGGTCGTCCTCCTCACCGGCTCGATGGGCACGGCGGCCCGCCGCCAGGCGATGCTGGACCTGGTCACGGGCGACGCGGGCATCGTGATCGGCACGCACGCCCTGATCGAGGACAAGGTCCAGTTCCACGACCTCGGCCTGGTCGTGGTCGACGAACAGCACCGCTTCGGCGTCGAACAGCGGGACGCCCTCCGCGGCAAGGGCAAGCAGCCGCCCCACCTCCTCGTCATGACCGCCACCCCCATCCCCCGCACGGTGGCGATGACGGTCTTCGGCGACCTCGAGACCTCCGTCCTGGACCAGCTCCCGGCAGGCCGCTCCCCGATCGCCACCCACGTCGTCCCCGCCGCCGACAAGCCCCACTTCCTGGCCCGCGCCTGGGAACGGGTCAGGGAGGAGGTCGGCAACGGCCACCAGGCCTACGTCGTCTGCCCCCGCATCGGCGACGAGGAAGACGACCCCAGGAAGGCGAAGAAGTCCGTCGAGGACGAGGCGGAGAAACGCCCCCCGCTGGCCGTCCTCGACGTCGCCGACCACTTGGCCAAGGGCCCGCTCAGCGGCCTCAAGGTCGAGGTCCTGCACGGCCGCATGCACCCCGACGACAAGGACGCGGTCATGCGTCGCTTCGCGGCGGGGGAGACCGGCGTTCTCGTCGCCACCACGGTCATCGAGGTCGGCGTCAACGTCCCCAACGCGACCGCCATGGTGATCATGGACGCCGACCGCTTCGGCGTCTCCCAGCTCCACCAGCTGCGCGGCCGGGTGGGCCGCGGCTCCGCCCCCGGCCTGTGCCTCCTGGTCACGGAGATGCCGGAGGCGAGCGCGGCCCGCCAGCGCCTCACGGCGGTCGCCTCGACCCTGGACGGCTTCGAGCTCTCCCGTATCGACCTCGAACAGCGCAGAGAGGGCGACGTCCTGGGCCAGGCCCAGTCGGGCGCCCGCTCCAGCCTCCGCGTCCTCGCCGTGATCGAGGACGAGGAGATCATCGCGGAGGCACGGGAGGAGGCGACGGCTCTGGTCGCCGATGACCCGGAGCTGACCGACCTCCCCGGACTGCGAACGGCCCTGGACGCCCTCTTGGACGAGGAGAGAGAGCAGTACCTGGAAAAGGGCTGATGGGCATCGCCCCTGAAAGGAGCGCGGGGAACTGCGCGAGCAACCACGACGCACCTACTGCCAAACTGACTCCGTAACCACCCCGGAAAACTCACCGGACCGAGGATTCAAGATGACCCGCGTGATCGCCGGCCAGGCAGGCGGACGGCGCCTCTCCGTGCCGCCCGGCACCGGAACCCGGCCGACATCCGACCGCGCACGCGAAGGCCTCTTCTCCACCTGGCAGTCCCTCCTGGGCGGCCCCCTGGACGGCGAACGCGTCCTCGACCTCTACGCGGGATCCGGGGCCGTGGGCCTGGAGGCCCTCTCCAGGGGCGCCGGCCACACCCTGCTCGTGGAGGCCGACCCCAGAGCCGCCCGCGTCGTACGTGAAAACGTAAAGAACCTGGGCCTGCCCGGCGCCGAGGTGAGAGCGGGCAAGGCCGAGCAGATCATCCAGTCACCGGCGCCCACACCGCCGTACGACATCGTCTTCCTGGATCCTCCGTACGCCGTCACCGACGACGATCTTCGGGAGATTCTCCTCACACTCCACTCCGGGGGCTGGCTCGCGCCGGACGCTCTCGTCACCGTGGAGCGCAGCACCAGAGGTGGCGTTTTCAACTGGCCGGCCGGCTTCGAGGGCCTCAGGTCCCGTCGCTACGGCGAGGGAACGTTTTGGTACGGTCGCGCCGCCGCTACGTGCGAAGACGCACGATGACCGGACCGGAGAGCGAGGGATCTCAAGTGCGCCGCGCCGTCTGTCCCGGGTCGTTCGACCCCATCACCAACGGACACCTCGACATCATTGCCCGTGCGTCCCGTCTCTACGACGAGGTCTACGTCGCGGTGATGATCAACAAGTCCAAGAAGGGCCTGTTCGAGATCGACGAGCGGATCGACCTGATCCGCACGGTCACCGCCGACTACGGCAACGTCCGGGTCGAGGCGTTCCACGGCCTCCTCGTCGACTTCTGCAAGCAGCGCGACATCCCTGCCATCGTGAAGGGCCTCAGGGCCGTCAGCGACTTCGACTACGAACTGCAGATGGCCCAGATGAACAACGGTCTGTCGGGAGTCGAGACGCTGTTCGTGCCGACCAACCCGACCTACAGTTTCCTCTCCTCCTCGCTGGTGAAGGAGGTGGCCCAGTGGGGCGGCGACATCGCCCACCTGGTTCCGCCGGCCGTTCTGGAGGCCCTCAACAAGCGTCTCGGCAAGGACTGATGGGGCTACAGTCGTCCCGTCCGTCTCCAACCCAGCTGTAGAGAGTGGCGAGCACAGGTGGACGTGCAGAAGAAGCTCGACGAGATCGTGAGCACGGTCTCCGGCGCCCGGTCCATGCCCATGTCGGCGTCGTGCGTGGTCAACCGTGCCGACCTGCTCGCGATGCTCGAAGAGCTGCGCCAGGCGCTGCCCGGCTCGCTCGCGCAGGCCGAGGAGCTGATCGGCGGCCGGGACCAGATGGTCGAGCAGGCCCGCATGGAAGCCGAGCGGATCATCGAGACCGCGCACGCCGAGCGGGGCTCGCTGATCTCCGACACCGAGGTGGCCCGCCGCTCCCAGGCCGAGGCCGACCGGATCCTCGCCGAGGCCCGCCAGGAGGCCGAGGAGGTCCGTGCCGACGCCGACGACTACGTCGACTCCAAGCTCGCCAACTTCGAGGTCGTCCTCACCAAGACCCTCGGCTCGGTCGGCCGCGGCCGCGAGAAGCTGCTCGGCACCGGCCCGGGCCTGGACGAGCAGGGCTACGAGGACGAGGACGCCCCCGAGCGCAGCCACGACCCCGAGACCCTGCGCCGGGACGCCGACGCGTACGTGGACGCCAAGCTCGGCGCCTTCGAGGCGGTCCTCGCCAAGACCCTGGAGGCCGTCGGCAAGGGCCGCGCCAAGCTGCACGGCCGGATCGCCTCCGACGCCCTCGGCGCCCTGGCCGACGACAACACGACGTTCCAGCACTCCAGCGACGCCGACTACCTGGCCGACCTCGCGGCCCTCGCCGACCAGGACGAGCGGGCGGCCCAGGCCGAGCAGCCCGCCGCCCAGCCCCAGCACCAGCAGCAGCCCCAGCCGCAGTACGACCAGCAGCCCATGCAGCAGCCCGTGGCGCAGGATCCGTACGGCTACCCCCAGCAGCAGCCCGTCTACGCCCAGCAGGACGCGTACGGCTACCAGCAGGACCCCTACGGCTACCAGCAGGCCGATCCGTACGCCGCCGCCTACCAGGGCTACGACACCGGCCAGCAGCCCGTCTACGACCCCCAGCAGCAGGCGGCCCAGCAGCATCAGCAGCACCAGTCGTACGCCCTCGACGAGACCAGCCTCTTCGACACCAGCATGATCACGCCGGAGCAGCTGCGGGCCTACGAGCAGGGGCGGGGCCTGTAACAACGCCCGGACCAACCCGGCGGAGGGCGGCCAAGGACCGGCGGATTGGGCCGACAGCGAAAGGTCCAGTATCCTGGCTCTTCGGTCGCGTCTACGTCCGCGATCCACGCTGCCCGGAGGCGTCTCCGGACGGCGTCCCTCTGAACTCGTAGATCGAAAGCAGGAATGGCTCCTCACGCGCGCCTCGACCACCGCAACCCGTTCGTGTTCGACACGCACGAGCTGGGACGGCGTCCTGGTGCCCTGCAGCGCCTGACCCGCACGATCGACGCTCCCGAGGACTTCGGGATCAAGGGGGTCATCGGAGTGCCGCAGGGCGCCCCGGTGGAGCTCGAACTCCGGCTCGAGTCGGTCATGGAAGGTGTACTCGTCACAGGCACCGCCCGTGCACAGGCCGAGGGGGAGTGCGTAAGGTGTCTGGAGCCGGTCGGGCAGGAGCTCGAAGCGGACTTCCAGGAACTGTTCTCGTACCCTGACGCCGACGACCGGGGCCGCGTGATCGCGGAACCGGGCGACGACGCCGAGGACGACGAGGACAGGTTCTTCATCGAGGACGGCCTGTTCGACCTCGAACCCGTGCTGCGCGATGCGGTGGTGCTCGCACTGCCGATGCAGCCGGTGTGCCAGGACGACTGCCTGGGCCTGTGCTCCGAGTGCGGAGCCCGGCTCACGGACGACCCGGACCACCACCACGACGCCGTCGACATCCGTTGGGCGGCTTTGCAGGGACTCGCCGGATCCATGAAGGACGGCGAGAAGGACGAGATGAGCGGCGCTGACGCGGAAGCGGGCGTCGACGAGAAGCAGGAGAAGTAGCCGTGGCTGTTCCGAAGCGGAAGATGTCGCGCAGCAACACGCGCCACCGCCGGTCGCAGTGGAAGGCTGCGGTCCCCACCCTGGTTGCGTGCGAGCGCTGCCACGAGCCCAAGCAGCAGCACATCGCGTGCCCGTCTTGCGGCACCTACAACAAGCGCCAGGTCCTCGAAGTCTGAGCGGCCAGGTGAGAGGCACTGTGTCCAGTCCCAAGAAGGGCGATGAGCCCAAGGCGGACCCAACCGCCAAGAAGAAGACGGACAGCACGGCCTCGTCCCACACGCTTCTGGAAGGGCGGCTCGGCTACAAGCTCGAGTCCGCCCTTCTGGTGCGTGCGCTGACCCACCGTTCCTACGCGTACGAGAACGGCGGCCTGCCGACGAACGAGCGGCTGGAGTTCCTCGGTGACTCCGTCCTCGGTCTCGTCGTCACGGACACGCTGTACAACACTCACCCCGACCTGCCCGAGGGCCAGCTGGCCAAGCTCCGGGCCGCGGTGGTGAACTCGCGTGCGCTCGCGGAGGTGGGCCGCGGTCTCGACCTGGGTTCCTTCATCCGGCTCGGCCGGGGTGAAGAGGGCACGGGCGGCCGGGACAAGGCGTCCATCCTCGCCGACACCCTGGAAGCGGTGATCGGCGCGGTCTATCTCGACCAGGGCCTCGATTCGGCGTCCGAGCTGGTGCACCGGCTCTTCGACCCGCTGATCGAGAAGTCCTCGAACCTCGGAGCCGGCCTGGACTGGAAGACCAGTCTCCAGGAGCTCACCGCGACGGAGGGCCTCGGCGTGCCCGAGTACCTGGTCACGGAGACCGGCCCCGACCACGAGAAGACCTTCACTGCTGCCGCCCGCGTCGGAGGCGTCTCGTACGGCACCGGCACCGGCCGCAGCAAGAAGGAGGCGGAGCAGCAGGCCGCCGAGTCCGCCTGGCGCGCCATCCGCGCCGCGGCGGACGAGCGGGCCAAGGCCAAGGCAGCCGAGCAGGCGGCCAAGGCCGAAGCCGAGGAGGACGACGGCCCGCCGTCGTCCGCCGCCTCCGCCTGACGAACAGCGCAGCCCGAGCGCCCGCCACCGGTCCACGGAGGCGGGCGCTCGGATCGTCCACGGTCCTTCCCGGGAGTCCCGATGCCTGAATTGCCCGAGGTCGAGGTCGTCCGGCGCGGCCTGGAGCGGTGGGTCGCCCATCGCGTCGTGGCCGAGGCCGAGGTCCTGCACCCGCGTGCCGTACGACGGCATGTGGCCGGCGCCGACGACTTCGCGCACCGGCTCAAGGGCCACCGCATCGGCACTCCGAGCCGGCGCGGCAAGTACCTGTGGCTGCCGCTGGAGGACACCAACCAGTCGGTCCTCGCGCATCTCGGCATGAGCGGCCAGTTGCTGGTGCAGCCGCACGAGGCGCCGGACGAGAAGCACCTGCGGATCCGCGTCCGGTTCGGCGACGGCCTGGGCACCGAACTCCGGTTCGTCGACCAGCGCACGTTCGGCGGACTGTCGTTGCACGACAACACGCTCGACGGACTGCCGGACGTCATCGCGCACATCGCCCGCGACCCCCTCGACCCGCTGTTCGACGACGAGGCCTTCCACCAGGCGCTGCGCCGGAAGCGGTCCACCATCAAGCGGGCGCTGCTCGACCAGTCGCTGATCAGCGGAGTCGGCAACATCTACGCGGACGAGGCCCTCTGGCGCGCCCGCCTCCACTACGAGCGGCCGACCGCCGGCTTCACCCGCCCGCGCACCGCCGAACTCCTCGGCCATGTACGGGACGTGATGAACGCGGCCCTGGCCGTCGGCGGCACCAGCTTCGACAGCCTGTACGTCAACGTCAACGGCGAGTCCGGGTACTTCGACCGCTCGCTGGACGCCTACGGCCGCGAGGGGCTGCCCTGCCGGCGATGCGGGACGCCGATGCGCAGGCGGCCCTGGATGAACCGGTCCAGCTACTTCTGCCCGCAGTGTCAGCGGGCGCCGCGCGTCTCGTCGTAACGCTCGCGGGCGGCCAGCACCTCGTCCATCCGGCCTTCCACGAAGTGCACGACGGCCAGCAGGCGCTCGGCGACCCCGCGGCCGAGCGGGGTGAGCTCGTAGTCGACGCGCGGCGGGTTGGTCGGCTGCGCCTCGCGGTGCACCAGGCCGTCGCGCTCCAGCGCCTGGAGCGTCTGGGAGAGCATCTTCTCGCTGACACCGTCCACGCGCCGGCGCAGCTCGTTGAACCGGAACGACCCCTCGTGCAGCGCGCTCAGGGTGAGCCCGCCCCAGCGGCCCATGACGTGCTCGAGGGTCGTGCGCGAGGGGCAGTCCCGGGCGAAGACGTCGTACGGAGGCTGCGGCTCCACGACGCCGTCCTGGGTGATGGTCATGCCCCAAGCGTACGGGAATGCAGCGCTAACCCGACAGGGTGCGCTAACTGTTGGTTAGTACCGCTGGCGACGGGTCAGCGTGGCCGACGGCGAACGAACGGCCTGGCCGGCGACGCGCTCAGTAGCCGAAGTCCTGTGTCCACCAAGGACCGCCCTCGCCGAAGTGGACGCCGACCCCGAGGGTCTTGAAGTCGCAGTTCAGGATGTTGGCGCGGTGGCCATCGCTGTTCATCCAGGCGTCCATGACGGCCTGGGCGGTGGCCTGGCCCCGGGCTATGTTCTCGCCGCCGAGGTTGGTTATGCCGGCCGCCGCGGCTCGGTCCCACGGCGACTTGCCGTCCGGGTCGGTGTGGTCGAAGAAGTTCCGCGCGGCCATGTCGTCGCTGAACGCCTCGGCCAGCCTGGTCAGCGAGGAGCTCGCGGACAGGGCGCTGCAGCCGACCTTCGCCCGCTCCTCGTTCACCAGTTTCAGCACCTCGGCCTCGACGACCGCCTCCTGGGAGGTGGTGATCGGCGCGGCGGTCTTCACCGGCGCCTTGGTGGCCGTCCTGCTCGGGCTCGCCGTCGCCTTCCTGGACGGCGTTTCGGCGGTCGTCGGCTTCTTGGTCGCCGTCTTCGTCGGGGTGGCGGACGCGGACGCGGACGCCGACGCGGAGGCTGAGGCTGAGGCGGACTTCGAGGCGGACGCCGACGGGGCCGCCGGCGAGGCGGAGCGCTGGGTGTCACGGCTGGTCGAGGAGCCGGTGCCGCGGCTCTCGGCGCTGCCGGAGGTGCCGCCCTGCTCGGTGGCCGTGTTGGTGGGCGCGCCGTCGGCCTGCACCCGCTCGCCGCCGGTCGTGCTGCTGCCGCCGCCGAGCTTGTAGTTCTCCAGGCCGGGCACCAGACCGGTGGCCACCGCGACCGTGCCGATGGCAACGGCGGCGGAGACCCCGAGCAGCCCGGTGGCCACGGGCCGCCCCGACTTCTTGCGGCGCCGGTGCCCGCCGCCCGAGGAGGAGCCACGGCGCGCGGTGAGCTCCTCGACCGGGAACTCGGCGGTGTTCATGAAGCGGGCGTAGTCGTCCTCGTTCGCGAAGAGGTAGGCCGAGCTGCGCGCGTTGGCGTCGGCGTACTCCTCCTGGCGCAGGTAGGCCGCCGTGCCCGTGCCGTAGCGGAGGCCCGCGTACGAGTCCTGCGGGTCGTGGCCGCCCGGGTAGGAGCCGTCGTGCTCCGTGATCCCCGTGGCGTGGCCCGTGGCGGCGCGGCCGGCGGCGTGGCGTCGGTGGCGTCCCATGTCCTTGCCCTCTTCCCTCGTCCTCGCGATCCGGTCGACCAGGGGCCGGTGTGGCTCATGACTCCGTCTGGTCAACCAGACTCACCCGATCGAGTGAGTTTCATATGAGATTCATTGGGTGGGGACGGTACCGCATGCCGCCGAACGAGGGAGTGCCCCGAGTGACATTGGCCGGTTAGGTTGCACCCCATGAGCGAGGATGTGCGACTGGTCGCCTGGGTGCGCGGACGTGTACAAGGCGTGGGTTTCCGCTGGTTCACGCGGGCCAAGGCGCTGGAGATCGGGGGCCTGAGTGGTTTTGCTCTCAATTTGGGCGACGGCCGCGTCCAGGTGGTTGCGGAGGGCTCCCGGGCGGGCTGCGAAGGGCTGCTCGACTGGCTCCAGGGCGATGACACGCCCGGGCGGGTGGAGGGTGTCACCGAGATCTGGGACACACCGCGGGGCGGCTACGACGGCTTCGCCATCCGCTGAGCCCGCGCCGTGGAGCCGCACGGGCGGAAGCGGAGCGAACTGCCACCGGCATGTGCCCCGAGCAGAAATGGCCTGGTGGTTGCCAAGAACCGCGTGTCGTGGCAGGCTCCGCACTTACAGATGATCGCCACGCCCTGAGGGCCCCGTGAGAGTCGCAGCGTCGCCCGAACAGGGCCGCCCGACTACGGGTTCGCCCGCCAATGCAGGGCGTGATCGTGTTGACCGTCAAACTTTTTGGTGAGACGCTGAAAGCCCCGCGCACCTGAGCTGTTTGGCATGGCGCAACAGTCGAGAAACACTCGGATGTGTCAAGCACCACGGGTGCGAATCCCTCACGACCCACACCGCTTCGGTCGGTCACTCAGTGTGGAGGACCATCCATCATGGCAAAGGCGCTTCTCGGTTACGTCGGCGGCTCCGACCCGCGACTCCTCGCCGAGATGCGACGGCTCCAGCAGCGTGTCCAGGACCTCGAATCCGAGCTCGTACGGATCCAGGCCGAGAACGACGCGCTGACGGCTGCCGCTTCTCCCGACAGGATCATGGAGAGCATCGACGCAAACCAGGCGGAGCCTGCGCTCACCTGATCGCTGCATCGCTCCACAACAGCACATACGGCGGTCGGGCAGCCCTTTCAACCGCTTAAGTTGTCAAGATTTGCAAGGGACGCCTCGGCGTCCCTTCTTTCTTGCGCTCCCGCCCCGTTTCAGCCTCGCGCATCCTTTCACCTTCTTTAACGTCTGGTGTGCCCTGCATGTTCATGCGCGAAACCGCGAGGTTGCGAGGGGTCGTGGAGTGCGGTAGCGGCGCCGGGTAGAGTCCCACGGCGTGCACCTCAAGGCCCTGACCCTCCGAGGGTTCAAGTCGTTCGCCTCGGCGACCACGCTCCGGTTCGAGCCGGGGATCACGTGTGTCGTCGGTCCGAACGGCTCGGGCAAGTCCAACGTCGTGGACGCGCTCACCTGGGTCATGGGCGAGCACAGCGCCAAGTCGCTGCGCGGCGGCAAGATGGAGGACGTCATCTTCGCCGGCACCACCGGCCGCCCCCCGCTGGGCCGTGCCGAGGTGTCCCTGACCATCGACAACTCCGACGGCGCGCTGCCCATCGAGTACGCCGAGGTCACCATCACGCGGATCATGTTCCGCAACGGCGGCAGCGAGTACCAGATCAACGGCGACACCTGCCGTCTCCTGGACATCCAGGAACTCCTCTCCGACTCCGGCATCGGCCGCGAGATGCACGTCATCGTCGGCCAGGGCCAGCTCGACTCCGTCCTGCACGCGGACCCGATGGGCCGCCGGGCCTTCATCGAGGAGGCGGCCGGTGTCCTCAAGCACCGCAAGCGCAAGGAGAAGGCGCTGCGCAAGCTGGACGCGATGCAGGCCAACCTCGCGCGCGTGCAGGACCTGACCGACGAACTGCGCCGCCAGCTCAAGCCCCTCGGACGGCAGGCCGCCGTCGCTCGCAGAGCCGCCGTCATCCAGGCGGACCTCCGCGACGCCCGCCTGCGCCTGCTCGCCGACGACCTCGTACGACTGCGCCAGGCGCTCCAGACCGAGGTCGCCGACGAGGCCGCCCTCAAGGAACGCAAGGAAGCCGCCGAGCAGGAGCTGAAGAAGGCCCTCCAGCGGGAGGCGCTCCTGGAAGACGAGGTACGGCAGCTCACCCCGCGCCTGCAGCGGGCCCAGCAGACCTGGTACGAGCTCTCCCAGCTCGCCGAACGCGTCCGCGGCACCATCTCGCTGGCCGACGCCCGGGTGAAGAGCGCCACCTCCACGCCCCCCGAGGAACGGCGCGGCCGCGACCCCGAGGACATGGAGCGCGAGGCCCACCGCATCCGTGAGCAGGAGGCCGAGCTGGAGGCCTCCCTGGAGGCGGCCCAGCACGCCCTGGACGACACCGTCGCGCACCGGGCCGAGCTGGAGCGCGCGCTCGCCCTCGAAGAACGGCGCCTGAAGGACGTGGCCCGCTCCATCGCCGACCGCCGCGAGAGCCTGGCCCGGCTGAACGGCCAGGTGGGCGCGGCCCGCTCCCGTGCCGCGTCCGCCCAGGCCGAGATCGACCGGCTGGCCGCCGCCCGCGACGAGGCCCAGGAACGGGCGGTCTCGGCGCAGGAGGAGTACGAGGCGCTGAAGGCGGAGGTCGACGGCCTCGACGCCGGCGACGAGGAACTGGCCGGCCGGCACGACGAGGCCAAGCACCGGCTGGCCGAGGCGGAGGCGGCCCTGACCGCGGCCCGCGAGGCCCTCACGGCGGCGGAACGCAGACGCGCCGCGACCCAGGCCCGCCACGAGGCGCTGGCCCTCGGCCTGCGCCGCAAGGACGGCACCGGCATACTGCTCGGTGCCCGTGACCGCCTCACCGGCATCCTGGGCCCGGCGGCAGAACTCCTCACCGTGACCCCGGGCCACGAGGTAGCCCTGGCAGCAGCCTTCGGCACCGCGGCGGACGCGATCGCGGTGACCACTCCGTCCTCCGCGGCCGACGCAATCCGCCTGCTCCGCAAGCAGGACGGCGGCAGGGCAGCACTCCTGCTGGCGGGAACTCCGGAGACACCTCAGCCCGGCGTGCCCCAGTCGGGCGCGCCCCCAAGGGGCCCGGGGAACGGCGTGACCAGCCACGACGCCCCCGCAGCCGGCGACGCTGATCCCGGGGCGGCGCCCCAAAGGGTCGCGGAGCTGCATCGACCGCCGGCACCGTCCCAGGGCGCGCCCAGCCACGATGCGCCCGCAGCTGAAAACGCCGATGCCGGGGCAGCGCCCCCAAGGGGCGCGGGGAACGGCGCGGCCAGCCACGACGCCCCCGCAGCCGGCGACGCTGATCCCGGGGCGGCGCCCCAAAGGGTCGCGGAGCTGCATCGACCGCCGGCACCGTCCCAGGGCG